>NZ_BAABHJ010000012.1:0-327526 GCF_039542035.1 Actinoallomurus liliacearum
GAGACGGTGTGGGAGAGTAGGACGCCGCCGGACACTTACATAGATCAGGAAAGCCCGCCAGGTTTCTGGCGGGCTTTCCTGCGTTCAGGGCAGGAACGGCGGTCTTCCTGCTTCGGCGGCCCACTCGCGGGTGCGCATGTTCTTCGTGCCGGCCCGCGGTGGGCTTTTACGATCTTCCGCACACCGTGTCAGGCGGCCTGCTGGATTCACCCTTTCGGGCTGGTCCGGAACTGGGAAGAGCGGGTTCGATACGGGCGGTGCCTGCTAGGTTTTGGATGTGCCGTTCAGCAGGCGGTGCGTCAGCGGTCATCCGACCGCCCGGGGAACTGAGGTGCGTGGTGTCCAACGAGGGCCAGGGCGAGCGCGTCATCGCGGTTCGCGACAGCAAGGATCCTGACGGTCCGAAACTGTTCTTCAGCGTGAGCGCATGGCGTGATTTTCTCGACCGCATCAAGGCGGGCAAACACGATCTGCCAGAGGACATGCGCGAGGGCCTCGACGAGCGTTTCGCACGCTGACCGGCGCATCGAGCACCGCTCAGCGTGCACCTCGCTCCTGCTCGCGTGCGGCGTCCAGGAGCGCTACGCCCCGACGGCCGGTCGACGTCCCGGCCGCCGGGCCGACCGTCGGCTGCGGCCTCCGCTCCGCTGCGGCCGGGACGGTCGCTCAGCTCCCGAGCCGCTTGCGGGCCTGCCCGCGCAGCCGCCGTCGCTGGGACGGGTCGAGCATCAGGTAGCCGGCGACCGGCGCGGCGATGAGGCCGAGCACGATCAAAAGGGTCACCCATCCGGGCAGCAGCCACCAGGCGATCAGCGCCACGGCCACTCCGCCTACGACATATCCGGTGCGTCCCACGACAGCCTCCGTTCCGAGGACTTCGCCTAGAAGAACGACTACCACGGCGACCGGTGTTCCGGAATCCGCGATATATCTTCTCTTCCTCGATGACATGGCCGTACGGCGGCGGCCGGTCACCGGGAGGGTGCCGCTGACGGCGATGCCGACGCCGGAGGTGACCTCGGTGGCGGGGTCGGTGAGCGCCGCGCCGATCGAGGTTCGATTCTTCGGCAGACCACGGAACACGTTGATCACGGCGACGACACCGACCACACGCATCCCGGCGGCCACGAGCACGAGTGCGATCGCCACCCATACGTACCCGAATCTGTTCAGCATGCCGTAGACGTCGCTAGGTCCGCGGGACAGCCCCTCGCCCCCTCCGCGATGACGTTGCCGCCGTCGTGGTCGCATTGCCGCCGACGCTGACGGGTCGATGACCGGTATGCCGGGCCTGCTACGTCGATACCGACGTCAAAGTGGCTGATCGATCCGGTCGGAGGACGCGAAGACCCGATTGAACGGCACCGTCGGCATGCTCGCCGGACGGATCGGCCGGTGGCTGCGCCGGCGCGGCGCCGCCTGGACGTCGCGGTCGGGGGCGTCTTCTTCGGCCTCGGCGTACGCCTCGAGAAGTGATCGTCGCGGGGTGGCCGGGCTCCGGAGGGCCCCGTCGAGGAATCGACCTGCGCCGACCTGGTCCAGGTATCCCACATGGCGTCAGGAGGCCCTCAGAGGCGCTCACGCGGCGCCGTAACGCGCTCACGCGGCGCCGTACTCCCCGGGAACTCCTCCGGGCGACTCAGACCCGGAGGGTGAGCGGGCCGCCGCCCAGCTGCTCGAGGAGCTTGGCGTGCAGCAGGCCGTTGCTGCAGACGACGCTGCCGCCGTCCGGGCTGGGCACGCCGGACAGGTCGGTGAAGATCCCGCCCGCCTCCTCGACGATGATCTGCACGGCCGCGACGTCCCACAGGGAGACCTCGGGCTCGGCCGAGGCGTCCACGACGCCCTCGGCGACCATCACGTGCGACCAGAAGTCGCCGTACGCCCGAGTGCGCCACACCGTGCGGCCCAGGTCGAGGAACTTGTCGAGGCGGCCCTGCTCCTCCCAGCCGGTCAGGCTCGAGTAGGAGAACGACGCGTCCTCCAGCTCCGTGACGCCCGACACGCGGCAGCGGGTGGCCTTGGCGAGGCTGCGGCCGGTCCAGGCGCCGCCGCCCCGAGCCGCCCACCAGCGGCGGTTCAGCGCGGGCGCGGACACCAGCCCGACGACCACCTCGTCACCCTCCATGAGGGCGATCAGCGTGGCCCAGACGGGCACGCCGCGCACATAGTTCTTGGTCGCGTCGATCGGGTCGATGACCCAGCAGCGCGGGCCGTAGCCGGTGCGCCCGTACTCCTCGCCGTGGATGGCGTCCCGCGGCCGGGCCCGCTTCAGCGTGTTGCGCAGTGACTCCTCGACGAGCCGGTCGGCGTCGGTCACCGGGGTGAGGTCGGGCTTGGTCTCGACACGCAGGTCAAGGGCCCGGAACCGTCGCGTGGCGACGTCGTCGGCCGCGTCCGCCATGACGTGTGCCAGCCGCAGGTCATCCGAATAGTCCGCCACGAAGGGCAACGGTATCGCGACAGCGCCCGTGGCAGAGACACTAGACGGCGTGAACACCCTAATATCTTCCGAGTCCCGGCCGATGCCCGAACCTCCGACGCCGGCACTGCTGTTCGATCTTGACGGAACTCTCATCGACAGCGTGTACCAGCATGTGATCGCCTGGCGTAACGCGTTGACGGTCGTGGGGATCGACCTGTCGGTGTGGCGGATCCATCGGCGCATCGGCATGAGCGGTGGTCTGTTCGTGTCGGCGCTGCTGCGCGAGACGGGCGTGTCATTGACCCCCGCGGAGATCGAGGAGCTGCAGAGCCTGCACGCCCGCGCCTACCTCGACCAGGTCGACTCCGTACGAGCGCTGCCGGGCGCGGCCGACCTCCTGGGCTTCCTCACCGATCGCGGCGTGCCGTGGGCCATCGCGACGAGCGGCCGGATGGAGACGGCGCACACGGCGCTGGGAATGCTCGGGCTGCCGTCGGACACGCCGATGATCACACGGGACATGGTGCGGTTCGCCAAGCCCGACCCGGACCTGTTCCTCGCCGCGGCCGCCCTCGTCGGGGTCGATCCGCGGCACGCCATGGTGGTCGGTGACAGCGTGTGGGACCTCCTCGCGGCACGCCGCGCCGGGGCCCTGGGGATCGGCCTGCAGTCCGGCGGCTACGGCCGTGAAGAGCTCGAGCGGACGGGCGCCTTCCGCGTGTACGCCGACCCCGCCGACCTCCTGGCCCGCATCGACGAGCTCGGCCTCCGGCAGACGACCTGACCCGCGACGGCTCGACCTGTGGCGACCGGTCGACGGGGGCACCCGCCGGCTCGGCTCGCGGCGGCCGGTCGACGGCCATCCGCCGGCGAGGCGGATCGGGTCGGCGGGGCGCCGGGTCCGGTCACGCGACCGGCGCCTCGGTGTTCCAGGAGGCCAGGAGGCGCAGGTTCGTCTCCGACGGGGAGTTCGCCTCCACGGTGTAGGTGACGAGGACCTGATCCGGATCGTCCGGCAGCCGCAGCGACTCGTAGTCCAGGACGAGGTCGCCGACCAGCGGATGGTGCAGGACCTTGCGGCCGTTGCTCTTGTCCTTGACGTTGTGGTCGGCCCACCAGCGGCGGAAGTCCTCGCTCTTGACGGACAGCTCGCCGACGAGGGCCGCCAGCTCCGGGTCGTCGGCGGCCTGCCGGACCCAGGAACGGTGGGCCCGGGGCCGCAGGCGTGGCCGGGGCCGGGTCAGTCGGTGTCGTCGCCCTCGCGGGCCGCGAGCAGGCGGCGCAGCGAGTCGAGGCGGGCCGCGTCGGCGTGCCCCGCCGCGGCCCATGCGTCGAGGGCGCAGTCGTCCTGCAGGTGCGTGCAGTGCGGCGGGCACTCCGCGGCGCCCTCGAGCAGGTCGGGGAAGGCGCCCAGGATGTCATCGGGCGTGACGTGGGCCAGGCCGAAGCTGCGCACGCCCGGGGTGTCGATGATCCAGCCGTCCGCGGCGGGCAGCTCCAGCGCGACCGCCGACGACGACGTGTGCCGGCCGCGCCCGGTCACCGGGTTCACCTCGCTGACGGCGCGCTCGGCGTCGGGGACCAGGGCGTTCACCAGGGTCGACTTGCCGACGCCCGAGTGCCCGACCAGCACGCTCAGCCGCCCGGCCAGGCGCTCGTCCAGGTGGTCGACCGCCTCGTCCTTGCGCGTGACGACGTACGGGATGCCCAGCGGCGCGTACGTCTCCAGCAGCGGATCCGGCACCGCGAGGTCGGCCTTGGTCAGGCACAGCAGCGGCTCCAGGCCCGCGTCGTAGGCGGCGACCAGGCATCGGTCGATCATCCCCGGGCGCGGCGGCGGATCCGCGAGCGCGGTCACGATGACGAGCTGGTCGGCGTTGGCGACGATCACGCGCTCGACCGGGTCGGTGTCATCGGCGGTCCGGCGCAGGGTGGAGGTGCGGGGCTCGATGCGGACGACCCGCGCGAGGGTGTCGGCGTGGCCGGACACGTCGCCGACCAGCCGCACGCGATCACCGACGACGACGCTCTTGCGGCCGAGCTCGCGGGCGCGCATCGCGGTGACCGTCCGCTGGCCGCCGCCCTTCTTCCGTGTGGCGCGACCGGTGCCGTCGCCGCCGACAAGGCAGGTGTAGCGGCCGCGGTCCACCGCGATCACGAAACCGCCGACGGCGTCCTCATGTGCCGGGCGCCGGCGGGTACGCGGCCGGGAGCCGCGGCCCGGGCGCACCCGAACGTCGTCCTCGTCGAGTCTCCCCCAGTCGCGCGCCATGGGTTACCGGAGCATCTCCGTCCAGAGCTCGCCGAATTCGGGGAGCGTCTTGCCGACGGTCGGGAGGTTCTCCACCTCGACGTCGGGCACGGCCAGGCCGAGGACCGCCCCGGCCATCACCATGCGGTGGTCGTCGTAGGTGTGGAAGACACCGCCGCGCAACGGCTTGGGCCGGATCTCCAGGCCGTCGGGCAGCTCGCGCACGTCACCGCCGAGCCCGTTGATCTCCGCGGTCAGCGCGGCGAGCCGGTCGGTCTCGTGGCCGCGCATGTGGGCGATGCCGCGCAGCCGGGACGGGCCGTCGGCCAGCGCGGCGAGGGCCGCGATCACACAGGTGAGCTCGTTGACGTCGCCGAGGTCGACGTCGATGCCGTGGATCGCGCCGCCGCCCCGCACGGTGAGGTCGCCCGCGTCGTACGTCGCCGAGCCGCCCATGTCGGTCAGCAGGTGGCGCAGGGCGTCACCGGGCTGGGTCGTCTCCGCCGGCCAGCCGCGGACCGTCACCCGGCCGCCGGTGACCAGGGCGGCCGCGAGGAACGGCGCGGCGTTCGACAGGTCCGGCTCGATGTCGACCTCGCCGCCGCGCACGCCGCCCGGGTGGACCCGCCAGACGTCCGGGCCGCTCTCGACGGAGACGCCCACGTCGGCCAGCATCCGCATGGTCATCGCCAGGTGCGCCGCCGACGGCACGGGCGGCCCCTCGTGGCGGACCTCGATCCCCTTGGCGTAGCGCGGGGCGGCCAGCAGCAGGCCGGAGACGAACTGCGACGAACCCGAGGCGTCGATCGTCACCGAACCGCCGGGCACCGCGCCGGTGCCGCCCACGGTGAACGGAAGCGCGTCACCCTCCACGTCCACGCCGAGCGCGCGCAGGGCGGCCAGGATGGGGCCCATCGGCCGCTTCCGGGCGTGCGGGTCGCCGTCGAAGGCGATCGCGCCGGTCGCCAGCGCCGCGACCGGGGGGACGAACCGCATCACCGTGCCGGCGAGCCCGACGTCGAGCGTCGCCGGGCCGCGCAGCTCATCCGGAGTGACGCGCCAGGCGCCCTCGGCCGCCTCGTCGACGGCCACGCCCAGCGTGCGCAGGGCGCCCGCCATGAGGAGGGTGTCGCGGCTGCGCAGGGGGCGCCGGATCAGCGAGGGCTCGTCGGCCAGCGCCGCGAGGACGAGCGCGCGGTTGGTCATCGACTTGGACCCCGGCAGCGCGACGACGGCGTCGACGGGCCCGTCGGCGGCGGGTGCGGACCACAGAGGATGCATGACTGAAGGGTACCGGTCGCGGCCGTGGCGAACGGCGGGTAAAACGCCGGTGCCGAGACCGTCGTGGAAGGTGAATGCGCCGGTAGATCCCCCGGCGGCCGGCTCTGACCGGTCGTTATGTTGACGGCAGCCGGATCGAACGAACGACGAAGCTCACGCGACCATTGAGCCGAGGGCTGAGCGACCAATCGACAGGAGCACTGTGGACGCTTCGCCACGGTCACGACGCCGGGCCCGGCGTGCGCCGGCCGGCCCGGACACGCCTGCGGCCGGACGGCGATCGGTGCCGCTTCCCCCGGGACCGTACGAACTGCGGCTCGCCGACCTGCGGACCCGGTGGCCCGGCGGTGAGGTCATCGGCTTCGGCGACACGGACCTGCTGCTGCCGCAGGGCCGCCGGGTGGCGCTGCTGGGCCGCAGCCGCGTGGGCGCCTCGGCGCTGGCGGCGGTGCTGCTGGGATTCCTCGACTACCAGGGCGTCGCCACGCTGAACGACGTGCAGCTCCGCGATCTCGCCGACGAGGACGTCAGGGGGGTCATCGGGCTGTGCGCGCACGACGCCCATCTCTTCGACACGACGATCGCCGAGAACGTCCGGGTCGCCCGGCCGGACGCCACGGACGAGGACGTCGCCCGCGCGCTCGCCGAGGCGGGGGTCGACCTGCCGCCCGACACCCGCGTGGACGATCAGAGCGTGGTCGTCGGCGCCGGGCGCCGACGGATCGCCCTGGCCCGTGCCCTCCTGGCCGACCTGCCGATCCTCATCCTCGACGAGCCGGACACCGGTCCGGACGAGATCGAATCGGGCGCCGCGGACGCGGCGCTGGCCGAGCTGATCGCCGCGGCCGACGGCCGTACGCTCCTGCTGATCATGCACCGTACGGTCCTGCCGGGGGCCGCGCCGATCCTCCGCCACGTCGACGAGGTCCTGGAGATCTGACCGTCGCGGGCGTACGAAGGCGCTGCGGCGGCCCCGGCGTGACCGGCGTCAGCGGCCGACCTTCGCGGCCTTCTTGCGGGTGTCCGTCACGCGCTTGGCGGCCTTGCGCCGCGCACGCTCGGCCTTGCGGCTCGCCTCCGACCGGGCGAGCGCCGCCTGCAGCTTCGCCTCGTGCGCGCCCGCACGGGCCGCCTTGATCGGGCGGTACTTGCTCGGCGCGGACGCGGCGACGAGCAGCGCCCCGAACAGCCCGGCGGTCTTGAAGAACTGGGACCGCTCCGAGGCACGCCGCTCCGGGTCGTCCTCCGCCCAGAACCGGTGCTCGGCCAGGAGGCTGGGGACCAGCTGGCCGGCGAGGACGAGCGTCGACAGCCGCTGGAACCGGCCGAGCGCCAGCAGGACGCCGGTGCCCAGGGACAGCGCCCCCTGCAACCGTACGAGCGACTCGGGGTCCTTGGTGGGGAGCCAGGACACACGGTCGGCGAGGGGTTTGATCACGGGGGCGATCTTCTCGGCGCGGGCGCCGGGATCGCGCAGCGTCTCGATGCCCGTCACGACGAACGGCGCCGCCATGAGGGGACGAGCGAGAGTCCTGATGGGTTGCATGACACCCGTCATGCCCACCGTACGCGCGACCAAGCCCACCTCTTTGGCAAGCTTGGCGCGTCCGGCGCGCGGTGCGCCGTACGGGCCGGAAGGGGACGCGGGAGCCATGTGCGGGCGGTATTCCACGGCGCGCGGGCGCGAGGAGATCATCGACGCCTTCGACGTCGAGCGCGACACGACCGACGCGCTCGAACCCGACTACAACGTCGCGCCGACCAAGCCGGTGCCGATGATCCTGACGCGGGACGTCCGCGAGCTTCACGTGGCGCGGTGGGGCCTGGTGCCGTCCTGGGCGAAGGACCCGGCGATCGGCTCCCGGATGATCAACGCGCGGGTCGAGACGGTGCACGAGAAACCCGCCTTCCGGCGCGCCTTCGCCCGGCGCCGCTGCCTGCTGCCCGCCGACGGCTACTACGAGTGGTACACGCGTGAGGAGGGCGGCAAGCAGCCGTTCTTCATCCGGCCCTCCGACGGGAGCATGCTCGCGATGGCCGGCCTCTACGAGGTCTGGCGTCCGGCCCGGGAGGTCGGTCGGGGTCGGCCGGGAGGTCGGTCGGGGTCGGCCGGGAGGTCGGTCGGGGTCGGTTGGTCGGGATGGACTGGTCGGGATGGACTGGTCGGGGCAGACACAGACGCGCCCGAGGAGGAGTGGCTGCTGAGCTGCACGGTCATCACCACGGAGGCGAGCGACGACGTGGGCCGCATCCACGAGAGGATGCCGATGCTGGTCGAGCCGGAGCGGTTCGGCGCGTGGCTCGACCCGGAGCTGACCGCCCCGGAGGAGGTCCGGTCCCTGCTGGTGCCGGCCGCCGCCGGCCGGCTGGAGGCATACCCCGTCTCCACGGCAGTGAACAAAGTCCGAAATTACGGGCCTGAACTGGTCAAACCACTGCCCGATCTGGGTATCTCTCCAGGCGAGACCCCCACGCTGTTCTGACCGCCTCGCCAGGAGGTACGCATGGTCGTGGACACGGCGCAGAGGCGCCTGGAGGACATGCTCGCCGATCTCGATCAGGCGATCGCCGTCCTACGGAGCGAACACCCGGAGGCCGACCAGCACACCGCCGACGCCGGCGCGAGCCTGTCCGCCACCGACCGGGCGGAGGCCGCGCTGGACGCCATGCGCCGCGAGCGCGCCGAGGTGCTGGCCGCCCTCGCCCGTGCCCGGGCGGGCACGTACGGCAAGTGCGTCGACTGCGGCCAGCCGGTCCCGGAGGGGCGGCTGGAGGCACGGCCCGCCGCCGCCCGCTGCGTCACCTGCCAGGCCAAGCACGACCGTTTCCGGCGCTGAGACTTCCCTCAGGGTCCGCGCGGGTACGAGCCGCCCGGAGGATCGGGTGCCCGTACCCCGCGTGGGCCGTCAGAAGCTCTTGATGGCGCTCGCCACCAGGTGGATGCCGACCGGCTCGTCGCCGAGCGGCGCCGTCAGCTCCGCGCGGACCAGCCGCGGGAGCGCCTGCGGGCTCGTGCTCAGGACGTGCTCGACCGTCGAGGGCGACAGGGTCGTCCGAGGCCTGATCCACTCCAGCTCCAGCCCGCTGTCGGTGAGCAGCTCGCGCAGTTGCTCGGCGCCGAAGCAGCGGGTGATCGAGCCGTCCGGCCAGGGCACCAGAACGACCTCGGAGCGGGGCACGTCCGACAGGTGCGCCCAGAAGTTCTGCTCGGCGAGGATGGCCATGCCGAGCACGAGCGAGTCGACGCACATGAGCACCCGGCCGCCCGGCCGGAGCACCCGTGAGATCTCCGCCACGATGTTCTCGGTGACGAGATGCCGGGAGAGGACCCGGCCCTCGGCGACCACGGCGTCGAAGGAGCCGTCGGCGAGGAACCCGAGCGAGGCGGGATCGGCCACCACCGGCCGTACCCGCCGTGAGTGCGGCCCGCTGCGCGGTGTCTCCCGGACCTCGACGACCGTGTGGCCCGCCGCGGCCGCCTGCGGCGCGCAGCGTGCCTGCGGGCCCGACAGATCGAGCACGCGGGACGGCCGGTGCGGAAGCCAGCGGGAGAGCTGGGCGGCGGCGACGGCCCAGTAGAAGGTCCAGTAGCTCGCAAGCGACTCGGACTCGCCGACAGCGGGATGCTTCGCCGGAATCGACAGCACGGCGGCTCCTCGGGGATGCATTTATCCCAATCCTTCCCTGTCGACGGCATCGCTTCACCCGTTGTCACTGGTGACCGAGCATTCCTCTTTCCCGGGAATCCCGCGGCCATGCGAGGTGTTGCACTGCGTCATAACGGTCGGTGACATGGATTAGTTCGAGGTGATGATGAGCCTTCTGCTCGCGGACCGTCGGCAGGCGTCGCCGGCGGACCCGCTATCGTCTGGTGCGTACGGTTCCGATGCCGACGTCGGCCGGATGGAGGAGGTGGGTCAGGTTCCCGAGGCAGTGGAGACACTGGAGGAGCGGACCAGGCGCTTCGAGCGCGACGTGCTGCCGTTCCTGGACCAGCTCTACTCGGCCGCGCTGCGGATGACGCGGAACCCGGCCGATGCCGAGGACCTGGTCCAAGAGACCTTCGCGAAGGCGTTCGGGTCCTTCCATCAGTTCCAGGAGGGCACGAACCTCAAAGCCTGGCTCTACCGGATCCTCACCAACACGTTCATCAACTCCTACCGCAAGAAGCAGCGGGAGCCCAAGCAGTCCGCCGCCGAGGAGATCGAGGACTGGCAGCTCGCGCGGGCCGAATCCCACACCTCGAGCGGGCTGAAGTCCGCGGAGGCCGAGGCGCTCGAGCACCTGCCCGACTCCGACGTCAAGACGGCCCTGCAGGCGCTGCCCGAGGACTTCCGCATGGCGGTCTACTTCGCCGACGTGGAGGGCTTCTCGTACAAGGAGATCGCCGACATTATGGGCACTCCGATCGGTACGGTGATGTCCCGGCTGCATCGTGGTAGGCGTCAGCTGCGCTCGATGCTCGAGGACTACGCGCGTGAGCACGGTCTCGCCCGCGCGAACGGCGGACAGCGTAGGGAGGACCAGTCATGAGCTGCGGTAAGCCGCACGAGACCCCGTGCTCTGAGGTGCTGGGCCGTATCTACGACTATCTCGACGGCGAGCTGGACCAGGGCGGCTGCTCCGACATCCGGCAGCACCTCGACGAGTGCGGGCCCTGTCTCCGGGAGTACGGCCTCGAGGAGGCCGTGAAGAAGCTCGTGCACAAGTCGTGCGGGTGCGACCCCGTGCCGCCGGACCTGCGGGCGAAGGTCATGGGGCGCATCGAGCAGGTCCGCTCCTCACTGCCCGAGTAAGGCGGATCAGGACCGTAGGTGACGATTGGTTCACGCTTTGCTCACGTTTCCGCGGGCGTCTGCGTGACCTGTCACACTCGGGTTAGGCTTACCCCCGATCATTCGGGCATCGTCGAGTCGTAGCCGGGCCGCCGCACCGTCCAGGTGCCCAGGCGCGACAGGGGAGGCAGAAACACATGCGAGTAGGCGTGTCCTGGGCTTAGCCCATTACCTCGTGGGGGCGGCATTGCGTGGACTACCCCTGGCCGCATGGGCTTACGTCTGTACGGTCGTCGCGCTCGGCACCTCATGCATCGCTCTCTCGTCGTTCCACCACATCCACTGGACGACGCTCGCGGTGCTTGCGGTGCTCTCCGTGATCTGCGAGTCGGTGCCGGCGCTGCTCAGCAGCGCCAGCGCCCGCGTCTCGCTGAGCTACTCGGCCGGCCTGGCCTCGGTCGTGCTCCTCGGGCCCGTCGGCGCCGCCCTGGTGGGCGCCTCGGCCGTAGTCACCGGCCGACGCGACGTCGCCCTCGTCAAGAGGGTCTTCAACGGCGCGCAGTTCGCCCTCTCCGGATACCTCGCCGGCGTGGTCTACCGGGCGGCCGGAGGCACGGTCGGCAAGCCGTCCGACGGATCGTTCCCCGGCATCATCCCGCCCTACGTCGCGGCGCTGGCCACCTACGTCGCCGTGAACCTCGGCCTGATCGCCATCATCCTCGTGCTGACCCGGCAGGCGCCCATGTGGGGGTTCCGCTGGGGACCCGTCGGTCAGCTCGCCATCGGTCAGCTCGCGTACGGCATGTTCGGCCTGCTGATCGCCGCGCCGTGGGGGGTCGTCGGCCCCTTCTCCGCGGTGCTGGTGCTGCTGCCGATGTTCATCGCCCGGTGGGCCCTGGAGCAGACCCAGGCCCAGCAGGAGGCCCAGGCCGCCACGATCGCGGCGCTGTGCCAGGCGGTGGAGACCAAGGACTACTACACGCGCGGCCACAGCGAGCGGGTCTCCCGCGGCGCGTCGATGATCGCCAAGGAGATCGGGATGCGACCCGACCGGGTCGGCGCGGTCCGGTACGCCGGCATGCTGCACGACGTCGGCAAGCTCGGCGTGCCGACGAAGGTGCTGCAGAAGTCCGGCGCCCTGTCGGAGGAGGAGTTCGCCGCCATCCAGTTGCACCCGATGCGCGGCCTGGAGATCGTCCGTGACATCGGCTTCCTCGACGAGGCCCTGGCGGGGATCATGCACCACCACGAGCGGATGGACGGCACCGGGTACCCCATGGGCCTGGCCGGGTCGGAGATCCCCGAGTTCGCCCGGGTGATCTCGGTCGCGGACGCGTTCGACTCGATGACCTCCACCCGGTCCTACCGCCCGGCCATGTCCCTCGAGGCCGGCATGACCGAGCTGCGGCGCTGCGCGGGCACCCACTTCGATCCCGCGCTGGTCGAGGCGTTCGTCACCGCGGTCGAGCGCGACGGCTGGAACCGGCCCGATCCCGTCGCCCCGCCCGAGGGCGAGGAGACGGCCCAACAGGACCACGACGACCCCAGCGTGCCGCTGCGCGTCGCGGGTGAAGGCGTCCGCTCGTGACCGGGCGGCGCCCCGCCCCGGAGCGCACGGCCGAGCGGGCCGGCGCCCGCGTACGGGATACGGTGCGCGTCGGCGCCCGCGTACGGGGTGCGGTACGGGATGGCGCCCGCGTAAGGGACGCGGTGCGGGATGGCGCCCGCGTAGGGATGCGGTTTCGAGCGGGAGGCCCCACATGAGGAGGCGCCCATGAGCGCGCCGGCGCCCGCGCGCCGACGCGCCGTCGGCCAGGCGCTGGACTCCGCGCAGCTCCTGCTGATCGCGGTGACGGGACTGCTCGTCATCGGCTCGGTCACCCAGGTCGCCGCGGTCGGCGTCGTCGACTCCCGCACCGCCGTGCTGTTCGGCGCGTTGATCGCGGTGGGCGAGCTGCTGCGCATGCTCGTGCCCGGCAACCGCGAGGTCGCGCCGATCGCCAGCGCGGGCGCGCTCGGATACGCGCTCCTGCTGAAGGTCGGCGCCGAGTCCGCCGTCCACTCGGCCTTCCAGGTCGTGACCGTCACCGCCTGCGGGACCCTCGCCGGCGCGCTGCCGCACATCGCGGTCGGCCGGATTCCCCGGCTCGACGCGCTGGCCCGGCGGATCCTCACCCCCTCGGTGGTGGCCTTCATCTTCCGGCCGATCATGGACTCCTCGCTGCGCGAGTACTGGCCGGCGCTCATCACCGTGATGGTGCTGACCGTGATCCTGTCGTGCGTCGTCGACATCAGCGTCGCGGCGGTGATCCGGGCGGAGGCGGTGCGCGCGCGGTTCGGCATCGCGCTCGGCGACGAGATCCGGGCCATGGGGCCGCTGTGCGCCGCCTCGGGCGCGACGGGCATGCTCCTCGCGGTCAGCACGTTCGTCATGGGCCCGGCCGCGCTGCTCGTCTTCACCGCGCCGATCCTCGTCACTCAGGTGGCGTTCCGGCGGTTCGCCGGGATCCGGGCGACCTACCTGCAGACCGTCCGTGCCCTGTCCCAGGTCACCGAGGTCGGCGGGTACGTCGAGGCGGGGCACTCCCGGCGCGTCAGCCGGCTCGCCGTCGCGATGGGCCGAGAGCTCGGCATGACCGAGGAAGCGCTCCTCGAGCTGGAGTACGCCGCGCTGATGCACGACATCGGGCAGCTCTCGCTGCGCGACCCGATCCCCGGCGGCGCGACCGTCCTCGCCTCCCCCCAGGAGCAGCGCCGCATCGCCGAGCTCGGCGCGGGCGTGATCACCAAGACCGGCGTGCTGGACGAGGTCGCCGAGATCGTGCGCCGCCAGTCCGACCCGTACCGCGTGAGCGACGGTTCGGCGCCACCCCTCGCGAGCCGTGTCATCAAGGTGGCGAACGCCTACGATGATCTCGTCGGTGACTCGGCCGACCGCGACCGGTCGGCGGCCGTGCTGGAGCGGCTGCGCCTCGACTCGGCGGCGGAGTACGACCCCACGGTGATCGAGGCGCTCGGCCACGCTGTCGACCGCATGCGGTGACAAGCCGACCCCACGGGTTTTTGTCGCCGCGCGCGACGGTACATCGGGCATCGCGTGGTTATTCTCGCTGGGCCGAGTGCGAATAAGGAGGATCGGTGTTCGAGTCCGTATTGGTGGCCAACCGCGGAGAGATCGCCCGTCGTGTGATCCGTACGGTGCGTGCCCTTGGAATCAAGGCCATCGCGGTGTACTCGGAGGCCGACGCGGATCTGCCGTACGTCGATGAGGCGGACGAGGCGATCCTCATCGGGCCCGCCCAGCCCGCCCAGAGCTACCTCGACGTGGACGCGGTGATGGAGGCGGCCAAGCGCACCCACGCGCAGGCGATCCACCCCGGCTACGGCTTCCTCGCGGAGAACGCCGCGTTCGCCGAGCGGGTGATCGCCGAGGGACTGGTGTGGATCGGCCCGCCGCCCGAGGCGATCGCCGCGATGGGCGACAAGATCAACGCGCGGAACCTCATGGAGAAGGCGGGCGTCCCCGTAGCGTCCGGCACCCGCGAGCCCGTCCCCGACGCCGACGCGGCGGTGGCCGCGGGCATCGGCTACCCGGTCATGGTCAAGGCGGCCGGCGGGGGCGGCGGCATCGGGATGAGCGTCGCCCGCGACGAGGCCGAGCTGCGCAAGGCGTACGACACGGCCCGCACCCGCGCCGAGCGGTTCTTCGGCAACCCGGACATCCTGCTGGAGCGGTACATCGAGCGCGCCCGGCACGTCGAGGTGCAGATCCTCGGCCTGGCCGACGGCACGGTCGTGGCCCTGGGGGAGCGCGACTGCTCCGTGCAGCGCCGGCACCAGAAGATCGTCGAGGAGACCCCGTCGCCCGCCGTCGGCCCGGAGCTGCGGGCCCGCATGCTCGCCGCCGCCGTACGCGCCGGTGAGGCCGTCGGCTACCGCGGTGCCGGCACGGTCGAGTGCCTGGTCGACCCGGTCGCACAGGACTTCGTGTTCCTGGAGATGAACACCCGTCTCCAGGTCGAGCACCCGATCACCGAGCTCGTCACCGGCCTGGACCTGGTCGAACAGCAGTTGCTGATCGCGGCCGGCGAGCCGGTGTCCTTCACCTCCGTCCAGCCGCGGGGCCACGCCATCGAGTTCCGCGTGTACGCCGAGGACCCGAAGCGCTTCCTGCCCAGCCCCGGCACGATCAACGTCTGGGAGGAGCCGACCGGCGAGGTCGTCCGCGTCGACTCCGGCTACCGCGCGGGCAACAAGGTCACGCCGTTCTACGACCCGCTGCTGGCCAAGCTCTGCGTGTACGGCCCGGACCGGGCCCAGGCCCTCGCCGCCGCCCGCCGTGCGGTGGCGGACTTCCGGATCGAGGGCCTCAAGACCAACCTGCCGTTCTTCGTCGAACTGCTGGACGACGCCGGCTTCGCCACCGGCGAGTACGACACCGGACTCGTGGACCGGATGCGAGCCCGGTGATGGGCCGTACGGCACACTGCCAAGACGCGAACGAGAACCTTCATCCGATGAATAACGTGCGTCCGGCGCAAGCCGGCGTCTGAGAGAGGAGCCGTAGTGGCTGAGGTCCGCGCGGAAATGGTGGCGAACGTCTGGAAGGTGCTCGTCAGCGAGGGTGACCAGGTCGAGGACGGCGACACCCTCGTCATCCTGGAGTCGATGAAGATGGAGATCCCGGTGCTCGCCGAGGACTCCGGCACGATCACGACCCTGAAGGTCGCCGAGGGCGACGTCATCCAGGAAGGCGACCTGATCGCCGTCATCGAGTAACCCGCCGGCCGACCAGACCACTCGGCGAGCGCCGTGACGGCCGGCAATCCCTCGGTGAAGGCCCTGCCACAGCGGCGTTTCGCGGGATTACGTCCCCTCCTGCATCAGCCTTCACCGAGACTTTCGTCCGTCTCTCAACGGTCGGCGTCCTCGCTGGGGCGCCTGCGTGCCGTCGAGAAGCGCTCACCCGGCGGACCCGGGCGCGGGTGGTCGCGAGCCCGGTCGCCGGGAGAGAACGGCCGCGACGGTTATCCTTGAAGCGAAGACCCCGGACGGCCTCTGCACGGCAAGCCGCCGAGGTTACTGCTTGCGTCACGGAATCACCCTGTTCTGAGACGTGGCGTCGGCGTATGCGCTAGAAAGAACCGAACACCCCGGACGGCCTCTGCATCGCATGCCGCCGGGGTTACTGCTTTCTCAGGCGCGCCGATCAGAGGGGCAGGGCGTAGGTGAGGAGGTCGACGCCGGGGGCGGGGCGCCAGTCGCGGTCGGGGGTGCGGACGAAGCCGAGGCGGCGGTAGATCCGGTGCGCGGCGTGCATCACGGGCTCGGTCGACAGGCGCAGGGTCGTGCAGCCGTCCTCGCGGGCCCGGCCGACGCAGTACCGGACCAAGGCCTCGCCCAGGCCCAGACCGCGGGCCATCGGGCTGACCGCGAGCATCCGGAACTCCGCCTCGTCCGGTCCGGCCAGCTGGGCCCAGGCGCTCTCGTGCGGACAGTAGGTGACGGTTCCGATCGGCTCGCGGTCCCGTACGGCGACGACGAGTTCGGCCTCGCGGGCGCGGGCGGCGGCGTCGCGCAGGTGCGGGACATAGCTGCCGTTCGGGCTGATGTATCCAGCGGCGACGTACACCGCCGCGGTGAGCTCGCCGATCGCGCGCAGCTCGTCGGGACGAGCGACGCGGATCTCCATGCCGGCCGGCTGCCCGGCTGCGGGCGGTTCCCCCGGTGAACCCAGCACCGGAGGCGTTTCCTGGCTCACGAGGGAAGCTTAGAACACCGCAAAAGCGACCATGTACCCCTATGGCCTGCGGTGGTCTCCGGGAGACCACCGCAGGCGTTCAGCCGGTCGTCAGTTCGGGGAGGTCACGGACGCGTGAGTCCTCGGCGTCCGCGAGGAAGTCGGACGGGCTGGTCTCGTCGACGCCGTCGGCGACCTTCACCGCTCTGAGCAGGACGGTGAGCACCACCACGACCAGCATGTTGAGGACGAACGCGGTCAGCGCGATGTACCCGGTGTGGTGGATGAGGGGGATGTCGGCGATCGGCTGGCCGAAGTGCTTCTGCGTCGGCGACGGCTGCCGGTAGGCCGTGACGGTCCCGTACACCATGGCCACCGCCCAGCCCGCCAGCAGCGCCCAGCGGTGGAACCACCGGGTGAACAGCCCGAGGGCCAGCGACGGGAAGGTCTGCACGATCCAGATGCCGCCCAGCAACTGCAGATTGATCGCCAGGGACTTGTCGAAGGCCAGGACGAAGACGAGCGCTCCGACCTTCACCAGCAGGGACACGAACTGCGACACCCGCGTCTCCTCCGCGGGGGACGCCTCCGGCCGGAAGAAGGTCTTGTAGACGTTGCGGGTGAACAGGTTCGAGGCGGCGATCGACATGATCGCCGCCGGGACGAGCGCGCCGACGCCGATCGCGGCGAACGCGACCCCGGCGAACCAGCTGGGGAAGACGTGGTCGAACAACGTCGGCACGGCCAGCTGCGGGTTCTTCGCGGCCTTGACGGCGGCGGCCACGTCGGGCTTGGCCAGCGCCATGTAACCGAGGAGGGCGAGGAGCCCGAGCAGCAGGGAGTACGCCGGGAGCAGCGCGGCGTTCCGGCGGATCACGTTGCGGCGGCCGGCGGCGAGCGCCCCCGTGACCGTGTGCGGGTAGATGAACAGCGCCAGGGAGGAGCCGAGGGCCAGCGTGCCGTACGCCCAGTGGTTCAGGTCGCTGGTGATGATCGATCCGCTGGGCTTGTGGGTCGCCGGGTTGACCTTGGTGAGGGACGCCTGGGCGCTGTCGAAGATGTGACCCCAGCCGCCGAGCTTCGTCGGGATGTAGATGACCGCCACGATGATCACGAGGTAGATCAGCGCGTCCTTGACGAAGGCGATCAGCGCCGGGGCGCGCAGGCCGGACGTGTAGGTGTAGGCGGCCAGGAGCGCGAAGGCGATGAACAGCGGCAGGTCCCGGGCCAGGCCGGATCCCTTGACCCCCATGACCGTGAGAACGGCCTGGATGCCGACGAGCTGCAGCGCGATGTAGGGCATCATCGCCAGGATCCCGGTCAGGGCGACGGCCAGGCCGAGGCTCTTGGATCCGAAGCGGCCGCGGACGAAGTCGGCGGGCGTGACGTAGCCGTGCACGTGGGACACCGACCACAGGCGAGGGCCGATCAGGAAGACGATGGGGTAGGCGATCGCGGCGTACGGCAGGGACCAGAAGCCCATCGCGCCGCTGGCGAACACGGCGGCGGGCACCGCGATGAACGTGTAGGCCGTGTAGAGGTCACCGCCGAGCAGGAACCAGGTGACGAACGTTCCGAAGCTCCGTCCGCCGAGGCCCCACTCGTCCAGGTGCAGGAGCGTCTGGCCGCGCCGCCACCGGGCGGCGGCGAAGCCGACCACGGTGACCAGGGCGATGAAGAAGACGAAGACCGTGAGTTCGACGCCGTTGACGTTGTCCATGGGACCTCACTCGCCCTTCTCGTCGGCCTGGTCGGGGGAGGAGGCGCCGCGGCGGGCGAGGGCGTACGCGACGCCGATGAAGGCCGCCGTGAGGATCACCCAGGCCAGTTGCCACCAGTAGAAGAAGGGGAAGCCGCCGAGGCGGGGCTTGATCCGCGCGTAGCTCGGGACGGCGAGGTAGATGACGAACGGCGCGATCAGGAGGACGGCGATCACGACCCGTACGAGGGGACGGGTCGGTTGGGCGGCTTTGTTCGGCATGTCGGGCCCCTTTGAAACAAAGTTTCGCTCCCGCCACTGTGATGCCGTCCGGTCACGATCAGATCTCGGCCCGCGGCGTCCCGATAACGAACCGGTAACGTCCCGGCGCTCAGCCCGTCGGCTTCACGACCGATGGAGCGCCGTTCCGGGGCGAGGACGGCCCCTTCTTGCCGACGGGGTAGGCCGGATCGTCGGTGGGCGAGGGGCCGATCCCGCCGGTGTACGAGGAACCGCTCGGGGTCGGAGACGGCACCTCGGGCGGCCCATCGGACCGAGCCCCCCTCGGGCCGATGGGCCCGTTCCCGGCCGGGTCGCCGCCCCTCAGGCACACGTTCGCCTGATACACCTTGGCGACGAGGGCCGGGTCGAGGAGGCCCGGCGCCTTCACCAGCGGCGCGCCGGGCAGCAGGCGTGCCGTGCAGGAGATCTGCAGATAACCGGCGACCTCCTGCTGGGACACCTGCTGGGACACCTGCTGGCGCCGGGACTCGACGAAGACCGTCCGTGTGCCGATCGCGTGGATCGTCACGTCCGACCTCAGCTCCGTGCGCAGGCCGCGTTCGCGTTCCTGGGCGGTCGGACCGGCCAGGAGGGCGTCGAACACCGCCTGGGTGTCCCACGGCGGCACCGCCCGCTCCACGGGCTCCGGCGTGCCGTCGTGGAGGAAGAAGACCTGGGCCTTGGGCAGCGAGGTGGCGGTCGCGGTCGGCGCCTCTCCGGCACCCACCACGCCGGTCGGGCGCACTCCGCATCCCGCCAGCACGCAGATCGCCGCCGCCGCGGACACCGCGCGCACGACCCGCGTCATGCCGGGATCCGTACGGTGAAGACCGCGCCGCCGCCCGGCGCGTTGCCGGCCTCGATGCGCCCGCCGTGCAGGGCGGCGTTCGCCTGGGCGATCGACAGGCCGAGCCCGGTGCCCTTCCCCGCCGGACGCGCCGGGTCCGCCTTGAAGAAGCGGTCGAACACGTACGGCAGCACGTCGTCCGGGATGCCGGGACCATGGTCGATCACGCGTACCTCCAGCCCAGGCCGTCCGACGACGCGGACGGGCGGGGCGCCGTGCCGCAGCGCGTTGGCCACGAGGTTGGCGATGATGACGTCGAACCGCCGGGGATCGAGCCGTACCCGAAGGCCGGGCGGGATCTCGACGGCCACCTGGTCGGCCCAGCCGCGCGTGGTCACGCACTCGCGGACGAGGGCGGCGAGCGGCACGTCGTCCAGGGTCAGGTCGGCGGTACCGGCGTCCATCCGGCTGATCTCCAGCAGGTCCTCCACCAGGGCGCCGAGGCGCCGGGTCTGCTCGGCGACCAGCCGGGCCGCCGTTCCGGTGTCCGCGGGGAGCCGGGCGGCGTCCTCCTCGAGCAGGTCGGTGACGGCGGTCATGGCGGCGATGGGGGTGCGCAGCTCATGTGAGACGTCGGCGGCGAACCGCCGGGCGGTCGCCTCCAGGCGGCGCAGCTCTCCGACGGTGTCCTCCAGAGAGGCGGCGCTCTCGTTGAAGATCCGCGCGACGTCGGCCAGTTCGTCCCGGCCGCGCACGTCGACGCGGGCGGCGAGATGCCCCTTGCCGAGCGAGCGGGCGGCCCGGGCGAGGCGGCGCAGCGGCCGCAGCACGCTGCGTCCGAGCAGCGCGGCGAGGACCACGGCCAGGACGACCGTCAGCGCGCCCGCGCGCGTCAGGGCGCTCTGGATGCCGTGCAGGTCGGCGCTCTCCTTGGACAGGGACGCGAACACGAAGACGGTGAGCGGCAGCGGTTCACCGTCGCGGCCCCGCACGCGCGTGGCGGCGACCAGCCAGGGCGTCCCGTGGATGACGACCCGCTGGAAGTACAGCCCCTCGGCGGCGCGGGCGGACAGACCGGCGGGCACGTCGCGCAGACCGAACTCGCCGGTGGTGACCGACGTGGTTCCGTCGGTCACGACCACGTACCGGTCGGGCCGGACCAGTCCGGTGGCCACGTCGCTCAGCGTCCGCTCCGGGACCGGGGCGGTCAGGTCTCCGGGCACGTTGTGCGCCAGCGTCTCGCGGGTGTCGATGAGGACGGCGTCCTGCGCCCGCTGCAGGATGGCCCGGCGGACGAGGACGTACCCGATGCCGGCGACGAGCGCGGTGGAGGCGAGGCAGGCGGCGACGAACGCGAGGAACAGGCGCCCGCGCAGTCCGCTGATCACGGGGCCGTGAACCGGTAGCCGAACCCCCGCACCGTCTGGATCAGCGTCGGTGCGGCCGCATCGGTCTCGATCTTGGCGCGCAGCCGTTGCACGCAGGCGTCCACGAGGCGCGAGTCGCCGGCGTAGCCGTGGTCCCACACCTCCCGGAGCAGGTGGCCGCGGGTCAGCGCCTGGCCGGGGTGACGGGTCAGCTCCAGCAGCAGCCGCAGCTCGGTCGGGGTGAGGTGGACGTCCGCCCCGGCCTTCGTGACCCGCAGCGCCGCGCGGTCGATGACCAGGTCGCCGAAGCTCGAACGGCTCATCGGGGTCTTCTCCGCGCGCCGCAGTACGGCGCGGATCCGCGCGTCCAGGACGGCGGGTTCGACGGGTTTGACCACGTAGTCGTCGGCGCCCGCCTCCAGCCCGACGACCACGTCCAGGCTCTCGCCGCGCGCGGTCAGCAGGATGATCGGGATCTCGTCGGACCTGCGGAGACGGCGGCAGACCTCCACGCCGTCCAGTCCGGGCAGCATGACGTCGAGTATCACGATCTCCGGGCGGCGCGCCCGCGCGTACTCCAGCCCCTCCTCACCGGTCGTCCGTGCGGTGACCGAGTGTCCCTGACGGGTCAGGGCCAGCTCCAGACCCGTACGGACCGACGGATCGTCCTCCACGAGCAAGATCGCGACCATCGGCCCATTATCGAGTGGCCGGTCCGGCGCGCGGGACTCTGTCACGGGATCCAGACAATGTCCGGAAAGTGGGACCGCACCCCGACAGCTTGATGACGCTTCCCGACCAGGGTTGATCGACATGGCGGGACGGCGCAGACGCGAGCGGAGACGATGGGTCGGGATCGCGGTACGGGGCCTCGGGGGCCTCGTACCGCGCAAGGGCCGCAGGCTGCGGCTGGTCCGGCGGGCCGGGTACGCGCTCGGCGGCCTCGTCGTGCTGGTCGGGATCTGCCTGTGGGCGGTCTACACGCAGGTCAAGGTGCCGCCGGTCAGCGCCGCCGCGCGGGCGCAGGCGAGCATCCTGTACTACCGGGACGGGACCCCGATCGCCCAGGTCGGGCGGCTGAACCGCGTCGCCGTACCGCTGCGGGAGGTCCCGGCCCACCTGCGCGGCGCGGTCCTCGCCGCCGAGGACCGCGGCTACTACCACGAGCCCGTCGTCTCGCCCACCGGGCTGACCCGTGCCGTGTGGGCCGCGATGTCCGGCGGAGCGCGCCAGGGCGGCTCCGGCATCGCCCAGCAGTACGTGAAGGTCGCCTACCTGGACCCCCGCCAGACGCTCACCCGCAAGGTCAAAGAGCTGTTCATCGCGGTGAAGCTGAACCGGTCCCGGTCCAGGGACTGGATCCTCGAGCAGTACCTCAACACCGTCTACTTCGGCCGCGGGGCGTACGGGGTGCAGGCGGCCGCGCAGGCGTACTTCCGCAAGGACGTCGGCGCGCTCACGCCGGCCGAGAGCGCGCTGCTCGCCGGAGTGATCCAGGCGCCGTCGTACCTCGACCCCGCGCTCGGGCACACCGCGCAGACGCAGGCGCGCTGGCGGTACGTCATCGACGGGATGATGAGCACCGGCGTGCTCCCGAAGGGACCGCGACCGGCGTTCCCACGGGTCGCGCCCACGCATACCGACCCGCTGTACGGCGGGCAGCGCGGCTACCTCATCGAGCGGATCACGAGCGAACTGCGCCGGCGGGGGTTCGACGACGACGCGATCTACCGGCGCGGCCTGCGGGTGACCACCACCCTCGACCGCGCGACGCAGGACGAGGCGCCGCGTGCGGTGGCCGGCGCGGTCGGCGGGGACAAGGACCTCGAGACCGGGCTGGCCTCGGTCCGGCCGGGCACCGGCGAGATCCTCGCGACGTACGGCGGCCGGGACTACCTCAAGCACCAGTACGACAACGCCTTCCTCGCCGACCTGCCCGCAGGCTCCTCCTTTCACCCGTTCATCCTGGCCACGGCGCTGCAGAACGGCGTCGGCCTGCGCAGCGTGGTGGACGGCTCGCCCCTGAAGGGCGTCCGCAATGACGACGACGCGAAGGCCGACGCGCCGGACCTGCTCACGGCCGCCGCCAACTCGTACAACACCGTGTTCGCGCGGCTCATGGCCAGGACCGGTGCCTCCGCCGCCGGCCGCGTCGGTCTCCCGACCCGGCCCGCGCCGCCGCGGATCCACGCCATCGACCAGGCCGCGGCGTACGCGGCCCTGGTCGACGGCCGGTACGCCGAGCCGCACATCGTCGCCCGTGTCACGGACTCGTCCGGGAAGACGCTGCTGACCGTACGGCCCCACGTGCGGCGGGCACTGTCCCCGGGCGTCGCGGCGGACGTCACCTTCGCCCTCGGCCTCGGCGCGAAGGCGGACGCTGCGCGGCGCGTGCTCGACCCGAAGGCGGCCGGCACGCGGCCCGTGCTCGACCGCCCGACGGCCGGCACGATCGGCACCACGGACGCCAACGCCGCCGCCTGGTACTGCGGCTACACCCCGAGCGTGGCCACCGCCGTCGTCACCTACCGCGCCAGCAACCGACCGCTGATCAACCGCGGCGACGCGCCCCTGCGGGAGGCGGCCGACCTACCGGCCACCATCTGGACCGCCGTCATGACCACCGCCGTCGCCGACGGCCCCGTCGAGGACTTCCCGCCGCCCGCCTGGGTGGGTACGACCCGCCGGTTCGCGACGCCCACACCGAGCCCGACCCCGCCGACGTCACCACCCGCCGCGCGCCCGTACGCGCCGTCACCGAAGAAGACGGTCCCCACGTCGCCACGGTCCATCGACCCGTCGGAACTGCGCAAGAGGCAGGAGGCGAAGGCGGGCCGGTCCCCGATCGTCAAGCCGGGGGCGACCCCCTGACCGGTCACGCGAGGGCGGAACGATCCGTCAGAGCGGCCGGCTCGCCTCACTCGACTCTGCGGCGGCTTGGGCGAAGGCGCGTATCAGCGGGCTCTTGTCGGCGGTACGCCAGACGAGAGCCCATTGACAGGGCGTGGCGTCGCGGATGGGGACGAAGACCAGGTTCGGCCAGGGGTAGAAGCGGGCGGCTTCGGCGGCGACTCCTGCGACGGCCTCACCGGAGCAGACCGCGCTGATCACCTCCTGCCACGTGGTGGCCCGAGGGCCGCGACGGATCGGGCGTCCGGCAGGAGTGTGGTAGGGGGCGAGTGTCTCCTCCATGTAGGCGGGGATGGAGCGGCCCGCCACCAGGGTGCAGTCGCCGAGGTCTTCCAGGTCGATCGCATCGCGGTGGGCGTAGGGATGGTCGGCGGCGACCATCAGCAGCACAGGGGAGGCGTGTGTCACCGGGCCGACGGTCAGGTCGGGTTCGCGGACCGGCAGCCACAGGAGCGCGACGTCGACCTCGCCGGACCGCAGAGAGTCCAGGGGGGAGGGCGGCTGAACCTCGCGGTGCCGCAGCCGTGCGCCCGGATGACGGGCTCGGAACAGGTCGATGAGGTCGCCGATCTCCATGAGGTGCGGCCCCATGGTGCCCAGCGTCAGCGTCCCCGTCGTGCCGCGGACCGAGTTCGCCGCGGCCTCGACCCCTTCCACGATGTTCCGGTAGCCGGCGCTCAGGTCCCGCTGGAGCTGTTCGCCCAGGGGAGTCAGTTGGAGATGTTCGGAACGTTCGGGGACATCGGCTGGCCGTAATCGGCGGGTGATTCGGCAGCGGCCGGCCTCCTGGCTTCGGGACGGCCGGCCGCTTCATCATGTGTGTGGCGTCACCCGAGCGCCGAGCAGTCCGCCTCGTCGGGCAGCAGCGGCCGGAGCAGCACCCGGTAGGACCGGCCGTGATCCGACCAGTCGCGCCACCGGCCGATCGGCGCCTTGCGGGCGGCCGCGCCGGTGAGGACGGTGCAGGTCCGGGTGCCCACCCGCGTCCCGGAGCCGAGCGGCGTGGCGTACGGCCACCGTGGCGCCCCGGTCGCGGACCCGGGAAGCGCCAGCGCCGCGACCTCGGCCGGGCGGTACGGATGCGGCGCGGCGGCCAGATCGCCGCGCGCCCAGGTCGACGGATTGAGCATGGCGAGCACCGCCGCCGCCTTCGTGTCGCTCACCGGCTCGACGAGCCGGGTCGTACGCGGGTGCCCGTCGACGACGAAGGTGACGACCGCGTACATGGCGTCGGCCATGTTCGGGCTCTCCACCGTCCGCGGCGTCGCGAGCCCGGCGTCCTGAGCCGCCGACACGATGCGCCGCACCGCCTGCGGCGTCAGCCGGTACTCGGTCAGCGTGCCGGACGACCCGGCGATGGCACGCCCGTCGCCGTACAACGAGAAGTCCGGCAGGCTCCCCGGACCGCCCAGCCCGGCGATGCCGCCACTCGTACTCGTCCGCAGCACCAGCCCGGTGCCCGGCGACACGGACACCGATGGCGCCGGCGTGGGATCGAGCTTGGCCTCCGAACGTCCGGAACAGCCCGCCGCCAGCAGCGCGGCGGCCACCACGACCATGGCCTTCATAGGTGATCGCTCCTCAATGCGTGGCGCGTCCCCGGAACTCAGACGTGTCCCGAGGCCGCGCGGTTCCCTGACAGGTCGGGGGGAGCGGTACGAGGGGTCACGGTATGAGATCCCAGCTACGGGCGCGGGCGGCGCAGTCCGCGCGGAATACCGCCGCGTCGAAGACACCACCGAGATGCGGGGCCAGGCCGGCCCGGGCGGCGAGCAGGAACTCCGGCCCGGACAGCCGCCCGGACCGCTCGGGCAGCGCCCCGGACAGCGGGCGGGCGGCGATCGTCTCCAGGTCCCGGACGTTGCACAGGTCGTCCAGGCCGGGTCGGCGCGGCCAGGCCCCGATGACGACCCCGGCCAGTTCGAGCCCGTGGTTCGCCATCGCCTCCAGCGTCAGCGCCGTGTGGTTCAGCGTGCCCAGCCCCGGCCGGACGGCGACCAGCACGGGCGCCCGCAACGAGTGCGCGAGGTCGGCCAGCGTGGTGCCGTCCTCGTCGAAGCGCACCAGCAGCCCACCGGCCCCCTCGACGATCACCAGGTCCCGGTCGAGCGCGCGGATCCGGTCGGCGGTGGCGACCAGGTCGGGCGGCGGCAGTTCGGCCTGCCGGGCGGCCGCGGCCGGGGAGAGCGCGTCGGCGTAGCGCGCGAACTCGTGCAGGTCGCCGACGCCCGCGAGCCGCCGGACCTCCTCCAGATCCCCGGCCTGGTCGGGCCGTACCCCGGTCTGCGCCGGCTTGACCACGGCGACCGACGCCCCTCGGGCCCGCGCCAACGCCGCGAGGGCCGCCGTGACGACCGTCTTGCCGACCCCGGTATCCGTCCCGCTGACCACGAGCACACTCACCTGAGCGAGGGTAACGAGTAGCGGAGGCCGACGACCGTCTCAACGCCGAGGATTTCCGTCCCCCTGGCGACACCGATCCTCGGCACAGACGTTCCCCGGCGGTTCAGTCGTCCCAGGGTTCCCACTTGTCGGTTTTGACCGTGAAGCCGAACGGGTCCGGCAGGCTGATCGTCTCCCCGAACTCCCACGATCGAAGGTGCTGGTACGTGCCGCTGCTCCGATCGGGGTTGGAGAAGAACAGGGCCTGTGCGGCGTGGGCCACCGCGCTCACGTCGCGTGACTCCTCCATCACGATCAGCTCCGGTCATCGCAGGGAACCCGCTCACTGTCCGTACGCAGAACCGTACATTCTCCGGAGCCGCTGTTCGGGCAAGAGGCGGTCAGGGGGTGTGGCCTTGGCGGCGGAGGCGGGTGATGAACTTGTAGCGGTCGCCGCGGTAGAAGGACTGGGCCCACTCGACGGGGTGGCCGTCGACGTCGAAGGCGTGCCGGGACAGCAGGAGGAGCGGCAGGCCGACGTCGACGCCGAGGAGCTGGGCGTCGTCGGGGGTGGCCAGCACGGTCTCGATCGTCTCCTCCGCCTCGGCGAGGTGCACGTCGTACGCGGTCGCGAGGGTCTCGTACAGCGAGCCGTGGCGCGGCAGCTCCTTGCGGAGGCCGGGGAAGCGGCGGGCGGGCAGCAGGGACGTGTCGATCGACATCGGCTCGCCGTCGGCGAGGCGGAGCCGGTGGATGCGGAGGGCGCGGCCGCCGGGGCGGATGCCGAGCAGGCCGGCGACCCGCTCGTCGGCGGTGACGTAGTCGATGTCGAGGATGCGGGTCTCGGGGTTGAGGCCGTGGTGCCGCATGTCCTCGGTGTAGCTGACCAGCTGGAGTTCCTGGGCGACCTTCGGTTTGGCGACGAACGTGCCCTTGCCCTGGATCCGCTGCAGGCGTCCCTCGATCACCAGCTCGGCGAGGGCCTGCCGGACGGTCGTGCGGGAGGTGCCGTACTTCTCCGCGAGCGTGCGTTCCGGCGGCAGCGGGCTACCCGGGGTGAGCGCCTCGGTCAGCTCGATGAGGCGTTTCTTCAGCCGGTAGTACTTCGGGACCCGTGGCTCGACCCCGAGTTCAGGTGCCTGCTCAGCCGTCACTCGCTCTCCTCGTGTTCACCGCCGCGTCGCTCCGGCGTTAGGAGCAGGGTACGGTCTGGTCTGCTTCTTGACAGTAGCCAGTGCCTTCGTGACGGCTGTGAGATCCGCCTCGCCCAGGTCGGCGCGGGCGGTGAGCCGCAGACAGGCACGTCCCACCGGTACGGATGGTGGCCGGAAGCAGCCGACCCGGACGCCGTGATCCGCGCACAGGTCCGCGGCGCGGACGGCCTCGTGCGGGTCGCCGATGATGACCGGGACGACGGCCGCGGCCGGTGAGGTCGTCGCGAGCCCGAGTTCGCGGGCCGTACCGGCGAGCCGGACGGCGTGGGAGCGGGCGCGCTCCGGAAGGTCCGGCTCGGCGGCCAGCACGTCGAGCGCGGCGAGGGCCGCGCCGGCGCACGCCGGTGCCAGCCCGGTGTCGAAGACGAACGAACGGGCCGTGTCGATCAGCGTCTCGATCACCTCCGGGGCGCCGAGGACCGCGCCGCCCTGCGTGCCGAGCGCCTTGGACAGGGTGGCGGTGAGGACGACGTCGGGCTCACCGGCGATCCCGGCGGCGTATGCCGCGCCCCGCCCGCCCGGTCCGACCACGCCGAGCGCGTGCGCCTCGTCGATCACCAGGACGGCGCCGTGGCCTCGGACGACCCGGTGCAGCTCACGGAGCGGGGCGAGGTCGCCGTCCACCGAGAAGACCGCGTCGGTCACGACGATCGCGTCCCGCGCGCCGGCCAGGGCCGCGTCCACGGCCGCGACGTCTCCGTGCGGGGTGACGGTGACCGGCGCCCGGGACAGCCGGCAACCGTCGATCAGTGACGCGTGGTTGCCCTGGTCGGAGACGATCAGCCGGGGCCGCAGCGCGGTGAGGACCCCCAGGTTGGCCAGGTAGCCCGAGGAGAAGACGAGGGCGGACGGCATGCCGGTGAACTCCGCGAGGCTGTGCTCCAGCTCGGCGTGCAGTTCCGTCGTCCCGGTGACGAGGCGGGATCCGGTCGAGCCGGCCCCCCACTTCCGTACGGCCTCGATCGCCCCCTCGGCGAGCCGGGCGTCACGGGACAGCCCGAGATAGTCGTTGGAGGCCAGGTCGAGGAGCGACGGGCCGGGCGGGCGCGGGCGCAGCGTCCGGCGCAGCCCGGCGGCCGTACGGTCGCGGGTCGCGGTCGTCAGCCGCTCAAGTGGGTCCACCCGGAAATCATTCCAGCCCCGCCTGCGATTATGCAGACGTGCCCACCTTGACCGACCTCACCAGGCAGCACACCGATCTGGACGCGGCGGACCTCGAATGGATCCACGCGCTGGTGTCGGACTGGCAGCTGCTGGCCGATCTGTCGTTCGCGGACCTGGTGCTCTGGGTCCCGCTGACCAGGCGTCGCGCGCCCAGGGGCGGCCGTCCCGGCGACCTCGGAGGCTGGGTGGCCATCGCCCAGATCCGGCCGACGACCGGCCCGACCGCCTACACGGACGACCTCGTCGGCCTGGTCGTCGAGCCGGGCGGCCGCGGCCTGATCGATGTGGCCTGGCGGGAGGAGCGCATCTGCCGGGAGGGCGACCCGGAGTGGGGGAGCGGTATCCCGGTGCGCGAGGAGGCCATCCCCGTACGCCGGGACGGCCGGATCCTCGGCATCATCCAGCGGAGCACGAACCTCAGTTCGGCGCGTACGCCCAGCCACCTGGAGCTGACGTACCTGCAGAGCGCCAGCGACCTGGCGAAGATGATCGATGCGGGGCGGTTCCCGTTCCGGGAGGTGGAGCCGAACCTCGCCCGTTCGCCGCGGGTCGGCGACGGCCTGATCCGGGTGGACCGGGACGGGCGGGTGCTCTACGCCAGCCCGAACGCGCAGTCGGCGTACCGCAGGCTGGGGCTCGCCACCGACCTGGTCGGCACGCCGCTGGGGGAGACCACCGCCCGGCTGATGAACACCGCGGTGGACGACTCGCTGGCGGTGGTCGCCGGCGGGCGCGCCCCGAGCGAGACCGAGATCGAGTCGAACGGCGCGATCGTGCAGCTGCGGGCCATCCCGCTGATCGTCGACGGGAGTCGTACGGGCGCCCTGGTGCTGTTGCGGGACGTCACCGAGCTGCGCTGGCGCGACCGGGCGCTGATGAGCAAGGACGCCACGATCCGGGAGATCCACCATCGGGTGAAGAACAATCTGCAGACCGTCGCGGCGCTCCTGCGCCTGCAGGCCCGGCGGCTGCGGGTGCCGGAGGGGCGGGCGGCCCTGGAGGAGGCGGTCCGCCGGGTCGGCTCGATCGCGATCGTGCACGAGACGCTCTCGCACACGCCGGAGGAGCTGGTCGACTTCGACGACATCGCGGACCGGGTGATGGCCATGGCCGGAGAGGTGTCGGCACCGGAGACCCGGGTGCGCCCGAAGCGGATCGGCGGTTTCGGAGTCCTGCCCGCGGTGATCGCCACACCGCTCGCCATGGTCCTCGCCGAACTGCTGCAGAACGCCCTCGAGCACGGCCTGGCGAACCGCCCCGGGTCGCTGGAGGTGGTGGTGACGCGCGGCGAGGAGCGGCTGAAGGTCCTGGTCGCCGACAACGGGAGCGGGCTGCCCGAAGACTTCGACGTGGAGTCGACGGCGAGTCTGGGCCTGCAGATCGTCCGCACGCTGATCGTGGGGGAGCTGGGCGGGGTCATCGACCTGCGGCCGCGCGAGGGCGGGGGCACGGAGGTCGCCGTGGACATCCCGCTGGACCAGGGGCCGCGGACCGCTCCGCCCACCTGAGCCGATTCGTGCCCGGAAAACGTGGACGCCCGTGACCTGGGGTCACGGGCGTCGGAGCCGGCGGATGTCGTGGGCCGATCTGCGAGCCACGATGCGGCGTCGTCGTCTTTCAGGCGTGGGCGCGAGCGCGGGCACGGGCGTTGCGGCGCTTCAGGGCGCGGCGCTCGTCTTCGCTCATGGCGCCCCAGACCCCGGCGTCCTGGCCGGAGGTCAGTGCCCAGTTCAAGCAGGCGTCGGTCACCGGGCAGCGGCGGCATACCTGCTTGGCCTCTTCGATCTGTACCAGCGCGGGGCCGGTGTTCCCGATCGGGAAGAACAGCTCGGGGTCCTCGTCACGGCAGGCAGCGCGGTGGCGCCAGTCCATGCGGTCCACTCCTTCGTAGCGCGTGAAGTGTCGACTCCACTTGTGAACGGTTTCACGATGTCGCGAACAGTCCAAGGACCGCGGGTAAGGTCCGGGAAGTGTTCATGGCGGTCTCGACCAGGGGTGATACCCGATGCCGCGCGCCACTTAGAGATTCCCAGGGCGCCAGAGAGGGCGCAAGAGCTTTGAGAAACTTTTCTCAAAGTATGGCTGTCGCGTGTGTCACATGGCCGAAACATGAACGTCACTTCGTGACTCAGATCACGACGCGCACCGCCTTGGGAACGGACCGGAAGGTCACCGCCTCGCGTTGTCCCAGGTAGTCCCCGTCGACCTGGAACGCGATCGGGCGATGCGACCGCAGCGTGAACTCCGTCAGGTCGTGCAGACCGAGGACCTGTCCGCCGCGCGGCTGCCGCTGGAACGGAGGCAGGATCTGCGACAGCACGTTGAGAGTCGACAGCACGTCGAGCCGCCGCAGTCCGAACAGATCCAGGCCCGTCGCGAACGCCGCCCGCGGGCTCGGGTCCACCGGCCAGGGGCCCGCGTACGTCCACGGCGAGGTGTTCGACACGATGCTCAGGAAGATGTGGCCGAGCGGCGGCTTCCCGGGCACTTCGAGGGTGAGCGCCGGGCGGCGCCGGTCCGTCAGCACGAAGAACTGGCGCAGCGCCGCGCGGATGTACAGCGTGGAGTACGCCCGGGAGCCGGCGGCCCGGAGCTGCTCGACGGCGTGGACGACCTCCGCGTCCAGCCCCAGACCCGCGCAGAACGTGAAGTAACGGTTGTCGGCCATGCCCAGGCCGACCGTGCGGTGCCGCCCGGCCCGCAGCGCCTCCAGGACCTGCCCGGCCGCGTCGAGGGCGTTGTTCGGCAGCCCCAGGGACCGGGCGAAGACGTTCGCGCTGCCGGCGGGGACCACGGCGAGGGCCGGCAGGTCCTCCGACGGACCCGCGGCGAGCAGCCCGTTGACGGCCTCGTTGACGGTGCCGTCCCCGCCGAGCGCGATGACCACGTCGTAGCCCTCGCCGACCGCCTGCTCGGCGAGCTCCATCGCGTGCCCGCGCCGCTGGGTCTCGGCCAGCTCCAGCCGTACCTCGCCGGCGAACGCGCGCATCAGCACGTCCCGGGCTCGCCGTGACGTGGTCGTCGCCTTCGGATTGGCGATCAAGAGAGCGCGCACGCAAAAAGGGTAGCTTCACCGCAGACCACCGGAAGGCGCGGGCTGGGCATCACGGCGGGTCGCGCCCGGCTAGTGTTCCTGGGTGTGTCCACACGTCCCGCCACCCTGAGCGCCGCAGCCGTCGTCGAGGCCCTGGAAGGGGTCGCCGTGCTGGCCGTCGGCCTGTACGTCGGCATCGAGGCCGTCATCGGCCGCCCGCACGACCTCGCGAGCGCGGTCGCCCTCGCCTTCATGGCCGTCCTCGGCGGCGCCGGCATCATCGCGGTCGGCTGGGGACTGTGGCAGGTACGCCGCTGGGGACGCGCCCCCGCCCTGCTCACGCAGATCTTCACGCTGATCATCGCCGTGTCGATGTTCCAGAGCCACCGGCAGATCCTCGGGGTCGTCCTCGTCGTGGTCGCCGTCGTCGGCGCCGCCGCCCTCCTCAGCCCCCCGACGACCCGCGCCCTCATCGACGAATAGCCCGGAAACGACGCGCCCGCCGAGACGGTGTCGTCTCGGCGGGCGCGTTCGTTCGTGCCTCAGTCGTCGGCGGTCAGGCCGTCGCGGAGCTGGGCCAGGGTGCGGGCCAGCAGCCGGGACACGTGCATCTGCGAGATGCCGAGCTCGGCGGCGATCTGCGACTGCGTCATGTTGCCGAAGAACCGCAGCAGCAGGATGCGCTTCTCCCGGGCCGGGAGCTTCTCCAGCAGCGGCTTCAGCGACTCGCGGTACTCGACGCCTTCGAGGGCGTCGTCGACGATGCCGAGGGAGTCGGCGACCGCCGGGGCGTCCTCGTCGCCGGAGTCGGGCGCGTCGAGGGACACGGTGGAGTAGGCGTTCGCCGACTCCAGGCCCTCCAGCACCTCCTCCTCGCTCATCTGCAGGTGCTCGGCCAGCTCGCTGACGGTCGGCGCCCGGCCCTCGCGCTGGGCGAGGTCGCTGATCGCCTTGGTCAGCGACAGCTTCAGCTCCTGGAGCCGGCGCGGCACGCGGACCGCCCAGCCCTTGTCGCGGAAGTGCCGCTTGATCTCACCGACGATCGTCGGCGTGGCGTACGTGGAGAACTCCACGCCGCGCTCCAGATCGAACCGGTCGATCGACTTGATCAACCCGATCGTCGCGACCTGCACGAGATCATCGAGCCACTCGCCGCGGTTGCGGAACCGGCGGGCGAGGTACTCGACGAGCGGCAGGTGCAGCTCCACCAGCTCGTCCCGGATGCGCTGGCGCTCCGGGTCGCCTTCGGGCAGGGTGGCGAGCCGCTCGAACAGCCGACGCGCTCGAGCGCGGTCGGGCGCGCCGTGCTCGTTGCCGGCCACCGTGGTCTTCTCGGTCACGCGTCCACCTCGCTCAGCGGCCCGAAGCCGCGTGGGCGGTGGTCGAGTGCCGTAGGGATCGCGGCGTTCACGACGTCTTCCCGCGCCGCTTGTTCATGACGATGGTCACCCGGTCGTCGACGCCGACCTTGGCGTCGACGTCACCCGCGAGCGAGCTCAGGACGGTCCAGGCGAACGTGTCGCGGCTGGGCTCCAGGCCGTCGACGGTCAGGACCGAGACCGAGATGCTCATCGCGTCGTCGGTCAACTCGAACTCGCAGGTCAGATCCGTGCCCGGCACCGCCTGGGCCAGGAGCATCGCGCACGCCTCGTCGATCGCGATCCGCAGATCCTCGATCTCGTCGAGGTTGAAGTCGAGGCGTGCCGCCAGCCCGGCCGTGGCCGTGCGGAGCACGGAAAGGTAGGCGCTGTCGGCCGGCAGCCGCACGGTCACGACGTCGCGCACGTCGGACACACTCGCCGGCTTGGCCGCGGTTTCCTCGGTCACGTCACTCCCTCGTTGGGGCTACCCGCTGATGTCGAAACTACCGCTTCAACGCACCTGCGCGCGCATCCGCCGCGCTCGGTCGTCGAAGTGATGATCGTAGAGGTCGGGCGCCGGGTTCCCGCGCACCGGGGTCATCCGTGCGGCCGGTGCTCGCCGAAGTCGCACGGGCACGGCATATTGCTCCATTTTGTCCGTCAGTGGGCCGCTCCTGAGGACGGATATTCGGGAATCGCCCGGTAGTCGCTACAAAGGGTGGTTTCGGGTCGACTCAACGCCCTAAATTGGCGCCCGTAACCGGAAGATCACCGGTTGAGACGGTAGGAAGGCACGTCGATGGACTTCTCCGGCAAGGCCCTGCACGTGGGCAGCCTGCTACGCCCCCCAGCACTCCTTCAGGCCCGCGACCGCCACGCGGCAGGGGAGATCGACGCGGAGGAGCTGTGGCAGGCCGAGGACCAGGCGATCCTCGAGGCGCTGGCTCTCCAACGGGACAGCGGCATCGGCGTCTACACGGACGGCGAGTACCGCAGGAACGACTTCATGAGCCACCTCACCGCGGCGACCGAAGGCTTCGTGACGCAGGCGCCCGTCCTGGACTGGAACGCCGAGGGGGAGGAGCAGACCAAGGACGACAGCATCCTCAACCTCATCGGTGGCGGGTTGCGGCACCGGGACCGGTTCACCGACCGGGAGGCGGAGTTCCTGGCCCACCACGCGCCCGGTCCGTGGAAGCTGGCGATCCCCGAGGTCACCAACTTCGTCGTGGCCAACTGGCAGAGCGGCGTGAGCGGCGCCGCCTACCCCACCAGGGCCGACATCATCGACGACCTCGCGGCGGTCATCCGGACGGAGACGGCGGCGCTGGCGCGGGACGGTGTCCGGCACGTCCAGATCGACGCGCCGTGCTTCACCAGCTTCGTGAACGAGAAGCTGATCGCCGTCTTCGAAGCGGAGGGGCTGAACGCCCGGGAGCTGCTGGACCGGTGCATTCAGGCGGACCACGCGATCGTCACCGGCCTTCGCGACGCCGGCGTCGTCGTCGGGATGCACATCTGCCGGGGCAACTACCGCGGGCAGTGGTTCAACGAGGGCACCTACCACGGCATCGCCGAGGAGGTGTTCGGCCGGATCCCCGTCGACCACTGGCTGCTGGAGTACGACACCGAACGCGCCGGGAGCCTGGATCCGATCAAGCACGTCCCCGAGGGCACGACCGCGGTCCTGGGCCTGGTGACCACCAAGACCGGCGAGCTTGAGGACCCCGATGCACTCGCACGCCGGCTGGACGAGGCGTCACGGTTCAAGGCGCTGGAGGACCTCGCGATCAGCCCGCAGTGCGGGTTCGCGTCGGAGGTGCAGGGCAACCCGCTGACCTGGGACGACCAGAGGAGAAAGCTGGATCTCGTCGTGTCCGTCGCGCAGCGGGTCTGGGGGTAGAAAGGCGTGTGGCGGACCGGCCGTTCCCGCGAGGGGGACGGCCGGCCCGCCACTGTCCGATCCTGGCCGAGAGCCGGCGCGGATCAGGCGTTCTTGGTCTCCCAGAAGATCTTGGCGATCTCGTCGATCTTGGCCAGGAGCTCGTCCGCCTTGGCCACGTCGAGCGTGCCCTTGGTGCCGCCGGCGCCCGCGAGCTTGGTGGCCTCGTTGAACAGCTGGTGCAGCTGCGGGTACTTCTCGAAGTGCGGGGGCTTGAAGTAGTCGGTCCACAGCACCCACAGGTGGTGCTTGACCAGCTGGGACCGCTCCTCCTTGATGATCAGAGCCCGAGCGCGGAACACCGGGTCGTCGTTGGACTGGTATTTCTCGATGATCGCCTTGATCGACTCGGCCTCGATGCGGGCCTGCGCCGGGTCGTACACGCCACAGGGCAGGTCGCAGTGGGCCGACACCGTGGTCTTGGGGCGCAGAAGTCGTGCAAGCACCTGCGTGTCCCTTCCGTTGTTTCGGATCATGCTCCGTTGGCAGACACTACTCCCGGTACCCTTCCCGCGCGCAGAGAGGTAACCCACATGCAGACGGTCGAGGTCACGGGCGAGTCGATGCTGCCGGTGCTGCGGCCCGGCGACTGGCTTCTCGTACGCCGTGGCGCCCGCCTCGCCCCCGGACACGTCGTCGTGGCACGTCACCCCCGCGAGGCCCGGCTGATCGTCAAGCGGGTGGCCTGGCGCGACCGCGACGGATGGTGGCTGGAGAGCGACAACCAGCGGGCCGCGGGCCGGCAGGACAGCTGGGACTTCGGCGCCGTACCGGACGATCTGATCCTGGGACGCGTCATCGCCCGTTACTGGCCCCGGCCCGCGATATGGCTCCGCGCGCCCCGGCGAGGCCGGAGCGCGCGGACGCGGAACGATTCCTGACTCAGAGCACCTTCGACAGGAAGTCCTGGGTGCGGGCGTGCTGCGGGTTGGTCAGCACCTCGCGGGGGTTGCCCTCCTCCACGACGACGCCGCCGTCCATGAAGACCACCGAGTCGCCCACCTCGCGGGCGAAGCCCATCTCGTGGGTGACCACGACCATGGTCATGCCGTCCTCCGCGAGCTGCCGCATCACGTCGAGGACGTCACCGACCAGCTCCGGGTCGAGGGCGCTGGTCGGCTCATCGAACAACATGAGCTTCGGCTGCATGGCCAGCGCCCGCGCGATGGCCACCCGCTGCTGCTGTCCGCCGGACAGCTGCCCCGGGTAGGCCTTCACCTTCTCGGCCAGACCGACCTGCTCGAGCAGCTGCACGGCCCGCTCCTGGACCGTGCGCTTCGGCTCGCGCCGGACCCGGCACGGCGCCTCCATGACGTTCTCCAGCGCCGTCATGTGCGGGAAGAGATTGAACCGCTGGAACACCATGCCGATGTCCCGGCGCTGCGAGGCGATCTCCTTCTCGCGCATCTCGTGCAGGCGCTCGCCGCGCTGGCGGTAGCCCACGAGGTGGCCGTCCACCCACAGCCGCCCGCCGTCGATCTTCTCCAGGTGGTTGATGCACCGCAGGAAGGTCGACTTCCCGGAGCCGGACGGCCCGATGACGCACATCACCTCGCCGGACTGAACCTCCAGGTCGATGCCCTGCAGGACGTGCAGCCGGCCGAACCGCTTGTGGACGTTCTCCGCCTTGACCATCGGCGTGGGAACGGCGTCGACCTCGCTCACTTTGCCCCCTGCTCTGTGGAGCGCTGCGCCTTCAGCTTGGTCAGGAACCGTTCGAGCATGGTCTGCCGCTGGGCCGTGCCGCGGCCGAAGCGGCGCTCGAGGTAGAACTGGCCGACGCTGAGGATGGACGTCATGGCGAGGTACCAGAGCGACGCCACGAGCAGCAACGGGATGGTCTGGTACGTACGGCCGTAGACGATCTGCACGGAGTACAGCAGATCGGAGACCGCGATGACGCTGACCAGCGAGGACGTCTTCAGCATCGAGATGACCTCGTTGCCGGTCGGCGGGATGATCACCCGCATCGCCTGCGGGAGGACGATCCGCCGCAGCGTCTGCCCCCGGCTCATCCCCAGCGCGGTCGCGGCCTCGTCCTGGCCCGGGTCGACCGACAGGATGCCGGCCCGCACGATCTCGGACATGTACGCGGCCTCGTTGAGGCCGAGGCCCAGGCAGCCCGCGATGAACGGCGTGATCACCGAGTTCGCGCTGAAGTGCGCGAACGTCGGGCCGAACGGGATGCCGATCGAGAACTGCGGGATGAAGGCGTTGATGAAACCCCAGGCCAGGATCTGCACCAGGACCGGGGTGCCGCGGAAGAACCAGACGTACGCCCACGCGATGCCGGAGATCAGCGGGTTCGGCGACAACCGCATCACGGCGAGGAGCGCGCCGCCCACGATGCCCATGACCATCGCGATGACGGTCAGTTCCAGCGTCACGCCGACGCCCTGCACGACGGCGTCGATCGTGAGGTACTGCCGGATGACGTCCCACTGGAGCCGCTCGTTGTGCGCGACGCTCCAGGCCATCCAGACCACCACGTAAGTGATCAGGACCGCCGCGATCCAGCGTCCGTAGTGGCGGACGGGGACGGCCCGGATCTCCTCCTGCCGTCCCTCGCTCACCGTCTCGTCGGAAACGGTCATGCTGTCAGCCCTTGGCACCGTTGATCACCGGGTTGGTGTCGGCACCGTCCTGGATGCCCCACTTCTCGAGGATCTTGTTGTACGTGCCCTCCGACTGCAGCGCCTTCAGCGCCGCGAGGATGGCGTCCTTGCTCTGGCCCAGGTTCTTGCCGACCGCGATGCCGTACGGGGCGGTGTCGTACGCCGCACCGGAGACCTCGAACTGGCCGTTGGACTGCTTGGCCGCGTAGTCGATGACCGGGGAGTCCGCCAGCACGGCGTCGGCGCGCGCGGTGGACAGGGCGAGGTTGGCGCCGGCCTGGTCGGGGTACGGCTGCGCGATCGGCGCCGGCTTGCCGGCGTCCTTGCACTTCTTCGTCCGGGCGCCGAGGCCCTTCTTGTCGTCGATGGTCGCGGACAGCTCGTCGAGCTGCACGGTGCCCTTCTCGACGGCGACCTTCTTGCCGCACAGGGAGAGGTCGTCCGGCTTGAGGCCCTGCGGGTTGCCCTTCTTGACCATCAGGGAGGAGCCCGCGGTGTAGTAGGTCACGAAGTCGACGACCTTCTCGCGCTCCGTGTTGTCCGTGAAGGACGACATGCCGAGGTTGTACTTCCCGGATGTGATGCCGGGGATGATCGCGTCGAAGCCCGCCTGCTGGAACGTGAACTCGACGCCGAGCTTCTTGCCGAGCGCCTTACCGAGGTCGACGTCGAAACCGATGATCGTCTTGTTGTCGGTGTCGAAGAACTCGTTCGGCGCGTACGACGGGTCCGCCGCGACGGTGAACTTGCCCGCGCTCTTGATGTCGGCGGGCAGCATGGCGTTGAGCTTGGGATCCTGCTTGATCGAAGAGAAGATGTCGCCGACGTTCTTGCCGCCGGCCGGCGCCCCCCCTTCGGTCTTGCTGGACCCACAGGCGGACATGGCGAGGGCCGCCGCCAGGACTGTGATGCCCGCCCCAATGGCGCGACGGCGAAGACCGCTGTGCACGGCGTCCTCCTCCAGGCTTACGGGGCGTCACGCCCCGGTTGATTGCACGGTGGTTGCCCGACATCTTGGCGCAACCCTGTCCGAAGTGCGATTACTGCCGTGAAACAATCCCACAACAGCCGATGATCTTGGTACTGGGTCGTCAGACTCCGGCGTTGATCCGCGGCTCGCGGACGGCTCCCGCCGAGATGCCCCACTTGTCGGTGAGCTGCCGGTATGTACCGTCGTTGATCAGGTCCTTCATCGCCTTGAAGATCGCGTTCCGCAGGTTGTCGTGGTGCTTGGGGATGGCGATTCCGTACAGCGCGGTGCCGTACGGCTGCCCCGACAATTCGAAGCGGCCGGCGGCCTGTTTCGCGCCGTAGACCGCCGAGGGCGCGTCGGCGAGCACCCCGTCGGCGCGACCCTTGGCGAGGGCGGCGTTGGCGGCGGCCTGGTCGTCGAACGCGAGACGGACGGGCGCCGGCCGCCCGGCGTTCCGGCATGCGCTCAGGCGCGAACCGGCGTTGGGCTTGGCCGGGCTGGGCGGAGTGAACTCGTCTTCTTGCGTGGTGCCCCGCTCCACGGCGATCCGGCGGCCGCACAGGGACGGGCCGTCCGGCAGCAGCCGTTTCGGATTGCCCTTCCGGACCAGCAGCATCGTGCCCGCGGACAGGTATGTGACGAAATCGAGCCGGCTCTCCCTTTCCCGGGTGTCAGTGAACGACGAGAGGCTGATGTCGTACTTGCCCTCGCTGAGCGCGGGCATGATCGACTCGAATTTCATGTCCTGGAACTCCGCTTTGACGCCCAGTTTCCGGGCGATGGCGGTGCCCAGGTCGATGTCGAAGCCCACGATCTGCTCGCCCTGCTTGAACTCGTTGGGCGGGTACAGGGCGTCGGTCGCGATGACGATCTTGTCCGCCTTCTCGACGCGGCCGAGGGCGCTGGCCGGGTCGGCGTTCTCGCAGGCCGCGAGGGCGGGGGTCGTCATGAGTGCGGTGAGGCCCGCCGCGATCAGGCGGCGGACGAAGGGACGGGGACGCAGTGCTCCTCCTCGGGGGGGAGGCGGGTACGTACGGGGGGTCGGACGACATCTTGGCCTACTCACGCCCGGATGGTGATCAACAATGACACGAATGGATAACGGGCGATGTCGTGACCCGCCCGTTGCGCCCCCCTGACTGGACGCCGCCTGGGCGTGTGGGACAATTGGTCGACGGGTGACCCCCGTACGCACATCGAGAGACGGCCGCGCTGTCCATTGACCCGGAGGCAAATGCGGTCGTCTGCCCGTATTTCCACTAGTAGCAGGGGTCGCTGTGGCCGTTGAGCCTGTCGAACCACACAATTACGATGCTGATCCGGCCTTCGCGTTGCACCGCGGAGGCAAACTCGAGGTCCGTTCGACCGTCCCGGTCCGGGACAACGACGACCTCGCCCTCGCCTACACTCCCGGCGTCGCGCGCGTGTGCTCCGCGATCGCCGAGCGCCCGGAGCTCTCCTACGACTACACCTGGACCTCGAAGGTCGTGGCCGTCATCACCGACGGCACCGCCGTGCTCGGTCTCGGCGACATCGGCCCGGCCGCGGCCATGCCGGTGATGGAGGGCAAGTCGCTGCTGTTCAAGGAGTTCGCCGGGGTCGACTCCGTGCCCATCTGCCTCGACTGCACCGACACCGACGAACTCGTCGAGACGATCACCCGGCTCGCACCGAGCTTCGGCGGCATCAACCTGGAGGACATCAGCGCGCCGCGCTGCTTCGAGATCGAGGACCGGCTGCGGGCGGCCCTCGACATCCCGGTGTTCCACGACGACCAGCACGGCACCGCGATCGTGGCGCTCGCCGCGCTGCGCAACGCCTCGCGCCTCACCGGGAAGCCGCTGGCGAAGATGCGCGCGGTCGTGGCCGGAGCCGGCGCGTCCGGGGTGGCCGTGTCCCGCATCCTGCTGAACGCCGGGATCGGCGACATCGCCCTCTCCGACAGCAAGGGCCTGATCCACGAGGGCCGCGAAGGGCTGAATCCGATCAAGCAGGAGCTCGCCCGCGCGACCAACCGCGCCGGGCTGCAGGGCTCGACCGAGGACGCCCTGCACGGCGCGGACGTCTTCATCGGCCTGTCCGGCGCGACCATCCCGGAGGACTGCCTCGACGTGATGGCCGAGGACGCCATCGTGTTCGCGCTCTCCAACCCGGAGCCGGAGATCCACCCGGAGATCGCCCGGCGGCACGCCCGGGTGGTCGCGACCGGGCGGAGCGACTTCCCCAACCAGATCAACAACGTGCTGGCGTTCCCCGGGGTGTTCCGCGGGGCCCTCGACGTCCGCGCGCACACGATCACGGAGGGGATGAAGCTCGCGGCGGCCGGCGCGCTGGCCGACGTGGTCGGCGACGACCTGTCCGAGGACTACGTGATCCCCAGTCCGTTCGACGAACGCGTCGCGCCCGCCGTCACCCAGGCGGTCGCCGACCAGGCCCGCAAGGACGGCGTCGCCCGCCTCTGACCCCCAGACGCACAGTCGCGGCCCGCACACCTCACCAGGCGTGCGGGCCGCGGCACGTTTGCGCGATGGTGACCGCGAAGTGTAATCATCTCGAAACTGTTTGTGATCATTGACATCTTTATGTCATGCTGCCGACACTGTAGGCATGCGGAGGACGACGGTGCGGATCGACGATCAGCTACTCGCGGACGCCAAGGCGTTCGCGGCTCAGCAGCATCGCAGCCTGAATTCGGTCATCGAGGACGCGCTGCGTCAGCTGCTGCGGCGCGCGGATGCTCCCTCCCGAGAGCCCGCCGCGTTCCCCGTGTACGGGGGGACCGGGCCGGCCAGGCCCGACATCGACCTGAACGACCCTCGCGTCCTCAAGGACCTCATGTACGAAGAGGAAGACGAGGACTACAGGATGCGAGCCCACGATGCGGCTGGTTGATGTCAATGTCCTGGTATACGCCCATCGTCCGGACATGGCAGATCATGAGCGGTATCGGTGCTGGCTCTTCGAGATGATGGACGGTCCAGAGCCCTTCGCGGTGTCGGATCTCGTGCTCAGTGGATTCGTTCGAGTAGTGACGAATCGCCGCATCTTTAAGGATCCAACACCACTCACCGCTGCGCTGGCCGCTGTATCCGATCTTCGCAGCCGTTCGAACTGTGTCCCTCTCGTCCCGGGTCCGCGTAACTGGGCGATCTTCGCCGAACTCTGCGAGAAGTCTGGTGCCAAGGGCAACGACGTGCCGGATGCCTACCACGCGGCCCTCGCCATCGAGCACGGGTGCGAGTTCATCACCACGGACAAGGGCTTCAGCCGCTTTCCGGGGTTGCGGTGGCGGCGGCCCCTTGACTGATCGTTCGGGGGAGGCCGGGTTAGGCTGCGGGCATGTTCGCCGTCACTGCCGCACGCATCGATGCCGACAATCCGCTGAACGGGCTGGAGCTGGGGGACCGTCCCGATCCCACGGTTCCCGAGGGCTGGACGACCGTCACCGTCAGGGCGACCGCGCTCAACCATCACGACGTCTGGACGCTCCGCGGCGTCGGGATCCGGGAGGACCGGCTGCCGATCGTCCTCGGCTGCGACGCGGCCGGTGTCGACGAGGACGGCAACGAAGTGATCGTGCACTCGGTCATCGGCGATCCGGAGCGGGGCGGGGGCGACGAGACGCTCGATCCGAAGCGCTCGCTGCTGTCGGAGTCCTACGACGGGACCTTCGCGGAGAAGGTCGCCGTGCCGCGCCGCAACCTGGTGCCCAAACCGGCCTCTATCTCGTTCGAGGAGGCGGCCTGCCTGCCGACCGCGTGGCTCACCGCGTACCGGATGCTGTTCGACAAGGCCGGGTTGCAGCCCGGCTCGACCATCCTGGTCCAGGGGGCGGGCGGCGGGGTCGCCACCGCGCTGATCGCGTTGGGCGCGGCCGCCGGTTACCGCGTCTGGGCGACCAGCCGTACCGAGGACAAGCGCAAGCGGGCCCTCGAACTGGGCGCCGACCAGGTCTTCGAGTCCGGCGCGCGGTTGCCCGAGCGGGTCGACGCGGTCATGGAGACCGTCGGCCAGGCCACCTGGTCGCACTCGCTGAAGTCCCTGCGGCCCGGTGGCCGGATCGTGGTGTCCGGCGCGACCAGCGGCCAGGTGCCACCGGCCGAGCTGAGCCGCGTGTTCTTCCTACAGCTGTCGGTGGTCGGCTCCACGATGGGCACCCGGGATCAGCTCGTACGGCTGGCGCGCTTCCTCGACAAGACGGGCGTGCGCCCGCGGATCGACCGCGCGATCCCGCTGCGGCAGGCCCGCGACGGTTTCGCCGCGATGATCGACGGCGACGTCTTCGGGAAGATCGTCTTCACGACCTGACCGGTGCCGGCCGGCGCGAGGTCAGCCCTTGCCCAGGATCTCCGTGCGTAGCCGCTCGGACGTCTCGGCGAGGAGCGCGCGGGCCGCGGTGACCTGCTCCTCGTCGATGCCGTCCCGCGCCGCGGTGCGGATCTCATCGACGAACTTGCGCAGCGCCCGGTCGAGCTTGACGCGGACCGCGTCCTCCTGCGTGCCGGTGGCGGTGGCCCAGGCGTCGTCCCAGGTGCTCCGCCATTCCTCCTGCAGGGCGCGCTTGTGCTCCTTCCACTGCGTCTTCTGCCGCTGCCACTCGTCCTTCTGCCGCCGCGTCGTCTCCTTCAGGTTCTGCGCCGCGCCGACCGGGTTCTGCCGGCGCATCTCCCGGGCGGCCTGGGTGAGCTCCTCGCGCAGCGACCGCACGGTGTCGCGCACGTCCTCCTGGACCTCGCGGGCGATGTCGCGTACGGACTCGGTGAGCTCCTCCTCCAGCTCCGCGAGCTCGTCCATCCGGCGCTCCAGCTCGGCGCGGCCCGCGTCGGTGAGGCGGTAGACCTTCTTGCCCTGCACGACCTCGTGGGTGACCAGGCCCTCCTCCTCGAGCCGGGCCAGCCGCGGGTAGATGGTGCCGGGGGAGGGGGAGTAGACGCCGAGGAAACGGTCCTGGAGCAGCCGGATGACCTCATAGCCGTGTCGCGGGCTCTCCTCGAGCATCTTCAGCAGGTACAACCGCAGCCGGCCATGCCCGAACACTGGACTCATTACTCGCTCCCCCTTCTCACTCGCTCGCCGATCGCGTCAGTTCCTCTGGATCCGGTCGGCTGAGCAGTGTGATCGCACCGGAGACCGAGTTGATCGTGAGGGACGCGTCGCCGTCGCCGAGCGTACCGCTCACGTACTTGCCCACCGGACGGTCCGGCCGGGTGCGCGTCAGCTCGAGGAAGGCCGCGTCGACGCGGCCGGTCATGGAGTTGAGCGACACCTTGGCGGAGGTCGATTCGGGCAGCCGTATGGTGACCTCGCCGGAGACGGTGCTCACCTGGGCGCGGCTGCCGGTGCGCAGGTCGACGTCGGTCGTGACCTTCCCGGCGACCGAATGGGCGGTCAGCCGGTCGAGGCTGCCGCCGGCGAGGGAGAGGTTCCCGGAGACGGAGTTGAAGGTGACCGAGCCCGCGAGCCCCTGTGCCTCGATGTCCCCCGCCGCCGTGTTGGCGTCGATCGACCCGGTCACGCCGTCGAGGGTGACGTCGCCCGAGGCGGTCTTGACGGACACCCGTCCGGCCAGCCCGGTGACGATCGCGTTCGCGGTGCCGAGGTTGAGGGTGACCGGGCAGTCGGGCGGAACGGTGATCGTCACGCTGACCCGGCCCCGGGTGTTCTGCAGCCACTTGAAGACGCCGTCCCAGCCGGCGCTCTTGTGGTTGAGGTTGAGCATCCCGGCCTCGTGCACGATCTCGAGAGGTTGTCCCGAGATCTCGCCGACCTGGAGGGTGGGTCGCTCGTCACTCGGCAGGATCGAGATGGTCCCTGCCACGATATTGGCCTTGAGGGCCACCACGCCGTCGAAGTCGAGGTTCGTCGGCTCATCCACGGTCCAGCGCGCCACGGCACGATTCCCTTCCGTCGGGAGGCTTCGCTGTTAACAAGATATGTCGTGTTACGCGAAAGTCAAGATGTATCGTGTGACAAGCCGGATGGCGGGCGAGAATCCACGACCCGACGAGAGGGCCGGACTGTCCGCCGCTGCGGGACGGCCGACGGGTCAGTCGTCGTCCTCGTCACCCAGCCGGGCCAGCCAGGTGGCGAGCCGCTCGACCGGGGTCTCGAACTCGGGGTTCAGATCGACGAACTCCCGCAGCCGGTCGGCCAGCCAGACGAAGGAGACCTCCTCCTCGCCTCGGCGGTCGGCGAGTTCCTCGATCCCCCGATCCGTGAAGTACATGGCAATCGTTCTCTTTCGCTGTCGTTCGTGCCCTGCGAGCGGAACGGCGCTCCACACGTTGACCGTGCGGAGCGCCGTATGCCGGATGCGGCCGCTACTCGCTGAAGACCGCGGCCACCAGGCCCTGCTGCTCCAGAGCGTGCATCTTGGCGGACCCGACGGCGGGCGAGGAGCTCGCCCGGCGGGACACCCGCTTGAGCTCCCGGCCCTCCAGGTGCGGCGGCAGCTTCAGCGCCATGAAGGGCCACGCCCCCATGTTGGCGGGCTCGTCCTGCGCCCAGACCAGCTCGGCGTCGGCCGGGTACTTCGCCAGCTCGGCCTTGATCTCGTCCACCGGCAGCGGGTAGAGCCGCTCGACGCGGACCAGCGCGACCGACGTGTCACCGGACTTCTCCCGGGCGGCGGCCAGGTCGTAGTACAGCTTGCCGCTCGTGAGCACGACGCGGCGGACCTGGCCGAGCTGCTTCGGGTCACCGATCACCGGCTGGAAGGATCCGGAGGTGAGGTCGGCCGTGGCCGAGGTGGCGGCCTTCAGCCGGAGCATCGACTTCGGCGTGAAGACGATCAGCGGCTTCTCCCGCGGCGACAGGGCCTGCCAGCGCAGCAGGTGGAAGTAGCTCGCCGGGGTGCTCGGCTGCGCCACCGTCATGTTGTCCTCGGCGCACAGCTGCAGGTAGCGCTCGATGCGCGCGGAGGAGTGGTCCGGCCCCTGGCCCTCGTAGCCGTGCGGGAGCAGCAGGACGACGCTGGAGCGCTGGCCCCACTTCTGCTCGCCGGAGGAGATGTACTCGTCCAGGATCGACTGCGCGCCGTTGGCGAAGTCGCCGAACTGCGCCTCCCAGCAGACCAGCGCGTCCGGGCGGGTCATCGAGTAGCCGTATTCGAAGCCCATCGCGGCGTACTCGCTGAGCAGCGAGTCGTGCACGTAGAACTTCGAGGTGCCCGTGCCGAACTGCTTGAGCGGGGTGTGCTCCTCGCCGGTCCTGCGGTCGAAGACCACGGCGTGCCGCTGGCCGAAGGTGCCGCGCCGGCTGTCCTGGCCGACGAGCCGCACCGGGCGGCCGTCGATCAGCAGCGAGCCGAACGCGAACATCTCACCGGTCGCCCAGTCGATCGCGTCCTCTTCCACCATCTGCGCGCGCTTGGCCAGCAGCGGCTGGACGCGCGGGTGCGGCGTGAAGCCCTCCGGCAGGTTGAGCTGGGTGTCCACGATCCGCTTGATCGTCTCGTCGGAGACGGCGGTCGGGACGCCCGCGTGGTCCACCGGGATGCGCTCGACGTCGGGCTTGGTGAAGCCCGCGGGCGGCTGCTGCTTGGTGGCCTCCCGGGTCTCGCTGAACGCCCGCTCCAGTTGCTGCTGGTAGTCCCGCAGCGCCTGCTCGGCCTCTTCGACGGTGATGTCGCCGCGACCGATCAGCGCCTCGGTGTAGAGCTTGCGGACCGACCGCTTGGCGTCGATGAGGTCGTACATCAGCGGCTGCGTGAACGACGGGTTGTCACTCTCGTTGTGACCCCGCCGCCGGTAGCAGATCATGTCGATGACGACGTCCTTGTTGAACGCCTGGCGGTACTCGAACGCGAGCCGGGCCACGCGCGCGCACGCCTCGGGGTCGTCCCCGTTGACGTGGAAGATCGGCGCCTGGATCATCCGGGCCACGTCGGTGGCGTACACGCTGGAGCGGGAGTACTCCGGCGCCGTCGTGAAGCCGACCTGGTTGTTCACGATGATGTGCACGGTGCCGCCGGTGCGGTAGCCGCGCAGCTGCGAGAGGTTGAGGGTCTCGGCCACGACGCCCTGCCCGGCGAACGCCGCGTCGCCGTGGATGAGGATCGGCATCACGGTGAAGCCGCCCTCGCCGACGTCGCGCAGGTCCTGCTTGGCGCGGACGACGCCCTCGGCGACCGGGTCGACGGTCTCCAGGTGGCTCGGGTTGGCCACCAGCGCGGTGCGGATCTTCGAGCCGTCGCGGGCGACGAAGTCGCCGTCGGCGCCCAGGTGGTACTTCACGTCGCCGGAGCCCTGCGCGCTGCGCGGGTCGAGGTTGCCCTCGAACTCACCGAAGATCTGGCCGTAGGACTTGCCGACGATGTTGGCGAGGACGTTCAGCCGGCCGCGGTGGGCCATGCCGATGACGATCTCGTCGAGGTGGTCCTGCGCCGCCGCGGTGATCACCGAGTCGAGCAGCGGGATCAGCGACTCGCCGCCCTCGAGGGAGAACCGCTTCTGCCCGACGAACTTCGTCTGCAGGAAGGTCTCGAACGCCTCGGCGGTGTTGAGCCGGCCGAGGATGTGCAGCTGCTCCTCGCGGTCGGGCTTGTCGTGGGGGACCTCGACCTTGTCCTGGATCCAGGCCCGCTCGCCGGGGTCCTGGATGTGCATGTACTCGATGCCGACGGTCCGGCAGTAGGAGTTGCGCAGCACGCCGAGGATGTCGCGCAGCTTCATCGTCGGCTTGCCGCCGAAACCGCCGGTGGCGAACTCGCGCTCGAGGTCCCAGAGCGTCAGGCCGTGCTTGAGGACGTCGAGGTCGGGGTGCCGGCGCTGGGTGTACTCCAGCGGGTCGGTGTCGGCCATGAGGTGGCCGCGCACCCGGTAGGCGTGGATCAGCTCGTGCACCCGGGCGACCTTGGCGACGTCGTCCTCGTGGGTGGCGCTGATGTCCTGCACCCAGCGGACCGGCTCGTACGGTATCCGCAGCGCCTCGAAGATCTCGTCGTAGAACTCGCCTTCGCCGAGGAGCAGGCGGTGGACCATCCGCAGGAAGTCGCCCGACTGGGCGCCCTGGATGATGCGGTGGTCGTACGTCGAGGTCAGCGTCATGACCTTGCTGATGCCGAGCCGGGCGAGCGCCTCCTCGGAGGTGCCGGCGTACTCGGCGGGGTACTCCATGGCGCCGACGCCGATGATCGAGCCCTGGCCGGGCATGAGCCGCGGCACGGAGTGGACGGTGCCGATCGTGCCCGGGTTGGTGAGGCTGATCGTCGTCCCGGCGTAGTCGTCGATCGTCAGCTTGTTGGACCGCGCCTTGCGCACCAGCTCTTCGTACGCCGCCCAGAACTGGCGGAAGTCGAGCGTCTCGGCGGCCTTGATGTTCGGCACGACGAGCTGCCGCTGCCCGTCGTCCTTCTTCAGGTCGATCGCGAGGCCGAAGTTGACGTGCTCCGGCTTGATCAGCATCGGCTTGCCGTCGACCTCGGCGTACGAGGCGTTCATCTCCGGCATCGCCTGCAGCGCCCGGACGATGGCGTAGCCGATGAGGTGGGTGAAGGAGACCTTGCCGCCCCGGCCGCGCTTCAGGTGGTTGTTGATGACGATGCGGTTGTCGATCAGCAGCTTGGCCGGGACCGCGCGGACGCTCGTCGCGGTCGGCACGGCCAGGCTGGCCTCCATGTTGGTGACCGTGCGGGCGGCGACGCCGCGCAGTCGCACCTCTTCCGCGCCGCCGGGCACCTGGGGGGCGGGCGCGGCCTTCTTCGCGGGCGCGGCCGGCGCCGGCTTGGCGGCCTCGGCGGGCTTCGCCGCGGTGGCCGGGGCGGCGGGTGTCTGCTTCGGAGTGGGAGCCGTGGGGGTGGGCGGTGTCGTCGGGGGCGCCGCGCCGTCGGCGCCGGAGGGCGCCTTGGCCGGGCGATCCGGCTGGTAGTCGGCGAAGAAGTTCCACCAGGCTCGGTCAACCGAGTTGGGGTCTTCCAGGTACTTTTGGTAAAGCTCGTCGACCAGCCACTCGTTGGGACCGAAGTCAGGAGTGTTCAGGTCGGCGGAGGATCGCGACGACTGAGTCGACACGGCGGCGATCGCCCTCTTCCGCGGCTCGCAGGTGGATCAGTAACCTTGTCAAGGCTACCGGCCGAAGGGCCTCGGCGGGGCAAAGCCCCGGGACGGGCCGGTGATCTCCGCCAAAACGGGCGTGTGCTTTGGGCAGGAACAGGGTAGAAACCTAAGTTTCGGCCGACTCCTGTGTGATCTCGATCTCATAGGTCGGTGATCCGGGCGGCGAAGTAGATCGCCTCGGTGCGGGGATGGCGGACCAGCACGAGGAACGGCCGATCGACCCGGAACTCCACGGGACGCCCGGGAGTGAACGCCGACAGCGTCATCACCACGGCCGTCGCGGCCGCCCCCTCGAAGCCCGCCTCGTCCACGTCCAGCACGGCCTTGTGCTCGATCCGGTCGAGGTGGACCGGCTCCGCGGACATCCCGGACAGGTCCGCGTCGCCGGTGAAGGCGGTCCCGGCGCCCAGCGTGTCGAGCGTCTCGCCCAGGCTGACCCGGCTCTCCACGCGGAACCGGGGAAGGGACAGCGCCACGCTGACGTGCCGTGCCGAGTCGCGCAGCCGCCGGAGGACATCGAGGCCGGGCGGCGCGCCGGCGGGGTCCGGCCCGACGAGCACCTCGACCGCCACCTCGCCGTCGGCGGCCAGGGCGGCCATCCGCCAGCCCTCGGTCTCGGCGTACGCCATCCGCCCGGTCCGCCGCATCATCGGCACCCGCTTCCGCCCGTGTACGCCGTGGAACGGCTCCGACCGGGTGTCCCGCTCGGCGAACGGACTGCGCCATGCGGCCTTCAGGTACAGGGCGTTGGCGATGACGGCGGCGGTCCGCCGGTCGACCGACCCGGGTGGCAGCAGGTCCTGGATGAGCTCTTCGGTGACCTTCTCCACCTCGGCGTTGACGACCCGGCGCGCGGCATCCGGATCACCGGCGAAGTCGGCGACGCGGAACGCGGCCCCGGGGAGCTCCGCGATCGCCTGCCGGTAGGCGTCCTTCACGGGGAGCCCCGCGCGGGCCCACAGGACGTTGGCCACGCGGATCTCGGCGTCGCCGGGCGCGGCGGCCTCGGCGAGCCGGAGCCGCTCCGGTGGCGCGCCGAGCACTCGCGTCAGCTCCTCCCGGGTCCGGCCGCGCGCGCCCGCGGCGACCAGCGCCAGCGCCGACGCCACGGAGTACGGCGACCACACGAGATTCGCCTCCGCCGGCAACCGGCCGTGCAGCGTCATGAGGAAGTCGTCCACGGTGTGCCACCTTCCCTACTGATCCAAAGTAATGACCCGCTCTCCCACCTCAGAACGATTCACGGGTGGACCAGGGCTCATACGATGACGAGGTGCCGACCCCGAAACTGGGATGTTGATCGCCTGTGGGCTCCATCACGCATGCTCTCCTCGACCTTCACGGTCCGGTCATCTACGGCGTCGTCGCGGCGCTCGTCTTCGCCGAGGCGGCGCTGTTCTTCGGCTTCGTCTTCCCGGGGGAGACCGCCATCGTCGTGGCCGGCGTGCTGGCCAGCCAGCACCGGGTCTCGCTTCCCGTCCTGCTGGTGATCATCGTGCTGTCGGCGGTCGTCGGCGACTCGGTCGGCTACGAGATCGGCCGCCGCTACGGTGACCGGCTGCTGGGCATGCGGACGCTGCACAAGCACCGCCCGAAGGTGGACAAGGCACATGCCCTGCTGCGCCGGCGCGGTGCCTCCGCCGTCTTCATCGGCCGCTTCACCGCACTGCTCCGCGCGCTCATGCCCGCGCTGTGCGGCAGCGCCAAGATGCCGTACGGCAGGTTCCTGGCGTTCAACGCGCTCGGCGGGGTCACCTGGGGGGTCGGCTTCACACTCGGTGGCTACCTGGTCGGCACCGCCTTCGAGCAGGTGGCGCAGTGGGCCGGCCGGGTGCTGGCGATCGCGGTGGCCGTCATCGCGATCGTGGCGTTCGTCGTCTGGTCGGTGCGCCGCAAGCGCCGGGAGAACGCCGCGCCGGAGGCGGAGCTCGCCTCGGCCGACGAGCCGGAGCCGGTGCCCGACCGCGCCCCCTGACGCGGCGGCGTCGCTCGTCCAGGCCACGAAGCATCGGCCTACACGGAACGGCCCGCGATCCGGGAACGGATCGCGGGCCGACGCCTTTCCACGACTTTGGGGCGTCCCCGACCGAGCGGGATTCGGTCGGGTGTTGGACACTGGGGTCACGGTGGACCCAGGTTCACGAGCTCAGGTCGCGAGGAGGGTGCGGAGAATGGCGGAACTGCGGTTCGACGGACGGGTGGCGATCGTCACCGGAGCGGGCCAGGGCCTCGGGCGGCAGCACGCGCTCGAACTGGCCGCGCGCGGCGCGAAGGTCGTCGTCAACGACCTCGGCGGCGCCCTCGACGGCACCGGTGCCTCCACCGGCCCGGCGGCCGAGGTGGTCGCCGAGATCACGAAGAACGGCGGGGAGGCCGTCGCCAGCACCGACAACGTGGCCACCACGGAGGGCGCGGAGGCGATCGTACGGACCGCGCTCGACGCGTTCGGCCGCGTGGACATCGTCGTGAACAACGCCGGCATCCTGCGGGACAAGTCGTTCAAGAACATGTCGCCGGAGGAGTTCGACCAGGTCATCGCCGTGCACCTGCGCGGATCCTTCCTCGTCACGCACGCTGCCTGGCCGCACCTGCGGGAGCAGGCGTACGGCCGGGTGGTCATGACGTCCTCGCCGGCGGGCCTGTTCGGCAACTTCGGCCAGGCGAACTACTCGGCGGCGAAGATGGGCCTCGTCGGACTGACCAAGACGCTCGCGGCCGAGGGCGCCAAGTACAACATCAAGGTCAACGCCATCGCCCCGATCGCCTGGACCCGGATGACGGAGGACCTGTTCCCCGCCGAGTTCCAGGACCGGCTCAGCGTCGAGCACGTCACGCCGGTGGTCGCCTGGCTGGCCCATGAGAGCAACGAGAGCACCGGCGAGACCTACACGGTCGGCGGCGGAAAGGTCGCCCGCGTGTTCGTCGCCGAGGTGGCGGGCTTCACCAAGAAGGACGGGCTGAGCGTCGAGGACGTCCGCGACAACTGGCGGCAGGTCAACGCGACGGAGCCGTACCTCGTCCCGAAGAACATCGGCGAGCAGACCACGGCGCTGTTCCAGGCCCTGCAGTAACGCCTCCGGCGCGGCCCGGCCGCCCGCCCGATCCGCGCGCGGGCGGTCGTCCCCCGCAGGACGGCCATCCTCACCGGACGGTCGCCCCCGCTGGGCCGGACGGTCGCCCCCCGCAGGACGGTCGCCCCGCGCAGGACGGGCGCCTCCGCCGGGCGGCGGCCCGGCCGGGTCAGATGGCCTGGAAGTCGGCGTAGTCGAAGCCGGGGGAGACCACGCAGCTGACCAGGACCTCCCGGTCCGACGCGGGCCGGGCGGCCTGCCAGACGCCCGCGGGCACCAGCGCCTGCGGCCGCTGGCCGTCCTCGACGTCCGGGCCGACGATGACCGTCTCGGTCTGCCGGCCGGGCGTGTCGGCCTCGCCGCCGAAGATCAGCTCGAGCGGGCCCCCGCGGTGCCACAGCCACAGCTCGTCCGAGCGTACGGAGTGCCACATCGACTCCTCGCCCGGCCCGAGCAGGAAGTAGATGCCGGTCGCGGTCGGACGCTCGCCGCCGTGCGCGGCGACCGGCACGGAGGTCCGCCAGGTCTCGCGGAACCAGCCGCCCTCCGGGTGCGGCAACAGGTCGAGGGACTCGGCGACCGGCGGTCTGACCTCGAAGCCGGTGACCCTGCCGCCCGGGTCCCGGCGGCCGTACCGGATCTCCCGGACGATCTCGCGGTTGACCGCGCCGGGCAGCAGCAGCCGCGGATGGTCGAAGACCAGCGCGATCACCTGCTCGTCGCCGAAGTGCTCGGTGGCCAGCGCGGCGGCGTCCTCCTCAGGCGCGTACGCGGCCGTCTCGCTGCGGAACGGCTCGTCCGGGTCCGCGCGCCATGCGTCGAGTGTCGTGAGTAGGAGCACGGTTCCACCGTAGTCCGGTGAGTCCTCCCGCCGACGGATCCGGCCGGGTCGCGGTCCGGTGTCACGGAAACAGGTCTCGGAGTTAGAGAGATGCTGGGTTAAGATGCATCTCGACTTGAAAGGGGTCTGCCGATGGAGCCGTACCACGAGGCGTCGCCGGGCCGGCCGAGCATGCGCGCCTCCGACCAGGAACGCGACGAGACGGTGCAGCGGCTGCAGGTGGCCTTCGCGGAGGGTCGTCTCACCGACGGGGAGTTCGACGAGCGGATGCGCGGGGCGCTCTCCGCGCGGACCCACGGCGAGCTGGCCGAACTGCTCGTCGACCTGCCGGCGGCCACCGCGCCCACCGCACCGGCCGCGTCGCGGTCGGCGGCGCCCGCGCACCTGCCGAAACCGGGGCGCTACGCGGTGGCCTACAAGAACACCCTGCGGCAGGCCGGACGCTGGCGGGTGCCCGGGACGTACCGCGCGCTCGTCTACAAGGGCGGCGGCGTGATCGACCTGCGGGCCGCGGAGCTGACCGAGGCGCTCACCACGATCCTCGCCGTGGCCTACAAGTCGGATCTCCAGCTCCTCGTGCCGCCCGGCGTCCGGGTCGAGGCGAGCGGCTTCGGCGTCACGCACGACGGGGACTGGACCGGTGACCTGGCCGCCGACGCGCCGGTCGTGCACATCCGGGGCTATGCCTACAAGGGCCGGGTCGACGTCCGGACCATGCCCAGACGCTGAGCTCCGGCGCACACCCTGACCGACGACCGGGCGGGCGACGTTTGACCGCCCGCCTGGGATGACGTCCGAACGCCGGTCTTTCCGGTCGGCGGCGGTGACATCTCCCACAGCACCCGAACGAACCTTTGCGGTGGCAAAAGCATCGTAATGATCGGCCGCATGAGGTAAAACAGGTTGGCTCGTGCAATCTGTCAATGTTTGGGAGAGCTGTATGCGAATGAGCCTGGGGAAGGCCGCCGCCATCGGGACGTTGTCGGCAATGGCCCTCGTCCCGGCTGTGGCCGCCCCCGCGACGGCGTTCGCCGCCGCCGCCACAACCCCCGTGCAGGCGCAGGCCAACCCGACGCTCCATTACGGCGACAAGGGCGCGGCGGTCACGCGTCTGCAGCAGCGCCTGATCGCCCTGCACTACGACCCGGGAACGGTCGACGGACAGTACGGCAGCCAGACCCGGTTCGCTGTCTGGGCTTTCCAGAAGGCCCAGGGAATGCACCCGAACCAGTCGGCGCCGGTCGGTTCGAAGACCTGGGCCGCGCTGGCGCACCCGAAGGTCCCGAAGGCCCTCATCAAGGGCGGCGCCGCGAACCGCGCCGAGGTGGACCTGACCCACCAGCTGCTCTACATCTACAAGAGCGGCAAACTGGTCCTCATCAGCCACATTTCCAGCGGCCGGGCGTACTACTACCAGAACGGCCGCAAGATCAACGCGCGGACGCCGACCGGCAACTACTACGTGTACCGGAAGGCCAAGGGCTGGGAGACCGGCCCGCTCGGCAAGCTTTACAAGGCCAACTACTTCCACGGCGGCTACGCCATCCACGGCGAGCCTGAGGTGCCGCTGTACCCGGCCTCGCACGGCTGCGTGCGGACGCCGATGCACACGGCGGACATCGTCGCCAAGCTGCTGCCGTTGAACACGAAGGTCTACCTCCGGGGCAAGGCACCGGCCTGAGCATCCAGAGACGGAGCCGTACGCGTGGGCGTACGGCTCCGTTTCTCCTTTCTCAGCAGTCCACGAGTTCGGGCCGCTGATTCAGGATCTGGGCGCGCGGGGTGACGAACTCGCGATACGCCTCATCGGCCTCCGGGCGGAACACCGCGAGCTTGTGGCAGTTCTGGAACGCCAGGCGGACGCCGTAATGGCGTTCCAGCGCTCCGCGCATCGCGTCGCTGGCCAGCATGCGCAGCAGCTGGCCACGGGCGGCCTCGTCGGGGGGCGGCACCTCATTGGCCGTGAAGTCGGTGCCGCCCGCCCGGAGTTCGCCGATCAGCCCCTCGACGACCTGCCAGGCGTACGGCAGGGACGTGCGGATGCACTCGACGAAGGCCGCGTCGTCGAGTTCGTCCCGCTGAGCGCGGTCGATGAGCTCGGGGGAAACGGTCAGGGACATGTCACCACCTCCGGAAGGGGACGCTAGGCAGGCCCTGCCGGGAACGTCTATGGCTCGACGGTGACGACAGCCTCCGCGCGGTCGCCGACGGAATGGAACGGGCCGGTGACGCGCCGTCCACGGCCGGGAGAACGAAGCCGGGACGGCCTCGTCTCCGCCCCCTTTCGGGCCGAATAGCGGTTTGATAGGTCCTTGCACGAACGGTCTTTGACAAGAGGTGAGCGTGACCACGACCGGAAGCGGAGCGCCCCCCGGGGAGCCTTTCGGCGGCAGTGCCGTCCGCCCGACCCAGAAGAACCCCAGGCGTTCCGGCCGCGACGAGCGCCGCCGGATCAGCGAACGGCTCGCGGAGGCGGCGGACGAGGCCTCGGACGGCCGCCGTGTCCCCGGAGTGCCGAACTCCTCGCCCTGGCAGCGGTCCAACGCCGTGTGGCACCGTGCCGGGATCGACTGGAGCCGCGCCGAGCCGGAGCGCCGTCCGTCGACCCCGCCCAGCGTTCCCGTGGCGGCCAGTGCCGCGGCGTATCCGAGCCCCGCGAGCCCCACGAGCACGGGCCCCACGAGCACGGCGCCGCGGCCCACGAGCACCGCGCCGCGGCCCATAGCCCCGGCACCGGCCGCCTCCGCCGTCGTCGCGCCGGCCGCCGCCCCCGCCGCGGCGCCTCCCACGGCTCCTCCGGGGGGCGCGGCGGACGACGAGCCGTGGACGCCGCCGAAGCGGACCCGCGGCCTGCCGTCGGTGCCGCTCCGGCCCGTCGCCATCGCCGCCGCGGTCGTCGTCGTCCTCGGTGGGGGCGCCTACGCCCTGTTCGGTACGGGTGGGGACGAGCCGAAGAAGCCGGCGGCGCCCGTGCCCGTGGCCGCCGACCGTCTCTTCGCCCCGGACCCGGCGGCCAAGACGAGCGGCCGGTCGCACACGCTGACCGCCGTGGCGGGGGCCGGTAACTCCGTCGTGGCGATCGGCTCGGAGCAGGGCGGCGTCTATTCGCGCGCGCAGTTCCTGACCTCCGCCGACGGCGGCCGCTCCTGGCGGGTCGCGTCGGTGCGCGGGGCCGACGGCGGCGATCCGCCGCCGGGGGAGTACCCGCAGCTGATCGCCGGGAACACCGGCGGGTGGGCGGCGCTGGGCCTCACCTCGGCGGGAGCGGTCTCCTGGACAAGCCGCGACGGCCGGTCCTGGACGCGCGCCGCGGTCGTCGGCGCGTTCGGTCCCGGCGACAAGGTCAACCGTCTCGTTCGCACCGGTTCGGGGTTCGTCGCGGTCGGGTCGGCCACGGTGAAGGGCGGCACCCAGGGGATCGTCTGGACGTCCCGTGACGGCCGCTCCTGGACACGCGTGGGCCCGGAGCAGCTCACGCCGCAAGGAGGCGGCGCGCCGATCCGCGTCTCCTCGGCCGCGGCGTTCGGTGACACCGTGGTCGCCGAAGGGACGCTGCGGACCACCGTGACGGTCACCAAGAAGGTCAAGAAGAAGAAGCGGAAGGTCACGCAGACGGTCGACCGGGAGGCCTTCTGGCGGTCGCCCGACTCCGGGCGCAGCTGGGCGCCGGTGACGGTCCCGCAGGCCCAGGGGTCGTCCGGCAACGTCGTCGCGCTCGTGGCGACCCGCTCGGGGCTGTTCGCCGCCCGTGAGGGATCGCAGACCACCGGGTCGAAGAAGCACCGCCGGACCACGTCCTTCGCGGTCATCTTCGGCTCCGCCGACGGGCAGACCTGGGCGCCGCTGGGCCGGCTCGGCACGGCCGGCTACTCGCACCTGGGCGCGCTGCGCGGCGCCGACACCGGCCTGGCCGCCCTCGTGCCGGTGGGCGGTGGCAAGACGGCCGTGCTGACCAGCGCGGACGGCAAGAGCTGGCAGCACGCCGGGGACGTTTCAGCGGGTCGGGACCTCACCGACGTCGTGCCGGCGACGGCCGGCACGGTGGTCACCGGACGGCTCGGCGCGACCGACGCGTACCTCACCGTCACCGGCGCGGGCGACGTGAACCTCGGCGCGATCCCGGGCGCCGTGCACCCCGAGCTGACGCTCACCGGCGTGGTCGCCGACGCCGGCCGCGTCATGGCGGTCGGCAGTTCGAACGGTGACGCCGCGCTGTGGACCTCGCCGAACGGCTCGGCGTGGACCCGCGCCACGCTTCCGGCCGGTACGCCCCCCCGGCAGCTCGCCGACGTGGTGCACGGGGCCGCGGGCTGGCTCGCGGTCGGGGGCGCGGGCGACCGCCCGCTGACCCTGATGTCCGCGGACGGCGGCTCCTGGCAGGCCGTGCCGGGCGGGAAGGTCTTCGGCGGATCCGACCTCACCCCGGTGGCGGCCACCGCGAACGCCGGCGCGTACGTCATCGTGGGCCGGCGCGGCGACAGCGCCGCGGCCTGGTACTCCACGGACCTGAAGAACTGGGCCGGGGGCGGCGACGCGGCAAAGGGCGACCTGGACGGGTCCGCGGACGCCCCCAAGTGGACGGCCGACGTCACGGCGGGGTCGGCCGGGTTCGTCGCGGTCGGCGGCCAGACGAGGAACAAGACGGCCCAGCCGGCGATCTGGACCTCCCCGGACGGGAAGCAGTGGACGCTGTCCGCGAGCGCGCCGACGCTCCCGCAGGGTGCCACCGCCGGCTCGCTGACCTCGGTCGTGGCGCGCGGCGGGGCGCTGGTCGCGACCGGCGTGACCGGCGCGGCGGGGGTGACCGGCCCGCCGGCGGCGGGCGCACCGGGCTCGGCGGCCTTCGCGGCGGTCTCGGTGGACGGCGGCCGGACGTGGCAGCCCGTCTCCCTGCCCGGGGTCGGGCAGAACACGGCGGTGACGGCGGTGACGGCGACGGCGCACGGCTTCGTCCTGGCCGGTACGACGGGCTCCGACGTGGTGCTGTGGACCTCGCCGGACGGCCGTACCTGGCGGGCGTCACGGCCGCATGGTCGGGGGTTGGACGGGCTCGGCACCCAGCGGCTCGCCGGGCTCACCGTCGTGGGCGGCACGCTGGTCGGCGTCGGATTCACCGGAGACGCGTCCGGCGACGTGCCCACCCTCTGGCGCACCCCTATTCCCTAAGTCGAGCTGACCGAAAAGTCGATCCGGTCGGATGAGAACGCCATTGCGGCCGCCCTTGTCGGTAGGGCGGCCGCAATGGCGTTTCGGGGCCTCAGCGGAGGTGCAGGTCGACGCCGAGGAGAATGAGGATCCAGAGGAAGATCGCCAGTAGGGCGCTGACGACCCGCTTGATCAGGCCGGTCGTGATGTAGTCGTGGTCCCAGGCCACGAAGATCCCGATCAATATGTAAATCAGGCCGACGAAGCTGATGCCGCCCCTTATTCGCATTGGAGCCTCCTGGTTCCGAGCCGAACGCCCGCCAGATGCCCGATATGCGGCGAATAAAACTTTCGCTGCTTGACGTTCGCCAGAAACGTGTGTAGCGAATTCGCCACTCGCAGCGATGAGGCAGGTGAGTCACCGCGAAAGGGTGACCGGCGTCCCGGTCCGGGACACCTCATCACGGCGCGGCCCGCGCTCCCCCTCACCGGGTCAGGGAGTCACGGGTCGCGGCGGGGCGGCCGGCGGCCGGGCAGCGCCCGCCGGCCGCCCTCGAACACGTCCCTAGTCGAACATCACGACCTGGCGGATCGCGTCGCCGCGCCGCAGGGTCGCCATCGCGTCGTTGAGGTCCTCGAACCGGATGCGCCGGGTGATCAGGCCCTCGAGGTCCAGCTTCCCGCTGCGCCACAGGTCGACGAAGATCGGGATGTCGCGCTTGAGGTCGCTCCCGCCGTACAGCGACGACTTGAGGTTCTTGCCCTCGAACAGCAGGGAGAAGGCGCTCATCTGGAAGTTGTCGTCCACGGCTCCCGCGCCGACCACGATGACGTCGCCGCCGCGCCGGGTCGCCTTCCAGGCGGTCTCGATGGCCGCCGCCTTGCCGACGACCTCGAAGACGTAGTCGAAGTTCTGGCCGCCGGTCAGCAGGCCGCTGACCTCCTGCAGGTCGTCGAGCGTGGCCGTGTGGGTGGCGCCGAACTGCTTGGCGATCGGGTGCTTGGCCTCGTTCGGGTCGACCGCCAGGATGGTCGCCGCGCCGGCGATCCGGGCGCCCTGGATCACCGACAGGCCGACGCCGCCCGCGCCGACGACGGCGACCTTCGAGCCGGGCCGTACCTTCGCGGTGTTGAACACCGCGCCGACGCCGGTCGGGATGCCGCAGCCCAGCAGCGCGGCGTACTCGAACGGCACGTCCTCGGCCACCTTGACGACGCCCTGCCACGGCACGACGAGCTCCTCGGCCCAGGTGCCGCACCCGGCCATGCCGTACGCCGGGGCGTCGCCGCCCAGGCGGAACCTCGGGTCGCCGAACGTCTGCGCGATGAACGTCATGCACAGGTACGGCTCGCCGCGGACGCACTCGGCGCAGGTGCCGCAGTCCGGCGTCCAGTTGATGACGACGTGGTCGCCGGGGCCGACGTTGGTGACGTGCTCGCCCACCTCGACGACCTCGCCCGCGCCTTCGTGCCCGATGACGCAGGGGATCGGCATCGGCAGCACGCCCGTCAGGACGGACAGGTCGGAGTGGCAGACGCCGGTCGCCCGGACCTTCACCTTCACCTGATCGGGGCCGGTCTCGGTGGTCGTGGCGTCGTCGCGCAGCTCGACCTCTTGGTCGCCGACCTGACGTAGGACCGCGGCTCGCACCGTGCACACCTCCATGGCAGGGCCGACGAGAGCGCCGGCCGAGGATGCGGCGCCCCGGGCGGGCGCCGGACGACGTGATGGCGCCGGGCGGCGCCGGGGCTACTCCTCGAGGGTCAACGCGGCCTTGGGGCAGGAGCGTACGGCGTGCCGGACGCGGTCGAGCAGCTCGGCGGGCGGGTGCGGCTCGACGATGTGCAGGACGTCCTCGTCGTCGAGGTCGAACACCTCGGGCATGAGGCCCACGCACACGCCGTTGGCCTCGCAGACCAGCGGATCGACTCGTACTTCCATGGCTCCTCGCTCAGGTGAGCTTGCGATGGTCCCAGGACGCGATGCCCGTCGGCTCGACGATGTACGCGTGCCGCTTGGCCGCGGTCTGGTCGACGAGTGAGGCGATGGCGTCATCGTCCTTCAGGTCCATCATCCGGCGGACCACTTCGCAGCCAACATACCGAATGTCGTTCGGTTCGGTAAGGGTCCGCGCCGTGCCGTACATCATCAGCCCGCGCAGCTCGAAGTAGTCCTCGCCCGTCTCGATGAGACAGGTCACCCGAGGATCGCGGCGCAGGTTGTGCGCCTTGCGTGAGGTCCGGTACGTCCAGAAGGCGATCTTGTCGTCGACCAGGCCGTAGAACATGGTCACGAGGTGCGGGGTGCCGTCGCGGTTGATGGTCGCGAGCTGCAGTTTCTTGCTCTCCTGCAGGAGCGCGGCGACCTCGCCGTCCGTCATCGCGACACGGGAACGCTGACTCACGCCAGAAAGTAGAACACGTTTCAGTAAGCGCGGGCAAGTGCGGGCGGGCGCGGCCGGAACCGGACGGCGCCGGGCGCCGCCGGCTCGGGCAGGACTCAGAAGGCCACGCCGGCGGCCTTCGCAGGGATCAGAAGGCCACGCCGCACCGGATGATGACGTTCGCGAACGGGGTCGCCTCGCCGGTCCGTACGACCAGCTTCACCGCGTGCGCCAGCAGCTTGAGCTCCTCGTGCGGGACGTATGTGAGGGCGGGCAGCCGGTCGTCGAGCAGGGCGTGGCACTCCGGGTTGCCGCCCACGACCTCCTCGGCCGCGACCGCGCCCTCGACGACCAGCTCGGTCAGGATCCCGTCCAGCACCTCGGCGAAGCCGGGGATGCCGAGCGTGAAGGCCAGGTCCACCACCTCGGTGCCCGCCGGGATCGGCATCCCGCTGTCGCAGATCAGCACCTGGTCGGTGTGGCCGAGCCGGGCCAGGGCGCCCGACAGGGCGCCGTTGAGGATTCCCCCGCGTTTCATTTCACATGTCCTCCAGATCGGCCGGCCGCGGGAACGAGCTCTGCGCGCCCGCGACGCGAACGGCGGCGGCGCCCACGCGCGCGGCGAAGCGCGCCGCCGTCGCCAGGTCGTCGCCCCGCGCCAGCCGCCAGGACAGCGCGCCGGTGAACGCGTCCCCGGCCCCGGTCGTGTCCACGGCCTCGACACGCGGGCTCGGGACCTCGATCACGCCGTCGCCGTCGGCGACGACCGCGCCGTCCGCGCCCTTGGTGATGACCACCGAGCGCGGGCCGCGCGCCAGCAGCCCGGCCGGGTCGCTCGCGCCGAGGAACGCGGCCTCGTGCTCGTTGACCACCAGGGGATCGCACAGCGCGAGCAGTTCGTCCGGGACGGCGGCGGGCGGCGACAGGTTGAAGACCACCCGCGCGCCGGCCGCCTCGGCGGCGCGCGCGGCGGCCAGTACCGCGTCGAGCGGCACCTCCATCTGCAGCGAGACCACCGACGCGGCCGCGAAGAGCGGCCCGGCCGCCGTGACGTCCTCCTCGGTCACGCGGCCGTTGGCACCGGGGGAGACGATGATGCTGTTGTCGCCGTCGGGGCCCAACGTGATCAGCGCGACCCCGCTCGGGCCCGGCGTGGTGATCAGGTGGGTGATGTCCACGCCGTCGCCGCGCAGGGCGTCCCGCAGGAAGTCGCCCTGCCCGTCGGTTCCGGCGCGGCCGAGGAAGGCCACCCGGCCGCCCAGCCGGGCGGCGGCGACGGCCTGGTTGGCCCCCTTGCCGCCCGGATACGTGGCGAGGTCCGAGCCCAGCACGGTCTCCCCGGCCGCCGGGCGCCGGTCGACGCGGACGACGAGGTCCGCGTTGACCGAGCCGACGACGAGGACGTCATAGGTCTTGTCCGGCATCAGGATCCGTTCGTGAACTGAGCCACGTTGTCCTTCGTGGCCACCTTGACGGGGACCGCCACGGTAGCGTCGATCTTGTCGCCCTTCGCGGCCTTCACGGCGGCCTGGACGGCCATCTGGCCGAGGAGCACCGGCTGCTGCGCGACGTCGGCGGTCAGCGTGCCGGCCTGGATGGCCTTGAGCCCGTCGGGGGTGCCGTCGAAGCCGACGACCTTGATCTGCTTGCCGGCCTTCGCGCCCAGCGCCTTGATCGCGCCCAGGGCCATCTCGTCGTTGGCCGCGAACACCCCGGTGATGTCGGAGTGCGCCTGCACGATGTTGGTCATGACGTCCAGGCCCTTGGTCCGGTCGAAGTCGGCGGGCTGCTGGGCGACGACCTGGATGCCGGGGAAGGCCTTGATGCCCTCCACGAAGCCCTTCTGCCGGTCGTTGGCGGCCGACGTGCCCGCCGTGCCCTGCAGGACGGCGACCTTGCCCTTGCCGCCGAGCGCCTTGCCGAGCTCCTGGGCGGCCAGCTTGCCGCCGGCGACGTTGTCGGAGGCGACGGTCTGGGTGACGGTCGCCCCGTCGACGCCGCGGTCGGCGGCGATCACCGGGATCTTGCTCCGGTCGGCGGCCTTGACCGCGGGCGCGGCGGCCGCGGAGTCGACCGGGTTGATGATGATCGCCTTCATACTCTGGCTGGCGAAGTTCTGCACCTGGTTGACCTGCTGGGAGGCGTCGTTCTGGGCGTCCGTCGTGGTGATCTTGACGCCCTCCTTCTTCGCCTCGGCCTCGGCGCCCTGGCGCAGCTGCACGAAGTACGGGTTGTTCAGCGTGGAGACGGACAGGCCGATCTTGATGTCGCCGCCACCGCCGCCGGAGGACGAACCACTGTTGTTGTTGCAGGCCGTGAGGCCGAGGGCGAGGACCGCACCGGCGGCCGCGACCGCGGCCGGCTTGGTGAACTGCATGGTGGTGAGACCTTTCGATGTGTTTCTTCAGCGGGCCTGGCGGCGGCGCAGCGTGTCGAGGAGCACCGCGAGCGCGATGACGACCCCGATCACGACCTGCTGCCAGAAGGCGGAGACGGACAGGAGGTTCAGGCCGTTGCGGAGCACGGCGAGGATGAGGGCGCCGACGAACGTGCCGAGGGCCTTGCCCTTGCCGCCGGACAGGCTCGCCCCGCCGATGACGACGGCGGCGATCGCGTCCAGCTCGTAGCCCGCGGCGGCCTGCGGCTGGGCCGAGGCGAGCCGGCTGGCCAGGACGATGCCGGCGACGGCCGCGAAGCCGCCCGCGAGGGCGTACGTGACCAGCTTCTGCCGGGTGACCTTGATCCCGGACAGCCGGGCGGCCTCCTCGTTGCCGCCGATCGCGTACATCGCGCGCCCGGAGTAGGTCCGGTTCAGCGCGACGGCGGTGATGACGCCCATCACGATCATCACGATCACGGGCACCGGCAGGTAGCTGCCGATCGTGTCGCCGAGGTGGGACACCGAGTCCGGCAGGGCGATCGGGCTGCCCTGGGAGATGACGAGGCCGAGGCCGCGCGCCACGCCCTGCATGGCGAGCGTCGCGATGAACGGCGGCAGCTTCCCGTACGTGATGAGCGCGCCGTTCACCAGGCCGCACGCGATGCCGACGATCAGCGCGAAGCCGGTGGCCAGCGGCCAGGGCATGCCGTGGCTGGTCGCGGTCCAGGCGAGCACGACCGCCGACAGGGCCGCGACCGCGCCGACCGACAGGTCGATGCCGCTGGTGATGATGACGAACGTCTGCCCGAAGGCGAGGATCGCGGTGACCGCCGCCTGGACGCCGACGTTCAGCAGGTTCGTGACCGTCAGGAAGTCGCCGGACAGCAGCGTCAGGGCGACGACCAGGACGACGAGCCCGAGGAGCGAGCCGTTCTCGCTCAGTACCGCGCTGCCCTTGCGCAGCCGCAGCGTTCCGGTCGTCATGCTGTTTCCTCCAATTCGCCGACGGCGAGTGCCATCACCGAGTCCTGGGTCGCTTCGGCGGCGCCGAGCTCGCCGGCGAGCCTGCCGCGCGCCATCACGAGCACCCGGTCGCTCATGCCCAGCACCTCGGGGAGGTCGCTGGAGATCATGAGCACCGCGTGTCCGCTGGCGGTCAGCGAGTTGATGAGCTGGTAGATCTCGACCTTGGCGCCGACGTCGATGCCCCGGGTCGGTTCGTCGAGGATGAGAACCTTCGCGTCGGCCAGCAGCCACTTGCCGATGACGATCTTCTGCTGGTTGCCGCCGGACAGCGTGCGGACCTCCTGGCCGAGGCCGCTCATCCGGACGCCGAGCTGCTCGGCGACGCGGGCGGCGGCCTTGGCCTGCCCGGCCCGGTCGACGAACCCCGCCTTCGTGGCGTGGCGCATCGTCACGAGCCCGAGGTTCTCCCGGATGTTCGCGCCGAGGACGAGTCCCTGGCCCTTGCGGTCCTCGGGCACCAGGCCGAGCCCGGCCTCCATGGCGGCGGTGACCTTGCCGCGCGGCAGCGGCCGTCCGTCCACGAGGACCTCGCCGGAGTCGTACGGGTCCGCGCCGAAGATCGCCCGGACCACCTCCGTACGGCCCGCGCCGACCAGACCGGCCAGGCCGACCACCTCGCCGGCGCGCACCTCGAAGGACACGTCCTCGAAGACGCCCTTGCGCGTGAGGTTCCGGACCTCCAGCAGGGGCGCGCCCTGGCTGGAACGTTCCCGTGGGTACTGCTGCTCGATGGAACGGCCGACCATCAGCCGTACGAGCTCGTCCTCGGGCGTGTCGGCGGGGACCTCGGCGACCGACGCGCCGTCGCGCAGCACCGTGACCCGGTCGCCGATCTGTGCGATCTCCTCGAGGTGGTGGGTGATGAAGACGATCGCCACGCCCTGCCTCTTGAGCTGCCGGACGATCTCGAACAGCCGCTCCACCTCGGACGTCGTGAGCACCGCCGTCGGCTCGTCCATGATCAGGACTCGCGCCCGCAGGCCGAGCGCCTTGGCGATCTCCACCATCTGCATCCGGGCGATGCCGAGGCTCTCCAGCGGCGCGCGGGGATCGGCGTCCACGCCGACCCGGTCGAGCAACTCGCGGGCGTGGCTGTACATCGCCTTCTTGTCGACGAACCCGAAGCGCCGGGGCGGCCGGCCGAGCATGAGGTTCTCCGCCACGGTGAGCTGGGGCACCAGGTTGAACTCCTGGTAGATCGTGGCGATGCCGAGCCGCTGGGCGTCCTCGGCGGTGCGGATCGCGGTCTCGCGGCCGTCGACGAAGATCGTGCCCTCGTCCGGGTGGTACGCGCCGGACAGCATCTTGATCAGCGTGCTCTTGCCCGCGCCGTTCTCGCCGAGGAGGACGTGCACCTCACCGGGGCGCAGGTCGAAGTCGACGCCGTCGAGCGCCACGACCCCGGGGAACCGCTTGCGCAGGCCGCGTACCCGCAGGATCTCCTCTGTCATTTGCTCTCCGTTTCTCCGCAGGAGCGGCGGATCACGAGCCGGGCCGGCAGGACGACCGACTCGACGGGGTGGCCCTCGACGCGGTCCAGAAGCACGCGCACCGCGCGGCGCCCGAGCTCTTCGGCGGGCTGCGCGATCGCGGTGATCGGCGGGTCCAGGTGCAGGAACCACGCCACGTCGTCGAACGACGCCAGGGCGACGTCGTCGGGGATCCGCAGTCCGCGCGCCCGGATCTCGTCCAGGGCGCCGAGTGCCATCAGGTTGTCTCCCGCGAAGATCACTTCCGGGGGTTCGGGCAGGTCCAGGAACCGGGCGGTGATGGCGCGCCCGCTGGCCTCCTGGAAGTCGCCGGCCTCGACGTACTCGCCGGGCACCTCCAGGCCGCACGCGCGCATCGCCTCGTGGAAGGCCCGCGTGCGCTCCCGGCCGGTGGACAGCAGCTCCGGCCCGGAGATGAACGCGATCCGCCGGCGGCCGAGCCGCTGGATGTGCCGGACGAGGTCGTGGATGGCCGCGGTGCCGTCGGCGCGCACGGACGGCACCTCGAGGCCCGGGAGCGTGCGGTCGAGGAAGACGACGGGGCTCCCGGAGCGCACGCAGTCCTCGACGAGCGGGGTGGCCTCGGCGGTCGGGCAGATCAGCAGGCCGTCCACCTGCTGCTCCAGCAGCGTGCGCACGTAGTGGTCCTGCTGCTCGGGGCGCTCGTCGGCGTTGCCGATGACGACGGTGTAACCGGCTGCCCGGGCCTCGTCCTCCACCGCTCGCGCCAGGACGGCGAAGAACGGGTTGAGGATGTCACCGATGATCAACCCGAGCGTCTGGGTGGCCTCGGTGCGCAGCGAGCGGGCGACGGCGTTCGGCCGGTAGCGCAACGCCCGCACGGCCGCCTGGACCTTGTCCCGGGTCTTCTCGCTGACCCTGGGGCTGTCGTTCAGCACCCGTGACACCGTGGCGACGGAGACGCCCGCATGTGCGGCGACGTCTTTGATGCCGGCCATCGGGCCTCCCGAGCAGAGCGTGGAAACGATTACACGGGAGTGTATGGAAACGATTACATGATCTCTACGTGACTTGGGTCACTCACGGTGCGGCTGGGGAGCCATCGGGCGACGAGGGTAGGGTGCCCGGCGTGACCAGCCAGGCGACGAAGTACGAGCCCATGCCGCCCGACCTCCGCCGCGCCGCCGAGGCCGCGAAGGGCTTCATGCCGGCCCCGGAGGGGCTCGCGCTGTACGAGACGGCGCTGGAGTACGGCACGCGCGGCCCGATCCTGGAGGTCGGCACCTACTGCGGGAAGTCGGCCGTCTACCTCGGCGCCGCGGCCCGTACGGCCGGTTCCACGGTCGTCACCGTCGACCACCACCACGGCTCGGAGGAGAACCAGGCCGGCTGGGAGTACCACGACCCGTCCCTCGTCGACCCCACCACGGGCCGGATGGACACGCTCCCCGTCTTTCGCCGGACGATCGCGGCCGCCGGCCTGGAGGACCACATCGTCGCGGTGGTCGGCGAGTCCGGCACCGTCGCCGCGCTGTGGGGCCGGCCGCTCGCCATGGTGTTCATCGACGGCGGCCACGCCGAGGACCTCGCCCAGGCCGACTACGACGGCTGGGCGCCGCACGTCATGCCGGGCGGCGCCCTCGTCTTCCACGACATCTTCCCCGACCCCGCCGACGGCGGGCAGGCGCCGTACCGTGTCTACCAGCGGGCCGTGGCCACGGGCCAGTGGACCGAACGCCGGGTCGAGGGCTCTCTCCGCGTCCTCGAACGCACGGCGTCCTGACCCGTCACGGCTCCGCCCGCGGTCTGCCCGCCGGCCACGTCCAGCACCCGCGCCGGCGGCGACGCCCGTGACCGTGTAGATGGTGCCGACCGCCGGCTGCACTCGAAGACCACCCCGGCGACGTGAACGGGGAAGCGTGGCCGGTGCCGGCCTCCGCGGCGGATGTGCACAGGCCGGAGAGTCTCCCCGAATTCCGCTGGTAGGCGGCGGTCCGCTGAGCGGACCGGGGTCTTGTCAGTGAGGAAGCTCGAAGGCAGCCTGTCGCCTGACCGCGTGCGTCAGTGATGGAAGAGGGTCTTGTTCCGATGGTTTCGTGGGATTCCGGCCAGCCGTTTTGGCGGCGCCCTCTCACCAGGCGCGCCATGCTGCTGTCGAGCGGCGGGGCCATCATGGCCGTCGGTCTTCGCTCCAGCGCCGGCCGGCGGCCGTCGCCACGAGCCCTGGTCGCGGGCTCGGCGCCGACGTCGAGCCTGCACCTGGTGCGCGCGGAGGACATGCTGGTACTCGACTTCGACTTCTACAACCTGACGCCGGTGTTCGACACCGACCCTCCGCGGCTACGGCGCGTCGACTCCTCGACCCTCGCGTATGTCGTCGCACGTTTCGAACCGCAGCACGTGATGGAGCAGACCGTCTTCAAGGACGTGCAGAACCCGCCGCAGCCCGGCGCGGTCCTCGGCAAGGCGACCGATCCGAGCCGGCTCGTGTTCGTCGTGCCCGAAACGGTCAAGTTCTTAGCCTATTCCGAAGCCGGCCTACTGCAGTGGTGGCAGTGGATCGCGCAGGCGGTCACCGGACCGCCCACCGGGTCGGCCCCCGATGACCTGCACACCGATCTGCTCGTCGTGGACTGGCTCCATCTCACTCCCGAGCGGGAGTCCACCTGGGCGCACGCCACCCGTCCCGTCACACGCGGCGATCGAACGGAGCTGTGGCACACCCGGCTGTCCGTACGCGGGGACAACGGGCGGCCGCAGGAGTCCATCGGCGTGCCGGAACCGGCCGACGCCACGATCCCGAAGCTGCGCGCGGTGCATCGCGACAAGCCGGAGACGGGCGAGGCGAAGACGTTCGCCGCCCTCTATCCGCCCGGGTTCGCCGACCCTCCCGAGCAGATCGTTCAGCTGGCCGGTAATCCGACGCTCGGCGCGTACCGCCCGGTCGACGCTCATCTCCTCGCGCTCAGCGCAATGGGCGCGACGCTCGACTTCGACGCCCAGTGGCCCCCGACGGGGGGATTCGGTCTCAAGCACTGGGAGCACCATTCCTGGCTCGGACGCGATAACAAGGTCGTTCTCGAGCAGTACGGCTTCCTGTTCCCATTCGGGCACCGCGCCGAATTGATCTCTGAGACCAAACGGCAGATCGACGAGACGAGCGGCGTAGCGTACCTGAGACAACGCCTGTTCGTCCGGATCGCCGAACGCGTCAAGACCTTTGCGGCGCCGTTCCAGAATTGGGACGGGCGAGCGTTCCCGTTCACGAGCGTCACCATCACGAATACCACGCTTCCCGACCTGCCCGATGAGCCCGAGCTGCTGGTTCCGACGCCGCCGGGTTCACCGGAGTCGGCATTCTGGATTCAGGACATCAACGCTCCGAGCGGCAACGGCCACGCCGACGTGGCGTTCGCCTTGGTGGCGATCGACCTGACGGGCCGCCGGATCGAGTTCACGACGCCGATGGCGTTCGTGCCGGCGCCTCCGGCGAGGAACACCGGTGATCCGCTGTACAAGAGCATCCTCGACCACTTCGGCGGCTACGACGACATCGTCGGGCCACCGGGCCCGCCGGTGAACACGCGTCGCGTCATCGACCTTCGCGGCCAGGAGGTGGCGTACGCCCGGGAGGAGAAGCCGGGGGTCGCGAGCTTCCCCACCGTCCGCTGGTACTGGGGGGTCGAGGGGCCGTCGGGCGACGTGAAGCCTCCCCTCGAGACCGGCGCGCCGCCGGACGACCAGGTGCACGCCCACGTGGACTCACCGCTGTTCTATCCGAAGATGTGCGCGGGTGAGGCCCAGGTCCCGGCCGTCGACGCTGTCATCGGCACCGGCGATCCCGTCTTTCTCGTACATGATCCGGCATATCTCGCCAACGGTTTCGGGCACGTCGCGGCGTTGGTCGACTCCGGGAACGACCCGAAGATCTTCGTGCGGGTGCAGTCGTCGGTGGCCGCGATCGACAGGATCGTGAAGGGTGACCGCACGGCGGACAGCCCGGTCGGTCGAATCGTGACGAACACCGTCAACGCCGGCGGCATCGCGACGCCGAATCTGAACATCGGCGCCATCTCCGCCGCCCTCGGCCCGGTCAGCGGGAGCCAGGACTCCATCGACAACGTCCAGAAGAACGGCAAGATCAACTTCAAGGAGTACTTCTCGAGTGTCGGCGACACGCTCGCGCAGGCGGCCCTGTTCGGCCAGATAGCGCTGGGTGCCCTGTTCGACGACGGAGATATCTCCTCGCATGGATTCAGAATCATCAAACAGACCGACTACCCCAAGGACAAGGACGGCAATACCGACACCACGGCGAAGCCGATCGGGCAGACGGTCACCCTGGATTTCACGATCCCCGTGAAGAAGCTGGCGCCGCTGCCGGTCGTCACCACCAGCGATCCCAGCGGCAACGTGCTGACCGTGTTCAGCCTCCAGTGCAGCAACCAGATCAATTGGCTCACGAGGGACGAGGACACGGTCAACAAGGCGATCGCCAAGATCTACGGGTCCTTGACGAACTTCGCGATCGACCTCAACCCCATCATCTTGAAGTTCAACAAGCTCGCCTTCACTTATCAGTTGGGCAAGGGGTTCGACCTCGACCCCGGCCTGGAGGGCGTCGACTTCAAGTCCCCGCTCGACTTCGTGGGTGCCCTCGCCGACCTTTTCGGCGGGGGCGGCGGGAGCGCGTCCGCCGCGATCGCCAAGGCCAAGCGGCGCCCCAGAACCAGGAGGTCCGAGGCGGTGGCGGCCGACGCCGGCGGCAAGAAGTCGGGCTTCGGGTTCAAGCTCATGAAGGTCGACCTCAGTCACATCGGCGCCGGCGTCACGTTCGACATACCGTCGTTGCCGCTCGGGTTCTTCGCCTTGGACGGTCTGCACATCGAGGCCGGAGTCATCCTGCCCTTCTCGCCGCTTCCCTACGACCCGTTCTCCGAGGTGCCGAGGGCACGATTCGCGTTCGGCGCACCGGACGACAAGTTCAAGGTCAGCGTCTACGGTCTCGGCGGCGGCGGCCATTTCGAGATCGAGGTCAGCACCAGGAGAATCGAGAAGCTGGAAGCGTCCGTCGAGGTGCTCGGGAACGTGGCCCTCGACCTCCTCGTCGCCGCCGGGCGGGTGCTCATCGAGATCGGCATCTTCTTCAGGCTCGAGATCAAGAACGTCAAGGACAGCGCGGACACGTATTCGGAAGTCCATCTGGGCGGCTACGTGAGGGTCACGGGACGGCTGAGCGTCCTGGGCCTGATCAGCATCACCGCGGAGCTCTACGCCGACATCGAGTACACCGATGTGGGCGGAGTGGGATCCGTTACGTTCCACGCGCATGTGACGGTCTCCATCGACATCACCTTCTGGCACGTCAGCGTGGGACTCGAGTTCACGAAGACCCTCGCCGGCGCCGACAGAGCCAACGTCCCGGCCGCCGGAGCGGGCGCCCGGGTCCTTGATTCCACGGGCCGTCCCCCGACGTTCGGCGATCTGGTGAGCCGAGACGACTGGAAGCTCTACTGCGCCTCATTCGCCGGCTGACGCCCGGCCCATCAGCGAGGAGTGAATCCATGGCCGCGTCACAGATCGTGTGGACGCCCGTACCGAGCGGTTACAGCAACGGCAGGTTGAAGATATCCGTGCTCGTCGCGCCGCGGCTGTCGGGCGCCTCGACGCTGGCCGGCTTTCCCGAATGGGTCACGTGGCCGACGGCCCGGCCGACATATTCGGTCACCTTCCAGGGCGGACCGCGGGTCGCGGCCACGGTCACCGGTCCGGCTCCCCGCCTGGACCTGTGGCAGCGGTTGTTCACGAAGGACACGCCGGTCGCGGCGGTGCCGGCCTCACTCGCGGCCGCGGGCGTGCCGCCCATCCGCTCGTGGCCGAGTGTCGCGGCCAGGTCCATGGCCTACGCCGAACACACGGCGGCGCTGGCGTACAACCCCACCTCACCGCCGCCCGCGCGGAAATACTTCCCGCCCGGCGGCCTGGCGCCGCGAGACGGTACACCGGAGGAAGGGGTCACCGACATCTACCTGCCGTCCAGCCGGCGACAGGACGCCATCGCGGCGATCGACGACGCGCTCGGCCAAGGCTACTTTCTCGGTGGCGAGCTTCCGGGATTCACGGCGGCGCAGATCGACTTTCTGCTCGCCGAGTTGTTCCACGAGAGGAAGCTGAACACGAATCCCGCCCCCCGGCTCCGGCGGCCGAACAGCCACCTGGCGATGATCAAACAGGGGAGTGATCTGGACTTTCACGCCGCGCTGAGTTCTTTCGCCCAGTATCCAGCGCTTCAGCGCGCGCTGGGGCTGGTCGTCGACCTCGTCGTTGATCCGTCCGCGATCGGGGTGCCGATCCCCAGCGATCCGGTGACCCTCGGTCTCCAGGTGGACTGGCCGGGGGCGGCGTCCTACGACGGCGTCTATCCGGTCGTGGCCGCCACACTGACCAAGACGACGTTCCGGGCGAAGCCCTCCGGCACGACCATGAAGGACGGTTTCCTCGCGCTCAACACGGACCAGTTCGGCGTCGTCGAGATCGAGGCCGACTCGTCCGCCGCACTGCTGTCGGAGTTGAGCCGGACCATCCACCTCAGGGTGGGCGATGACGGGGTCGGCCTGCAGAAGGCGAAGAAGGATCCACGGACGATGGCGGCGAGTGACGTGCGTCCGCTCGGCGGCGGCGTTCCCATCTCAACGCGCCCGGACGCCGAACCGGCACCCCTGCCGGCCCTGCGCAGCAGCGGTTTCTCCGTCGTCCAGTTCGGCCGCGCGAAGCATCTGCACGACCGGCTCTCGGGCACCGCGTCGAGAATGGCCGGAGTCACCCGGCTCGCCCAGGATCCATTCCACGCCGAGGATCTCACGTACGGCGTCCGGGTCGACGTCTGGGACGAGACGACCAAGCGCTGGTACAGCCTGTGCCGCCGCGCGGGCACGTACGACGTCAACGGGACGAAGTTCACCGCCGACGACGAGGGGACCGTCCACCTCGCGCACACCCAGCGGACCGACGACCCGACGATCTATCTGCACGAGTCGATCTTCAACTGGAGCGGTTACAGCATGGTGGTCAACCGCCCGGGCAGCATGCAGGAGACGATCAACGGAGATCAGGTGACGGTCGGCCCGGACAGCGACGCGACCGGTCCGGTGAAGCTCAAGACGTCGTTCCGCGCGACCGGGCTTCCCAAGCTGCGCTACGGCCGAACGTATCGGTTCCGGGCCCGGACGGTGGACATCACCGGCAACAGCGCGGCACCGGATGACCCGGCGACGGACTCCAGCAGCGCCGCGGTCGGCTATCTGCGTTTCGAGGCGGTCGGCTCGCCGCTGCTGCTCCCGACCGCGCCCCGGACACCCGCCGAGTCGGCCCAGCTCATGGTCATAAGGGGCAACTACAACGTGCCGGCCAAGGGCGACTGCCAGCGTCATGTCGTCCCGCCGAGGATGAGCCAGTTGATGGCCGAGCAGCACGGCCTCTATGACGTCACGCCGTCGCCGTTCAATCCCGGCGGAATGAACGCGGCCGCCTACGACGAGATCGTGCGGCGCGACAACGGCACGCTGGCGACCGGCGGCAAGAGCGACCCCGATGGCTGGGGCGACGTCCACTACTACGAGGATCCGGCCCTCGCCGTCCCGTACCTCGCCGACGTGCTCGCCCGAGGAGTCGTCTTCCGGGGACTCCCGGGAATCGGCGCGGATGAGGTCTTCAGCGTCGACTTCGGCAACCCCCTCGCCGGACCGTACGCCTTCCGCATCCGCCTGATCAACGGCACGGGGAAGCCCGCGTACAACAGCGTGTCCCGCGTCCTGACCGTGCAGCTGCCACCGGGCCGGACCGTGGACGTCGCCTACTCCAGTCGTATCAACGACGCGGACGTCGACCTCATGGGCGTGTGGAACTGGTTCGTGCAGAGCGGGCTGCAGCCGGACGGCGGACTGACCGTGCAGGACCTTCGTCGGTTCGCCACCCAGGGACGGCTCTGGCAGCTGACCCCGGCGGGGACGCTGACTCTCTCGCACGCCGTCGTCCAGCCGATGACGCCGCCCGCTTTCGTCAAGCCGGTGGCGGTGCGCAAGCCGGGGGACACGACGGCGCGGATCATCGATGTCCTCCGCATCGACCGGCAGAGCACTGACCACGTGGACATTCAGGCGACCTGGACGCAGCCGATCGACGACCCCGCCGACCCCGGGCCCACCCAGCGCGACGGCAGTGCGCACGTCGTCAAGCTGATGGCACCGGCGGACGCGCCCGAAGGCGACCGGCTCTCTCTCAGCGCGCCGCATGAATTCCACGACACCCTGCACCGGCAGGTCACGTTCTCGGCGATGGGCACGTCGCGGTACGTGGAGTTCTTCCGGCAGAAGACCCAGGTGACGCTGTCGGGCACCGCACCGGTGACCCTGGCGCGCGACGGCATCGCGCCCGGAACCCTGCACGTGAGCGATCCGGGCACCGGTCGGGACTTCAGCGCGGACCACAGCGCGTCCAGCGAGGTCGTGGGGGACTACGTGGTGGACTTCGGCGCGGGTACCATCGCGCGCTCGGGCGACGTGTCGGCCATCGCCGACGGGGCCACCGTCCAGGCCGACTTCGTCCCCGGCTCGGTGACCAGGACCAACACCGAGGCTCAGCAGCCGATCGTGGTGAACGTACGCTCGTCGGCCCGCCCATCGGTTCCCGACGTCGCGTATCTCGTTCCGACCTTCGGCTGGGACAAGTCCGACGACACGACGAGGATCTCCAGTACGCGTCGCGGGAACGGGCTACGGGCCTATCTCCGCCGCCCGTGGTACTCCTCGGGCGACGGCGAGATGCTGGGAGTGGTCCTGTTCGAAGGCGGCGGCGGCCTGCCGCCGAACCTGAGACAGTACGTCACCCTGCGCGGCCAGGATCCGCTGTTCGCCTCCTCACCGGCCGCGGTCGCCCCGGGCATGGACGAATTCGCGCTCGCGGTACATCCGAAGGCGGGCTACCGGCTGGCCGAATCCGACCTCCTGCCCGAGCTGACCGCGACCGTCGCGGTCGCGCCGCACGCGGTGGCCTACGACACGGATCGGAGGATGTGGTACTCCGACATCACGGTCGCGCAGGGAAAGACCTACCGCCCGTTCATTCGGCTCGCGCTGGCGCGTTTCCAGCCGAACTCGCTGAGCGGCATCGAACTCTCCCCGGTCGTGCTGGCTCAGTTCGCACAGCTCAGCCCGGATCGCACGCTGTCCATCGTCTTCGACGCCTCCGACGCGACCTTGGCGCATCTGACCGTCGCGGGCACGACGTACGAGGCTGCGAACGACAAGACGTCGCTGGTGAAGGTCCTGGTCCAGGTGGGGGACCCGAAGCCGGTCGGCGCGGTGGGCTGGAGAACGACCGCCGAAGCCGAACTGCGCTCCTTCGGGGGACAGTGGTCCGGGGACGTCACGATGCCGGGGCGCCGTGGCAGCGGGCCGATGCGGCTGGTGGTCGAGGAACGCGAGAGATTGTCGAACGGCGGAAGCCGGCTCGTCTACGTGGACGCCGTTGAGATCTGATCGCAAAGGAATCAGCTGATGAGACCGAGCCTGTGGATTCCGCGCCTGCTTGTCACGGCCACCCTGATCTGTTCCGGCGTGGTCGCCGCCCACGCGACGGCGGGCGCCTCACCCGGCCCCGGCCCGAGGCCGGTAGGGGCGACGCGTGCGGCACAACAGAAGGCGCAGGTGCTGCGCCGGGCGAGGATGCTGCCGAAGAGGACCGCTGACGCCATTCCGGCCGGCGGATTGGGGAATGGCATATTCCAGGTGTACGTCACGCCGGCGTACAGCGTGGGGACCGGCCAGTTCACCGTCATGACCGGCCCGAACAACCCGGCGGGCGCCGGTCGCGATGTGCTGTTCGGCGGGGGTGCTCCAGGGACGAGCTACATGATCGTACGCGACGTGACGACGGGCGTCGATTACGTCCAGGGCCAGATGCTCACCCACGCCAACGAGGTCTCTCTCGACGACCTCAACACGGGTCAGTGGACCGAGGGGACCACCACCACGACGGCATGGTCGACCACCAATCTGGAGGTCCATCAGGAGGTCTCTGTCGCGGGTACCACCGTGGCGAATTCGCGGGTCAGCGTCACGACGAAGATCACCGACTACAACACGCCGCCGCATCGCTACCGGATCCAGTACCTCTGGGACACCGAGCTCGGCACCGATGACGGACCGGTCATCCAGCCGCACACGGCGGGCGTGCCGTACGCGCCCTTCGATCCGGTCGTCGGTGCCGAGCGGACGATCACCCGTGGCACTGACGACACGATCGTCGTGGACAACGACACCAATCCCGGCCCGCCGACCCTGGCGGTCGCGCTGTCCGGTGCCGACAACGCGCAGGCCGTCCCCGAGTCGGTGAAGTATCTGTGCTGGGCGGACGCGATCTTCGCTCCGCTCGGCGGATACGTCACCGACGCCACCAGAGACATCAGCGATTACCGGTCCGATTGTCTGGGCGCCCAGGGAGACGCCGACTCCGCGGTCGAGTACCTCTGGTCCGCGGACGCGAGCCAAGGCGATCCCCAGGTGACGGCCTCGCTGCGGATGAGCCCGCCGGCCGCGTACGCCACGACGATGAAGGCCGGGCCGATCTCGCTCGGCTCGGCGACGGCGACCCTCACCGATACGGCGACCGGTAGGCCGATCGCCGGGAGAGCCGTCAGCTTCAGCGTCGGCGGTCGGACGTCGTGCGACACGGTCACCGACGCCGCCGGCCACGCGACCTGCGGCGGGTTGCTCGGTGGCCTGCTCGGCTACGACGTGAGGTACGCGGGAGACGCGATCTGGGCGTCGTCCACCGCCCACGGCGGTCTGTTGCTGAAAACCGCGCGCCGGAATCCCTGATCGACCCAGCGACCGCTGACGTCCAAGGATCTCCCATGTCCCGGCGACGCCGGACGACGGACACGTTCCTCGCCGCTTTGGACCGGCTTCGCGCGTTGGGAAGTACGCGATTTGCCCGATGTGCGAGTGCGACGACGGATCATAAGGTCTATTACCGGCACATGGGTGGGTGGCAAGGGAGCCTGGTCGATGGAGCATTCGGGCGGCCGGAGCGTGTTAGAAGGAGCCTTCAGCCTGCTGGAGGCATTGAAGACGGCCGGTGACGCGGGCCTGACAACGCTGGCATCCGCCAGCGGCCTGCCGAAGGCGACCACGCACCGGTTGCTGGAACAACTGGTGCAACTGGGCGCGGTCGAGCGATCCGCCGGCCGCTACCGGATGGGCCCGCGCATGTTCCGGCTCGGCCAGGCATGGCAGCCCCACCCGAAACTGCTTGCCGTCGCACGCGAGCCGATCCGGCAGCTGTCGCGCGCCACCGGAACAACGGTCGGGGTCTGTGTTCAGTCGGAGGGACGGACGCTCGTGGCCGCCGCCGTACCCGGCGACATGGACGCGGTGGCGCCGATCCGGCCCGGGGCGATCTGCCCGTCGTCGACGGCGGCGGGTAAGGTTCTGGCGGCGACCGCGGGTCACCAGGATCTGTTCGGGCCACTCTCGGCGGGCTGGCGGCGAGAGGCGGCCGAGATCCGAGATCGCGGAGCGGCGTTCGACCATGAGGAACTGATCTCCGGCGTATGTTGCGTCGCCGTCCCGATCCACGGCCCGACCGGAGAGGTGATCGCCGCCCTCTGCGTCCTGACCGACCCGTCCCGCCCGATCACACATCTGACGCAGGCCGCCGGACGGGTGGCCCGGAACATCAGCCTGCGACTGAATCGTTGATCCGCGCGGTGCCCTCACCGCGCGGATCAACGGTCTGGCCGGCGTCTCGGGCCGATCCCCCGCCGGCCACGTCACCGGTGCCGAGCAGGCCTTCCACGGCGGCGCGTCGCGCCGTGTCCTCGAACGCACGGCGTCCTGATCCTCGGCGCCCTCAGGCTTCGGGGCGCCGGACGAACACCGCGAACGCCGCGGTGACCAGCATGATCGCGCCGATGACGACGAGCTGGGTGTGCATCCCGGTGACCAGCGTCGGTCCGGTGTTCCAGAACGGGGTCAGGTCACGGGGCAGGGCCAGGGCGTAGAAGACGGACGTCCCGACGGCGCCCCCGAGAAGCTGCCCGCCCTGGTGCAGCCCGGCGGCGGCGCCGCCGAGACGCACGGGCGCGTGTCCGAGCACGGCGGCGGCCGCGGTGGGGATGACGAGTCCCAGGCCGAGCCCGGCCGCCGGGAGCCACGGCACCACGGACACGTAGGAGAAGTGGGTTCCGGCCAGGGACAGGCCGAACGCCGCCGCCATGGTGAGCAGCAGCCCGATCACGAGCGGCGGCCGCGGGCCCACCCGGCCGCCGACGGCGGCCGCGATCGCCGCGCCGACGACGTACGCCAGTGTCATCGGCAGCGTGGCGACCGCCGCTCCCAGCGGCGACTCACCGCCCACCACCTGCAGGTAGATGGCCAGCAGCAGATACAGGCCGTTGAGTCCGGCGAAGCCGATCGCCGTCAGACCGATGGCCGCCGGCAGCGAGGGCGAGGCGAGCAGGACCGGCGGACGGCCCCGCCGGATCTGCGACTCCACGATCCAGAAGATCCCGACCAGCAGCGCGGCTCCGGCCAGCAGCACGCCCGTCACCACGCCGGCCGAGTACTGGACCCGGGCGATCGCGAAGGTCAGGACGAACAGCGCCGCCGACAAGAAGATCATCCCGGGCGGGCTCAGCGACGCGTTGGCGTCACCGCGCGACTCCCGGCCGGCGGCCAGGACGATCACGGCGGCGAGGACGCCCAGTACCGCCGGGAGGACGAACACGAACCGCCACGTGACCTGTTCGAGCACCGGCCACGCGGCGAACACCCCGGCCAGCGTCGTACTACCGGCCACGGCACCCCAGACCCCGGTGACGACGATCAGCCTGACCCCGGAGAACGCCTCGCGGACGAGCCCCAGACCGGCCGGCAGGGCCAGGCCCGCCGCCACGCCCGCCACGCCGCGCAGCGTGATCAGTACCCCGATGGAGGGCGAGAGGACCGCGAGGAGCGTGGCCACCGCGCACGCGGCCGTACCGATGACGAACAGCTTCTTGCGCCCGAACCGGTCGGCGAGCCATCCGCCGGCGACGACGCTGAGCGCCAGCCCGAGCAGATACGCGTTCGCCACCCAGGCCAGGCCGGCGACTCTCGCACCCAGGTCCCGCTGGATGGTGGGGAGGGCGAGATTCACCCCGCTCGCGGTGAGCGAGTTCGCCAGCACGCCGAGCACCACCCCGATGGCCGCGAGCGGTGGAACGCCGCGCGACGGCACCCGCCCCGGCGCGGCCTGGAACGGCGGCGCCCCGTGGCGGGTCGCGGCGGACGCCCCCTGCGTGAGCAGCGTCTGAACGTCGCCCTGCGGCGTGCCGGGCGGGGCGCCCAGCAGGTGCAGCAGCGCCTGGACGGCGGTCGGCCGTCGCCGTGGATCCTTCTCCAGGCAGGCGGCGACCAGGCCGCCCAGCCAGGGCGGCAGCCCGCTCAGGTCCGGCACGCCGTGCAGGATCGCGTTCATCACCGACGGCACCGAGTCGCCGGCGAAGGCCCGGCGTCCCGTCGCCGCGAAGACCATCGTGAGCCCCCACGCGAACAGGTCCGCGGCCGGCCCGATCGGACCGGCCGCCAACTGCTCCGGCGCCATGTACGCCGGCGTGCCGACGACCTGGCTCGTCATCGTGACGTCGGAGTCCAGCACCCGCGCGATGCCGAAGTCGATGACCCGAGCGCCGCCGGGGCCCATGATCACGTTGGCGGGCTTGAAGTCCCGGTGCACGATCCCGGCCTGGTGGACGGCGGCCAGCGCGGTGGCGGTGCCGATGGCCAGCCGCAGCAACTCGGGCTCCGGCAGCGGGCAGGTCACGTCCTGCAGCGCGGGACCGGGCACGAACTCGCTCACGATGTACGGCTGGTCGCCGGCGACGTCCGCGTCGATCACCGGCGCGGTGCAGAAGCCGGGGACCCGCTCGGCGGCCGACAGCTCACGGATGAACCGCGAACGCGCCTTGGTGTCGCCGCTCAGCTGCGCGCGCAGCAGTTTGATCGCCACCTGCCGTCCGGACGCGTCCGCCCCGAGATAGACCACCCCCTGGCCGCCCTCTCCGAGACGCCCGGTGACCGTGTAGGCGCCGAGCCGTGTGGGATCGCTCGGGAGCAGCGCAGCCGTCATCCGTCCTCCGAATGGGGTCGATCGGAGCTGGTCGGTCCTGGGCCCGGTCGTCGATCGACGGCCGGGCCCGATCATTATCGAGGCTGCGACGGCTCGCGACCGGTCAACCGCGCAAAGCGGTGCGAACATCCATCAGCGCGAACCCGAGCAGGTTCAGCCCGCGCCAGGCGGACGGACGTACGGCCTCCGGCTGTGACGCGGACAGACCGATGCCCCACACGGTGTCGTACGGGCTGGCCTCCACGAGCACCCGTTCGCCGGTGGCCAGCAGGAAGTCGCGCAGCGGGGGACGCTGCCCGAACTTGGCCTCGTTCGCCGCGACGACCAGGCGGTACCGGTGCTCGGCCCAGACGTCCTCGTCGAACCCGCGGACCCTGCGCCCGGCGCCCTTGGCCTTGCCCGGATCGTCGTCGGCGAGCACGCGCTCCTCCGCCTCCGCGTCCCCGAACAGTCGCGCCTTGCCGGCCATCATGTAGTGCTCGGCGGTCGCGTACCGCACGCCGTCCACCGTGAAGGGCGCCGGATACCACTGGCTCAGGCAGCCCTTCCCGACGCCACCGCCCTTCGGCGGCCGGTGCCCCCAGAACAGCAGCAGCTCCGGCAGTTCGTCCTGTTCTTCGAGTGGGATCAGGTCATCGACGCGCATACCGCCCGATGCTGGTAGGTGTCGGATGTCTCGCGCAATGCGATTTACGGCGGAAGCTCGGGGAGTTTGATGAAGGTTCGATTTCACACCCGCACGACATCTCGGAAAGCGCGCCGGCGGCCAGCCCTGGTTGCCGGAATCGCCCACTTTCGCGGACCCGTGCGGAGCGCGTTCACCGAGCGTTCTGCGTACCGCAGCCCCCGCAGTCTCGCCGAGGCCTGGTCGCACGCCCCCGGTTTCGCTCCGTCCGGTGGCCGTCCAGCTCACATCAGTGCCGAGGATTTCCGCTGTTCAAGCGACCGAAATCCTCGGCGCCGACGCCGGGACGCCCATGACCGATTCCTTTCGGCGCCGTACCGAGTCCGTAGGTGTGATGGACTCCGATGACGACCGAAAAGGACTGGTCATGGCAGAGACGACGGGGATTCGGCTGGGTGGTCTGGTGCTGGGCAGCGACGACCCGGAGCGGCTCAGCGCCTGGTACCGGGCGGCGTTCGCGCCGTCGGCGGAGCCGGGCATCGTCCTGATGGTGGGCGACGGCCGGTTGGTCTTCGACCGCCGTGACGATCTCGAGGAGAGCGCCCGGGAGCCCGGCCGGATCCTGATCAACTTCTACGTCGAGGACATCGAGGCGGTCGCGGCCCACCTGAAGGCGCTGGGCGTGACGCGGTGGATCCGCCCGGTGGAGGACTTCGGAGCGGGCCGCATCGCGACGGTGGAGGACCCGGTCGGGAACTATGTGCAGATCGTCGAGTTGGCCGCCCGGCCCGGAGCCGTACGATGACGCAGATGGCTCATCCCGAGGTCGAGGCCGACGAGGTCTTCGCCCGGCTGGCCTCGCCGTACCGGTCGGAGCTGCTGGCCTACTGCTACCGCATGATCGGTTCGGTGCACGACGCCGAGGATCTCGTGCAGGAGACCTATCTGCGGGCGTGGCGGTCGTACGAGGCGTTCGAAGGCCGGGCGTCCCTGCGCACCTGGCTCTATCGGATCGCGACGAACGTCTGCCTCACCGCACTCGAGCACCGCGAGCGCCGCCCGCTGCCGTCGGGCCTCGGCGGTCCCGCCGACGACCCGGAAGGCCCGGTGGCGCCGCCGCCGGAGGTGACCTGGTTGCAGCCGCTGCCCGACCGGCTGGTCCGCGTCGGCTCGGACGACCCCGCCGCCATCGTCGCGGCGCGGGAGAGTCTGCGGCTCGCCCTGGTCGCCGCCCTGCAGTATCTGCCCCCGCGTCAGCGCGCCGTCCTCATCCTGCGTGACGTATTGGCGCTGCGCGCGGCAGAGGTCGCCGAGCTGCTCGACATCTCCGTCCCGGCGGTCAAGAGCATCCTGCAACGCGCTCGAGCCCGGCTCGACCAGGTGGCGCCCTCCGAAGACGACGCGACCGAGGCGTCCGGCGCGCGCCAGCGGGAGCTGCTGGACCGCTATGCCGCGGCCTTCGAGAACGCCGACATCACCGCGCTGATGGGGCTGCTGACCGAGGACGCCGTCCTGGAGATGCCGCCCACGCCGACCTGGTTCGCCGGGCGTGACTCCGTCGGCCGCTTCTTCGCGTCCAGGATTCTCACCGCGCCAGGTCTCTTCCGGATGGTCCCGACCGCGGCCAACGGGCAGCCTGCGGTCGCCATGTACCAGCGCGGCCCGGACGGTGTCCGTCACGCATACGCGGTGATGGTCCTGTCGGCCTCCGAGGCGGGGATCAGGCACATCGTCGTCTTCCGCGACCCCGGCCTGTTCGAGCAGTTCGGACTCCCGCCGACACTCGAACCCGCTCCGACCGGCGATTCGGTCGAAGCGCCGGACAGCGGTTCGTCCGCGCCGGGTCGGCCGACGTCCTGAGGTTCCCGCTCGCCGCGGTTCGGCCATCGGTTCGCGGCGGGCGGCCGACCGGCGCGCCTGGCACGGTGGTGTCCGTGTCAGGCGCGCCGTTTCGCGGCTGATGGTCCCTACCGATCAGCGACTCGGGGTGAGCACCGGTGCGGCGGGTGCCGGGGTCCGGGTGATCCGGCGGCCCGGGATGGCCAATGCCGCCAACGCCCCGGCCAGCGACAGCGCGCCGCTGACCGCGATCGCCGGGGCGAACCCGTCGGTGAAGGCGGCCGGTCCCGCGTAGCCGCCGGACTCGCTGAACACCAGGGCCAGCACCGCGACCCCGAACACCCCGCCCAGTTGCCGCCCGGTGTTGAACACCCCGGAGGCCTTGCCGATCTGCTCGGGCGTGACCGCGTTGAGCACGGCGGCCTGGGTGGAGGGCATCGCCATGCTCACCCCGGCCCCCGCGATGAGCATCGGCGCGATCAACTCCCAGTACGGCACGGACGGTGTCGCGATGAGCCCAAGCCACCCCATCCCGGCCGCCTGCAGAGCCAGCCCGAGCGCGGCCAGCGGCCGTGCGCCGACCCGGTTGACCTGCCTGCCCGCCAACGGCGCCACCAACGTCACCGACGCCGTCCAGGCCAGCAGGTGCAGCCCGGCGGCCAATGGCCGGTCGCCACGCCCGACCTGGAAGTACTGCGCCGCGAAGAACAGGGAGCCGTAGAGCGAGGCGTACAGGAACAGGCCGGAGGCGTTACCGGCCGCGAAGCCACGGAGCCGGAACAGCCCCAGGGGCACCATCGGCCGCTTGACGGCCCGTTCCCAGGCCACGAAGGCGGCGCCGCAGACCGCGCCGGCGACCAGCGTTCCGACCACCTCGGCGCTGCTCCACCCGGCGGCGTTCGACCGGACCAGCCCCCACACCAGCCCCAGCGCGGCACCGGTCACCAGGACCAGCCCGCCGGCGTCCACGCCGCCGCCACCGGCGCCGCGGCTCTCGGGGACCCGCAGCAGCACCAACGGGATGACGGCCAGGGCGATCGGCAGGTTGAGCCAGAAGATCCACTGCCAGGCGAGTCCCTGAGTGACGGCGCCGCCCACCACCGGACCGGCGACCACCGCGAGCCCGGTCAGACCGGCGAAGATCCCCAGCGCCTTCGGCCGGTCCGGAGGTGGATAGGCCGCGCTGAGCAACGCCATGGCGAGCGGCATCACGAGTGCCGCACCGGCGCCCTGCACCGTACGCGCCGCGATGAGCCAGCCCACGTTCGGCGCGAGTGCGCAGGCCACCGAGGCGGCGGTGAAGAGCGCCAGCCCGGTCGTGAGGACGAGCCGCCGTCCGAACCGGTCGCCCAACACCGCACCGGTCATGAGCAGAACGGCGAAGCTCAGGCTGTACGCGTTCACCGTCCATTCGAGTTGTTCGATCGAGGTGCCGAGATCCAGCCGGATCCGGCTGAGTGCCGTCGTCACGACGGTGGCGTCCAGCGCCACCATCACCGAGGCCGCGGAGGCGAGCCCCAGAACCCATCGTCTGTCCATGCGAGTACCGACCGGCGGCCCGCCGAAAGGAATCGGCCGAGGCGGCCGGCGGATGGGCCGCGCGGCTCGAGAAGCCGCTCCGGCCGGGCCGGGCTCCGCGGGCGGCCGCGCTAGGCCCACGCCTTCCTGTTACGGCAGGCGGAGGACGCGCACGATCCGCGCGGCGCCGCCCAGACGGACCAGGGAGCCCGACGGGCCGGGCCGCGTGGCGGCGGTGATCGTGGAAGGGCTGCCGAGGGAGTCGCCCATGTCGACGGCGATGCCGGTGACCCCCCGATCGGCCAGGTGGGCGGCGAGGCAGGCGGTGCTGTTGGCGTTGGCGACGTCTTCGGGGACGCCGATCGACGGGGCGAACATGCGGGCCGCGGCCCGGCCGGGGTGCTCCCGAGCGGAGTAGACGTAGCAGCCGAGGAAGCCGAGCCTGTCGCAGGCGGCGCGGAGCCGTTCGGGGTCCGGGTCGAGCGCGGCCAGGGCCGATCGCGTGGCGACGGGGACCAGCAATCGCGGCCGCCCGATCGCGGCGACCCGGGCGCCGGGCGCGTGGATGTCCGCGGTGACGCCGAGGGTGGGCAGGACGAGATCGCACTCGATCGCGGTGGGCTCGCGCAGGTCGACGGGGCCGGTGTCGAAGGAGGCGGTGATGTGCCCCTTCTCCCGTACGGCCCGGCCGGCGAAGGCGTGCCGCGACGCGTGGAGCGTCGTCCGATGCTCGCCGCTCCCGGCGCGCTCGGCGAGGAAGGCCAGGGCTGCGACGGTCCCGTGACCGCACGCGGGCAGCTCCCCCTCGGAGGTGAAGAAGCGCAGGGCGGCCACGGGTCCATCGGGTCCGTCGTGCGCGGAGACGAAGACCGCGTGCGAGGTTCCCATCAGGACCGGCACGCGGCGGCGCTCGCCGTCGGTCAACGGCGCCTCGTCCATCACCGCGGTCGGACTGCCGCCTCGGCCGTCGCGCAGGCACGCGTGGACGATCGTGACCCGCGGGCCGTCCCCGCTCATCGGCGGTCCTTTCCACCGGCTCGCTCGGCTTCGGCGGGCTGCGGTGATTCCGGCGATTCTACTCCTCGGCCGATTCCTGTCGGCGGGGCGGCGAGTCGATAGGGGTGACGGAACGCCCGTCGGCGACAGCCACCTTTCGGGAGTGACAATGCTGCTGGAGAACAAGAACGCGATCATCTACGGAGCCGGTGGATCCATCGGGAGCGCGGTCGCGCACGCCTTCGCCGCGGAGGGGGCGCGAGTCTTCCTGGCCGGGCGCACCAGCGCGACGCTGGAGGTGGTCGCGGAGAAGATCCAGGCCTCCGGCGGCGTCGCCGACGTCGCCACGGTGGACGTGCTGGACCACGACGCCGTCGAGGCGCACGCCGACGCGGTGGTCGCCACCGCCGGATCCCTCGACATCTCCTTCAACGCCGTCAGCCTGCCCCAGACCGGTATCCAGGGCACCGCGCTGGTCGACCTGCCGCCGGAAGGGTTCGACCTGCCGATGGCGACCTACCCCAGGGCCAACTTCCTGACCGCCAAGGCCGCCGCCCGGCGCATGACCGGCCAGGGATCAGGCGTCATCTTGACGATCACGGCGAGTCCGTCGCGGACGGCCGTCCCGCTGATGGGCGGCATGGCACCGGCCTGGGCGGCGATCGAGTCGCTGTCCCGGGGCCTGGCCGCCGAACTCGGACCGGCCGGCGTCCGAGTGGTGTGCCTGAACGCGGCGGGGATGCCGGAGACCCCGCAGTTGACCGAGGTGTACGGACTGCACGCCGACGCGTACGGCATCAGCCGCGAGGCGTTCGAGGCCCGCATGGCGGATCGGACCCTGCGCAAGCGGCTGCCCACCGTCGCCGAGATCGCCGACGTGGCCGTCTTCGTCGCCTCGGACAGAGCCGCCGCGATGACCGGCGCGATCGCCAACCTCAGCGGCGGAATGATCGCCGACTGAACGTGGTCCGCGATCGCCGGTGAGGTGACGCGGCGCGGAAGCCCGGTTCCCCTCGGCTCCGGGCTTCCGCGCCGACCGCCGACGCCGTTCAGCCGTTCTCCTTCGCGATCGCTTCGCGTACGGCCGGGACGATGTCTCTGGCCCAGCGGGTGAGGGAGACGAGGTCCGGCGTTCCGCCTTCGGGGGAGAAGAGCATGAAGCCCGACGCGCCGTGCTCCAGTACGGCCCCGGTCAGTTCTTCGGCCCACTGGTCGGTGGAACCGCCGATCCAGCGGCCTTCGGGGTCGCGCGTGGCGGGCAGCGGCCGGTCGGTGATGCGCCCGGGGAGGTTGAAGACCGTACGGATCTCGCGTGGATCGCGGCCGACGGCCGTCGCCGCTTCGTCGATGACCGGCCGCGACGTCCGGTAGCGCTCGCTGAGCCAGTCCGCCGCGTGGCCGGGGATCCAGCCGTCGGCCACGCGGCCGGTGGCGGCCAGGGATCTGCGGCCGACCGATCCGGTCCATACGGGAGGAGCGGCCACGGGAGCGGGCTCGATCCGGTTCACCTGGTAGTGGCGGCCCTGGTGGGTGACCGGGGGACCGCCGCCCGACAGCTTCTTGACCAGGACGATCGCCTCTTCGAAGAGGTCCACGGCCTCGGCCGGTGACAGGCGCGGCACTCCCATGTCGGCGATCCGGTCCCACAGCCCACCGGCGCCCATGCCGAGCACGACGCGGCCGCCGGACAGTGCCGACAGCGTCGTCACCGTCCGCGCCAGCATGGGGGCGGGCCGGGTCGGCAGGTTGGTGACGTTGGCAAAGCCGGACAGGCGCTGCGTACGTCCGAGGACGAACCCGATGGAGGCGTAGGCGTCCGCCCGGCCGCCGATGTAGGGGTGGTCCGACAGGGAGAAGAGGTCGAGCCCGTCGCGGTCGGCCTGTTCGGCCATGCTCAACAGTTCCGGTATCTCGTCGATGCCGCTGTGCGCGCCGAAGCCGAAGACGACTTTCTCTACGGACATGTTCTGCCTTCCTTTGATGGTCTGTGTGTGCGGTCTCAGGCGGTGGGGCCGAACTGCTCGACGAAACGGGCGGTGAACAGGTCCGTGCCCTTGTACTCGGCGACCATCGACGCCGGGGCGACGGACGGGCCCTCGGGAGAGGGCAACTGCCCGACACCGCCTTTCGAACCGAGCGGGAGAATGATCATGGGGAAGGGCAGCGGCTGGTAGGCGGCCGTGGGCTCCTCACCGTTCAGTCGGGCGGTGATGTTCGCGGCGACCACCTCGGCGTGGCGCATCGCGTAGCCGGCCATCTTGGCCTCCGCGACATCGGTGATGTCGCCGACCGCGTAGACGTGGTCGTACCCCTTGACGTTGAGGGATTCGGTCACGGGGACCTGGCGGAGCGCGTTGAGCGTCGTGAGCCTGCCGTCGGCGAGGTAGTCGCTGTTCGTGCTCTTGCCGTGGGCGCGGAACCAGATGTCGGCGGTGATCTGCTCGCCGTCGGTGGTCGTGACGGTGAACGCGCCGACCTGGCCGGCCTCGGTGCTCGGCGGCACCGCCAGGCCGGTCCCCAGACGCAGCTCGACGCCCAGGCCGTCCAGTTGGCCGCGCAGGTCCTCGACCACCTCCGGCTGGAAACCGGGCAGCAGCTCCTCGGCCGGGTCGGCGATGGTCACGTGCTTGTCCGGCCAGACCTCCTTGATCTCCCCGGCCAGTTCCAGGCCGACCGGGCCGGCACCGAGGATCAGCACCTTGTCGGCCTGCCGCAGTTCCTTGTGCGTCCGGCGGAGGTCGTCCAGCGCGTCGCCGATCGAGTCGGAGCCCGGCTTGGCCGGGTAGGCGTAGCTGGAGCCGGTGGCCAGCACCAGGTAGTCGGCCGCGACGCGCTCACCCGAGGCCAGGGTGACACCGTCGGGGTCCACCGAGACCGCGCGGTCGCGGATCACCGTGCCCTTGGTGAGCAGCGTCTCGAAGGGGAAGAACGCGTTGGCCGCCCAGTCCGGCCGGGTCAGCGCCCGCAGCGACGCCGCCGCGTTGACGAACGCCTCACGGGGGTCGATGAGGACGACGTCGGCCTCGGACTCCAGCGCCTTGGCGACCGCGGCGCCTCCGTAGCCCCCACCGATGACCGCGACGGTACGGCTCATGATTGTACGCTCCTCAAAAGAAAGGTCGAGTTCGTAGTACGAACCATATTAGTTCGTACTACGAACAGCAACCTTTTTGGGAGTGTGGTGCCGCGCGTCAGTGTTCGTGGGCGGCGGAGACTCCTTCGTCCGGCTCCAGGAAGACCGCGGGCACCTCGTTGGCCAGCACGACGCGACCCAGTAGGTCGGCGAGCGTGTCGCGCTCGGCCGCACTGAGGTTCCCCGGCAACTCCGCGACCCGCCGGCACGTCTCGTCGTAGAACTCCTCCACCAGCTTGGCGCCGTGCGCGGTGAGCGCGACCCGGACCGCGCGGGTGTCCCGCGGGTCCGGTTCCCGCTGGACCAGGCCATTGCGCTCGGTACGGTCCACCAGGCCGGTGAGGCTCGACTTGGCCAGCCTCAGCATCGCCCCCAACTCGCTCATGCCGCGTGGCTGCGGCATCAGTACGCACAGCAACTGCCCCTGCTGTGGGGTCAGCCCGTACTCGCGACTGGATTCGGCGTACACGGAATCCACCAGGAACGAGGACCGCACCAGCGCGGCCACGATTCCGATCCGGCCATCGTCAGGCTTGCTCACCCGGCCAGGGTAACACCGGGAACGCCCATAATTCGTGTGACGAACTATGCGGGTACGGGCCGCGGAAGCGGCCGAGCGAGCGCCGCTCGGCCGGCCATCAGGCGGCACACACTGGGCAAGGTGCTTCTAAAGCTCAGTCCGAGGCGACGCATGGTCAAGTGCTGTGACGGAATGTGACCGAATCGGGCACTCCGGCGGGCTTCTCGCCGATCAGGATCGGCTGCGACAAGCACTTGACGGAGGCTGCCAAGTACTGGACGATCGGCGTCAAGTAGGCGATGCGTGGACGAGGGGGAGGAGCCGGTCATCCGTAGGGAGCTCATCGATCAGTTGGTCCGGGTCATCGAGGTCAGGCTGCTCGATCCGCTGGAGATCCTGCTCGACGGCGACGAGGCGGTCGGGGCGTTGCGTCGTTCGGTGCGGGATCGGGCGGAGGACTGGGCGGACCGGATGCTCGACGGTGACGAGCGGACGGCGACGCACACCATCGCGCGGATGATGGCGACGCTCTACCCCGGTGACGAGCCCTTCGACCCGCCCGCCGACTGGTGGCGCACGCCGCTGGGGCAGGTCGTCGTACGGCGGGTCGGGCACCCCTACGCGCGCGCCGTCTCGTACTCGGTGGCCGGGGCGATGCTCGGCATCACCCGCCAGGGCGTGCACGACCTGGTAACCAGGGGAAAGCTCGAACGCCACCCGGACGGCGGCGTGACGCCCGAGTCCGTCCGCGACCGCCTGAACCGGCGGTCTCCGACCACATGAGAGGAATTCCATGGCCATTCGGCTCGCGACCCACGACTTCGGCGGGCCGGGGACGCCGCTGCTCCTGCTGCACGGGGCCGGCGCGAACCTGGTGAGCATGGCGGCGTTCGCCCGCGAACTGTCCGCGCGCTTCCGCGTGGTGACGGTCGACCTGCGCGGGCACGGCCGGTCCGAGGACGGGCCGTGGGAGTGGGCAGCGGTGCTCGACGACCTCGAGGCGGTCGCCGGCGAACTGTCACTCGGCGAGCCCGCCGTCGTCGGCTGGTCGCTGGGCGGCATGCTCGCGGCGCTGTGGGCCGAGCGTCATCCGGCCTGCCCGCTGGCGGTGAGCTTCGACGGCACGCCGCCGCCGGCCCGTCCGGACCAGCTCGACGGGCTGGACCCGGCACGGGGGCAGGCGGAGCTCCACCGGCTGCGGGCCGCCTTCGACGGGATGTCGGCCATGTACGCCCGGCCGCTGGCGCCCGAGGAGGTCGAGGCCGCCGTCGAGAGGCAGCGGGCGATGGCGCGGCAGGTCGGCGCGCCCGAGGAGGCGGTCGTCGAGGGCTTCCGGCGCAACTTGGTGACCCGCGACGGGCGGATGTGGCTGCGGCCGTCGCCCGACGTCCTCGGCGGCCTCCGTACGGCGATGGACGCACTCGACGTGATCCCCGTCTACCGCGACGTACGGTGCCCGCTGCTGGTGGCCGTCGCGACCGAGGACCTGCCGGAGCAGAAGCCGTTCCAGGAGCTGTACGCCGCCTACCGGCGCGGGTTCGAGCGGCGCCTGGCCGAGGCGGCGCAGGACAACTCCGCGCTGCGGGTCGTACGCGTCGAGGGCGCGAGCCACGCGATGGTCGCCGAGCGACCCGCCGAGCTCGCCAAGCTGATCAGCGAGTTCGCCGACGAGAGCTAACTGAGCGCCTCGGCCAGGGACTCGCAGCCGCAGGCGACCGGGTCGGCGGGCTCGGACGGCCCGAGCGGCCGGCCGTCGACCTCCTTGAAGATGCGGGCGGCGGGGGAGGCGTCGGCGAGCGCGTCGGCGGCGAGGATGACGGCGGCGGCCGTGTAGGTCGAGCGGTCGCCGGGGAAGTGGCGCCGGTTGGCGAACTGCCAGCCCGTCCAGTACGAGCCGTCCTCGTGCCGTAGGTGCTGGATCGTCGCGAACAGCTCGCGGGCGCGGGCGGTGTCGCCCATCGCGTCCAGGGCCAGGACGAGCTCGCACGACTCCGCCCCGGTCACCCACGGCTGGTCGGAGACGCACCGGCAGCCGAGGCCGTCGACCACGAACGTCTCCCAGTGCTCGTCGATCCGGCGGTACGCCGCGGGGCCGCGCAGCGGGCCGCCGAGCACGGGGTAGTACCAGTCCATCGAGAAGCGGCTCTTGTCGGCGAACGCCTCCGGGTGGGCGGCGACGACGTGGCCGAGCTGGTCGGCGGCGAGCTCCCAGTCGGGCTGCGGCTCGCCGAGGCGTTCGGCGAGGGCGACGGCGCAGCGCAGCGACTGGTGGATCGACGAGCAGCCGGTGAGCAGCGCGTGGTCGGCGGCGGAGCCGTCCGGGTGGCGGATCCAGAGGATCTCGCCGCGGGCGGTCTGCAGCCCGAGCGTGAACTCGATCGCGCGGCGGACCGTCGGCCACATGCGCGCCGCAAATTCCTGGTCGCCGGTGAGCAGCAGCTCGTGCCAGACGCCCACGGCGACGTACGCCGCGTGGTTGGACTCGCCGCCCGGCTCGGTGACCTCGCCGAGGACCCACTTGGCGGGCCAGGAGCCGTCCTCGCGCTGGTTGGCGCACAGCCACTCGTACGCGCGGCGGGACTCGTCGCGCAGCCCGACGATCGACAGCGCCATCGCGGCCTCGACGTGGTTCCAGGCGTCGACGTGGCCGGGTACGCCGCCGGTCGGCGCGAACCAGGGGATGGCGCCCGAGGGCTCCTGCTGGGCGGTGATGCTGTGGGCGGTGGCGAGGATGTCGTCTGCGGTCAGTATTCCGGGTACGGCCTCAGGCCGCCGCATGCGCCCGCTCCTGGTCCTCCGTCACGGAGACGGTGGGCTTGGTGAAGTAGACGACGACGCTCTTGCCGATGACCGGGTTCAGCACCCGCTCGGCGAGCCGGGTGGCGAGGGGTCGCTTCATGATGTCCCAGACGAGCACCTGGTGGTACGCCTTGGCGAGCGGGTGGCCGTCGTTGTTCACGCCCACCGCGCACTTGATCCACCAGTACGGCGCGTGCAGGCCGTGGGCGTAATGGTGGCCGCCGACCTTGAACCCGATCGACTTGAGCTTGGCCTCCAGCTCGGCGCGGGTGTAGATGCGAATGTGCCCGCCCGGAGCGGTGTGGTAGTCCTCCGACAGCGCCCAGCAGATGCGCTCGGGAAGCCACGACGGCACGGTGACGGCGAGCCGGCCGCCGGGCTTGAGGACCCGCAGCAGCTCGGCCATGGCCGCCATGTCGTCCGGGATGTGCTCGAGCACCTCCGCGGCGACGATCTTGTCGAAGGTGTCGTCGGGGAACGGCAGGCTGAGGGCGTCGCCGGTGACGGTCCGCGCGGAGGCGCCCTCGGGCGGCTCGCCCGCCAGCTCCATCGCGCCGAACATCTTCGCCACCTCGGCGAGCTCTCCCTCGTCACGGTCGAACGCGACGACGTGCGCCCCGCGCCGGTACAGCTCGAACGCGTGCCGCCCCGCGCCGCACCCCATGTCGAGCACGTGCTCGCCGGGCGACACGCGGAACCTGTCGAAGTCCACGGTCAGCAGGGTCATGCTCCTTCCGGGCGGGGCCCGCGGCGGCGGGCGATGGCGGCCTCGTAGTGGCCTACGGTGGCCCGCGCGACGGCGGACCAGGTGAACCGCTCCTGCACGCGCGCGTAGCCCGCCGCGCCGACCCGCTCGCGCTCCTCGGGGGAGTCGTGCAGCCGGCCGAGCGCGCCCGCCAGCTCCTCGACGTCGCCGGGCTCGACGAGGACCGCCGCGTCGCCCACCACCTCCGGCAGTGCGCCCGTACGGCTGGCGACGAGCGGGGTGCCCGAGGCCATGTGCTCGACCGCGGGCAGGGAGAACCCCTCGTACAGCGAGGGCACGACCGCGATCTCGGCGCTGGCCAGCAGCTCGCCGAGCTCATCGTCGGAGATCCCGGACACGAACCGGACGCGGTCGCCGAGGGACAGCTCGCCGACCAGCTTGTCGGTCGGGCCGCCGGGCGTCGGCTTGCTGACGATGACCACGTGGACGTCGCGTTCGGTGGCGAGCTTGGCGACCGCGCGCAGCAGCGTGGAGACGCCCTTGAGCGGGGAGTCGGCGCTGGCGACGGCGACGATGCGGCCGGGGACGCGTTCGCCGCGCGGGTGGAAGTAGCGGGTGTCGACGCCGAGGGGCAGGATGTGCACCTGCTCGGGCGGCGCCTGGAAGTCGCGGATGATGTCGTGCTTGGACGACTCGGAGACCGTGAGGATCGGGCCGATGCGCTGGGCGACCCGCGCCTGCATGTTCACGAACCCGTACCAGCGGCGCTTGCCGAACCGTTCTTTGAGGGTCTTGGCCGCCTCGATCTCGATCCGGCGGTCCACGCTGATCGGGTGGTGGATGCTGGTGACGAGGGGCAGGCCGAGCCGGGGGATGGCCAGGTTGCCGTAGCCGAGCACCTGGTTGTCGTGCACGACGTCGATCGAGTGGCGGTACTTCCGCAGCTCGCGCAGCACCCGCAGGCTGAAGGTCAGCGGTTCGGGGAAGCCGCCGGTCCGCATGTGCGCGAACTCCAGGACGTCGATCCAGTCGCGGTACTCCGACAGGGCCGGCGTGCGGAAGGGGTTCTCGTCGGCGTACAGGTCCAGGCTCGGGACCTTGCGCAGCAGGATGTCGTCGCGGTCCAGCTCCGGATACGGCTGGCCCGAGAACACGACGACGCGGTGCCCGAGCTCGGCCAGCTCACGGGACAGGTGCCGCAGGTAGACGCCCTGGCCGCCGCAGTGCGGCTTGCTCCGATAGGAGAGCAGGGCCACGCGCAATGGTTCGCCGACCTCACCCACGCGTTGCCCCTCCCGCAAGTGTCACTGCTGGTGAAGTTAGACCATAGCCTGACAACCGTTACGGCTGACCCCCTATTAGCCATTGAGTCTAAAAAGGTGGTGAAGGCCACTTTCGTCGCACCAGTCGCACCAGCATCAAGTGACACGTTGCCGGATCACCCGCTGAAGCGCACCGGCATCTCCTTGATGCCGTTGATGAAGTTGGACCGCTGCCGGCGTGCCTCGCCGGCCAGGGCGATGTCGGGCAGCCGTTCGGCGAGCGTCTCGAACAGCACCCGCAGCTCGAGCCGGGCCAGGTGCGAGCCCAGGCAGAAGTGGGGTCCGCCGCCCCCGAAGCCGATGTGCGGGTTGGGATCGCGCCCGATGTCGAAGTCGTACGGGTCGGGGAAGACGTCCTCGTCGCGGTTGGCCGAGGCGTAGAAGACCACGACCTTGTCGCCCTCGTGGATCCGCCTGCCGCCCAGCTCGGTGTCGCGGGTCGCCGTGCGCTTGAACAGGTTGACCGGGCAGACCCAGCGCACGATCTCGTCGGCGGCCGTTCGCGCCAGGTCGCCGCCGTTCCGCCGGTCGGCCACGAGCCTGCGCCACTGGTCCGGGTGCTCGAAGAAGGCGAGCATGCCGCCGGAGGCCGCGTTCCGGGTCGTCTCGTTCCCGGCCACGACCAGCAGCATCATGAACAGGTCGAACTCGTCGACCGTCAGCTCCTCGCCGTCGTGCGGCCGCAGTAACGTCGTGACGATGTCGTCCCGCGGCTCCTGCCGGCGTCGCTCGGCGAGCTCGTTGGCGTAGGCGTACAGCTCGGCCGCCGCGGCGCCCTCTTCCTCCTCCGTCGAGCGCAGGTCGGGGTCGTCCTCACCGATCAGGCGGTTCGACCAGTCGAAGATCTTCTCGCGGTCCTCGACGGGCGCGCCGATCAGCTCGCAGATCACGTACAGCGGGAGGGGAGCGGAGACGTCATGGACGAAGTCGGCCTCGCCCCGGCCCGCGACCTCGTCGATGAGGCCACGGCAGATCTCCCGGATGTGCTCCTCCAGCCGGCCGATCGTCCGCGGCGTGAAGCCCTTGCCCACGATGCTCCGCTTGCGGGTGTGCTCCGGCGGGTCCTGGTTGAGCATCATCATCCGCTGCATGACGAGCTGCTCCTCGGTCGGCTCGGGGAAGAGCGAGAGCCGGCGGTGGGAGGAGAAGATCTCGGGGTGGCGGGAGACGTGCACGACGTCGTCGTACCGGGTGACCGCCCAGAAGTCCGGTTCGCCGGGGTGCCGATGGACGGGGTCGTGGCCGCGCAGCCACTGGAGCTGGTCGTGCGGGATACCGGTGTTCGCGTACCGGTCGGGGTCGACCAGGTCGATGTCCATCCGCGAATCTCCCTCACAGGTCGGCTGTCTGGAATCCTCCGGCGGGAAGTCCGGTCAGCGCTTCGGCGAGCGCCTCGGGGGTCGAGCCGGTCACCCGCAGCGCCACCGTGGGCGGCGCCATGACCGTGACGGTGCCGCCGTACGTGACGAACACCTGGCCGGTGACGTCCTCGGCCGCGGGGGAGGCGAGGTAGGCGACGAGCGGGGACACGTGCTCCGGGGCGAGCGGGTCGGGGCCGTCCTCGGGCGGCGGCCCGAAGACGCCCGCCGTCATCGCCGTACGGGCGCGCGGGCAGATCGCGTTGGCGCGCACGCCGTACCGGCCGCAGGACCGGGCGATGGAGACGGTCAGCGCGGCGATGCCGGCCTTGGCCGCGGCGTAGTTCGGCTGGCCGGGCGCGCCGAGCAGGAACGCCTCCGACGCCGTGTTGACGATCCGCGCGTAGACCGGGCCGCCCGCCTCCTTCGACCGGGCCCGCCAGTACGCCGTCGCGTGCCGCGCCATCACGAAGTGGCCCTTGAGGTGGACGGACACGACGGAGTCCCACTCCGCCTCGGACATGTTGAAGATCATCCGGTCGCGGGTGATCCCCGCGTTGTTGACCAGGACGTCGAAGGCCCCGTACGCCTCCAGCGCCGTCTTGAGCAGCGCCTCGCCCGCCGCCCAGTCGGCGACGTCGCCCTCGGCGATCACCGCCTCGGCGCCCTGCTCCCGTACGAGTTCGGCGGTACGCCGGACGGCCTCGCCCGGCAGGTCGTTGAGGACCAGCCGGGCTCCCCGCCGGGCGACTTCGAGCGCGTGCGCCCGGCCGAGGCCGTTGCCGGCCCCGGTCACCGCGACGACCCTGCCCCCGAGCGAGAGGTCCCTGTCCGTGACGGCCATCCGGCTCCTTCCGCGACGGCATGCCGATCGCCCGGGGTGGCCTGTCCGGGCATCGGCATGCCGCGTCCAATATAAGTGAAACTCGTTCTAGAATGGAACCTGTTCTAACTACGCTTTTCGGACGGGGTGAACCGGACCGGCAGCTCCTTGATGCCGTTGATGAAGTTGGACCGCAGCCGCCGCGCCGGGCCGGCCTGCTCGATGTCCGGCATGCGTTCGAGGAGCACCTCGAACAGCACGGTCAGCTCCAGCCGCGCGAGGTGGGTGCCGAGGCAGAAGTGCGGTCCGCCGCCGCCGAAGCCGATGTGCGGGTTCGGGTCGCGGCCGATGTCGAAGCGGTACGGGTCGTCGAAGACGTCCTCGTCCCGGTTGGCCGAGGGGTAGAAGATGACCACCTTGTCGCCGGCCCTGATCGGCTGTCCGCGCAGCTCGGTGTCGTGCAGCGCCGTGCGGCGGAAGAGGTTCACCGGGCTGACCCAGCGCACGATCTCGTCCGCGGTGGTCCGGAGCAGCGCCCGGTTGCCGCGCAGCCGCCGCCACTGGTCCGGGTGCTCGAAGAAGGCCAGCATGCCGCCGGACGCGCCGTTCCGCGTCGTCTCGTTGCCCGCCATGATCAGCAGCAGGATGAACATCGCGAACTCGTCCGCGCTGAGCACCCGGCCGTCGGCGTCGGGCTGCAGCAGTTTGGTCGCGATGTCGTCGCCCGGGTGCTCACGGCGGTAGGCCGCCAGCTCGTGGGCGTAGGCGAGGATCTCCGCCGAGACGTCGCGCGCGTGCTCGGCGGAGGTGCCGTAGTCCGGGTCGTCGAAGCCGATCAGGGCGTTGGACCAGTCGAAGAGCCGGCCGCGGTCCTCCACCGGCGCGCCGATCAGCTCGCAGATGACGTAGAGCGGGAAGGGCGCGGAGATGTCGCGGACGAAGCACGCCTCCCCGCGCTCGACGACGTCGTCGATGAGCTGGTGGCCGACATCGCGGATGTGCTCCTCGAGCTGTTTGATCATCCGGGGCGTGAAGCCCTTGTTCACGTAGCTCCGCTGCTTGGTGTGCTGCGGCGGGTCCATGAACAGCATCATCAGCCGGTAGAGCGCGATGTCGTCGTCGGTGAACTCCTCGAGCATCGACGTGCGCGCGTACGAGGAGAACAGCTCCGGGTGGCGGGAGACATGGACCACGTCGTCGTACTTGGTCACCGCCCAGAAGCCGGGCGAGCGCTCGTCGGGATCCTCGTGCCAGTGGATCGGTGCCTCCCGCCGCAGCCGGCGGAAGCCCTCGTCCGGGAAGCCCCCGCGCTCGTAGATCTCCGGCGTGATGATGTCGATCGGCATCGTCGCTCCTCGGGCGGCACCTTGTCTGAAACACGTTCTAAACCAAGCGCTCGCTCGGGTCAAGGAGAAGGAGGTCGCCGGGGGAGTGGCGCGCGTCTCATCGACCCGCTGTGACGCGAATGTCACTCATTGGAAAGAGGTGTCGGGGGCACGGCGGTGGGTGGATGTGGTCGATATCGGCTCCGCCCGGACGATCCTCGGTAAAGCCATGAGACAAACTGGGGAGATCGAAATGACTGCTTCCGAGGCTGATCTGTCGTTCCTCGGGGACATGGGTGTTGCCGAGGCCGCCATTGACGCCATGAAACTCATCAGGGTGGTCAGTTGCTCTGTCGACGTCACGTTGACGGGTGCCTTCAGGGAGACCCTGGATGGGGTGCTCCGGAAGGCGCTGGCCGCCAACTCCTGGGAGACGGCCGACATCGAGGCCGAGCTGAAGGCCGTCTCCGAGGCCGTCTTCACGAGGGCCTTCGCCGCCGCGCACGCGGCCTGGAGCGAGTTCGATATGGAAGAGCCCGACGACGTCGACGCCGCGCGTGAAGACGCCAGGCGCGCCGCCGACGGCGTCGTCAGGTGGCGGGCCCGCCTGCATCGGGAAAAGTGCCGCCTCGGTCGCGGCTGAGGCCGAGGGAGCGTTGCCATCGGCTACCGGCCGTCTGCTGGAAACTTCCCAGCAGACGGCCGGTTTCGCGCGTTACGAGCGTTTTCCGCGGCGGGGCGGTGTCGTCAGAGGCGTTCGAGGATCGTGGCGGTGGACAGGGCGCCGCCCGCGCACATCGTGACCAGGGCCGTCGAGGCGTCGCGGCGCTCCAGCTCGTGCAGGGCCGTGGTGATGAGCCGGGCGCCGGTGGCGCCCACCGGGTGGCCGAGGGCGATGGCCCCGCCGTTGACGTTGACCCGGTCCAGGTCCGGCTCGTGGACCGAGGCCCAGGACAGCACGACCGAGGCGAACGCCTCGTTCACCTCGAACAGGTCGATGTCCCGCATCGTCATGCCCGCCGCGGCGAGCACGGTCTCCGTCGACTGGATCGGGCCGTCCAGGTGGTAGTACGGCTCGGCGCCCACGAGCGCCTGCGCCCGGATCCGCGCGCGGGGACGCAGCCCGTTCGCGCGGGCCCGCTCCTCGGACATCACGAGGACGGCGGCGGCGCCGTCGGAGATCTGCGAGGACGTGCCGGCCGTGTGCAGCCCCTCGCCGGCCGCCGGGCGCAGCCGCGCCAGCCCGTCGAGCGTCGTCTCGCGCAGCCCCTGGTCCCGGGTGACGGTGCGGACCTCTCCGGTCGGCGCGCCATCGTCGTCGAGCACCGGCGCCTCGATCGGCGCGATCTCGCGGTCGAAGCGGCCGTCCGCCTGCGCCTTGGCGGCGCGTTGCTGGGAGCGCAGCCCGAAGGCGTCGAGGTCGGAGCGGGTCAGGCCGCGTCGCGCCGCGATGCGCTCGGCGGCGGTGAACTGGTCCGGCAGGTCGATCGACCAGTCGTCGGGGCGGGAGCGGGCGTACGGGTGACGGCCGCCGGCCTCCGCGCAGGGGCCCGTGCTCGCGACGTTGGCGCCGAGCGGCGCGCGGCTCATGACCTCCACGCCGCAGCCGATCGCGGCCTCCACGACGCCGGCCTGGATCAGGGCGGCGGCCAGGTGGACCGCCTGCTGGCTCGACCCGCACTGGGCGTCGATCGTCGTGACGCCGACCTGGTGGGGGAGCCCCGCGTACAGCCAGGCGTGGCGGCCGACGTGGCCGCCCTGTTCGCCCGCCTGCGTGACGCAACCGGCGAAGACCTGGCCGATTTCGGCCGCGTCGATTCCGGCGCGTTCGACCACGGCGCGCTGCGCGTGGGCCAGCACCGCCTGGGGTTTGAGCCCGGCCAGCCGGCCGCGGCGCTTGCCGATCGGCGTGCGTACGGCTTCAACGATGACCGGCGAGCCCATGTGGCCTCCTGCGGTGACGACGCTTCGCCGAACTATAACCCGTTCTAATATGACGGTTGCAAGCCTCTCGGCATCGACTAATGTCGAGAAGAACTTGTTCTTGTTCGGTTTGATTCGGGGAGCGTGCCCGCAGCGGTCGGCCCGCCGCGAACCCCCGGCCGAGCATGCCCGGGCGGGGGCGGGGTGATGTCGTGGCCTTAGGCGATCAGGGTGTCGAAGTCGCCGGCCTTGGCGCCCTGGATGAGGGCTTTGATCTCCGCTTTCGTATAGACCAGAGCAGGCCCGGACGGATGCCGGGAGTTCCTGACGGCGACACTGCCGTCGGGGAGCTGGGCCAGCTCGACGCAATTACCTTGTGAGTTGCTCCGGTGGCTCTTCTGCCATCGGACTTCGGCGAGATCGGTTGCGGGGATGCCGTTGTACGCCCGGTACTGCATTCATGTCTCCTGGAGAATCCTGCTGAGGATCTCGGCGGTGTTGTCCGGAGGCGCGCTGACCACGCAGAGGCGTTCCATCGCCTCCATGTAGGCGTCCACGTCGTCGCGTCGGTCCAGATACAGCGCACTGGTGAGTTGCTCGACGTAGACCACGTCCGGCAGGTCCGATTCGGGAAACCGCAGGATGGTGAACGCCCCGGCCTCGGCGGTATGACCGCCGACCCGGAACGGCAGCACCTGAAGAATGACGTTCGGCAGCTTCGTCGCCTCGATGAGGCGCTCGATCTGGCCGCGCATCACTTCTCGTCCCCCGATCGGGCGTCGCAACGCCGCCTCGTCCACGACCGCCCACAGGCGAGGACCGTCCCCTCGTGTGAGCAGTTTCTGACGAGTTATCCGCAGGCTGACCCTCTGCTCGATCTCTTCGGGAGGCGCGGCCGAGTTGCCCAGGGAGATGACGGCGCGGGCGTAATCCTCGGTCTGCAGGAGACCGGGGATGAACTGGACCTCGTAGGTGCGGATCAGCGCGGCCGCCTCTTCCAGCCCCACGTAGGTCTCGAACCAGCCCGGCAGAACGTCGCCGTACCTGTGCCACCAGCCGGGAGTGTTGGCGTCCTGAGCCAGCTCGAGAAGGGTCTCCCGCTCTCGCTCGTCCATGACGCCGTAGAGAGTGAGCAGGTCGGCCACGTCGCGTTCCTTGAAACCCACCCGGCCCAACTCCAGGCGGCTCATCTTGGAACCGGAGGCGCGGATCGCGTATCCGGCCTCCTCGCGCGTGATGCCCTGCCGCTCGCGCAACCGGCGCAGCTGAGCGCCGAGGAGCCGGCGAAGAACGGTCGGTCCCCCAGCGGGCTGCGCTGTGTCCACCCCTACCTCCATGAGCATCGGTCAGCGCACAGTGTGCCACTCCCTTCCGTCGCTGTCAGAGTTTGCACGATCGTCTGCACGTGCATCGGGCCTTGCATATGCAAGGCATGTCGAGCAGGATAGCGCGCGAGGCACGCCGATCACTGCTTCCCAGAGGATCGCGATGACAGCACACGGAGCGCGCTGGATGACCGGTGAGAGCGTCGACGAAGCGCACGAGTGGCTGTTGTCGGCGATCGTGCGTGGCGGACCGTGGTCCGGCCACGCCGTACCGCCCGCCAGGATGGGCCTGAACGCGAGGACGGAAGATCTCGCGGCGGTGCCCGAATCCGTACGGGAGGCGCGCGAGTTCACCCGCGACGGGCTGAAGATCTGGGGTCTGGCGGCCATGTACGACGACGTCGGCCTCGTCGTCTCCGAACTCGTGACGAACGCCATCCGGCACGCCGTCGGGGGGACGGCGCGACCCGGCGACACCCCGATCAGACTCGGCCTGCTGCGCACCGCCGGCCTGCTGACCTGCGCGGTCGCCGATCCCAGCGACGAGGTCCCCATGCAGGGGGAGGCCGACTTCGTCTCCCAGAGCGGGCGCGGCCTCTATCTCGTCGCCGCGGTCAGCGACTCGTGGAACTGGACCCCGCTGTACGGCTACGGCAAGGTCGTCTGGGCGAGCTTCACCGTACGGGGCGGCTACTGATCCGCACCCGCGCGGCGGGCGTACGGGAGCGCCGCGCGCGGGTCATGGGTGTCGGCCGCGGTCAGAGCACGATGGCGCCCGCGATCGCGATCCACGCGCAGGCGCCGGCGACGAGCACTCCTTCCACCCACGACATCGTCGGGGGCTCGCCGGGGCCGCGCAGCCACCGCCGCCTGCGATACGCGACGACCGTTACGACCAGCGGGCCGGGCAACGCCACGATCCCGACCGGGAATGCGATCTTGACGGCGAGCAGGCCGACCGCCCAGCAGGACAGCGCCGTCCGCAGCCAGGCGAGCTCCGTCCGCTGAGCCTGCAGGCCGGAGCTCAACGGGTCACGATCCCGCTCAGGAGCGTCAGCGTGAAGAGGAGCCCCACGCCCACCGTGAGGACGGCGGGAAGCGGATCACGCGGTAGGCACACCCCCAGCCGCATCGCCTCCTGGGCCCGCCGCCACCGGCGGTAGGCGATGGGCGCGATCGCCACGCTCAGCGCGATCGCGCCGAGGCCGATCTCCCGATGCCACCCCGGGAGGGCCACCCCCTGGATGCCGCCCGCGAGCGGTATCCCCAGCGCGGCCAGTCCGAAGGACGTCCGCACCCAGGCCAGCAGGGTCCGCTCGTTGGCGAGCGAGAACCGGTAGTCGGGCTCGTGCCCGGGTTCGTCGTCCGACATCTTCCTCCTCAGGACGGTCGAGGCGCACCTCGATGATGCCTGTCCCTACCCCGGGTCTTCGCAGGTGGGCTCATGCGACCTCCTTCGTCGGTGGAGAGACCAGAGGCGCTGTGCCCATTGATTCACTCGCTCCGCTCGCTCATGCGCGCCGGGCCGGGGCGCCCGCCGCCGCTTCGGATCGGCCGGATCGTCCGGCGGTGGTATGGGATCCGCTCGAGCCGGGAAGGTCTGCCGGTGGTGCTCGTTTCCCGAGGGGCGTGTGTGGGATCTGGCACCAAGTCGGGCGTACGTGGCAACACGCTCAAATTTGCCCTCCGTATGACCCTGAGCAGGGAAAAGGTCCGTCCGGATCTCCCATTGTGGGCTTGTGTCGAGGCCCTTTGCGGAGCAACGTGGACCTTCGAGAGCGCAAACGGTGTTCTGGCACGATCGGGGGTTGGTCGGCATGGCCGCGGAGAGAAGAGCCACAGCCACGAAGGAGAAGCCCGCGTCGCGGAGGGCGTCGGCGACGACCACGGCCACCGCACGGCGCGGTCGAACGGCGACCCCGGCGACGGTGGACACGACCAAGAGCGAAGAGCACGGGGCGGCGCTTCCCGTCCCCGTCGTGACGCCGCACGTCAAGGTCATGAGGGTGCCCCTCCCGACTCGGGGGCTCTCCATGGTCGGCGACATGGGGCGGGTCGCCGCCGGGTACCTGCCGCCCAAGGACCGGCTGATGTTCTACGGCGGCCTGGCGGCCGCCGCCGCCTTCGGAGTCATCGACTGGCCGGTGGCCGCGGCCGTCGGCGTCGGGACGATGGTGGCGCGCCGCGCCGTCGGCAGACGCGAGAAGGCACGGCCGGTTCCGGCGAGCGAGCGGGCGACCCCGGCACGGGCCACGAGCCGGACGACGGCCGGCACCAGCCGGGCCCGGACGACGGCCGGCACGAGCCGGACCGGGTCGACCACGGGCGCCGGCCGAGCCAAGACGACGGCCGGCACCAGTCGAGCCAAGACGACGGCGGGTACGAGCCGGTCCCGGACGACGGCGGGCACGGCCGCGAGCGAGAGCGGAGCGGGAACCGAGACCGCCGGTACCGCGACCACGCCTCGTTCCGCTGGCCGGTCCTCGGCCACCGAGAGCGTCTGACGGCCGGGTCCCAGACTCATGCCGCTGCGAGGCATTCTCCGTACCGCGACCGGCCTGCTGCAGACGACCACGACGGTGCCCGGTACGGCCGCACGGGCGTCGGGGATGGTCCCGCGCGCGGTACGGCGCGCCTCGGGCGAGGCGGCGCGTCTGTCCGGCGCGGTGCTGGGCCTGCCGGCTGCCGCAGCCGGCTCCGGCGCGCCGGCGAGCCTGCGGGCCGCGCTGAGCCTGCCCCAGGCCGCGTTGGGCTTGCCGCGTGCGGCTTTGAGCCTGCCGCATGCGGCTTTGGGCTTGCCGCGGACCGCGTTGGGCCTGCCCCAGGCCGCGTTGGGCCTGTCCGGGATGGCGCTGATGAGGCCCGGCGCCGCCGCGGTTGGCCTGCCCGCGGTGGGCCGGCTGCCGGGTGCGGCCGCGCGGCTGCCCGGCGCGGTCGCCGCTCTGCCGGGACTCGCGGTCCGGGCGTCGGGGGAGATGTCGCGGCTCCCAGGGGCGCTGGTGCGGCTTCCAGCGGCCGCCGCGCGGGCGTCGGACGCGGCCCTGCAGGATCCGGGCGCCGCGCTGCGCGGCGCCATTGAGACGGCGGAGCAACGCCGGGTGTACCGCGGCGACGAGCGGACCAGCATCCGGGTCCGCGGCCTGCACCACACCGGCCGTACCGACATGGCGCGCGACCTCGTCACCGGGATGAAGGACGTGGCGGGGGTGCGGCGGGCCGAGGTGAACGGCGTTCTCGGCACCGTGACGGTGGTCCACGACGGTGACGTTCCCGTCGAGGAGCTGACCGCCGTGGTCGACGCGGTCGAGGAGCGGCACGACGCCGCCTCGGATCCGTACGCCGGGCATCCCGACCCGGGCCACCGGCAGGCGGTCCTGCGGGAGAGTGCGATCATGGCCGCGTACCTGACGGGCGCGAGCGTCGCGATCACGGGCAGACTGGTGTTGCGGGCCGTGCCGGTCCCCCCGGCGGTGGGGACCCTGATCGCCATGGCCGACGCGACGCCTCAGGTCCGGGACCGGCTGACGCGGTTGATTGGGCGCCCGGCCACCGACCTCCTCCTCGGCGGCAGCGTGGCGAGCCTGCAGGCGCTGGCGCAGCAGCCGACCGGCCTGATCATCGGCTTCGTGCACCGGATGACCCGCACCGAGGAGGCGCGCGGGTACCGGTCCGCGTGGCACCGGCGCGTCGAGCACCTGATCCATGAGGAGGGCTCCTTCCAGGCTCCGCCGCTGCAGGTGCCGAAGCGGCCAGTCCCCCTGCCGTACGGCCCGGTGGAGCGGGCGGCCTGGACGGTGCCTACGGCGATCACCGCGTCGGTGGGCGCGTACGTCTTGACCCGCGACGCGACGCGGGCGCAGGGAGTGCTCGCCGCGGGCGTGCCGAGGGCGGCGCGCATGGGCCGTGAGGCGTTCGCCACCCAGCTCGGCATGGTCGTCGCCGGCCGGGACGTCGTCGTCATGGACCTGCAGAGCCTGCGCCGGTTCGACCGGGTGGACCACGTGATCGTGGACGCCTCGGTGCTGCGCACCGGCGACATGGTGATCGAGGACGTCGTCTCCCTCCCGTCTTCGGTCACCGCCGAAGAGGCACACGAACGTGCCCACGCCCTGGTGGACCTGGATCACCCGGAGGCCCGGCGGCGGGAGGGCCCCTGGGCGATCTCCCGGCTGCGGCCGACCGCTGTCCCGGCGGACGCCCGCGAACGCGCGGCCGAACTCCGCGAGCGCGGCGCGACCGTGCTCCTGCTGACCCGCGACGGTGAACCGGCCGCCCTCGTCTCCGTCGTGGCCGAACTCGACCCGCTGGCCGAGGCCCTGATCGACGCCGCGCGTGGAGTGGGGTCGGTGGCCGTGGCCGGCGCCTCCGTGCTGGCGCAGCGGCTGTCCGTCGACAGCGCGGTCCCCGGCGGCGACCGGCTCCTGGACTCCGTACGCGAGGCCCAGGAGGACGGGCGCGTCGTCGCGCTCGTCGCCGCGCGCGATGGTGCGCCGCTCGCGGCGGCGGACGTGGGGATCGGGCTGCTCGGTCCCGGTCACCGCCCGCCCTGGGGCGCGCACCTGCTGTGCGGTCCGAGCCTGGCCGACGCGGTCCTGCTCCTCGAGTCGATCCCGTCGGCCGGACGTACCAGCGCACGCGCAGCGCGGATCGCCTATGTGGGGTCGGTGGCGGGGGCGCTGCTGGCCGTGGCCGGATCGCCGGCGCGCGCGCCCCGGCGGGCGCGGCTGGCGATCGACCTCGCCACCGTGTCGGCGTTCGTCATGGGCACCTTGTCGGCCCGGGCGCTGGCCCGGCGACCCGCTCCGGTGCCCCAGGACCGTACGCCCTGGCACGCGTGGCCGACCAAGGCCGTGCTCACCCGGTTGGGGTCGTCGATCTCCGGCATCGACGAGGACGAGGCCGCCCGGCGCCGCTCCGACCTGGGTGAGGAGCTCAGACCGCCCGGCCTCGCCCAGGTGACCGTCGACGAACTGGACAACCCGCTGACGCCCGCGCTGGCGGCCGGGGCCGGGGTGTCCGCGGTGGTCGGTTCGATCACGGACGCGGCGCTGATCGGCGCGGTCCTCGGGGTCAACGCGATGATGTCCGGCCTGCAGCGGGTCCGCGCGGACCGCGCGCTGCGGCAACTCGTCGACATGAGCGCGGTGCGCGTCCGGCTCCGGCGGCCCGGCGAGGGCGGTGCCGAGGCGCAGGCCACCGCCGACCGGCTCGTTCCCGGCGACGTCGTCGTCCTCACCGCAGGTGACGCGGTTCCGGCGGACCTGCGCCTGCTGTCGGCCAAGGACCTGGAGGTCGACGAGTCGAGCCTCACGGGCGAGTCGCAGCTGGTCACGAAGAACCCGCGGCCCAGCATGGCCCAGTCGGTGGCCGACCGGCACTCGATGCTGTACCAGGGGACGGTGATCGCGGCGGGGAACGCGGTCGGCGTGGTCGTCGCGACGGGTGCCCAGACCGAGGTGGGGCGCACGACGCGGCAGGGCGGCGCCGAGGATCGTCCGGGTGGGGTCGAGGCGCGGCTGCGCGCACTGACGGAGATGACCCTGCCGGTCGCCCTGGGGGCCGGCGTGGTGCTCTTCGGGACGGATCTGCTGCGCGGGGCCACGCTGGCCCGGGCGCTCGGGCCGGCGGTCAGTCTCGCCGTCGCCGCCGTTCCCGAGGGGCTGCCGTTCGTGGCGACGGCGGCCGAGCTGGCGACGGCGCGGCGGATGTCCCGGCGTGGCGCGCTCGTCCGCAATCCGCGCACGATCGAGGCGCTCGGCCGGATCGACGTGCTCTGCTTCGACAAGACCGGCACCCTCACAGAGGGGCGGTTGCGGCTGGGCCACGTGTCCGACGGCATCGCGTCCCGGCCCGTCGGGGAGCGGCTGTCGCCCGCCTTCCGGGAGATCATCGCGGCCGCCGTCCGTGCGACGCCGGACCCCGGCGGCGGCCGGCTGCCCCACCCGACCGACCGGGCGATCATGCGAGCCGCCCGCAAGCTCGGCATGGACGCCGCGGAGGGGCTCGGGTCGTGGGAGCGGGCCGACGAGCTGCCGTTCGAACCCGCGCGCGGCTACCACGCCGTGCTCGGCCGTACGGACGGCCGGCAGCGGCTGAGCGTGAAGGGCGCCCCGGAGATCATTCTGGAGGCGTGCGACACCTGGCAGCGCGACGACGGGCCGGTTCCGTTCGACCAGAAGGCGCGGGAGAAGGTCGACCAGGAGATCGACCGGCTGGCCCGCCTCGGCTACCGGGTGCTGGCGGTCGCGGAGCGCGCGGCGTCGGGGCGCCGGGACCTCACCGCGGAGCGCATCGACCGGCTGAGCTTCCTCGGCCTGCTCTGCATCGCCGATCCGGTGCGGCCCACCGCCGCCGAGGCCGTCGGCCGGCTGCGCAAGGCGGGCGTCGACGTGGTCATGATCACGGGGGATCATCCGACCACCGCCGAGGCGATCGCCGCCGAGCTGCGGCTGCTGAACGGCCGGATCATGACCGGGCCGGACCTCGACGCCCTGCGAGACGAGGAGCTGGCCGACGCGCTGTCCGGGGTCGCGGTGTTCGCCCGGGTCAGCCCGGCGCAGAAGGCCCGCGTCGTGCAGGCCCTGCGCGACGCCGGGCGGGTGGTCGCCGTCACCGGTGACGGCGCCAACGACGCGCCGGCCATCCGGCTGGCCGACGTGGGCATCGCGCTCGGCGAGCGGGCCACTCCCGCCGCCCGTGAGACGGCGGACGTGGTCGTCACCGACGACCGGATCGAGACGATCACCGACGCGATCGCCGACTGCCGCGCGATGTGGCGCTCGACGCGGGACGCCCTGGCCGTGCTGCTGGGCGGCAACCTCGGCGAGATCGCCTTCACCGTGGGGACGGGGCTCCTGAGCGGGCGCAGTCCCTTGAACGTGCGTCAGCTCCTGCTGGTCAACCTGCTCACCGACATGCTTCCGGCGATCGCCCTGGCGGCTCGCCCGCCGTCCGGGGTGACGAACGAGGAACTGCTGGCGGAAGGCCCGGAGCGGTCGCTCGGCGGGGCGCTCACTCGCGATGTCGCGGTCCGCGCGGGCACCACGGCCGGGGCGGCGCTGGTGGCGTGGTTGCTGGCCCGGGCCAGCGGGACACGCGGTCAGGCGGACACGACGGGTCTGGTCGCGCTCGTCACCACCCAGCTCGCGCAGACGATCGTGGCGGGCGGGCGCGATCCGCTGGTGCTCGGCTGTGGCCTCGCGTCACTCGGCGCACTCGCGTTCATCGTGCAGGTGCCGGGCCTCAGCCACTTCTTCGGTTGCCGGCCGCTGTTCCCGCACTCCTGGGCCATCGCCCTCGGATCCGGCGTGAGCCTGGCCCTGGCGGCCGTCGTGCTCACCCGGATCCGGCGACCCCGCGTCTGACTTGGGAAAATATTCACCTATCCGTCACCTGCCAGCGCGACCGTCGATTCGGACAACAAGGCATAATTCAGGCGAAGGAATCCCCACTCAACCCCGTAGGTGCCCCATGCCTGACCTCGTGACGACCGTCCTCGCCAAGGCGCTCGTGATGCTCGTCGAAGCCCTTGTGACCCGGCTGGCCCTCTACCTGGTTCAGACCGGAATGTACCGGCAGCTCTGGGCGGCGGCCTGAGCCTTTGACCTCGCGCCGCCCGCGTTCGGCGGCCTGAGCCTTTCACCCCACGCGGCCCGCGTCGCCGACCCCGTCCTCAGAAGTCGGCGAGCAGGCGGGCCGCCGCGATCTCCAGGCGTGCCTGGATCTCCTCGTTAGTGGTGTGGCCGCGGAGCATCTCGATCATCTCCATCACCCACACGCTGCCGAGCGACCGCAGGAGGGCGCGGGTCTCCTCGCCCTCGCCGGGGTCGGTCCCCGTGGCGCGGGCCAGCAGGCCGGTCATGCGGTTGCCGAAGTCGGTCTTGACGTCCGACAGCAGCAGTGACCGGATCAGCGCGTCGGCCAGCTCCGGCTCGCGCATCAACCCCCGCGTCGCGCGCATCAGCACCTCGACGGCGCGTCCGGCCGCGGTCGCCGAGCGCGGCGGGCGGCGCTCCAGGCTGCCCTCGAGGGTGTCCATCTCCTCGCTGACGACGGCGACGACCAGGTCCATCTTGGACGGGAAGTAGCGGTAGAGCGTGCCGAGGGCCACGCCGGCGCGCTCGGCGACGGTCCTCATCTGCATCGCCTCGACGCCGCCGCGCGAGGCGAGGGCGGCGGCCGCCTGGACGATGCGCCGGCGGCGCTGCTGCTGGCTGCGGGAGCGGACCCCCGGATGGCCGGCGGCGGTGGACTCTGCCGTCACGACGACTCCTCAAACTGCGGGCGCGGTGCCCGCCCGCGCGTGTCGTAGATCAGCGTACCGCCCGGCGAGAACACGTTATGCATGCCGCGACCTACCGGACGATTGCTCGTTCCGTCGAGGCAAGCGGAGCCTGACGCGGCCGGAGGGGCGGTCGGAGATCGTCGGCGGTGGACACATACTAGAATCTGTTCTAGTTTTCTTCCGGTGAGCCCGGGAGGTGACGCGGTGTCCGAAACGGTGGCCGAGCTGCTCCGGGCGCGGTCCGCCGACGACCGCGTCGGGCTCCGCGCCGCCGACGAGGCCTGGACCTGGCGCGAGGTCGTCCGGGAGTGCGCTGAGCGCGCCGGCTGGATGGCCGAGACCGCCCATCGCGAGCCCGGGACGCGGCCGCTGCACGTCGGCGTCCTGCTCGACAATGTTCCCGAGATGGTGTTCCTGCTCGGCGGCGCGGCCCTGTCCGGGAACGTGATCGTCGCGCTGAACACGGCACGCGCCGCCGACGAGCTGGCCGGTGACGCGACCCGCGCCGACTGCGACCTGATCGTGACGGAGCCGCGCCACGCGGCCCTCGCGGAACGGGTCGCCGCCCGCACCGGCCTGCCGATCACCGAGCCAGGGCGCGCCGCGCCCACCGGGGAGCCCGTGCCGGTCGCGCCGGAGACCCTTCTGATGCTGATCTTCACGTCCGGCACGTCCGGGCGGCCCCGGGCGGTCCGCGTCACGCACCGCAAGGTCGTCGTCCCCGGCACGGTGCTGGCCGACCGCCTGCTGGGACCCGACGACGTCGTCTACTGCCCCATGCCGCTGTTCCACTCCGGCGCGGTCATGGCGGCGTACGCCCCGGCGCTCGCCGCCGGCGCGCAGTTCGTCCTCCGCGCGCGGTTCTCCGCCTCCGGAACGCTGCCCGACGTCCGCCGGTACGGCTGCACGTACCTGCACTATGTCGGCAAGGCGCTGTCGTACGTCCTGGCGACGCCCGAGCGCGCCGACGACGCGGACAACCCGCTCCGCGTGGCGTTCGGCAACGAGGCCGCGCCGCTGGAGCAGCGGCGGTTCGCCGAGCGGTTCGGCTGCGCGGTCGTCGACGGGTACGGCTCGACCGAGACGGCGATCGCCCTGTCGCCCGACCCGGCCGGCCCGCCGGGGGCGCTCGGCCGCCTCGGCGACGGCGTGCGGATCCTCGATCCGGCCACCGGCCGGGAGTGCCCGCCCGCGCGGCTGGACCCCGCCGGCCGCGTCCTCAACGGCGACGAGGCCGTCGGCGAGCTCGTGAACACGCGCGGGCTCGGCCTGTTCGACGGCTACTACAACGAACGCGCCGACGACCGGCTCCGGGACGGCATGTTCTGGAGCGGAGACCTCGCCTACCGGGACGAGGACGGCTTCGTGTTCTTCGCCGGACGGGACGCCGACCGCCTCCGCGTGGACGGGGAGAACTTCGGCGCCGTCCAGGTCGAACGGGTGCTCGGCGAGCTGCCCGGCGTCGCGGCGCTCGCCGTGTACGGCGTGCCGGACGTCGCGGCCGGCGACCAGGTGATGGTGGCGCTGGTCGGCGCCTTCGACCCGGAACGGTTCGCGGCTTTCCTGCGCGGGCGCGCCGACCTGAGCCCCAAGTGGACGCCGCGCTATGTCCGGGTCGCCGACCGGCTGCCGGCCACCGCGTCGAACAAGGTCGTCCGGCGGGCGCTGGCGGCGGACGCCTGGAACACCACGGACCCGGTGTGGTGGCGGCCCGGCCGGGAGCTCCGGTACCGCCGTCTGACCGGCGAGGACGCCGCCCGCCTGCACGCGGAGTTCGAGAGCCGGGGCAGGGGACACCTGTGGCCCGCAGGGAGCACCGGCTCGGCGGCCGGGCCGTGGGAATCACGATGTGAGGAGGGGGACCGTGGACTTCGACCTGGACGAGAGCGCGCGTGAGCTGCAGGACCTGGCGGACGGCCTGTTCGGCCGCGAGGTGACGGCGGAGCGCCTGGAGACGCACGAGAGGTCGGACGCGCCGTACGACACCGCGCTGTGGCGGGCGATGGCGCAGGCGGGACTGCTCGGCGCCTGCCTGCCCGAGGACGTGGGCGGCGCCGGGCTCGGGGCGGTGGAGTTCGCCGTGATCATGCGCCAGGTCGGCGCGCACGTCGCGCCGGTCCCCGCGTACGGCTCCCTCGTCGCGGCGGCGACCCTGGCCGCGCACGGCACCGCCGGGCAGCGCGGCCGGCTCGCCGACTTCGCCGCCGGCGGATCGGTCCTGAGCGTGGCGGTCCGCGAGCCGGGCCCCGGCGTGGCCACGACGGCGCGCCGCGACGGGGACACGTACGTCCTCGACGGGATCAAGACCTTCGTCCCGTACGCCGAGCAGGCCGACGCCGTCCTCGTCCCGGCGCTGATCGGTGAGGAGACCGGGGTGTTCCTCGTCGAGCCCGGTCGGATGGCGCTCGCCCCGCAGCCGTCGGCCACCGGCGAGCCGCTGTCGCGGGCCGGCCTGGAGGGCGTACGGGTCGGCGCGGACGCGCTGCTCGGCGGCGGCGCCCACGAGACCCTCACCGGGTACGCCACCGCGGGCGCGGTCGCCGTCGTGTCCGGCGCGCTCGACGCGGCGCTCGCGCTGACCACCGCGCACGTCAAGACCCGCGAGCAGTTCGAACGGCCGCTCGCCGAGTTCCAGGCCGTCACGATGCAGATCGGCGACGTGTACATCGCCAAGCGGGCGCTCGACGTGGCGGTGTGGGCGGGCGTGTGGCGGCTCGCCGAGGGACTCGACGACGCGGCCGAGGTGCTCGCCGTCGCCGCGTACAACGTGTGCGAACCCGCGCTGGCGGCCTTCTACACCTGCCAGCACCTGCACGGCGGGCTCGGCCTGGACGTCACCTACCCGCTGCACCGGTACTTCGCCTGGGCCAAACACCACGCACACCTGCTGGGCGGCGCCGAGGCGCAGTTGGACGCGATTGGAGCTCTGGTGGCCTGATGTTCATCGACCTGACCGACGAGCAGAAGGCGCTGCGTTCCGAGCTGCGCGCCTACTTCGCCTCCTGCCTGACCGAGGACCAGCGGAACGACATCGCCGACGACCCGTTCGGGACCGCGTACATGGCGCACTGCCGGCGGCTCGGCAGCGACGGCATGCTCGGCATCGCGCTGCCGAAGGAGTACGGCGGCGGGGGCTTCGGCCCCGTCGAGCAGCAGATCTTCGCCAACGAGATCGCCCGCGCCGAGGTCCCTTACCCGATCATCACGCTGAACACCGTCGCGCCGACGCTCGTGCAGTTCGGAACCGACGCGCAGAAGAAGCGGTTCCTGCCGGGAATCCTCGCCGGGGAGTGCCACTTCGCGATCGGCTACAGCGAGCCCGGCGCCGGGACGGACCTGGCCGCGCTGCGCACCACGGCGGTACGGGACGGCGACCACTACATCGTCAACGGCCAGAAGATCTTCACCTCGGGCGCGCACTACTCGGACTACGTCTGGCTGGCCGCGCGGACCGACCCGGACGCCAAGAAGCACAAGGGCATCTCGATGCTCATCGTCGACTGCAAGGACCCCGGCTTCTCCTGGACGCCGATCGTCACCATGGACGGCCGCCACCACACCAACTCCACCTACTACCAGGACGTCAAGGTCCCGGCCGACCTGCTCGTCGGCGAGGAGAACAAGGGCTGGAACCTCATCGTCAACCAGCTCAACCACGAGCGGGTCACGCTCGGCCCGGCGGGCAACATCGGGCACACCTACGACCGGTTCGCCCACTGGGCGCGGACGAAACCGGGCCGCGACGGCCGTCCGCTCATCGAGCACCCCGACGTACGGCGCGCGGTCGCCCGCGTGCACGCGTACCTGCGGGTCAACGAGCTGCTCAACTGGCAGGTCGCCGCGAGCATGGACCTGGGCTGGCTCGGCGCGCCCGACGCGTCCGCCACCAAGATCTACGGGTCGGAGCGCATGCAGGACGTCGGCCGCGTCGTCGGCGACGTCCTCGCCCGGTACGGCGATCCCGGCGACGAGGAGACCCGTGACCTCATCGACCGCCTCGACCACGGCGTGAAGGGCGCGATCGTGCTGACGTTCGGCGGCGGCGTCAACGAGATCCAGCGGGAGCTGATCGCGATGATCGGCCTCGGCCTGCCGCGAGCCCCCCGGTAAGGAGACACGTTGCACGAACGGCTGATGGCCCTCGCGGAGGAGCTGACCGCCCTGGGGGAGCGGCCCGCCGCGCCCTGCGCGGACCCGGTGAACCCCGCGATGATCCGCAACTGGACCCAGGCGCTCGGCGACCGCACCCGCTGGGCCGGGACGGCGCCGCCCACGATGATCCAGGTCTGGTCGATGCCCGGCCTCGCCCGGGACAAGCCCGGCACGGTCGCGGACCGGATCCTGACCCTGCTGAACGAGGCCGGCTTCACCGGCGTGGTCGCGACCAACTGCGAGCAGACCTACGACCGGTACCTGCGGCACGGCGAGGAGCTGCGTTCGACGATGCGCTTCGGTGGCGTCACCGGGCCCAAGCGCACCGGCCTGGGCGAGGGTTACTTCGTCACCTGGCACCAGACCTGGTACGCGGGGGACGAACGCGTCGCCGAGATGATGTTCCGGGTGCTGAAGTTCCGCCCGCGCGCGACGGGCGGCCGGGCCGCGAAGGGCCGCCGCTTCCGGCCCGCGATCGGCCCGGACACCCGGTTCTTCTGGGACGGCGTACGCGCCGGGGAGCTGCGAATCCAGCGCTGCGCCGAGTGCGGTCGGCTGCGCCATCCGCCCGGTCCGATGTGCCCGGCCTGCCACGCCACCAAGCGCGACCACGTCACCGCGAGCGGGCATGGCACGCTCCACAGCTACGTCGTCCACCACCATCCACCGGTCCCCGGCCTCGATCCGCCGTTCGTCGTCGCGCTCGTCGACCTGGAGGAGGGCGTGCGCGTCGTCGGAAACCTTCTCGACTGCCCGCTCGACCAGGTCCGCATCGGCATGCCGCTCGAGCTGGTCTTCCAGGAGGTGGATGACGACCTCACCCTGCCCCAGTGGCGCCCCGCCGGCTCTTCGCCGGACCCGGTCACACCGCTCCGGCCGGACGCGTCGGAGGCGTCGGGCGCGGAGAGCGAGGCGGGGCCGGTGGAGCTGAGCATCGAGCTGACGCCGACCTTCGTGATCGCCACCGCCCTCGCGACGCGCGACTTCACGCCCGTGCACCACGACACCGCGCTGGCCCGGGCTCAGGGGTCCAAGGACATCTTCCTCAACATCCTCACCACGATGGGCCTGGTCCAGCGCTACGTTCTCGAACTACTGCCGGACGCCGTCATCGAGGGCATCTCCGTACGGCTCGGCGTCCCCGCGTACGCCGGTGACACCCTGACCATGACCGGCCGGGTGGTCGACGACCGCACCGTCGAGGTGCGCGGCGCCGTGAGCCTCGGCGACCATGCCATCGCCACCGTACGACTCAAGGGGCGATCATGAGCATCTCCGGAACGGCGGCGATCGCCGGGATCGGGGCGACCGAGTTCTCCAAGGAGTCGGGCCGCTCGGAGCTTCAGCTCGCCGCCGAGGCGTGCATCGACGCGATCAAGGACGCCGGGCTGACGCCGGCCGACGTCGACGGCCTCGTGACCTTCACGGCCGACGCCAACACCGAGATCGCGGTGGCGCGGGAGCTCGGCATCCCCGGCCTGTCCTTCCTCTCCCGGGTGGACTACGGCGGCGGCGCGGCCTGCGGAACCGTCGCGCACGCGGCCATGGCGGTCGCGACCGGGCTGGCGGAGACGGTCGTGTGCTACCGGGCGTTCAACGAGCGTTCGGGGCGCCGCTTCGGCCAGGCGGCGGCCCGCTCGGAACACGCCGCGAGCGCCGCCGACCTGGAGTTCTCCTGGCACCTGCCGTACGGCTTCGCGACCCCGGCCGCATGGGTCGCGATGTACGCCCGGCGGTACATGCACGAGTACGGCGCGACCAGCGAGGACTTCGGGCGGGTCGCCGTGGCCATGCGCCGCCACGCGGCGACCAACCCGAAGGCGTGGTTCCACGAGCGGCCGATCACCCTGGAGGACCACCAGGCCAGCCGGTGGATCGTCGAGCCGCTGCACCTGCTCGACTGCTGTCAGGAGTCCGACGGCGGCGTCGCGATCGTCGTGACGAGCGCCGAACGCGCCCGCGACCTGCCCCACCCGCCCGCGGTGATCAGGGCGGCCGCGCAGGGCTCCGGGCCCGGCCAGATGATGATGTTCTCCTACTACGAGGGCGACCTGACGACCCTTCCGGCGATGGGCCGCGTGGGGGAGGCGCTCTGGCGGCAGGCGAGGCTGGGGCCTGCCGACGTGCAGACGGCCATCCTGTACGACCACTTCACGCCGTTCGTCCTGGTGCAACTGGAGGAGCTCGGCTTCTGCGGAAGGGGCGAGGCGAAGGACTTCATCGCGGACGGCGGCATCGAGCTCGGCGGCCGCCTGCCGGTCAACCCGAACGGCGGCCAGCTCGGCGAGGCGTACATTCACGGCATGAACGGCATCGCCGAGGCCGTCCGCCAGCTCCGCGGCACCTCCGTCAACCAGATCGCCGACGTGGCGAACGTCCTCGTCACCGCCGGCACCGGCGTCCCCACCAGCGGCCTCATCCTCGGCCGCCCCTGACGGGCCGAGAGACTCGAGGACACCGGCCTCCATCCCCAGAGAGATGGAGGCCGGCCGGTTGCGGACCGTGCTCAGCTCTTGCTCTTCCGGCCGTTGCCCTTGTCGCCGGCCTTGCCGCCCTGACCGGCCTCGCCGGTCTTACGGGCCTGTCGGGCCTGGTCGACCCTGCTGGCGACGTAGCCGGCGACCCCGGTGACGACGATGGCGCCGTCGACCGCGTTCTCAGGGATGCTGGGCATCTCTAGTTCTCCTCTGTTCGGCTGCTGCCGCCGCGGCGTGTTCGCTGCGGCGATGACAACCGTCCCGAAGCGATGCCCGCCCGCAAGCCGATGGTCCGCCGTGGCACGCGCCGATGCGCGAAGTGCGGCATGTGCGGGGGCGCACAGAAGGCTCGGGGAACGCCGCCCTCGATCGGACGGATCGGGACGGGCTCCATGGGAAGGTCATCGGCTGATTGCCGCCGGAGCGGTTCCGGCCGGACGTGCCGCTGGCCTGGCTGAGCGGGTGGGACGCCGAACTGTCCGCGTTGGACTCGGCGGGGTAGGTCCCACCTGCTGGGTGTGACGCACCTCCACCGAGCGGTTGCGTACGCGGTGGCGTCAGCGGTCCAGGCACGCGCGCAAGGCGATGATCAGGCGGGTGGCGCGGGCGTCGCCGTGGCCGACCATGCGGTTGGCGACATAGGCAAACCCGACGCCGTACTCGTCGTCACCGAAGGCGAACTGGCCGCCGGCCCCGTCGTTGCCGAAGCTGCGCCGGCCCAGCATCGGCCGGAAGGACGAGTCGAGCAGGAAGCCCGAGCCCCAGCGCGCCCCGGCGTCGAAGCCCAGCCAGCCCTTCCCCGACGACACCTCCCGGACCGCGTCTGTCACGGTGTCCGGCGTGAGCAGCCGCTCCCGGCCCTCGATCCCGGTGACCGCCGCCGCGTACAGCCCGGCGAGACCGCTCGCCGACGCGGTGGCGCCGGCACCGGGCAGCTCCATTCCGAGCAGCGCCGGGTCGTTCCAGCCGTGGGGTTCGTCCAGGCCGGGGAAGACCAGCGCGCCGTTCATCGTCACGATGCGGGTGAGCAGGTGCTCGGGCCCCGGCATCCCGGGCCGCCCCTCCGCTTCGACGAGCCGCGCCCGGCCGCTCATCTCCTCGTCCGGCAGGCCGATCCAGGCCCGTAGCCTCAGGGGGTCGCCCACGGCCTTGCGGAAGTAGGCGCCCGGGGTCAGCCCGGTGAGGCGCCGGATCACCTCGCCGAGGAGGAAGCCGAAGACGTGGCCGTGGTATTCGTACGCAGTGTTCGGCTCCCACAGCGGCCGCTGCTCCTCGATGGCGTGGATCACCGGCGTCCAGGCGGCGATCTCCGCGAAGGGCAGCACCTCGTCGAGGACGGGGACTCCCGCGCGATGCCCGAGCACCATGCGGCCGCTGATCGCCTCCTTGCCGTTCCGCGCGAACTCGGGCCAGTACCGGCCGACCGGTGCGTCGAGGTCGAGGCGCCCTTCCTGCGCGAGGAGGTGCACGCATACGCTCACGATGGCCTTGGCGCAGGAGAACACCGGCACGACCGTGTCCTGCTCCCACGGCCGGCCGGTCCGCTCGTCCGCGACCCCGCCCCAGAGATCCACGACCTTGCGGCCACCGGCGTACACCGCGACCGCCGCGCCCAGTTCGGGGAAGTCCGCGAAGTTACGCGCGAACGCGTCCGCGACGGCTCCGAAGCGCTCGTCGGCCCATCCGTGATACCGCTCCACTGTTCCCGTCCTTTGCGTGGTCGTCATGCGTGTCGCCGGTCGCCGGGGCGTGTCTCCGTACGCCGGCCGCTCACCGACCGGGCTGGTGCGCCGGCCAGTTCTCCAGGAGCACGTGGAGGGCGTCCAGCGAGCGCGACCAGGAGTCCTCGATCTCACGGGGGTGCGCGAAACCGCCGCTGAGCTCCAGGTGGATGTAGCCGTGGAAGGCCGCGCGCAGCAGGCGGCCGGCGTCGGTCAGGTCCGGCTCGGTCAGGCCGTAGGCGCGGAGCATCCCGTAGGTCAGCTCGATGCTGCGGCGCAGGGCCACGGAGTCGGCGACCTCCTCCGGATCGAACCGCATCTGGGTCGCGGCGTACCGGCCGGGATGTTCGAGCGCGTACCGCCGGTAGGCGTTCGCGAAGGCGACGAGCGCGTCCTTGCCCGCCCGGCCCGCCACCTCCGTCGCGATGCGGTCGGTCAGCTCCTCGCCGCCGAGCAGGGCGATTCGGACGCGCAGCTCCCGCAGGTTCTTGACGTGCGAGTACAGGCTGGCGTCCTTGACCCCGAACCGCCGCGCGAGCGCGGAGACGGTGACCTGCTCGAGCCCGACCTCGTCCGCCATCTCCGCGGCGGCCTCCGTCAACTTCGCCGCACTGAGCCCCGCCCTGACCACGCGCCGCCTCCGTCCCTTCCTAGAACCTCTAGTTTTCAACCTAGCATCGTTAGGCTCGCGAGTGCGTCGGCGATCCCGGCGTCAGCCCTGCGCCGTCTCGAGCTGCGGGGCTACCGGAGCGGACGCGTCACCAACCCCAACGGCGCAGCTCGGCGTCTTGCAGGATCTGCCACAACTTTTCTTGGTCCGCGCGCCACCCCACCAGGTGGTAATAGTCATCCGCGGGGAAGCTGATGACCGGAACGCCGGGCGCGTGGGCCCGCACCGCCTCCAACACGGAGGAATGGCGGTAGCTCCACCCGTGAACTTCGGTGTGGAAGCTGACCGCCGTCTTCATCCGTGCTTCCGGCAGGTCCCGATCCAGCTCCCGGAGCTGTTCCCACACGTGGAGTTCCATATCAGGCTTGGCAAGGATTTGCTTGAGGCGTGCGAAATGGTCTTCGGGAGAGCCGGCAACGGATGAATTCAATCGAACTCCAACGCATTCGACGGCGCCACGAAGGAACTCTGTACGTCGGGAGAACAGAATCAGCGCGTTGATCTCGTCCCAGGGAATCCGTCGTGCCTGTCCATCGGGTTCAGATCCCGGGTAAACGCAGTCGGCGAAGTAGACCCCATCGGCATCGATGGAAAAGGCGACCCGGCCCTTGGAGTGTCCCCGGGCAAGTCTTACCGTACCGAAGCCGACCATCCCGAGCGCCGTGCATAGCAGAGCGAGAGCCGGCGGGCCGTCATCCAGATGTGCGCCGCGTGCGGCCTGAACGAGCCAAAGGGACGACAGCACGATTGCGACCCCGCCTGCGGCGACCGACGCAATGGGCCCGAAGCGCCGGAAGCGCTCGACGTACGGGGGCGGTGCGACCCCGTGGTGCTCGGCTGTCTTCCCGGCGATCACGATGAGAACCCTCCGGCCGGAACCTGCTGCACGCCACAGCCTAACCGACCGGCGCACCGTACACCGTGCGTCCGAGAGCACGGTGTACGGCGCGCCGTGGGCCGACGGAATGGCGCCGAACTCGAAACGGTGCCTTATGGCGCCCTGGACGGGGCACCGATCTGTTCGCGTGGCGGTCGGTCTCGTGTGCTACTTGTAGTATTCGGCTCCCACTTGTACCAGCGTCTTCGTGCCGATCACGTACACGCCGACGTAGTAGTTCGACCGGGTGTTCGCGTGTTTGAAGACCAGGTTCTTCCAGTGGCCATCACAGCGCATATTGTGGCTTTTCACGGGGACTGTGGCACCGTAGATCGCCGCGAACATCGTGTCGCCGCCCCTCCAGTACCAGCATCTGAAGATGATGCCCAGGACCTTACTTCGGGTCTTGAAGTGATTGGAACGCCACGAGTTGTAGGTGCCGCTCGTCCAGGCCGCAGCCGGCCCCCAGAGGTGATACCACTTCGCGCCGGCCTCGCTTATGGGCAGGTCTCCCGGAACAGGCGCCGAAGACGCGGACGGTGTCGTGGCGGCGTTCGCGACGGATGAGGTCGGCGCGGTCGCGCAGACCGTTGCGACTAAGGCCGCGAGCACGGCGATGAGCATTTGGACTTTTCGCACGTACCGTTCCCTTCGCGGATGGATGATAACTAGTCGCGAAATTAGCATGAGTGCGGCTATATCTGTCGTCCGCTATTGGTCGCCCGAATGCCGGGGAGTCAGTGTTTTCCACGATGTGTCGGTGGACGCCGCGCCGTCTGGTGGCCTTCTTCGGTTTCGGTGCCGGACGCGTGGTCGTGCTGCGTCGACATTTCCGCCACCCCGTCCCGAAGCCGGTGCCGGGGCGGATCGGCGACGCGGCATCGCGGTCGTCCGCCGGGACGGCCCGGACGATGCCGGACGTGGCGCGGCCCTTCGGTCCCGATCGGATGCCCTCGGGGGCGGAGGGAAGCCGTAAAGATTCCGTAATCGGGCTCGGCCACGCTGAAGGCACATCAGGACGGCGGGGCCGGACGGAGCCGCCGCTCCCACGCATCACCCGAGAGGAAGCAGCCGTGCGCAAGCTCAAGCTCCAGGTTCAGACCACCGCCGACGGCTACATGGGAGGCCCGAACGGCGAGATGGACTGGATGACGTTCCCGTGGACCGACGACATCAAGGCGTACATCACGGCGCTGATGGAGCCGGTCGACACCATCATGCTGGGCCGCAGGCTCGCCGAGGGGTTCATCCCGGCCTGGGAGGCGGGCCCTCCCGGTGAGGACCAGAAGGCCATCGACGCGATGAACAACACGCCGAAGGTCGTGATCTCCGACAGCCTCACCGAGTCGCCCTGGAAGAACGCCGTCGTCGCGGGCGGCGATCTCGCGGAAATCGTGAAGCGGCTCAAGTCCGAGCCGGGCGGGGACATCATCGTCTACGGCGGCAGCACGCTCGTAACGAGCCTGATCGCCCAGGGGCTGATCGACGAGCTGCACCTGTTCGTCAACCCGAGCGCGATCGGCGTCGGGCTGCCGGTGTTCCCCTACGCCCACGGTGTCCAGCGGCTGAACCTCGTCGCCGCGACGCCGTTCGACTGCGGGATCACCGCGATGCACTACGAGCCGAAGCGGGCCTGAGACCGTGTGCCCAATGCTCGGTGAACGCCGTCGCGAAGCGCCCATACCCGGGCGCCGAGCGGCCCGGCCAGGACGTTCACCGAGCATCGTGTACGCCCCCGGCCGCTCAGGGCCCGAAACGAGCCCAGACGACCTTGCCCGGGCGCTCCCGGGACGGGTACCAGCCGAGCCGGCCACCGGTGAGCTCGTTGATGATGAACAGGCCGCGTCCGGTCTCCGCGACCTCGTCGACGGCGATGATCCGAGGCAGGTTGACGCGGTCGGGGTCCCACACGCCGACCTCGCCGACGCCGTACCGCGGAGTCGCGACCCACGTGTGGATCACCTTGCCCGGATAGAGCCGACAGGCGTTCGTCGTGAGCTCCGTGAGGATCAGCCGGCCGAGGTGACGGACTTCCTGCGACAGGCTCCAGGAGTCGGCGGCCTGATCGACGAGGTTGCGCACCAAGTAGACATTCTCGGCGCAGGCGTGCAATTCAAGGGTGAGACGGGGCGGCGGGACCCATTCGTCCGGACTTGTCGTGACCATGCGGCGTCCTTTCGGGAAAACTCCCTGCATTCGCGTGATGACGTGTGGTGACATGGTCTGTGGACAGAGAAGCCGCTGGTGAGGACTGTCGTATCCAGGGGTGAACGTGCCGACTCTCGCGCCCCCAGTTGTGAAGAGTCGCGACACCGAGGAGGAGTGGCGAATGGCGATCGGCAAGAAGCGCCCCAAGACGCTCGAACTGTTCGGTTCCCAGGTGAAGCGGTACCGCTCGATCTCCGGTCTCTCCCAGGATCAACTAGGGGAGAAGGTCCCCGTCTGCGGCTCCCACATCGGCAAGATCGAGCGCGGTGAAACGCGCTGCGACCGGGCCATCGCCGTCAAACTCGACGAGCTCCTCGACACCCGCGGAGCCCTCCCGTCCCTCTGGGACGAACTGGTCGTGGATGCGGCCTTCCCGGTCTGGTTCGACTGGCCCGAGGTCGAGTCCGAGGCCGAATTCCTGGGGACCTACCAGTGCCTGGTCGTGGACGGCCTCCTCCAGACCGAGGACTACGCCTCAGCGCTGCTGGGCGAAGACACGGCCGCGACCGCCGCTCGCATGAAGCGCCAGGCGATCCTCTCGCGTGAGGATCCGCCACCGCCTCGCGTGTCCCCGCGTATCTCCGTTCAGATCGTTCCCGACCCGTTCGGCCCAATCGGCACGGCTGGGGGATTCGTTCTCGCAACTCTTCCGAACCGAACCGAGCTGGCGTACGTGGCGACAGCCGTTCGCGGAATCACGACGAGCGAACCGGACGACATTCGCCTACTCTCGGAAACGTACGATCAGATCCGGTCTCGAGCCCTTCCGGTGGAGATGTCCAGAGATCTGATCAGCCGGGTTCTGGAGGAACGATGGACGTGACGGCCAGCTCTTGGAGAAAAAGCAGTCACAGCGAAGGAAACGGCGGTCAATGCGTCGAGGTGACCGTCGTTGGGATGAGCGCGGCGGGCTGACGCGGCCGATCAGCGGGGGGTGAGGATCACGGGGAGGCCGTGTTTCGGCTGGTAGGTCATGGCGTAGTGGCCGGTGACCTGAACGCCGGGCGCGGTCCGCACCTCGTACGCCTGGGCGATCGTCGCGATCAGCAACTGCGCGATCGTGAGCGCCATCGGTTCGCCGATGCACAGGCGTTGTCCCTTCCCGAACGGGTAGTACGCCTCGCGGGCGCGGGAGTCGTGGCGGTCCGGGGCGAAGCGGTCCGGGTCGAACGCCTCCGGGTCATCCCAGAAGCGCGGGTCGTGGTGGGTGGCGTACGGGCTGAGGATGATGTTCGCGCCGCCGGGGATCGCGTACGGGCCGACCACGTCGTCCTCGACCGAGCCCCGGAAGTACATCGGGAACGCCGGGTACAGCCGGAAGGTCTCGTCGACGATCCGCCGGGTGTACGTCAGCTCGGTGAGGTCGTCATAGCCGGGGGCCCGGCCGCTGAGGACCCGGTCGACCTCCTCCCGCAGGCGGGTCGCGGCCTCGGGATTTCGGCACAGCAGGTGCCAGGCCCACGCGACGCCGGTCGCGGTCGACTCGTAGCCGGCGATGAAGATGGTGAAGATCTCGTCGCGGAGCTGACAGTCGCTCATCCGCTCGCCGGTCTCGGAGTCCTCGGCCTGGATGAGTATGCTCAGCAGGTCCGCTTGGGCGTCGCCGCTGGCCAGGGCCGCACGGCGGGCGGCGATAAGAGCGTAGATCTCCTGGTCGAGCGCCTCGATGGCGCGCCGGTACGCCGCGGCGCCGGGGGTCGGCAGCCACGACGGCACGAAGAACGTCCAGACCCGCCGGGTCATGCCGGCGAACACCCGGTCCGTCAGGTCCAGCAGGCGGACGGAGCGCTCCTCGTCCACGGCGGTCCCGAACAGGGTCTCCAGGATGATCCGGATGTTCATCCGCACGGATTCGCGGAGCATGTCGATCGGCGTGCCGTTCGTGACGGCCGGGGCCCAGCCTGCCATCGAGTCACGTACCGTTTCCCGCACGGTCTCGGCCATACGCTGGATCTGCCGACTGTGGAAGGCGGGCTGCATGAGCCGACGCTGCCGCCGCCAGAAGGCGCCGTCGCTGGTGAACAGGCCGTTGCCGAGGGCGAGCCGGATGCCGTCCATGATGCTGCCCTTGACGTAGTTGGCCGCGTTGCCGACCAGGATGTGGCGTACGTAGTCCGGGTGGCTGACGAGGTAGGCGCGGACCGGTCCGGCGCCGAGCCGTACCAGGCCGTCGCCTTCCCGGGCGGCCTTCATGCAGAAACCGAACGGGTCCCTCGCCAGCGCGACGAAGGGAACGCCGCGGACTCCGGGAACCGGTACCGGGGTGTCGGCCTGCGTAGCTGTACTCATCTGGCGCTACTCCTGAATCCGGCCGGGATATGCCGACGGTCCGTGTGGGGTCCGGCTGCCGGCCGGAGGAAAGGCCGGTGTCGGTGCGGGGGATTCCGCTCTGAGATTTTGTGCCACTCAGCGGCGAAATGGCCAGACCGTATCCTAGATTCTCCGCTTAAGTGCTGATTCGTCCCGGTTATTGGCGATGGAGATGCGTCGAGGCGGCCGTGCCGGGCCGCGACGGCTCGCCGGCTCTCAGAAGTGCCGGACGCGGCGTCGTTTCGTGCCTTTCCCGAGCCTCGAGCAGGGCGGGGAGATGGTCCCTGCTCCAGGCGCGGGCGGCGTCGATCAGGGTCAGCAGGGTGCGGCCCAGGTCGGTCAGTTCGTACTCGACACGCGGTGGGTTCTCGTCGTACGCCGTCCGGGTGACCAGGCCGTCGCGCTCCATCGCGCGCAGGGTCTGGGTCAGGACCTTCGGGGTGATGCCGCGCAACGGCACCCGTAGTTCGGTGAAGCGTCGCGGGCCGCTTTCAAGGCAGATCACCACCATCGCGGTCCACTTGTCGCCGATCTGGATCGGCATGGCGCTCGACGGGCAGACGGGGTCGAACATCTCCGGGTCCAGCGGCTCGGCCATGGTCCCGCAGCCTATCCCGGTATCTTTGAGGTAACCAGTATCCCGTAGATACCGTCCTGTTCCGGCGGCGAAGTACGCGGCCGGAAGGGAACAGCGACATGAGTGGAATCGTCATCTTCGGGGCCGGTGGCCGGGCGGGACGGGCCATCACCGCCGAGGCCCGGAGCCGGGGCCATCGGGTCACAGCGGTCGTACGGGATCCGGCCCGGCATCCCGATCTCGCGACGGACGGTGTGCGGGTGGTGCCGGGGGACGTGACCGACGTACGAGCCATCGCCGCGATCGGCGAAGGTCACGACGCGGCGGTCCATGCGGTGAGTCCGATGTCCGGTCCTCAGCAGGGGTTCGACGACCTCGATCCCGCGTTCTTCGTGCAGGCCGCCGACGCGCTGGTGGGCGGCCTGTCCGAGGCCGGGGTTCCCCGGCTCGTCGCGATCGGCCTGTTCTCCACCCTCGAATCGCCCGGCGGCGGTCTGGTGATGGACGACCCCGCCGCGTACCCGCCCGAGTTCCGCTCGTTCGCGAAGGAGCTCCGGCCGTTCGCGGCCGCGCACGCCGCCGGCTTGGACCGGCTTCGCGAGGCGGGCTCGGCCGTCGACTGGCTGATGCTGACCCCGCCCGCCCGGCTGGAGGCCGATGGCACGAGGACGGGCGGCTACCGGATCGGAGGTGAGACCGCGCCGCGGTGGGAGGTCCGCCTCTCGTACGCCGACCTCGCGGTGGCGGCGCTCGACGAGATCGAGACGCCGCGCCATCACCGCACCCGCGTCTCCGTCTTCGGCGACGGGGAGGACGGGGCGTGAGCCGCCTCGGAACGGCCTAGGGTCTGTCCGGCGGATCTTGACTGACGGTCGCCAGCAGACGTGTCACCAGGGGGTTATGGTCGTTCTTGCGCCAGGCGACGGCGACTCGCGTGCGGGCGATGCCGGGCTCGATCCTGCGGAAGGCGACGCTCTTGAGACGGATGCGTCGGATGCTCGCCGGAGCCAAGGAGACGCCCAGACCGGTTTCCACGAGCGCGCACACGGTCTGCCACTCCACCGCGTGCTGGGCTATCCGCGGTGTGAAGCCCGCCGCGGTGCACAGGCCGGTGATCTGGTCGTACAGCTGTGGGCCGACCGCACGGGGCAGCAGCACGAAGGGCGAGTCCGCCAACTGAGCAAGTCGCACGGTCCGTTGGGCGGCAAGCGGATGCGTGACCGGCAGCACGGCCACAAAGGGCTCGGTGAGTATCGTTCTGAAGCCGAGTTCTGCCTCGGCGGCGGGGGGCTCGCGCAGCAGGCCGATGTCGATGGTCTCGGCGTGCAGAGCGGCGATCTGCGGCGCGGTGGTCATCTCACGGATGTCCAGGTGCACGCCGGGGAACCGCTGCCGGAAGGTACGCAGCAGGCCGGGCAGGACGGTCAGGGCGAGCGAGGCGGCGAAGCCGATCCGTAGACGGCCGGTCTGGCCGCTGCCAACGGCCCGGGCCGCGGCCAGGCCGTCCGCAAGGTCGGTGAGGGCCCGCCGTGCGGCGGGCAGCAGTTCGCGGCCGGTTGCGGTGAGCGTGACGCGTCCTGGTTCGCGGCTGAACAGCGCGTGGCCGACCTTGTCCTCCAGGCGGCGGATCTGCTGGCTCAGGGGCGGCTGGGCGATTCCCAGGCGGGCGGCCGCATGGCCGAAGTGGAGTTCCTCGGCGAGCACGACGAAGGCATGCAGCTGTGGAAGGGGGAGTTCGGGGCGCTCCATACGCCTAGAGATATCAGGTCATGCCTGTGGCTGTATTAGACGTATCGGCACTGCTCACTTAGCGTTCGGCGCATGACAGAGCGACGTGCGATCCTCAGCGGCTCGACCTTTGAGGAGCAGATCGGCTATGCCCGCGCCGTGGTCGACGGCGACTGGGTGCACGTGTCCGGGACGACCGGGTTCGACTACACCACCATGACGATCGCCGACGACGTAGTGGAGCAGGCCGAGCAGTGCCTGCGAAACATCGAGGCGGCGCTGACCGAGGCGAAGTGCACCTTCGCCGACGTGGTGCGGGTGCGCTACCTGCTGCCTGACCGCGAGGACTTCGAGTCCTGCTGGCCGACCCTGCGCCGCTACTTCGGTGACGTCCGGCCGGCCGCCACGATGCTCATGTGCGGTCTCGCCGACCCCCGGATGAGGATCGAGATCGAGGTGTACGCGCGGCGGGCCACCGCGTAACAGCCCGATCCGTTCTGCGGGAACGGGCGTCATGCCCGACCACAGGCGGGGCGATCTGACACGTCACGAGAGGGACGGCTCTTCAGCGGACGTGGGAGTCCGGGCCGTCGATCACGAGGGCCTGCCCGTCGCGCAGGGCGCGGTGGGCGACGCCGTTCGCCTGGTAGCGCGCGGCGACGGCGGTCAGGACCTCGCTCTCGGGATGGCCCGGCGAGTCGACGTGCGGGACCACGGCGTGGTCGAGGACGCCCAGTCCCTCCCAGATCGGCGGATCACCGTAGGCCGCGGGAACCACCTGCGGATCGTCGCACTCCTCCAGACCGCGCAGACTCGGCGCGAGCACGCAGGCGCCGGCGCTGTAACCGGCGTAGACCACCGCGTCCCGCCGCAGCAGCGCGGTCAGCGCGACGTCGGCGCCGCTGCGCGCCATCGCGTAGCGCAGCATGAACACGTTCCCGCCGCGTACCCACAGCAGGGGGAAGCGGGCCAGCGCCGCGGCGACGGTGCCTGTGGGCTGGTCGAAGAACTCTCGCAGGTCCACCTCGGTCGGCCGCAGCCCCAGCCGGGCGAGCGCGTCGGCCTCGCGCCGTACGCCGGCCGATCGTTCCGGCTCGGCCTGGGCGTCGATGGCATTGGCGATGACGGCGACTTCCACCGGGGCCGGTCGCTCGCGAAGCAGCGCGAGCAACCGGCTCGGGTGATCTCCTTCGCGGAAGGAGGACAGATAGAGGCGCACCTGTGGACCCTAGAGCGCCGGGATATGATCCGAAAAGCTAGTGGTTGCGTCTAGGGTTCCGTGCCGGCCTCCGCCTCCAAGACGACAACAAGGGGGCCGGTGGACTGGACCGAGCGGCGCCAGGGCCGATGTTTCGGCCCCACACCTGATGGGATAAAAACCCCGAGGGCTTCCATTCCGCCTGCCCGCCATCCGGCCGGGCCGGACCTGGGGAGGCCCCATCCCATGAGTCGTGTCGTCATCCGAGTATCGGCGTCCCGGACGGTCCGGTCATGACCGGCATCGGCGATCTCGTTCTGCTGACCGCCGCCGGGGCGCTCGCCGGGGTGGTCGGGACCGCGGGCGGCATCACGTCTCTGATCTCCTACCCGGCCCTGCTGGTGGCGGGCCTGCCTGCCCTCGCCGCGAACGTGGCCAACATCATCGCCGTGGTGGCCTGCTGGCCCGGCGCGGCCCTGGCCTCCCGACCCGAGTTGGCCGGTCAACGGGTACGGCTATGTCGGTGGATACCCGTCGCCGCGCTGGGCGGCGCCGCGGGATCACTGCTGCTGCTGTCCACGCCACCTGGCGTCTTCGCCCACGTCGTGCCGATCCTGGTGGCCGTGGGATCGCTCGCACTGCTGGCTCAGCCCCGGATCGCCGCCCGCCTCGATCGGCGCGGTCCGCTGTCAGGCGCGCGCGGCGTGATCCTGCCGTTGGGGCTGACCGCGATGTCCCTCTACAACGGCTACTTCGGCGCCGGCGCCGGGGTGATGATCCTCGCCCTCCTGCTGATCAGCGCGGAGCCGAACCTGCCGACCGCCAACGCGCTGAAGAACATGCTCATCGGGGCCGGGGCCCTCACGTCTGCCGCCATCTTCGCCACCGCCGGCACCGTCGACTGGCCGGCCGTGGTCCCCATCGGCGCGGGCATGTTCGTCGGCTCCGTCATCGGTCCGCGCATCACCAGACGCCTGCCGGCGGGCCTCCTGCGCTGGCTCGTGGCCCTGATCGGCATCGTCCTGGCCGTCCAGCTGTGGATCGACCCGAACGGCTGACCCGCCGGCGATCCTCAACCGGCGGGCTCGCGGTCGCGGTACAACCCCGGCGGGAGACCGAACTGCCGTTTGAAAGCGTGGGAGAAGGCGTACGGGGAGCCGTAGCCGACCTGACGGGCGATCGCGAGGAGCGGCAGGTCGGTCTCGCGGAGGAGCCGGGCGGCGGTGGTCATGCGCCACCAGGTCAGGTAGGCCATCGGGGGTTGCCCGGTCAGCGCGGTGAAACGCCGGGCCAGCGTGGCGCGGGAGAGGCGGACATGTGCGGCCAGGTCCTCGATCCGCCAGGGTGCCGACGGGCGGGAGTGCAGCGCCTCCAGCGCCGCGGCGATCTCCGGGTCGCGGAGCGCGCGGGGCCATCCGGTCTCGGCGTTGTCCTCCAGCCAGGCGCGCAGCATGTAGACCAGCAGCAGGTCGAGCAGGCTGGTGATGACCGTCTCCCGGCCGGGTCCGTCGCCCCGTACCTCGCCGCCGAGCAGGTCGATGGCGGCGCGCAGCCGGGCGTGCCGGCCCAGGTCGGCGGGGAGGTGCACGACCTCGGGCATGCCGACCAGCAGCGGATGCGCCCGGGAGCGGTCGAGCCGGTACTTGCCGCACAGGAACTCCACCGGGCCGTCGGCCGCGGAGAGCGTCGCGTCGAACGGCACCGCTCCCTCCGCGCTCGGCGAGTCCGACAGCACGTGGGAGGCGCCGTGCGGCACCAGGACGGCATCGCCCACGCCCAGCGGCACCGGCTCGGCCTCATCCGGGACCAGCCAGCCGGAGCCGCGGAGCAGCACGTGGAAGCCGGCCCCGTCGTAGGGCGCGAACCGGCAGCGCCACGGCGAGCCGACACTGAGGCGGCTGGAGGACGGCCTCCCGGTGCGCATCGTCTCGATCGCGTCGCTCACCACGTCCATGCTGCCATGCTAGATCTCACTGGTGAGACGATCGCGCATCGAGGAGCGCTCATCGCGCATTGGAAAGCGCATCACGAGCCAGGAACATGGCCTCATGAGTGATTTTCGAATCGGTGACGTCGAGGTCACCAGGGTCGTCGAGTGGCAGGGCGAGATAGCGCCGGCCCGCTTCATCATCCCGGACAGCCCGGCCGAAATCTGGCGGCGCAACGAGTCCTGGCTGGCGCCGGACCACTGGCGTCCGGAGACCGACGCCTACCACGGTGCCGCGCAGACGTGGGTCCTGCGCAGCGAAGGCAAGGTCGTGCTGGTCGACACGGGGGTGGGCAACGACCGGAACCGGCCGCAGATCCCGCTGTTCGACCATCTGCGGACCGACTTCCTCGACCGGCTGGCCGAGGCCGGGGTCCGGCCCGAGGACGTGGACGTCGTGATCAACACGCACATCCACTACGACCACGTCGGCTGGAACACCGAGTCGCGCGACGGGGAGTGGGTCCCGACCTTCCCGAACGCCACCTATCTGATCCCAAAGGTCGACCAGGAGTTCTTCGACCCCCGCAACGCCCACCGCCGTCGCGCGCCCCGCGACGACCACGAGAGGCGTCGGCAGGAGGGCAGCCGGATCGTCTACGCCGACAGCGTCGCGCCCGTCCTCGGTCGCGCCGTGCTGTGGAGTGACGGGCACCGCATCGACGGCAACCTCAGCCTGGAACCGGCGCCCGGCCACACCCCGGGCTCGTCGATCGTCCGGGTGGCGTCCGGTTCGGACCGCGCCGTGTTCGTCGGCGACCTGGTGCACAGCCCGGTGCAGATCCTCGAACCGGACTACGGCAGCTGTTTCTGCGAGGACCCGGCGCAGGCGGCGGCGACCCGCCGCAGGGTGCTCGAGCGCGCGGCCGACACCGGAGAACTCGTCGTACCGGCGCACTTCGCCGGGGCCGGCGCTGCCGAGGTCCGCCGCGACGGCAGCCGCTTCGCCATCAAGCGATGGGCGAGATAACCCTACTTTTCCAGCCGATCTACTGGAGAAATCTCCCTCGCGCGGGACGGTCACTGGTGGCCCGGTCGTCGAGTACCGGCGCCGTCCTCCGGTTCACGGAGGACCCACAAACCGAGACCCCGAGGGGGGTAGACCGAAATGATCGAAGAGGAATCCGGGGTGGCCGGGCTTCGTGACCGGGTCGCCCGGGACACCGCGTGGATCGTCATGCGGCGCGCTCCGGACGAGCGAGTGAAGAGGATCATCCTTCATCTGTTCGACCTCGCGGTGGGAGGCGAGCGCGGGTTCGGCCTTCCGCCGAGCCTGAAGGACGACGACTTCCTCATCCCGCTGCACACGCTCTTCGACGAGTTCCACTTCCTGGCGCAGAAGATGGCATGCGTCAGCACGGTCGAACTGTTCGAGGACTACGCCGCCGCCGAGGAGGCGGGCCTCGAACCCCGGTCGGCCCGGAGCGAGGACGAACTCCTGCGCGTGCTCGAAGAGCACCGCCACGGCGGGTTCGACCCCCGAATCGCCGGTGTCCGCCTCACGGCGAAGGCGCTGGCCGTCAGTCTCGGCGAGCGTGACGTCGACCCCCGTGACGAACGGACGGTCGCGGCGCTCGCCGAGCTGATCACCGAGGTCGGTACGGACGGCCGGCCCGACGCCGGCACCGCCCGTCCTTCCTGGAGCGAGGCCCTCACCGCCGGCATGGCGCTCCGTCGCCACGCTCGGGACCACGGCACGACCGTGGCCCGGCGACTGCGTGAGCTGATGGCGCGGGCCTGAGAACCGCGGGGCGGGACCGATGCGGGTCACGGGTTCCGGCGATCGCCGGAACCCGTGCTCGGTCGGCCTCCCGCCCCGTTTCCCGTGGCCGGCCCTGTGATCGTCAGTCGGCCGACGCGGGACTCGCCGCCGCCGCGGCGGGGAAGTTGATGCCGCCCTCGAGGGTCAGCAGGAGCTCGGACAGCGCGTCGGAGAACCGCTCGGCCCGTACCGCGCCGGAGCCGAGCAGCTCGAACGCCGTGTGGAACACCCCGTTGACGACGGCCGCGACCACGTGCGGGCGCATGTCGGTGACGGGGTCGACCCCCATGCGCTCGGCGACGAGGCGGGTCATCTCCGCGTGCTTCCGCTGGCCGTGTTCCAGGCTGCTGCCGAACACGGCGGGGCTGGACTCCATGAGCTGACGGATGCAGCCGAACCGCTCGGGGTCGAAGCCGAACGCGCCGTCCTCGCAGGCGCGGAGGATGGAGACCGAGGCCCGGCGGAGGGCGGTGATCACCGGCTCGTCGGCGGGCCGGGCGGCGAACGCCTCCTTCATCGCGCCGAACTGCTCGTCCTGGAACGTGAGGAGGACGTCCTCCTTGGACGCGAAGTAGCGGAAGAAGGTCCGGGAGGACACGTCGACCGCGTCGGCGATCTCCTCGACGGTCGTGGCCTCGAAGCCCTTCTCCGCGAACAGCCGGAACGCGCTGTCCACCAGGGCCTCGCGTGTGCGCTGCTTCTTGCGCTCACGACGACCGGCCGTCGGGATGCACGCCTGAACCGCAGGGGTCGCCTCCATGCCCGCAGGGTAACCGACGTTGGACGACTCGGCCAATAGTTCCTTCATTCCGTGACACTCGTCATAGCGAGACTTTAGTCGCTTGACGACAAGTGTCACAGCGTGACACGTTTGGGGCATACGAACTCTCGGAGGCAGTTCATGACGTCCCAAGCGACAATGCCGTCCCGTCCGGGGACGCACGCAAGACCAGGCCGTGCCGGGCACGGCCACCCCTGGCTCACACTGTTCGCGGTCGCGCTCGGCGTGATGATGGTCGGCCTCGACGCGACCGTCGTGTCGATCGCCAACCCGGCCATCGCCAAGGACCTGCACGCCGACCTGACCGGTCTGCAGTGGGTCACCAACGGCTATCTGCTCGCCCTGGCCGTCACCCTGATCCCGGCCGGGAAGATCGCCGACCGGTTCGGGCGCAAGCGCACCTTCCTCGCCGGAGTGATCGGCTTCGCCGTCGCCTCCGTCCTCGTCGGCGTGTCCGGCGGCATCGGCATGGTGATCGCGTGGCGGGTCGTGCAGGGCTTCGCCGGCGCGCTGCTGCAGCCCGCCAGCCTGGCCATCCTGCGCAACACCTTCCCCGCGGAACGGCTCAACGCCGCGATCGGAATCTGGGGCGCCACCGTCGGCATCTCCATCGCCGGTGGCCCGATCGTCGGCGGCCTGCTCGTTCAGCACGTGAACTGGGAATCGGTCTTCTTCCTCAACGCTCCGCTCGGCCTGGTCGCCCTCCTGGTCGGCCTGTGGGTGATCCGCGAGTCCCGCGACGAGGGAGCCGTCGGCTCGTTCGACGTCCTCGGGGTGCTCCTGCTGTCCGGCTCGCTGTTCGCCCTGGTCTGGGGCCTGATCAAGGCGGGGACGTACGGCTTCGGCGACACGGTGCCGCTGGTGTCGTTCGCCGCGTTCGCGGTCCTGCTCGTCGGGTTCGTGATCCGTGAACTGCGGGCGGCCCACCCGATCCTGCCGATGAGCCTGTTCCGCTCGGCGTCGCTGTCGGCCGCGACCGGACTGATCGTCCTCGGCGCGTTCGCCCTGTTCGGAACCATCTTCTTCATCACGCTGTACCTGCAGCAGGTCCACGGCATGACCCCAGTGCAGGCGGGCGTCCGGATGCTGCCGATGACCGCGATCTTCATCGTCTCCTCGCCGCTGGGCGGGGCGCTGACCCAGCGGTTCGGGCCGCGGGTGCCGCTCGTCATCGGCATGGTGTTCACCGCCGGCGCGCTGTTCGGGCTGTCCCGGATCGGGGTCGACGCCTCGTACAACCAGATCTGGCCGTGGTTCATGCTGATGGGACTGGCGTTCGGGTTCATCCTCACCGCCGGCACCGAGGCGATCGTCGCGAACGCCCCCGCGCATCTGGCCGGGGTCGCGGGCGGTCTGCAGCAGACCGGGTTCCAGATCGGCGGCGTGCTGGGCACCTCGGTCCTCGGCACGATCCTGTCCAGCCGCGTCGGGAACGTCCTCGTCGACCGGCTGACCGGCGCGGGACTGCCCGCACCGGCGGCCCACCAGCTCACCGCCGCCAAGGACTACATCGCCCAGGGCGTCGCCCCGGTGCCCGCCGGCGCTCCGGGACCGGTCGCCAAGGCCATCACGACCGGCAGCCACCTCGCCTTCATGGACGGCTTCCAGACCTCCATGACGGTCGCCGCGGCCGTCGCGATCGTGGCCGCGTTCGCCGCACTCCTCGTACGGCGCGGCGAGTCCCCGGTCGAGGGAGCCATCGCCATCTGACCGGCACCGGGTACGGGCGGCCGCCGCCCGTACCCGTCTCTCACGGAGGTGCACCATGACCCACGCCATGACGTTCCCGACGACCCCGTTGACCGCGAGCGGCTGGGAGCTGCGCGTCGGCCGTGGCAGCCGGCGCCGCCCGGCCCTGGAGGTGCACACCGGTGACGGACTGATCGACGTCGCCGTGCCCGGCGGGCTGGACGCCAGCCTGGTCCGCGGCGCCGTACGCGGCAGGCGCTGGTCCGTGGCGTGGGGCGAGCTGCCGCCCGGCGGCGAGGTGCTCGTCGAGTTCCACGCCAAGGGGTCCGTGGTGAAGGTCCCGGCGGTCACGATCGCCGGGGCGTTCTGGGTGGCCGAGGTGCCGGGACGGTACCGCTCCGTCGCCGTCACCACCGCCGTCGACCAGGTCTCCGTCCGGCTGCGCCGCTTCCGAGAGGCCCGCCCGCCACAGCGGTAGGACGGGCCGGCGACCGGCCGGCGAGAGGCGTTCGCGTCCGGGCGACCGCCCCTCGCCGGCCGGCTCTGACGCCGCCGCGGCCGAGCGGTCAGTCGGCGGTGGGGACGGGCACCTTCCCGTCCGCGGTTGCCGGCCGGGGCGGGCCGGCCTTTTTCAGCGGGACCTCCTTGACGGCGAGGGCGGCGGCGAACGCGGCGGCGCACAGAATCGCGATCACCAGGAAGATCTGCCGGGTCGCGTCGGCCAGCCCGTCCACGTAGGCGGCCCTGGCCGCGGCGGACAGCGCGGCCGGCGCACCGGAATCGGCGGCGCCGCCGGGCAGGTGGTGCTGGATCGCGCGGGTGACCATCGATCCGAACGCCGCGACCGCGAGGGAACCGCCGAGCGTGCGGAACAGCTGGGTCGACGACATCGCGGCGCCCATGTCGCGCATCTCGACGCTGTTCTGCGCGATCGTGGTGGCCATCTGCATCAGGCAGCCGAGCCCGAGGCCGATCAGCACCATGTAGGAGCACGTGACCAGGCGGGACGTCTCGGTGTCCATGGTGGCCAGGAGGGCCGCGCCGACGGTCAGGAAGGCCGCGCCGAGCACGGGGAAGATCTTGTACCTGCCGGTGGCGGACATCACCTTGCCCGCGACGGTGGAGACGATCACGACCGGGACCAGCATCGGCACCATGAGGAGCCCCGAGTTGGTGGCCGACGCACCCTGCACGGTCTGCTGGAAGAGCGGCAGGTAGAGCCCGCCGGCGAACATGACCACGCCGGCGACCAGGATCATGCCGAGGGCGAGCGGGAAGTTGCGGTGCCCGGCGAAGATCCGTAGCGGCATGAGCGGTTCCGTCGCCCTCTTCTGCCAGGCGATGAACCCGGCGAGCCCGACGAGGGTGGCGACGCCGAGCGCGACGATCTGCCAGGAGCCCCAGGCGTAGGTGGTCCCCGCCCAGGTCGTGGCCAGCACGGCGGCGGTGATCGTCGCCGTCAGGAGGGCGATGCCCGGCCAGTCGATCGTCGCCTTGCTCCGGTTGACGGGCAGGCGCAGCATCACCCACAGCCAGACGAAGGCGAGTACGCCGAGCGGCAGGTTGATGTAGAACGCCCAGCGCCAGCCGAGGTGACCGGTGACGAAGCCGCCCAGCAGCGGCCCGCCGATCGTGCCGATCGCCATCACGGACGCCGACATGCCCTGGTACCTGCCGCGCTCCCGCGGCGGGACGAGCGCGCCGATCAGCGCGAACGCCCCGGCGCCGATCCCGCCCGCTCCGATGCCCTGCAGCGCGCGGGCGAGGATGAGCTGGGTCATGGTCTGCGCCGCTCCGCACACCGCGGAGCCGACGACGAACACCGCCACCGAGGCGAGGTAGGTGTGCTTGCGGCCGTACAGGTCGCCGAGCTTCCCCCACACCGGGGTCGTCACGGCGGTGACCAGGGTGTAGGCGGTCACCACCCAGGAGATGTGCCGCAGACCGCCCAGGTCACCGACGATCGTCGGCATCGCGGTGCCGACGACCATGGTGTCGAGCATCGACAGCAGCATCGCGAGCATCACGCCGAGCAGGACCCAGCGCACGTTCGGGGAGGGAGGAGTCCCGGCGGCCGGGCCGCCGGGGGAGGGCGAGGAGGTGGAGGCGGACATGCTGAACGGTCCTTCCGGTACGGGGAGGGGTTCGAGGAAGAAGAGCCGGGCAGGGGCGGCCGGCCGACCGTTCCACGAAAGCACACTCGATTAATAAGTGCAACCGTTTAACTTTTTGCTCCGGTCAACCGAGTCGGATAGGGTCATCGCCATGACCGACGCGACGACGGAGCGCGCGCCACTGGGCCGGCGCGAGCGCAAGAAGGCCGCCACCCGCCAGGCCCTCGCGGACGCCGCCCTCCGCCTCTTCCTCGAGCACGGCTACGACCACGTGGGCATCCGGGACATCGCCGAGGCCGCCGACGTCTCCACCACCACGCTGTTCAAGCACTTCCCCGGCAAGGAGGCCCTCGTCTTCGACGAGGACGCCGAGCTGGAGGCCGCCCTGATCGCCGCCGTACGCGAACGCCCCGAGGGGCGGTCGATCCCCGGTGCCCTGCGGGAGTACGTCCTGCGCACCCGGCGGGCCAAGGGCGACGACGCCGACGCGCGCTTCACCCGGTTCATCGAACTCGTCGAGAACACTCCCGACCTGCGCGAGTACGAGCGCCGCATGTGGATGCGGCACGAGACCGCCCTGGCGCGGGCGATCGCCGAGGAGATCGGCGCGCCCGCCGAGGACCCGACCTGCCGGGCACTGGCCCACTTCACGCTGGAGACCCGCTTCCTCACCTGCGAGAAGGCCGACGTCGGCACCGTCATCGCCGGTGCCTTCGAGCTGCTCGAACACGGCTGGAACGCGGCCGCCGGCGGCGCCCGGGGCTGATTCGGGCGATACCGGGAGGGTCGCCTGTCTCGACGGTAAGACCGAGCTGACGATCATCTTGAAGTCATCGAGCTCTCAGAAACAGCCCCTACGCTTTCACGCGTGCACTCGACCCTCAGGCGCTATCCGCTGCCCATCTCTTTCATCGTCGCGTTCTGCGCAGTGTCGGCGGTGTACGCGTACGGCCTGGGACCGGCCCAGCAGCGCTCGGTCGTCGCCACGACGGCGACCAACCTGGTGAACCTGAGGAGCGACCCCTTCGGCACCATGATCGCCTCGGCCTTCGTGGCCGAGGCCGTGCCGTGGATGTGGGTGGTCCTGGCGATCGTCGGGCTGTTCCCGGTGGCGCACCGCTTCGGCAACGTTCGGACGCTGGTCCTGGTCGGCGGGGCCCAGGTCGTCGGGACGCTCATCAGCGAGGGCCTGCTCGCCTGGCGGATCTCGACCGGTGCCATGCCCGCCTCCATGCGGTACCTCGACGACGTCGGCCCGTCCTACGTCATCGCCTCGGCGCTCGTCGCCACGATGCTGTACGGCGCCGAGCCCCTCGTGCGCACCGCCCGGCACGGCCACTGGCTGTTCGACCGCGTGCCGAGCCGCTGGTGGCGCATCGGGGCGGGCCTGGCCCTGGCCTTCCTCGCCCCGCACCTGTTCAGCGGGCTGGACCGGCTGGGCGTCGCGGCGGTGGGCCACGTCGTCGCCCTGCTCGTCGGTGCTCTCGTCGGCCTGATCTTCGCCCGGCGCGAGCGGGCCGGTGCGGGGCAGGACGGCCCCGGCGAAGCCGGACCGCGGAACCTCGCCCGCGAGGCCGTCCTGAGCGAGGCCTGACCACCGCTCCGGGAAGGCACTCCCAGAGCGGCGTCCCAGACGCGGCTCAGGCGGCGACCCTCAGCCGCGACGAACGAAGCGGCTATCCGCTCACCGGCAACGTCGTCGCGGAACTAGGGCTTCTTCGGGCCGGTCTTCTTCGGCGTCGGGGTGGTGCTCGGCCTTCCGCCGATGGGCGCCGGGAGGGGCAGCGTCGAGAGGCTCGGGGTGGGAGTCGGCGACGCGGACGTCGTCGGGGCCGTCGTCGGGGTCCCGGACGGGGCCGGACTCGTGGGTGACGCGGGCGGGCGGCTCACCGTCGCCGTCGGCGAGGGCGAGGAGTGCGTGGCCGCGGCCGACGGAGACCCGGGCCCGGGCCGCGGCGTGGTCCGCGCACTGCCGACGGACGAGGATCCGTCGCTCAGCGGCCCCGCGTGGCCGACCGACGGTGACGGCCGGCTCGTCGGCGTCCCGTGCCGCACCAGCCGGCTGTTGTCGCCGACGTTCGAGGCGCCCTGGTCGGACGCGGCGGGCCAGACCAGGATGGCGCCGACGACCGCCGCTGCGCAGGCCGCCAGCGTGAGCGTCTCGGTGAGCAGGGCGTTGCGCCGGCGGGGCTTGCGCCGGTGGCGGGCCGATGCCGGGGCGCCCGGCCGGTCGGCCTTCGGGCGCGGACCGGTGCCGGCGTCGGTCGGGCCGAACACTCCCTCGAAGGAGAGGGGCAGGCCGTCGGCGAGGGACAGCGGCACGCCGATGAACGTCCGCTCGGCCGCGACGCAGGCGGCGACCACCGTGTCCCGCAACGACGCGGGCGGCTCGGCCGCCCGCCGGCCCACGAGCGCGTGCAGGCGGCCCTTCGCGAGGGCCGTCAGCAGTTCGTCGTCCGCGGCGGAGCCGGCTTCGAGCACGGCGACGACGGCCTGTTCGAGCCGGCGACGCGCCATGCGGACCAGCAGCTCGGCGGTGTCGAGGGCCACTCCGGTGAGCCGCGCGAACTCCTCGACCTCGAGCGCGTCGGTCAGCGCCAGCGCCTCCCGGTGCTCGGGCCGCAGCCGGGCCAGGGCGCGCTCCAACGGGGCCGCCCCCGGGTCGACCGGGACGGTGCGCTGCAGGGCGCCGCGGCGCAGCACCTCGGCCCGGGCGAGCGCGTACAGCCAGATCGGCAGCGCGTCATCGCCGGCCGGGGCCCCGGCCGGGTAGCGGGCGGCGGTGACGAAGGCGTCTCGTACGGCGTCGGCGGCCTCGTCACCGACCATGCGGTGGCAGTAGGCGTGGATCCGCGGCCCGTGCTCGTCGTAGAGCAGGCCGAAGACCTCCGGCTCGCCGGCGCGCAGCGCCTCCGTCAGGGACACCTTCGACTCCGTTCCAGCACGCGGGCTCGTCACTACAAGTAAAGAGCAAGCTACCAGGGTGCCAAAAATGGACGCCAGAGGCTTTTGCTTCCGGTGATCAGGCGGCGGGGTCGAGGGGGCGGAGCTCGTCGGCGTAGCTGACCGAGACGCGGCGCATCACGCCGCCGTCGTCGATGGAGTACTGCCCCATGCGCCAGAGCGGGGGTGAGTACGCGTGGATGGACACGCTCCGGTCCGCCACCCCGACCAGGCGGTGGATGTGCTCGGGCCCGAAGCAGAACGAGGTCTCCGCCTCGACCTCCACCTCGACGTGCTCGCCGCCGATCCGGGGGTTGCACTCCATGAGGGTGCCGTCGACGACCGCGACCGCGCCGGAGGAGATGTCGTGGTCGTGCCAGCCCGTGTCGCTCTCCGGAGTCCAGCACAGCAGCCACACGTCGACGTACTCGTCGCGGTGCAGCGACACGTAGTGGCGGTGGCCGTCGGGGAAGTCGACCAGCTCCTGCCACGTCTCGGGGTGAGCGGCCAGGTCGTCGACCAGCCGGCGCAGTTCGTGCCGGTCGAGGCTTCGTTCGGGGAGGGACTCGATGGTCAACGGAGTTCAGTCCTTTCCGGTGAGCAGTCGGTGCGGGTTGGCGGTGCGGATGGCGTGCTCGGCGGCGTCGCCGATGCCGAAGTCGCGGGGGACGCGGGCGTACGGGCGGTCGGAGCCGCTCACGATCGTGTCGATGCCGATCGCCCGGACGGTGGCGTCGACGGCGCGCGGTCCGTACGAGGACGTCTCCACGTAGGCGTTCGAGTCGACCAGGCCGCGTCCGCCGCCGCGGGCGGCCAGCCGCTCGCCGTGCAGGGGCGCGAGCCCGGCGAGCAGGGCGAAGCAGACGCGCAGGTGGGGATGGCGCGGCCGGCCGAAGGCGCGGAAGGCGTACCAGGCGGCGTGCATCTGGTGGACGTACGGGACGAGCGCGGGCCACCATGCCGGGCCGTCCGTGGCGGGCGCGGGCCCGGGGTGGACGAACAGCGGCAGCTCGCGTTCCTCCAGGAGCGCGAGGAGGGGCGCGCAGCGCTCGTAGCCCGCCGGGTCGAGCAGTGCGGTCGCGGGCAGCTGCAGGCCGACGAACCCCTGGTCGAGGAGCCGGGCGAGGGCGTCCACGTCGATCTCGGCCAGGCCGGCGGCGGCCCAGGCGCGGAACGGCTCGGGCAGCGCCAGCGCGTCCGCGTGGTAGGCGTCGAGGAGGGGAGTGGCCTGGTCGGGCGGCAGCGATTCGACGCCGAGTGGAGCGGAGAGCGAGATCAGCACGAGGCCGAAACCGTCCTCGGCGGCTTCGTCGGCGCGGCGCCGGGGGTCGTGGTCGGCCGGGTCGACGTCGTACGGGGCCTCGCCCGCGAGATGGAGCGTCCAGCCGTCGAGCCGGGGAACCGCCGTACGCCGCCGGAGGGCGTCGAGGAAGGCCGGGCCCCAGAGGTGCTGGTGCACGTCGATCCGCACGGATGTGCTCCTTACTCGCAGGTCAGCGCCCTGAACCGGTTCACTGAACCGTATCAGTGTAGCGGTTCAGTGGACCGTTTCACATACGTCCCCGCCACCTCAACGACATCTGCCGCTTTTGGCAACGAAAGGTACTTTTCGGATTATTGATGCGGTTCAGTAGGGAAAGACCTTCGTTCGTCCCTGTTCGGAGGTGCCCATGAGCCGACTGACCATCGACCAGATCTACGAGTACGCCCGAGGGGTCTGCTTCAAGACCGGTCCGCCCGGCCTGGTCGGCGCCGAGACCGAGTGGTTCGTCATCGACCGGAACGCCCCGTCCCGGCCCGCTTTACTGCCTCATGTCCAGGCGGTGATGGAGGCGGCCGGCCCGCCGCCCGCCGGAAGCCGCATCACGTACGAACCCGGCGGCCAGCTCGAGCTCAGCTCGCCCCCGCGTCCGGGCCCCGCCGCGGCGTGCGCCGCCGTCGCCCGCGACATCGCGCATGTCACCGCACACCTGGCCAAAGAGGACCTGATCCTCGACGGGCGCGGCGCCGACTCCCGGCCGCCGGTGTTCCAGGCGACCGAGGGCCGCTACCGGTGCATGCGCGAGTACTTCGGCGAATACGGCCTGCGGATGATGTGCGGCACCGCCTCGCTCCAGGTCTGCCTCGACATCGGCGCCGACGCCGAGGACGCCGCCCGGCGCTGGCGGCTCGCGCACGCGCTCGGACCGGTGCTGGTCGCGGCCTTCGCCAACTCGCCCGGCCCGTCCGCGCGGTCTCGCCGGCAGATCGTCTGGGAGAGGCTCGATCCGGGGCGTACGGCGGCGGTGGGCGGTGACGACCCCGTCGAGGCCTGGGTCCGGTACGCCCTCGACGCACAGGTCATGCTGATCCGCGACGGCTGGGTGGCGGCTCCGGGGATGACCTTCCGGGAGTGGATGGCGACGGGCCGGCCCGACCTCGGCGACCTGGCGTACCACCTGTCGACGCTGTTCCCGCCCGTCCGGCCGCAGGGCTGGCTCGAGCTGCGGATGATCGACGCGCTGCCGGAGCCGTACTGGCCGGTGCCCGTCGCCGTGGCCGCCGCGCTGCTCGACGATCCGGTCGCGGCCGACCTCGCGACCGAGGCCGCCGCCCCCGCGCGGGACCGCTGGCGCCAGGCCGCGCGCGACGCCCTCACCGACCCGGTGCTGGCCCGCGCCGCGCGCCGCTGCTTCGCCGCCGCCCTGGACGCCCTGCCCAGGCTGGGCGCGGAGGCGCTCGTCCCCATCGTCGACGCCTACGCCGGCCGGTTCGTCGAACGCGGCCGCTGCCCGGCCGACGACCCACCGCCGGGCGAGGAGCGAGGTCGCCGCGGAGCGAGGGAGAAGGCCGAGCGACCCGTCGCCACCGCCGTACGCCCGGCGGTCCCCCCGAAACCCGATGCATGCAGGACCGTGCCGGGCACGCACGCCGAGCCGCCCGCCACGGCCACCGAGGAGGAAACCACGTGGACCTGAAGGAACGGATCGCGACGGAGCTGATCGCCGCGCGCGACCGGAGCGTCGGCCTCACCCTGGAGGCGCTCGAGGAACCGGACCTGATGGCGCAGGTCTCGCCGCTGATGTCACCGCTGGTCTGGGACCTGGCGCACATCGGCAACTACGAGGAGCTCTGGCTGCTGCGCGCGGCCGCCGGCCAGGACGCGATGCGCCCGGAGATCGACGATCTGTACAACGCCTTCGAGCACCCCCGCGCCGAACGGCCGAAGCTCCCGCTGCTCACCCCGGCCGAGAGCCGCGCGTACATCGACACCGTACGGTCCAAGGTGCTCGACTCGCTGGAGAAGGTGCCGCTGACCGGACCGCTCGCGGCGGGCGGCTTCGTCTACAACATGGTCATCCAGCATGAGCACCAGCACGACGAGACGATGCTCGCCACTCACCAGCTCCGTACGAACGGCCCCACGCTGCTCGGCCGATCGCCGGAGGATCCTCCCGCCGGCGCCCCGGCCCTGGCCGGGCACGAGGCGCTGGTCGACGCGGGCCCGTTCGTCATGGGCACCTCCGACGACCCGTGGGCGTACGACAACGAGCGCGGCGCCCACACGGTCGACCTGCCCGCCTTCTTCATCGACGTCACGCCGGTGTCGAACGCCGCGTACCTGGCGTTCATGGAGGACGGCGGGTACGACGACCCGCGCTGGTGGCAGCCGGCCGGCTGGGACTGGCGGACGGGGTCCGGCAAGCGCGCGCCCGCCTTCTGGAGACGCGAGGACGGCCGGTGGCTGCGGCGGCGGTTCGGCCGGACCGAACCGGTGCCGCTCGACGAGCCGGTGCAGCACGTCTGCTGGTACGAGGCGGACGCCTACGCCCGCTGGGCGGGCAAGCGGCTGCCCACCGAGGCCGAGTGGGAGAAGGCCGCGAGCTGGGACCCGGGGACGGGCCGCAAACGCCGCCTGCCCTGGGGCGACACGGGGCAGCACGCCAACCTGGGGCAGCGGATGATGCGGCCCGCGCCGGTCGGCTCCCACCCCGAGGGCGCGTCGGCGTACGGCGTGCGTCAGTTGCTCGGCGACGTGTGGGAGTGGACGTCGAGCGGTTTCCACGGCTATCCGGGGTTCCGGGCCTTTCCGTACAAGGAGTACTCCGAGGTGTTCTTCGGCGGCGACTACAAAGTGCTGCGCGGCGGCTCCTGGGCGACGCATCCGCTGGCGTGCCGGACGACCTTCCGCAACTGGGACCATCCGATCCGCCGGCAGATCTTCGCCGGGTTCCGCTGTGCGAGGGACGCCGCCTGATGTGCCGTCACATCGCCTACCTCGGCGCACCGCGCACTCTGCACGAGCTGCTGTACGCCCCGGAGCACTCCCTGGAGCGGCAGTCGTACGCGCCGCACATGAACGCCAACTGCGTCGTCAACGCCGACGGGTTCGGCGCGGGCTGGTACGACCCGTCCCGTGCGCGGCCCGTCCGGTACCGCCGGTCCCAGCCGATCTGGACGGACCTGTCCTTCGCCGACATCGCCGAGGTCGTCCGTAGCCGCTGCGCGGTCGCCGCGGTCCGCTCCGCGACGCCGGGCTTCCCGGTCGACGAGTCGTGCGCCCAGCCGTTCACGGACGCCGAGCGGCTGTTCAGCCACAACGGCGCGGTCGAGGGCTTCCCGGGCGTCGAGGCGAAGCTGCGGGAGCTCGCCGGCGACCTCGCGCCGATCCCGGACGCCCGTGCCCCCGTCGACTCGGCGCTGCTGTTCGCGCTGGCCGCCGGGCGGTGGCGGGTCGGTCACGCTCTCGCGGACGGGCTCGCGTACGCCGTCGAGGCCACCGCCGCGCTCGCCTCCGGCCGGTACAACCTCCTCGCGGCCGACGGACGCGCGCTGGCCGCGACCCGGTGGGGCGACACGCTGTACGTGCGCCGGGGCGAGGACGTCGTCATCGCCTCCGAGCCGTACGACGAGTCGGCCGAGTGGGAAGAGGTCCCCGATCGCTCACTGGTGATGGTCGACCACGACGGGGTACGGGTGAGCCCACTGTGACGGACCCCATCGGGCCGACGACGGACAAGAGAACATCGGGAGGCATCGTGGATCGGTATCTGACCCCGGACGACCTCGGTAAGGCGCTGCGCCGGGACGTCGCCGACGGCCTGAGCACGCGGCCGAAGACGCTGCCCGCCAAGTGGTTCTACGACGAGCGCGGCAGCGAGCTGTTCGAGGAGATCACCCGGCTGGAGGAGTACTACCCGACCCGCCGCGAACGCGCGATCCTCGCCGAGCGGGCGGGCGAGATCGCCGAGGCGACCGGCGCGGTCACCCTCATGGAGCTGGGCGCAGGCTCGGGGGAGAAGACCCGGATGCTGCTCGACGCGCTGAGCGGAACCCTGCGCACGTACGTGCCGGTCGACGTCAGCGGCGACTTCCTCGGCCGCGCGGCCGGGCAGATCGCCGAGGACCACCCCGGCCTGACGGTGCGGCCCGTCGTCGCCGACTACGAGCGGCACCTGGCCCTGCTGCCCGGCGGGGAGCGCCGCCTGGTGGCGTTCCTCGGCGGCACGATCGGCAACATGGCCCCGGCCGAGCGGGTGTCGTTCCTCAGCGCGGTGGGCGCCACGATGAGCGAGGACGACGCGCTGCTGCTCGGCGCCGACCTCGTCAAGGACGAGGACCGGCTCGTCCGCGCGTACGACGACGCCCGTGGCGTCACCGCGGAGTTCAACCGCAACGTCCTCAACGTCATCGACCGCGAGCTCGGCGCCGACTTCGTCCCCGAACGGTTCGAGCACGTCGCCGTCTGGAACCCGAACGACGAGTGGATCGAGATGCGGCTGCGCTCGACGGCGCCGCAGGTCGTGCACATACCCACTCTCGACCTGAAGGTCGAGTTCGATGAGGGCGAGGAGGTGCGCACGGAGATCTCCGCGAAGTTCCGCCGGGACCGCCTCGACGCGGAGGCGGGTGCGGCGGGCCTGCGCATCGACCGTTGGTGGACCGACCCCGATGGCGACTTCTCCCTCAGCCTGCTCAGGCCCGTCTGATCAGGCCTTGCCGAAAACCGGGGCGTCCGGACAGTAAAGAACGCCGCGGCCAAGGTCCGCGGCGTGGAATTCGGACGAGACTCGAGGAGTCACCATGCGCAAAGCCAGCATGACGCCGACGCACACCGGCACCAACGGGGCGCCGACGCACACCGGCACCAACGGGACGCCGACCAGCGGTGGGGCCACGAACGCGCCGGTCACCACCCGCTCCGGCGGCGGGTCGGGCCACACCTCCAACGGTGGCACGGACATGAGCGCGGTCGGCGACGCCGTGACGGCGGGCTGGCCGAAGGAGTGACGGCCCGCTGAGCCGTCGCCGCCAGCCGAACGGACCGGTCCCCGGCCCGCCCTCGTGGCGGGACCGGGGACCGGTTCTTCTTTACGACTGGTTTTGTAAGTGAGGCGGTTTCTCCCGCAGCCTCATCAGGCCCGCCTGAGCCACCCGAGAACGGTTGCCGAAGACCGGCGCATCCGGACGGTGAAAGTCACTGCGGCCAAAGTCCGCAGCGCACAACGAGGCGGAAGATCAAAGGGAGTGACCATGAGCAAGAGGTCTGGCAACTTCGTCCACGGCAGCGTGGTTCCCAGCGGCAAGGCCAAGATCGACTCGACGCCGCACACCTCCAGCGGCCGCCGCTCGCCGCAGGACGACGCGGCGCAGAAGAGGCTGGACGCGGGCATGGCGGAGGTCCGCGGCAAGATCGAGAAGGCCGCGGACGTCATCCGCCGCGGCTAGCGGTCGCCTGAGCGCCGACCGCCGGCCGAACAGACCGGTCCCCGGCCCGCCCTCGTGGCGGGACCGGGGACCGGTTCTCTTCTTGTGGCACCGATTCGCTTGCCGACCAGATCGGCCCCCGGACGTTCCTTATCAAAGGGAGCTCCATTTGGGAGACACCAACGAAGAGGCCAAGAAAGAGACGCGAGTTCAGCCTGTCGACCGACGAGTTCCGGAAGGAGCTCCAGCGAGACCAGGCCGCAGCCGGGAAGAGCATCCGCCAGGCTCAGGGCGAGTTCCGCGACAAGATCGCCCCTGAAGTCCGAGCCGCCCGGAGGGCGAGCCGCTCCTAGTCGTCGGCCTCGACCACCCAGCCCGAAGAGCGCCGTTCGTCGTCCGTCATCTGACGGACGGCTAACGGTGTGCGCACGGAGGCGGCCCCCACGGGGCCGCCTCTTCCTGTGTAGCGTGCGCTGTTCTGGCGGTGCGACGTCGGTGAGGGGCGTCGCCCGGCACGCCCCAGGGGCGGGACGAGGCCGGTTCTCTTCTTCCGAGGCCCGGGTTTGTCGGTGGAGATCTGTACTGTTGGGGTCGTGGCGCAGCAACGTAAGCGAGCGACCATCCGCGAAGTGGCGAAGGCGACGGGGCTCTCGCCGGCCGCGGTCTCGTATGCGTTGCGCGGCATTCAGACGTCGGAGGAGACCCAGCAGCGGGTCCGGCAGGCCGCCGCCGAGCTGGGCTACGAGGCGCACCCCATCGCGCGGGCCCTGGCCAGCGGGCGCACCGGCATGGTGGGGCTGCTGTGCGGCTCCCTCGAGGACCTGTGGCAGCAGGCGCTCGCCGTCGGCATCGGCCGGGCGCTGTTCGCCCGCGACCGCTACGCCATCATCCTCGACGCGGCCGGTGACCCCGACCGGGAGGCCATGCTCGCCCGGCAGCTCCGCGACCAGCGCGTCGACGGCCTGATCGTGCAGCCGGTGGACCCGGCCGGCGAGGTGTGGGCCGAGCTGGGGGAGAGCCTGCCGATCGTGTCGATCGGCGACTCGCTGCACGGCGGGCACGCGTACGGCGAGGTGGTGTTCGACAACCGGGCGGGCGTCACGCTCGCGCTGGAGCACCTGCACCAACTCGGGCACCGGCACGTCGCCGTGCTCACCCCCACGCGCGCCAGCACCCCGGACCGCCCCGCCGACCTGCACGTCAACGCCGAGGCCGAGCGGATCGGCATCGAGGTCGACGTGGTCACCTCGCCGCAGGCGCTGCCCGGTGCCACCGAGGCGGCCCTCGGGGCGCTGACCTCGCCGAACCCGCCGACCGCGATGTTCTGCTTCTCCGACTCGATCGCGTACGGCGTCTACGCCGCGACGCGCGAGCTCGGTCTCAACGTGCCCGGTGACCTGTCGGTCGCCGGCTTCGACAACCACCCGATGTCCGCGCTGCTCACTCCGCCGCTGACCAGCATGGACTGGGACATCGACGACATCGTGCACTCGGCGGTGCGGGTCATCGTCGGCGCCATCGAGGGCAAGCCGCGCCGCCGCCGCATCGTCTGCGAGCCCAGCCTCCTGCTCCGCGAATCGACCGGTAAATGTTCTCAGTAGGCACCGTAGACGGCGATCCGGGGAAGCAGGTCGGCCGCGGCGCCGATGTCGGCGTCGAGCGGCCGGTCCTCGACCGCGGGGTCCAGCGCGTCGGCGGCCTGGGCGTAGACCTCGCCGAGCCGGCCCAGTGGCGTGCGGCCCTGCATCCGCAGCGCCCGTACCGCCGCGACGAGCTCACAGGCCAGCGCGGTGCGGTACGCCGTGACGACGTCGGTGGTGGCGCGCGCCGACTGGGTGGCGAAACCCGCGTGCTCCTCGACGCCCCGCGACAGCACGGCGCTGCCGAGCGCGGCGGGGGAGGCCAGCCGCCGGATGTCGGCGATGGCCGAGTGCGCGACATACTCCAGGATCATGATTCCCGAGCCGGGCTCGCCCGGGGCCGCCTGAAACGCCTCCAAGCCGGTGAAGGCGGGCTCCACCAGCGTGCCGAGCCGGGCCGCCGACAGCGCCGCCGTCTGGAACAGCGCGGCCCGTACGGCGTCGAGCGCCAGCCCGACGGACGCGGTGTGGAAGTTGCCGTTGTGCCAGACGGTGCGGTTCGCGACGTCGACGAGCGGGTTCTCGGCCGCCGCGTTGATCTCCCGCGTGACGACGCCCTCCGCCTGCTCGGCGACGTCCACCGCGGGCCCGTGCACCTGGGGGAACGCCCGGTAGCCGTACGGGTCCTGGATGCGCGCCGGGGTGATCTCCTCGGGGAGCAGGCCGCGCACGGCCTCGGCGACCCGGCGCTGCCCGGGGTGCGGGCGCGCCTCGTGCACGGGGGCGGCGAAGGGCTCGGCCGAGCCGCGCACCGCGTGCAGCGACAACGCGGCCACCGGGATCGAGGCGCGCAGCAGTTCGGTGACGTCCCGGACGGCCAGCGCGGACTCGCCGAAAGTGGCGGCGCTCGAACTGATGAAGGCCAGCGCGTCCGTGGGGCGCAGCGCGAAGTGCGGGCCGCCCGCGCCGCCCTGCCAGGGGCGCTCGCCGATCAGGCACAGCGCGGTCGCGGCGAGCGCGGTCAGGTCCCCGGTGCCGATCGCGCCGTACGCCGGGATCGGCGGGATCAGCCAGCGATTGATCACCTCGGCGAGCGCGCCGAGCACGTCCGGGTCGACGCCGGAGCCCCCGGCGGCGATCTGGTTGAGGCGCACGACGAGCATCGCGCGGACGATCTCGGAGGCGAGCAGCGGCCCGGCCCCGCCCGCGTGGCTGCGCAGAAGCCGCAGGCCATGGGCGTCGTCGTCCTCGATCGTGACGTTCCGGTTGGCGCCGACGCCCGTGGTTCGGCCGTACACCGCCTGCCGCCCGGCGACCTCGCGGGCGACCTCCCAGGCCTGTCGCGCCCGCTCCACCGCTTGTGGCGGAACTGTAACAAAGATGCCATCACGGGCCACCGCTGCTACGGCTTCGCAGGTCAGGCCGCTACCGTTGACGGCTACGGATGTCGGACTCATCGGTGGAACCTTATGGCAAGTAGATAAATCACACTATCTTGACCTTTTATCCCGGATACCCCCAGGGGCTGAGCCACTCTTGATCAAATTCGATGGCGTAACGAAGCGATACGCCGACGGCACCGTGGCCGTCGACGACCTGACGCTGCAGATCCCCACCGGCCAGATCACCGTGCTCGTCGGGCCCTCCGGCTGCGGCAAGACCACGACACTGCGGATGATAAACCGGCTGATCGAACCCACGAGCGGCACCATCACGATCGACGGCGAGGACGTCCGCGCCCAGGACCCCGCCCGCCTGCGCCGCGGCATCGGCTACGTCATCCAGCACGCCGGACTGTTCCCGCACCGGACGATCGTCGACAACATCGCCACCGTCCCGTACCTCCTCGGTTGGGACAAGAAGAAGGCCCGGACGACGGCGCTGGAGCTGATGGAGCGGGTCGGCCTCGACACCAAGATGGCCAAGCGCTACCCGTACCAGCTGTCCGGCGGCCAGCAGCAGCGCGTCGGCGTCGCCCGCGCGCTCGCCGCCGACCCGCCCGTCATGCTGATGGACGAGCCGTTCAGCGCCGTCGACCCGATCGTGCGCGCGAGCCTGCAGGACGAGTTCATCCGGCTGCAGTCCGAGCTGCGCAAGACCATCGCGTTCGTCACCCACGACATCGACGAGGCGGTCAAGCTCGGTCACACGGTCGCGGTGTTCAAGGTGGGCGGCGTCCTCGCCCAGCACTCCACGCCCGACGAGCTGCTGGCCGAACCGGCTGACGACTTCGTCAAGGAGTTCCTCGGCGGCGAGAAGGGGCTGAAGCGGCTGCGCTTCAATCGCGACCTCGACCGGCAGGACGGGGCGGACGTCCAGGCGGCGGACCGATGACCCTGGCTGCCACGGACGGCGGCGAGCCGCTGGTCCGCTGGGACTGGATCGGGGACCACACCGGCCAGATGGCGGACCTGACCGCGCACCACCTCAAGCTCGCGCTGCTGCCCATCCTGTTCGGACTCGTCATCGCGATCCCGCTCGGCGTCCTGTGCGCGCGGTGGCGCTGGCTCTACCCGCCGACGCTGGGCGTGGCGAACGTCCTGTACGGCCTGCCGTCGCTCGCGCTGTTCATGCTGTTCATCCCGTACTTCGGCGTCGGCAGCGGGGGGCGGGCCGACTTCACCATCATCGTGCCGCTGACGCTGTTCTCCCTGTCCGTCCTCGTGCCGAACGTCGTCGACGGGCTCCGGTCGGTCCCCGACCCGGTGCGCCAGGCGGCCACCGCCATGGGGTTCGGCACGCTGCGGCGGCTGCTCCAGGTCGAGCTGCCGATCGCGGTGCCCGTCGTCATCGCCGGGGCCCGGGTCGCCACCGTCTCCTCCATCAGCCTGGTCAGCGTCGGCATGCTCATCGGCAACGGCGGGCTCGGGCAGTTGTTCATCGACGGCTACTCCCGCGACTTCACCACCCCGATCATCGCCTCCTCTGTGCTGATCATTGTTCTGGCCCTGTTCAGCGACGGAATCCTCGTCGCCGCGCAGCGCCTGCTCACGCCCTGGGCCCGGAGGAGGACCGGATGAACCTGACCGACCAGATCAGGGCCGCCTGGACCTGGCTGACCGCCTCGGCCCACTGGAGCGGCGGCGACGGCATCCCGCACCGCCTGCTCGAGCACCTCGGATACAGCGCGCTGGCCCTGGTGGTCGCCGCGCTCATCGCGCTGCCGCTCGGCGCGCTCGTCGGCCACACCGGGCGCGGCGGGTTCGCCGTCGTCACCGTCGCCAACTTCGCGCGGGCCATCCCCACGCTGGGTCTCGTCCTGCTCGTCGTGACGGTGACGTCCATCGGCCTGACCCCGGTGATCATCCCGCTGATCGCGCTGGCCACCCCGCCGATCCTCGTCAACACGTACGAGGGCGTCCGCGGTGTCGACAACGACGTCAAGGACGCCGCTCGGGGAATGGGCATGACCGGGCCGGGCATCCTGCTGAAGGCCGAGCTCCCGATGGCGATGCCGCTCATCCTCCTCGGCCTGCGCACCGCCGCCATCCAGGTCGTCGCGACCGCCACCATCGCGGCGTACGCCGGGATCGGCGGGCTCGGCCGCTACATCGTCGACGGCCTCGCCCGCAAGGACTACCCCTCGGTCGTCGGCGGCTCGGTGCTCGTCGTCCTGCTCGCGGTCCTCGTCCAGCTCGCCTTCGTCGGCATCCGCCGAGCGGTCGTGTCCCGCGGCCTGCGCAACTGAGACCGTGCTGTTTCAACGGAAGGAATCCCCCATGATCCGCATCGTCCGTGGCGCCGCCCTCGGCGTGACCGTCGCCCTAGTGCTCGCCGCCTGCGGAGGCGGCAGCGGTGGCAAGAGCGGCGGTAATCCCCTCGATCAGAAGTCCGGCGGCAGCGGCGGCGCGGGGAGCGTCGTCGTCGGCTCGGCCAACTTCCCCGAGAGCCAGTTGATCGGCGAGCTGTACGCCCAGGCGCTGGAGGCCAAGGGCGTCAAGGTCACCAAGAAGTTCAACATCGGCAGCCGCGAGATCTACTTCGACCAGGTCAAGTCCGGCGGCATCACCGTGATGCCGGAGTACAACGGCGCGCTGCTGACCACGTCGGTCGACAAGGCCAGCAAGGCCGTGACGACCGACCAGGTGAACTCCGAGCTCAAGGCGAAGCTGCCCGCCACGCTGGAGGTGCTCGACTCCTCCAAGGCCGAGGACAAGGACTCGGTGACGGTCAACTCCCAGACCGCGGCCAAGTACCACCTGAAGTCGATCGCCGACCTCAAGTCCGTCGCCGGGCAGCTCACGATCGGCGGGCCGTCGGAGTTCAAGACCCGCCAGCAGGGCCTGGTCGGGCTGGAGAGCAAGTACGGCCTGAAGTTCAAGAAGTTCCAGCCGTTCGACGCCAACGCCCAGACGACGCTGGTCAAGCTGCTGAAGAGCGACAGCATCCAGGCCGCCGACCTGTTCACCACCGACCCGACGATCACGGCCAACAAGTTCGTCGTGCTGGAGGACCCGCAGAGCGTCTTCAGCGCGCAGAACGTCACGCCGCTGGTCTACAAGTCCGGCCTGAACGAGACCGGCGTGGCCGCGCTGAACGCCGTCTCGGCCAAGCTCACCACCAACGACCTCCTCGCCATGATGACCAAGGTCGTCAGCGACAAGGAGGACGCGAGCACCGTCGCCAAGGACTGGCTGAAGCAGGCCGGCCTCGGCGGCTGACCCGGCAATGCGGCCCCTCGGCGATCGCCGAGGGGCCGCGCCAGGGCGAAAGGACGCCAAGGTGAGCGCACGGGAACAGGCGCAGTGGACCAGGACGAGGCTCGGCCGGGGCGGGCCCCGGCTCGACCTGCTCACCGCCCGCTTTGACAAGCACGTCTACGCCCCGCACGCGCACGAGGAGTTCACCATCGGCGTCTGCGTCGGCGGTGTGGAGTCCATCGACTACCGCGGCGGCCGCATCCGTACGTGCCCGGGCTCCATCATCGTTCTGGAGCCCGGCGAGATGCACACCGGCGGCCCCGCCACACCCATCGCCGGCTACGCCTACCTCGCTCTGTACGCCGATCCCACCCTGGTCACCGACGGCACCCGCGGCGGCCTTCCGCACTTTCGCGAGCCGCTCCTCGATGACCCCGAGCTCGCCAAGGCCCTGCGCGCCGCGCACATCGACATCGTCCGCCGCCCCGACCCCCTGGAGGTGGAGTGCCGCCTCCCCTGGCTGCTGACCGCGCTCGCCCGCCGACACTCCACCGCCCGCCCGGCGAGCGACACGGTCCCGGGCGCCACCCGGATCGCCCACACCGTCCGCGACCGCCTGACCGACGACCTCACCACCCCGCCCTCGCTCACCAGCCTCGCCGCCGAGCTGGGCCTTTCTCGCTACCAGCTCCTGCGCGCCTTCCGTACGGCGATGGGGGTACCGCCGTACGCGTGGCTCGCCCAGTATCGGGTGGCCAGGGCCCGCGCACTCCTGGAGTCGGGACTGCGCCCCGGCGAGGTGGCCGCACTCGTCGGCTTCGCCGATCAGGCGCACCTCACCCGGTGGTTCCGGCGGGTGCTGGGGGTGACACCGGCGGCGTATCGCGCCAGCGTGGCAAGGGCGGCCTGACGCCACCGGACACGCCCCGGGCGCAACAGCGTTCAAGACGGCGCCCGCCGGCCTGGCCGATACTCGCGGCATGACTGCACGCGGTTGGTTGCTCTTCTCCCTGATGGGAGTCGTCTGGGGCGTCCCTTATCTGATGATCAAGGTGGCGGTGGACGCGGTGTCGCCGTCCACGGTGGTGTTCACGCGCTGCGCGCTCGGCGCCGTATTGCTGTTGCCCTTCGCGCTGCGGCAGGGCGGCCTCGCCCGCACCGCGCGGGCGCACTGGCGTCCCCTGCTGGCCTTCGCGTGCGCCGAGATCATCGTCCCCTGGTTCACCCTCAGCGACGCCGAGCGGCACCTGTCCAGCTCCACGGCGGGCCTGCTGATCGCGGGCGTGCCGATCGTCGGAGTCGTCGCGGCCCGTTTCTTCGGCGACACGGACCGGCTCGGGCCCCGGCGGGCGGCCGGCCTGACGGTGGGCCTCGCGGGCGTCGCGGTCCTCACAGCACCACACCTGGCCGGCGGTGACGCCCGCTCGCTGGCCGAGGTGCTGCTGACCGTGCTGGGGTACGCCACGGCCCCGCTGATCGCCGCCCGCCACCTGAAGGGCGTCTCCTCGCTCCAGCTCACGGCCGCCTGCCTGACCCTGGCCGCCGTGGTCTACGCGCCCGCGGCCGCCGTCACCCGTCCGTCCGCCATGCCGTCCGCCGAGGTCCTGGCCGCCCTCGCAGGTCTCGGCGTCGTATGCACCGCGGTCGCCTTCGTGGCCTTTCTGGAGCTGATCAAGGAGGCGGGTCCCGCCCGCGCCACCGTCATCACGTACGTCAACCCGGCGGTCGCGGTGGCGGCCGGGGCGTTGTTCCTGGGCGAACCGCTGACGCCCGGGATCGTCACCGCCTTCACCCTGATCCTGGCCGGTTCGGTCCTGGCGACGGCGGGTCCCGTCGCCGCCGGAAAGCCGGGCGAAGGTTCCGGTGCGGTCCGTCGGACCGATGCGTCGCGCCCGCCCGAGGCCTTGGCCGGCATGGCGGACGAGCCCAGCTGACGGCCGCGTCGAGCCCCTGGGGGTCACATCTCGCGGAGCCGGTCGCGGAGCGTCCGCGCGACCCGGCCCATCAGCGCCTCGGCCTCGGGCTGGTGCAGAGCCGGCACCCGCGACTCGGTGAACGCGGCGACCCCGAAGACGCGACCGTCGGCGTGCTCGACCACCCCCACCTCGTGACGGAGGTTGAGGAGCGTGCCGGTCTTGGACGACCAGCGGGCCGCGTCGGACCGGAAGTCCGGTGCGAGGCGCTGCCGCATCAGGTTGTCGCCCATGAGCTCCCGGACCCGCGCGGCGACGTCCGCGTCGATCTTCGAGGGCGTCCAGAGCGCCTGCAGCAGGTCGAGGTACGCCCGCGCGGACCCGGAGTTGGCGAGGGTCACGTCGAGCTGCCGGATCCGGTGCCCCCGCCCCGTCGTGCCCGCCTCGATCGCCAGGACGTGGGCGAAGTGCACGTCCTCCGGCGGGAGCAGTTCGGCCGGCGTCCCGGTCAGCTCCCGGATCGTGTGCCGTACCGTGACGCCGCGCACGCCCAGGTCCTGGAGGATCGCGGCGACCTCGGCCGGCGGGGTCAGCGCGAACAGCGCGTCCGTCGCGGCGTTGTCGCTGACGGCCATGCCGAGGTAGAGCAGGTCGTCGACGGCCACCCGGGTGGGGTGCCGGAAGCGGCTCAGCCCGTTCGGCCCCGGAGACGCCATGCCCGGCTCGATCAGGATCTGCGCGGAGCCGTCGAGCTCTCCCCGTCGTACGCGCTCGAGCGTGGCGACGGCCAGCGGGATCTTCACGAGGGAGGCGACCGGGAACTCCAGGTCCGGGTCGATGCCGAGCTCGTCGCCGGAGTGCAGGTCCCGGACCAGGAACGACCCGCTCAGCCCGCCGTCGTGCAGCGTCCGCCGCAGGTCCCGGATCATCCCCTCGACGCTCGTCACGGTGCCGGTCCTTCCTCGGGTTCGGGCTCATCGGCGCCCAGGCAGCGGGCGATCTGCGCGCGCAGCCGGGTTCGGAGGCGCTCCGCGTCGTCGCCGATGGCCGCGGCGACGTCGAAGCCGCGCGACACCCGGACCTCACCGATCGGGCGCCAGCGCAGCCCGAGCTCCTCGGCCTGGTGCGGTGAGCACAGGAGGAGATCTTCCGACGCCACCACCTCCGCCGTCGCGGCGACGAGAGTACTCGCGACGGCGACCTGCGCGGGCTGCAGGCCGACCGCGTCGCGGACCCGGAAGACACGGTCCCGGATGTGCGGCACGTCGTCCTCCGGCTGGATCCAGATGCGACGCCGCCCCGATTCCAGGCCGGCCCGGCCCGCCCGGAGGGTCTCCAGGTAGACGGTCCGTACGGCGGGAGCGGAGACACCGGCCAGCCCGAGGCGCACCGTCCAGGTGCCGTCGTCCGGCGGCATGGCCGTCAGGGCGGCGCGGACCTCCCGGGACCGGACGAGCTCGGCGCGTTCGCCGGGTGGGGCCGGATGGAAGTCCAGGTAGACGCCCTTGCGGCGCGCCTCGGCGGCGAGCAGGGCCAGGTCGCGGACGGAGCAGACGTCCGGAACGGCGAGACGCAGGGGACTGAGCCTGGCGCGTTCGGCCTCGTCCTCCATCGCCTCCGCCAGGCGGACCAGGCGCTTGGCCGAGGGCAGCATGTCGCGGCCGAAGCGCGTGAGCGTGACGTGGCGGGACGACCGGTCCAGCAGGCGCTCGCCGAGATGCTTCTCGAGGGCGGCGATCCGGCGGCTCGCCACCGACTGGGGGACTCGTGTCGCGGCCGCCCCTTCGGTGAAACTGCCGTGCTCGCTCACGTTGACGAATGCTCGCCACGCCCCGAGGAGATCCACGAACAGACTCTATGCCGTTTAAGCATTGATCTGCCGGTTTTCGTCTTTGACGGCATACGACGACCCTCGGGAGACTCCCGGCCATGACGAACGCACGACAGGAGAAGCGGTCCATGCGCCTCCGGACTCCGCTCGCGGCGCTCGCCGCCATCGCGCTGGTCCCGCTGACGGGGTGCGGCGCGGCCGACGACGCGGGGGCCGTGTCCGCCATGGCGCCCGCCGCGACGAAGCCCGCGGCGCAGCGGAACGACCAGGCGTTCCAGAACCTGGAGAAGCAGTACGACGCCCGGCTCGGCGTCTGGGCGATCGACACGGGCACGGGGAAGGTCGTCGCCTGGCGCGCCGACGAGCGGTTCGCCTACGCGTCCACGTCCAAGGTCCCCCTCGCGGGCACCGTCCTGCGCCAGGACTCGATCAAGCGGCTGGACCATGTGGTCAAGTACACGAAGGCCGACCTCGTCGCCAATTCCCCCGAGACCGAGAAGCACGTCGACACGGGGATGACCATCCGCGAGCTGTGCGACGCCGCGCTCCGGTTCAGCGACAACACGGCCGCGAACCTGCTGTTCCGCGAGATCGGGGGGCCGAGCGGTCTCAGTGCCGCCCTGCGGCGGATCGGGGACCGCACCACCCACCCCGACCGCGTCGAGCCGGACCTCAACACCGCGATCCCGGGGGACGTCCGCGACACGAGCACGCCGCGGCAGTTCGGCACCGACCTGCGGGCGTACACGCTCGGCCACGTGCTGTCCAGGCCCAAGCGTGACCTGCTCATCGACTGGATGCGGCGCAACACCACGGGCGACAAGGTCATCCGCGCCGGCGTCCCGGCCGACTGGACCGTCGGGGACAAGACCGGGACCGGCGACTACGGAACGCGGAACGACATCGCCGTGGCCTGGCCGCCGCACCGGGCGCCGATCGTGATCGCGGTCCTGTCCACCCGCTCGACCAAGGACGCCACCACGAACGACGACCTCGTCCGCGACGCCGCCAAGGTGGTCGTGGACCGCCTGACCTGACCGGCCGTCCCGCGGACGTCCCGAAACGTGCGGAGACGTCTCGGGACGTCCGCGGGTGCGCGGTCAGAAGAAGCCGACCACCCGGCGGATGCGGCCGCCGGCGAACTCGATCACGTCGTATCCCGTGCCCACCGCCTCGTCCGTCCCTGCCGGGCCGAGCCGCCAGGTGAACAGCGCGGTGTCGTGGTGAGCGCCGATGATCTCGCCCAGGCCGAACACGAGGTCGCCGAACTTCTCGTGCGCCGTGCCGATCGCGGCGGAGAGCGCGGCGTGGCCCTCGATGCCGGCGTAGTCCGGATCGGAGTAGACGGAGTCCTCCGTCAGGACCTCCTTGATGATCGCGTTCCGGCGGGCCTCGTCCCGCTCGTTCCAGATGCCGAGGTACTGGGTGATGAGCCGGTTGACGTCGCTCATGAGCCGATTCCTTCCAGGGTTTCAACGGTGGTGGTGTCCTGCGGCGCGGGGGCCGAGGGACGCTTGAGGATGAGGGCGACGAGGCCGCCGGCGACCGTGACGGCGGCCGCCGCCCAGCCGGCCGCGTGCAGGCCGTCGAGCAACCGGGCCGGTGCCGGGTTCGCGGGGAGGCCCGCGTTCGCCACGGCGACGAAGGCCGCGAGGCCCATGGCCCCGCCGATCTCCTTGGCGGTGGTGGCGAGCCCGGAAGCGACGCCCTGCTCGGCCGGTGCCACGCCCGAACCGGCGGCGACGAACACCGCGACGAACGCGACGCCGCCGAAGAATCCCCAGATAACACTTCCGGGGAGCAGCGCCCAGAAGGTCCCGTGCGCCGAGAAGCCGGCGACGAGGGCGCCGATCCCCACGCCGGCCCCGAGCATGCCGACGCAGAGCGTGGTGCGGAAACCCCACCGGCCGAGCATCATCGGCGCCGCCTTCAGCGCCGCGCCCATGCAGACGAGCGTGAGGGGCAGGAAGGCCAGGCCCGCCTGCAGCGCGCTGTAGCCGAGGACCGGCTGCAGGTAGGTGGTGAGCACGTAGTACCCGCCGCCCAGCGTCGCCTGGAAGACGGCGATCACCACCATCGTCGTCGCGAGCCCGCGGTTGCGCAGCAGCCGCAGCGGGACGAGGGGGTCGGGGGTGCGCCACTCGACGACCAGCAGCAGCGCCAGCAGCGCCGCGCCCGCCACGAGCGCGCCCGCGCCACGGAGTGAGGCCCACCCCGCCTCCGGGCCGCTCGCCAGGCCGAGCACCAGGAAGGCCGACCCGGCGGTGGCCAACAGCGCCCCCGGCACGTCGAAGGGCGACCGGCCCGCCCGGCGCGGCGGATCCGCCGAAAGCAGCCGGCGCCCGGCCAGCGCCGCGCCCAGGGCCAGCGGCACGTTGACGAAGAAGACCCACTCCCAGCCCAGGTAGTTGGTGAGGACGCCGCCGAGCAGCGACCCCGCCGCCAGGCCCGCGCTGCCCGCCATGCCCCAGGCGCCCATGGCGCGGTTCCGCTCCGGTCCCTCCGGGAAACCGGTGAAGATCAGCGCCAGCGTCGCGGGGGTCAGCAGGGCGCCGCCGACTCCCTGGACGGCACGCGCGCCGATGAGCACCCCGGGGTCGGCGGCGAGACCCCCGGCGAGGGAGGCCAGTCCGTAGAGCGCGAGGCCCAGCGTGAACATCCGCCGGGCGCCGAGCCGGTCGACCGCGCGGCCTCCGAAGAGGAGCAGGCCGCCCAGCCCGACGGCGTAGGCGCTGACCACCCACTGCACGGACTGGGCGGTGAAGCCGAGCGCCCGGCCGACGTCCGGCAGGGCGACGTACACGATGTTGTAGTCCAAAGCCACGATGAGCTGGGTGAATGCCAGCAGGGCCAGGCGGAGGCCGGCCCTGTGACGGGACGTTTCCACGATCACGCTCCCTATTCGCCGTCCAATTACTACACGGCGTTCAGACTTGTCACGCCGAACAGTAGCGCAACGCTGTAGACTGTCAACCGTGGGAGAGCAGACGATCAGCCGGCGGGCCCGGCTCCGCGCCGAGACGACCAGGGAGATCAAGGAGATCGCGCTCCGGCTGATGGCGGACGGCGGGCCGGACGCCATCTCGCTGCGGGCCATCGCCCGCGAGATGGGCATGACCGCAGGGGCGATCTACAGCTACTTCCCGACCCGCGACGACCTGATCACCACGCTCATCACCGACGTCTACACGGAGCTGGTCGACCGGGCGGAGGCCGCCCGCGACACCGTGCCGGAGACCGATCCGGGGGGCCGCGTCATCGCCTGGGCCCAGGCCGTACGCGCGTGGGCGCTGGCCAACCCCGAGGGATTCCGGCTCATCTACGGTGATCCGGTTCCGGGCTACCAGGCACCCGAGGGCGGCGCGGCGAGCGAGGCCGAACACCGCGCCTGTGCCGGGCTGACCGGACTGGTGGCCGCGGCCTGGCCGCGCGCCGGGGAACTGCACGACGGCGACTACCGATGGGCGGACTTCGACCCGGGCCTGGTCGCCCAGGTCCAGGAGGAGTTCCCCGGCCTGCCCCCCGCCGCGGTCGCGCTGGCGCTCCGGGTCTGGGGTCGCATGCACGGCCTGGTCGCCCTGGAGATCTACGGCCACCTGAGCCCGCTCGCCAACGACCCGGCGGCCATCTACCGCGCCGAGATGCGCGACCTCGTCCGCTCCCTCGGCCTCGAACCCCCCGCCGAGGCCTGATCGCCGCCGGCCGGGGTCAGCCCTTGACCGTCAGCAGGGGGCGGAGCTCGACGACGGGGTCGGCGACGCCCGCCCGGCCCAGACTGGAGACGACCGGGCCGACGTCCTTGTAGACCCAGGGCGCCTCCTGCTTGAGGTCGCGACGCCACGCGGCCATCACGTCCGCCCGGCGGGTGACGGACGGGTCGCGGTGGTCGAGCGGCGTCACGACCCGGAACTCGCGCAGGAAGGCGTCCAGGTCGGCATCGTTCCCGCGCGAGGCGGCGCCGCGCGGAACGCGCCGGCCCGCGCCGTGGCAGGCGCTCGCCAGCGTCCGGGGATTCCCGTGCCCGCGAAGGACGTGGCTGGCGGCGCCCATCGAGCCGGGCACGATGACGGGTTCTCCCCACAGGGCGTACGGCCCGCCGGCCGCCTCGGCGTATCCGCCGGCCGGCGTGGCGCCCTTCCGGTGCACGACGTGGCCGTCCTCCTCCGGCCAGAGCAGGTTGTGCGGAGCGTCGTACACCACCTCGCCCGACAGCTCCCCGCACTCCGCGGCCAGCCCGGCCCGCATCATGAGCGCGAGGAAGAAGCGGTTGCCCACCGCGAAGTTCGCGGCGTTGCCGAACGCGTCGAGGTAGCGCCGCCGGGCCGCCGCCGAGCGCTCGTCCAGCAGCAGCGGCAGGATCCCGTTGCCGGGCAGCGGCACGCCGTCCGGCCACATCGTCCTCGCCTGCTCCAGGCCCGTTCCGTTCGCCTGGTGCCCGAGTGACAGCGAGCCGCTGTGCACCATCAGGACCACCTGGCCGACCGTGAAGCCCCAGGCGTACGCGGCCTGCCGGTCGTGCACGGCCGCGACGTACTGCAGTTCGGCGAAGTGGTTCCCGCCGCCGACACTGCCGATGATGCTGTCGTAGCTGGTGCCGCCGGCGCTCTCGATCCAGTCCCGGAACGCGTCCGCGGTTGTGGTCGGATACCGGGCCGCGTGGAGCCGCCCGGGATCGGCGTCGCCCGGCCGGAGGGCCGACCACACCCCGTCGGCGGGCGGGCGACCCGCGTCCAGCAGGCCGGGCAGGCCGTCGCGCAGCAGCGCCTCGCGTTGCGCGCCGGACAGGGCGATCCGCCGCCCGCCCTCGAAGAACAGGTGCCGGAGCCGCTTTTCGATCGCGTCCAGGTGCGGGCGCACCCGGTCGACGGTCAGCGAGGTCGTCTCCAGCCGCATGCCGCAGTTGACGTCGTTGCCGACGGCCTGGGGGATCAGCGCGCCACGGGTCCGCAGCACGGTGCCGATCGGGATGCCCGCGCCCTTGTGCAGGTCGGGGGTGAGCGCCACTCGGTCGATGACCGCGCCGGGATGCCCGGTCGCGGCCGCGAGCCGCTCGAGCGTGTCGGCGGTCTCCAGCACGGTGAGGACCTCGTCGACCGCGCTGGACTCGATGGGCACGTCGGCTCCGGCGCAGACGTCGACGGGGATGTCCCACCGGTTCGGCAGGGTGAGCCAGTCCTCGTCGACGCGGACGAGCCGGGGGTCGGTGGAGGGAGCGGCGGAGGTCCGCCGCCTGGAAGTCGTCATGGGGGCCTTCCTAGGGGCTGCTGGTGAGAGGGCATGCGTGGATGGCGCCGCCATCCGTCGGTCGATGGCGCACGGGATGCCGCCGGAGGTGGCCCGGCGAGGTACTCCCCGGGTTCAGCAGCCGCAGGGAAGGCCCAGCGTAACGACGACGATCACCGCCGTCGACCGGATATTCGTGCCGAGATCACCGACGGGAGGCCGAGTGTCGCCTTCATGTGCGTCGCTTGCTGTTCGTCACGGTTGACGGACGGTAAGGCGCGGAGGAGTGGGCACCCCTGAATCCCGGTGCCCCAACAAACAAAATGAACACAAAGTCATCATTGGGAGTCGACGCGGTCTACGCGATCGGGGCTCTCCTCAACTCGGAGCCGATCAACATCGGCCGGCTCTTCAATACACGCACCTTCCCCTCCGCGAAGGAAAGCGTCCAGGCGGTTCGTGACTTCCTTCACGACCCGCCGATCAAGTGCGAGAAGACAGGGCTCGACTGGTTCCTCAGCGAGGAGAAGAGGCAGTTCGACCGGGAACTCTGCAAGGTCCTGGCGCCGCTGTTTCTTCCGGTCCTCAACGCGGCGGCCTCGCTGGCGGCGCTGGAGGACGGAAAGCCCCCGTTCTTCACGCAGCAACGTGTCGGCAAGGGCGGTGTGCTGTTCGACATGCACAAGGGACGCTCCATGTCCGACACGGACGGAACCGGTCCCAGCAGCGGTCCTGCCGACCCGCGAAGGACACAGGTCGGCGGGCTGATCGGCCCGCCCATCATCGACGAGGGAGGTCAGTTGTGGGATATCTGGGAGGGCTGGATGACATTCTGTGCTTCCAGGTCGCTCGTGCCACGCGAGATCTCACGCACGCTCTTCCACATCGAAGAGCCGTGTCGCGAAGGCGAACTCGACCTCGTCATGGAAGAGATTCTCGGGCCGCGCCGGTTCCACGACTGGTTCTGGGAGGGCTACGCGCTGATGCGGCCGGGGCTCGTCAGCCCGTTCGGCAACGTCAGCGTCCACATCAAGAAGGACCGCGCGTACTTCCTGAAGCGGTGTGAACTGGACGTCTGGTACTTCGGCACCGGGTGTCTGAAGTTGGACCTGATGCTCCTGGAGGCGAAGCTGAACCACGCTCTCGCCGCTCTCCAGCGCGTCTTCCTCGGTCCCCTGGGCCTCTCGTAGGTTTACCAATCGGAGGGCGCGGCCATCGGCCGTGCCCTCCCTGCGTTCGGTCTGCCTTTCGCTCGGCTTCCGGATGCCCGAAAAACGGTTGCGCGGTCACGGTTCTCTCGGACAGTCCGGAGGTGGCGATCAAAAGACGCCACACAGAACAACGCAAACGGAGGACAATATGTCCACAACCAAAACGGGCAATGACCTGCCCGTACCTGAACTGCCGGTGCGCTGGCTCAGCAGGTCTTCGCTACGGGAGCGGCTCGACGACTTCCTGGCCCTGTCCGAGCCGAGGCTGGTCGCCTTCCGCCACCGCCGGCACCGCCACCCGGAGCCGTCCGGTGAGGAGTTCCAGACCACGGCGGCCATCGCCGAACGGCTGAGGGACGCCGGGCTCGATCCGAAGATCCTGCCCGGAGGCAACGGGCTGATCTGCGACATCGTCGGCTCGGACGACGGTCCCACGATCGCGCTGCGGGCCGACATCGACGCGCTGCGCCTGAAGGACGAGTGCGGGAAGTCGTACGCCTCGACCGTGCCGGGTGTGGCGCACGCCTGTGGCCACGACGTGCACACCACGGTGGTGCTGGGGACCGGTCTGTTCCTGGCCGAGCCGGCCAGGCTCGGCCTGCTGCGCGGCCGGGTGCGGCTGATCTTCCAGCCCGCCGAGGAGAACGGCACCGGCGCGTTGAAGGTCATCGCTGCCGGAGGCCTCAAGGGCGTGGACCGCATCTTCGCGGTCCACTGCGACCCGAAGATCGAGGTCGGAGAGGTCGGCCTGACCAGTGGTCCGATCACGTCGTCGATGGACAGGATCACCGTACGGCTCAAGGGGCCGGGCGGGCACTCATCACGGCCGTACAAGACCGTCGACCTGGGCGCCGCTACCTTCGCGGTCGGCCACCTCCTGCCGACGGTACTGCGCAGCAAGATCAGCTTCACCGAAGGCTACGGGCTGACCTGGACCATGAACGAGATGGGGACCGCGGCGAACGTGATCCCCGATGAATCCGAGATCACCGGTACCCTCCGGTGCCTGGGCCATGAGAGCCGGAAGAAGGCGCTGGGGCTGCTGGATCCGCAGCTGCAGTTGATCGCGGCGCTGTACGGCGCCAAGGCGGAACTGGAATGCGTGGAGGTCGTGCCGTCCACGGTGAACGAACCGGCCAGCGTCGAGATCTTCCGGCGCGGGGTCGTGTCGGCCGGGGCAAGGGACGTCTCCACCGAGCAGAGTGAGGGCGGGGAGGACTTCTCCCGCTACCTCGCGTGGATCCCGGGTGCCCTCGCCCGGCTGGGCGTGCGTACCCCGGGATCGCGGGTGAACCTCGACCTGCACCGCGGCGACTTCGACGTCGACGAGCGGTGCATCGGGGTCGGCGTCCGGGTCATGGTGACCACCACGCTGACCGCGCTCGGCGCACTGCGCGACTGAACCAGGCCGACAGGCCGCCCAGTGATCGACTGCTCGTCGATCGCATCCAAGCGAAGGGCCCGGCGTGAGCCGGGCCCTTCCCTTGTGGCACACGACGCGAGTGAGGACAGGAGGGTCAGCCGGGCGCGTGGCCGCCGAGACGGCGGGTGAGGTCCGCGGCGGCCTCGCGTACGCGGGCGGCGAGGTCCGGCCACTCCGCCTCGTCGCGGGACTCGCGGCGGAACGTCACGGCCAGCGCGGCGGCGGGGCGGCCGACGTGGTCGAAGCTGCACGCGGCGATGCTGGCGAAGCCCTCGGTCACGTGCCCGTCCTCGACCGCCCAGCCGCGCCGCGCGTCCTCGGCGAGCGTCCGCCGCAGCTCGCGCAGCGACCGCGGCCCGGCGCCGGTGCGGTTCACGAACTCGCCGGGGAACAGCGCCCGGACCTGCGCGGCCGGCAGGTGCGCCAGCATCGACCGGCCGCTCGCGGTGAGGTGCGCCGGGAGCCGTACGCCCACGTCGGTGACGAGCGTGGCGTGGTGCCGGGGCTGCTCCTTGAGCAGGTACAGCGTCTCGGCGCCGTGCAGCACGCCGAGCTGGCCGATCTCCCCGAGCCGGTCCACGAGGCGTACGAGGAGCGGACGGGCGAGCCGTTCGAGCGGCCCCTGCCGCAGGTACGCCGAGCCGATCTCGAACGCCGTCACGCCCAGGCCCCAGAGCCGGTCCTCCGGGAGGTAGGTGACGAAACCGTCCTCGGCCATCGCGGTGAGCAGGTGGTACGTGCTGGACCTCGGCAGGGCGAGCTCGCGGGCGATGGCCGACGCGGCGAGCGGCCGGGCCGAGGACGCGAGCAGGCGCAGGACGGCCAGCGCGCGGCGCGCCGCGGGCACCTGTCCGGCCGCCATCCTCAACCCTCCTTCTACGCAGAAGTCTCGCATGTCAGACACCACCGCGGCCCCCCGGTCCCCGGCACACGGGCCGGTCGAGTCCAATGGGGATATGGAAACGACGACTGGTGCGTGTGTCGACGTCGGGGTGGGGCCGCTCGCCTTCGACCAGGTCGTGGCCGTCGCCCGCCACGGCGCGCGGGTCGCGCTGACCGACGAGGCGCTCAAGGCGATCGCCGCCGCCCGGGCGCACGTCGACGAGCTCGCCGCCCGGCCGACGCCCGCGTACGGCATCTCCACCGGGTTCGGCGCGCTGGCCACCCGGCACATCCACGAGGACCTGCGGGCCCGGCTCCAGCTCAACATCGTCCGCTCGCACGCCGCCGGCTCCGGCGCGGAGGTGGAGCGCGAGGTCGTCCGGGCGATGATGCTGCTGCGGCTGAGCACGCTCGCCACCGGCCGTACCGGCGTGCGGCCCGTCACCGCCGAGACCCTCGCGGCGTTCCTCAACGCCGGGATCACACCCGTCGTCTACGAGTACGGCAGCCTCGGCTGCTCCGGTGACCTGGCGCCGCTCTCCCACGTGGCTCTCGCGCTGATCGGCGAGGGCGAGGTCCGCGACGCGGAAGGACGGCTGCGCCCCGCCGCCGATGCGCTGGCCGAGGCCGGCATCGAGCCGCTGAGCCTTGTCGCCAAGGAGGGCCTCGCCCTGCTCAACGGCACCGACGGCATGCTCGGCATGCTCGTGCTGGCCATCGAGGACCTCCGCGACGTCCTCAAGGCCGCCGACGTCGCCGCCGCGATGAGCGTCGAGGCGCAGCTCGGCACCGACCGGGTCTTCGCCGCCGACCTCCAGGAGCTGCGGCCGCACCCCGGCCAGGCCGTCAGCGCCGCCAACCTCCGGGCGCTGCTCGCCGACTCGGCGATCATGGAGTCGCACCGCGGCCCGGACTGCACGCGCGTGCAGGACGCGTACTCGCTGCGCTGCTCGCCGCAGGTGCACGGCGCCGCCCGCGACACCCTCGAATACGCCGCCCTCGTCGCCTCGCGCGAACTGGCCTCGGCGATCGACAACCCGGTCGTGCTGCCCGACGGGCGGGTCGAGTCGAACGGCAACTTCCACGGCGCGCCGGTGGCGTACGTCCTGGACTTCCTCGCCATCCCGGTCGCGGACGTCGCCTCGATCTCCGAACGCCGTACCGACCGGATGCTCGACCCCGCCCGGTCGCACGGGCTGCCGGCGTTCCTCGCCGACGACCCGGGCGTGGACTCCGGCCACATGATCGCGCAGTACACCCAGGCGGGCATCGTCTCGGAGCTGAAGCGGCTCGCGGTTCCGGCCAGCGCCGACTCGATCCCCAGCTCCGCCATGCAGGAGGACCACGTCTCGATGGGCTGGAGCGGGGCCCGCAAGCTGCGGCGGGCCGTCGACGGCCTGACCCGCGTCGTCGCCGTCGAGCTGCTGACCGCCGCCCGAGCGCTGGACCTGCGGGCGCCCCTGCGCCCCGGCCCCGCCACCGGCGCCGTCGTCGCCGCCCTGCGCACCCGGGTACCCGCCCCCGGCCCCGACCGCTACCTGGCGCCGGAGATCGCCGCCACCGTCGACCTGGTCCGCGACGGCTCCCTCGTCGCCGCCGCCGAAACCGTCACCGGCCCGCTGGCCTGAGTAAGGAGACACACGATGGGTCCTCGTCCGGTCCGCGCGCCGCGCGGCACGACGCTGAGCGCCAAGGGCTGGCAGCAGGAGGCCGCCCTGCGCATGCTGATGAACAACCTCGACCCGGAGGTCGCCGAGCACCCCGACGAGCTGATCGTCTACGGCGGGTCCGGCCGCGCGGCGCGCTCGTGGGACGCGTTCGACGCGATGGTGCGCTCGCTGCGCTCCCTGGAGGCGGACGAGACGCTGCTCGTCCAGTCCGGCAAGCCGGTCGGCGTCATGCGCACCCACGAGTGGGCGCCGCGCGTGCTCATCGCCAACTCCAACCTCGTCCCGCAGTGGGCGACCTGGGAGGAGTTCCGGCGGCTCGAGGCGCTCGGGCTCACGATGTACGGCCAGATGACCGCCGGGTCGTGGATCTACATCGGCACGCAGGGCATCCTGCAGGGCACGTACGAGACGTTCGCGGCGGTGGCCGCCAAGCGGTTCGGCGGCTCGCTCGCCGGCACGATCACGCTCACCGCCGGGCTCGGCGGCATGGGCGGCGCGCAGCCGCTCGCCGTGACCATGAACGACGGCGTCGCGATCTGCGTCGAGTGCGACCCGTCGCGCATCGACCGCCGCGTCGAGCACCGGTATTGCGACGTGCGCGTCGACGACCTGGACGAGGCGCTGCGGCTGGCCGTGGAGGCCCGCGACGCCCGGCGGCCACTGTCCATCGGCCTGCTCGGCAACGCCGCCGACATCGTGCCGCGGCTGCTGGAGATGGGCGCGCCGATCGACATCGTCACGGACCAGACCTCGGCGCACGATCCGCTGTCGTACCTGCCGCGCGGCGTCGCGTTCGAGGACATGGCCGACGAGCGCGCCAAGGACCCCGAGGGCTTCACCACCCGTGCCCGCGAGTCGATGGCCGCGCACGTCGAGGCGATGGTCGGCTTCCAGGACGCGGGCGCGGAGGTCTTCGACTACGGCAACTCGATCCGCGGTGAGGCGGAGCTCGCCGGGTACACCCGCGCGTTCGACTTCCCGGGTTTCGTCCCCGCCTACATCCGGCCGCTGTTCTGCGAGGGCAAGGGCCCGTTCCGCTGGGCGGCGCTGTCCGGGGACCCGAAGGACATCGCGCGTACGGACCAGGCGATTCTCGACCTGTTCCCGGAGAACGAGCAGCTCGCCCGCTGGATCCGGATGGCGGGGGAGAGGGTGCACTTCCAGGGCCTGCCCGCGCGGATCTGCTGGCTCGGCTACGGCGAGCGCGACCGGGCCGGCCTGGAGTTCAACAAGCTCGTCGAGACCGGCGAGATCAGCGCGCCGATCGTCATCGGCCGCGACCACCTCGACTCCGGCAGCGTCGCCTCGCCGTACCGCGAGACCGAGGGCATGGCCGACGGCTCCGACGCGATCGCCGACTGGCCGCTGCTGAACGCCCTGGTCAACGCCTCCTCCGGCGCCTCCTGGGTGTCGATCCACCACGGCGGCGGCGTCGGCATCGGCCGGTCCATCCACGCCGGGCAGGTCTCGGTGGCCGACGGCACGCCGCTCGCGGCGCAGAAGCTGGAGCGGGTGCTGACCAACGACCCGGGCATGGGCGTCATCCGGCACGTCGACGCCGGCTACGACCGCGCCGCCGACGTCGCGGCCGAGCGCGGCGTCCGCGTCCCGATGAACGAGCAGTAGGACCGCGGCAGCAATCCCCGCCGCTCCGCCCGCCGCCGCGGGTGGAGCGGCGCCCGGCGTGAGGAGAGGCGATGGGCTACGAAGAGATGTGGCGGGACCTGCTCCCGATCGGGCGCGTCTCCGGCGGCGGTCACCGGCGGTTCTCCTGGACCGCCGCCGACCGGGAGTGCCGCGCCTGGTTCGCCGAGGAGGCGGGGCGCCGGGGGCTGACCGTGGAGGAGGACCGCAACGGCAACCTCTTCGCCTGGTGGGACGTTCCCGGTGAGCGCCGGGACGCCGTGCTGACCGGCAGTCACCTGGACTCGGTGCCGGACGGCGGCGCGTTCGACGGGCCGCTCGGCGTCGTCTCGTCGCTGGCCGCGATCGACCTGCTGCGTGAGCGCGGCGTGACCCCCGTCCGGCCGCTCGGTGTCGCCGTCTTCGCCGAGGAGGAGGGCGCCCGGTTCGGCGTCGCCTGCCTGGGCTCCCGCCTGCTGACCGGCGCGATCGACCCCGTACGGGCCCGGGGCCTGCGCGACGGCGACGGCGTCACCTGGGCCGACGCGATGGCCGCCGACGGCCACGACCCGGAGGCGCTCGGACCCGACCCCGATCTGCTGGCGGGCGTCGGCTGCTTCGTCGAACTGCACGTCGAACAGGGCCGCGCCCTGGACGTGCCCGTCGGCGTCGCGAGCGCGATCTGGCCGCACGGCCGGTGGCGGTTCGACTTCACCGGCCAGGGCAACCACGCCGGCACCACGCTGCTGCGGGACCGCCACGACCCGATGCTGCCGTTCGCGCAGACCGTGCTGGCCGCGCGCGACGCCGCCGCCCGGCACGAGGCGGTCGCGACCATGGGCAAGGTCCATGTCACCCCGAACGGCGTGAACGCCATCCCGTCGATCGTCCGGGCCTGGCTCGACACCCGGGCGCCAGACGACACGGCGGTACGCGCGACGGTCGCGGAGATCCGCGCCGCCGCGGAGAAGGCCGCCGGTGAGCACGGCGTCGCGGTCGCGCTGGCCGAGGAGTCCTACACCCAGGTCGTCGACTTTCACGCCGGGCTGCGCGACCGGCTCGCCACCACGCTCGGCGGCGCGCCCGTCCTGCCGACCGGTGCCGGGCACGACGCGGGCATCTTGTCGGCGCACGTTCCGACGGCGATGCTGTTCGTCCGGAACCCGACGGGCGTCTCGCACGCGCCGGAGGAGCACGCCGAGACCGGCGACTGCCTCACCGGCGTCGAGGCGCTCGCCACCGCCCTGGAGGACCTGCTGACCTCATGAAACTGCACGCCGAACACGCCTGGCTGGGCGACCGCGTCGCCGCCGACGTCCTCATCGAGATCGCCGGGGAGCGGTTCGTCCGGATCACCCCCGGCGTGCCGGCGCCCCCGGACGCCGAGCGCCTGCCCGGCCTGACGCTGCCCGGCATGGCCAACGTGCACTCCCACGCCTTCCACCGGGCCCTGCGCGGCCGGGTGCAGGCCGGCCGGGGCACGTTCTGGACCTGGCGCACCCACATGTACGAGGTCGCGGCACGCCTCGACCCGGACTCCTACCTCGCGCTGGCCCGCGCCGTCTACGCCGAGATGGCGCTGGCCGGGATCAGCTGCGTCGGCGAGTTCCACTACGTCCACCACGGTCCGGGCGGCACCCCGTACGCCGACCCGAACGCCTTCGGCGAGGCGCTCCTGCAGGCCGCCCGCGAGGCCGGCATCCGGATCACCCTGCTCGACGCCTGCTACCTGACCGGCGGCATCGGCAAGGACCTGGAGGGACCGCAGCTCCGGTTCGGCGACGGCACCGCGGACGCCTGGGCCGACCGGGTCTCGGAGTTGCGCGCGGACGGGCACGCCCGGATCGGCGCGGCCATCCACTCCGTACGCGCCGTCCCCGGCGACCAGATCCGGACCGTCGCCCAGTGGGCCCGGCAGCGCCGCGCCCCGCTGCACGTCCACCTGTCCGAGCAGCCCGCCGAGAACGAGGCGTGCCTCGAGACGTACGGCGTGACGCCGACCCGGCTGCTGGCCGACAAACGGGCGCTCGGCGGCCGGACCGTCGCCGTCCACGCCACCCACCTCACCGCCGAGGACATCGGCCTGCTCGGCGCCAGCCAGAGCGGCGTGTGCATGTGCCCGACCACCGAACGCGACCTGGCCGACGGCATCGGCCCCGCCCGCGACCTGGTCGCCGCCGGGTCGCCGCTCTCGCTCGGCTCGGACCAGCACGCGGTGATCGACCTGTTCGAGGAGGCGCGCGCCGTCGAACTCGACGAGCGGCTCCGCACCCGCAAGCGCGGCCACTGGACCGCCGGGGAGCTCCTGGCCGCCGCGACGTGCAACGGCCACTCGGCGCTCGGCTGGCCGGAGGCGGGCCGCATCGAGCCCGGATCGTACGCCGACCTGGTCACCGTGAACCTGGACTCCGTACGGCTCGCCGGCGCCGCCCCGGGCCACCTCGCCGAGTCGGCCGTCTTCGCCGCGTCACCCGCCGACGTCCGCCACGTCATGGTCTCCGGCAACCGGATCGTCCGCGACGGCCGCCACCTGCTCATCGACGACGTCCCCACCGCCCTCACCGACGCGATCACGGCATTGACCGCCTGACCCGGTCAGGGGCTGCGATCTTCTGAGGGTGGGAGATAGGGGCGGAAGTGATCGGCGACGATGTCGGCAACGGCGCGGGCGTCGCGGGTTCCGTCGACTTCGATCACGCGGATGCCGAGGCGTCGGGCGGAGCGGACGGCGTCGTCGGCGACGAGGCGGTCTCGTTCGAGCCGGTTGCGTTGGGCCCGGGCGGGGTCGCTGAGGTCGTGTCCGATGGTGGCGGCTCGGGTGAGTGCGCGCAGTTGCCGGTCGCGGAATGCCTCGGTGGGCACCATGACGGCCATCTGCCGGGGCGAGTCGATGATCGGTGCCACCAACTCGGGGCGCAGTCCCCAGCCTTCGGCGATGATGGGGTGTCTGGAGACCAGGGCGCGCAGGTCGTCCAGGGCCCATTCGAAGCGGACCGGGAAACCGGCGAGCGTTTCGGCGGCCATGTCCTGTGGGGTGGTGTTCACCCAGGTGGCCTCGGGATCCGGGTCGGCGGGCGAGTGGCCGAGCTTGATCCGGCGGGCGATCCGGCGGTCGTTGTGCCCGCGGGCGTCGTGGTAGTCGTAGTGGTAGGCGGTCAGCCCGTATCGGTCGGCCAGCAGCCGGGCCACGGTGGACTTGCCGGCCCATTGTCCGCCGCCGATCCACAGGACCCGGCGAAGCGTGCCGTAGGGATCCCAGACTTGGCTGTTGATGCCGCGCTCGGTCACCGGTCTCCTTCGGGTCCGTCCAGCCAACCGTACAGTCCCGACAGAGGATCGGTCGGTGCGTCGTCTCGTATGTCAGACGGGGGTCGCTTCCCGCGTCCGGGGGAGAGGCGGTGGGGGTGCGATGCTGGCGGGGAGAGGGAGGCGGGCGTGAGCATTCTGATCACGAACATCGGTGAGCTGGTCGGGGCCGATTCGGAGCGGTGGACGATCGAGGACGCCGCGCTGGTCATCGACGGTGATCGAGTCGCCTGGGTCGGGGCGGCGGCCGACGCGCCCGACGCGGACGAGGTGGTCGACGCGGGCGGCCGGGCGGTGCTGCCCGGGTTCGTCGACTCGCACGCCCACCTGGTCTTCGCGGGGGAGCGCGCGGAGGAGTTCGCGGCGCGGATGAGCGGGCGGCCGTACGCCGCCGGCGGCATCCGCACGACCGTCGCGAAGACCCGCGCCGCCTCCGACGACGAACTGCGCGCCAACGTACGGCGGCTGGTGGCGGAGATGGCCCGGCAGGGCACCACCACGATCGAGTGCAAGTCCGGGTACGGGCTGACGGTCGCCGACGAGGAGCGCGCGGTGCGCATCGCCGCCGAACTGGTCGACGAGGTCACCTACCTGGGCGCGCACGTCGTTCCCGCCGGGACGGAAGCCGGCGACTACGTCCGGCTCGTCACCGGGGAGATGCTGAAGGCGTGCGCGCCGCATGCCCGGTGGATCGACGTGTTCTGCGAACGAGGGGCCTTCGACGCCGACCAGACGGAGGAGATCCTGGCGGCGGGCCGGGCCGCCGGGCTGGTGCCGCGCCTGCACGCCAACCAGCTCGGCCACGGCCCGGGCGTCCGGATCGCGGTGGAGTACGACGCCGCGTCGGCCGACCATTGCACGTTCCTGTCGGACGACGACGTCGCCGCGCTCGCGGACTCCGAGACGGTGGCGACGCTGCTGCCCGGCGTGGAGTTCTCCACCCGCCAGCCGTACCCCGACGCCCGGCGGCTCATCGACGCGGGCGCGCGGGTCGCGCTGGCGACCGATTGCAATCCGGGCTCCTGCTACACCTCCAGCATGGCGTTCTGCGTGGCCCTCGCGGTACGGGAGATGCGCATGAGCCCGGAGGAGGCGGTACGGGCGGCCACCGAAGGGGGTGCGCGGGCCCTGCGCCGGACCGATGTGGGGCACCTGCGGCCCGGGGCGCGGGCCGACGTCCTGCTGCTCGACGCCCCCTCGCATATCCACCTGGCCTACCGTCCGGGCGTGCCGCAGGTCGCACGGGTTTGGCGGGCCGGACTATCGGTCTGACAATCAAGAAATGGTAAGCGTCAATTATTTTAATAATTGATCTTGCTGTGTAACCTGTTGCCGCGCGGCCCGAGGTGGCCACGCCACGATGCGGGATTGACTGTTAACCCATCGTCATCCACTCTTGAGGGGATCGCCCCCAGCCCCTCGGGAGCCTCCTGATGTTCATCCGTGGCCACCTACTGCCTGCTGCCCGCCTCTCACGTCTAGTCGCCGACGGCATGGTCGCCTGAGTCGACGTACGAAAGATTTCAGCGAGCCCGGGAAATCGACGGCCCGGTGAAATCAAAAATGCCAAGAGGCGGAAATGATACGCGTTCTCATCGTAGAGAATACGAACCTGGTCCGCGGCGGGCTCGTCGCCCTGCTCAACGCACAGCCCGATATGTTGGTCGGCGCCGCCTTAGAGTCCGCGGACAAGGCACTGCCCACCGCCCTGGAGACGAACCCCGACGTGGCCCTGATCGGCACCGGCCTGGCGCTCGGGGACGGATTCGGGGTCGCGCGCGCGTTGCACGACGAGTTGCCCTCCTGCAGCGTCCTGATCATGGCCGACCGCCGTCGGCCGGGCGACCTGCGCCGCGCGGTGGCCGCCGGAGTGATGGGCTATCTCCTCATCGACACCCCTCCGGAGGACCTGGCCGACGCCGTCCGGCGGGTCGCGCAGGGGGAGCGGGTCATCGACGCGGAGCTGGCCTTCGCGGCCCTCGAGACCGTCGAGAGCCCCCTCACCGACCGGGAGCTCGACGTCCTGCGGCTGGCCGCGCAGGGAGCGTCATCCGCCGAGATCGCGAACCACCTGTTCCTGTCGGTCCGCACCGTCCGGAACCACATGTCGCGCGTCATCGGGAAGATAGGGGCGCGCAACCGGGTCGACGCCATCCGCATCGCCGACGACGCGGGCTGGCTCTGAGCCGACGCCGTTCAGATCGCCGACGACGCGGGCCGGCTCTGAGCCGACGCCGTTCAGATCGCCGACGACGCGGGCCGGCTCTGAGCCGAGGCCGTTCGCGGCCCAGTGCCCGTGCAGGTCCCGGTACGGCCCGCAGCGGGTCAGCAGGTCCTCGTGGCGCCCGAGCCAGGCCCGCGTGCCGTCGAGCATGAGCACCCGGCGGGCCCGCCGGGCCGAGGTCATCCGGTGCGCGATGACGATCAGGGAGCCGGGCCGCGCGGCGAAGGCCGCTTCGGCGCGCTCCTCGGCCGCGGCGTCGAGGTGACAGGTGGCCTCGTCCAGCAGGACGAGCCGCGCCGGGGACAAGTACGCGCGGGTCAGCGCGACGAGCTGGCGTTCGCCGGCGGACAGCGCGGCCGGGTCGACCTCGGCGTCGTACCCGCCGAGGCGTTCGACCAGGGCCGCCAGGCCGACCGCGGCCGCTGCGGCGGCGAGCTCCTCGTCATCCGGCCGTGCGGTGTCCCCGCGCAGGTAACACAGGTTGTCGCGGAGCGTGCCGCCGAAGACGTACGCCTCCTGGGGGATGAGCGTGCGGGCCTCCGGCGTGACGTCCGACGCGGGCGTGCCGCCCAGGAGCACGGTGCCGCGCGCGGGCCTGAGCAGCCCGGCGACGAGCAGGGCCAGCGTCGACTTGCCGATGCCGCTCGGGCCGACGACCGCCAGGTGGTCGCCGTCGGGGACCGACAGGGACAGGTCGTCGATCACGGGCTCGGCGTCCGGCCCGTACGCGAAGGTCACGCCGGTCAGCCGCAGGTCGCCGCCGTCTCCGGTGGGGCGCGGCACGGCGGGGACCTCGCCGGTCTCGACCAGGCGGTCGAGGGTCACCGCGAGGCGCAGCCCGCTGCCGCCCAGCCCCCGGATGGCGGTGTGCAGCGCCGGGGCGAGTCCCTGCAGGACGTACGTGAGCGCGCCGAGCACCGCGCCGGGCGTCGCGCCGTGCCGCAGCAGCCACGGCGCGGCGGCGACGATCGCCAGGAGCGGCAGGCGTCCGCCGACGGCCAGCGCGATCGTGCGGCCGGCGGCGAGCCGCGCCACCGACCGAGCCGCCGCAGCCTGAGCGTCGATCAGCCGCCCGATGTCGGCGGCCATGGCGTCCTCCGCGCCGCAGGCGACGATGTCGCGGAGGCCGGTGGCCAGCGCGGTCGCGGATCCGGCGATCCGCTCCTCGGCGAGGATGAGCTCCCGCTGACGGGTCATCGCCCGCGACACCATGCCGAGGAACAGGCCGAGTCCCACCGCGACCGGCGGCACCACGAGGAGCAGCGTCACCGGCATCAGCGCCGTCAGGCCGATCAGCGCGCTCACGAGCGTGAACACGAATCCCCGGACGACCACGAGCAGGCCCGCGAACGTGTCGCGGACGATCTCGACGTGCTGGGTGAGCCGGGCGACGGCGGCGTCGCCGGGGCGGCCCGTACGCACGGCCTCGTGGACGGCGCCGCGGACGACCCGGCGGACCAGCGCGTCCCGGAAGGGTTCGACGATCCCGGCCAGCGGCCGATACGCGGCGGCGCTGCCGACCGCGCCCGCGGCCGCCGCCACGGCCAGCGCGGCCAGCCAGACCAGTCCCGCCTCGACGCGGTGGGCCAGGAACGCGTCGGTGGCCCCCGCGACGGACCGGCCGAAGACCAGGACGGGCGCGGCCTCGACCGCCGACCACACCGCGAGCAGCACCGCCTCGCGAGGGTGGCGGCGTACGGCGGCGACCAGCACCCGGGTGCCGCCGAGACGTCTCCACCGCCGTGGCATCAGCGGAACACCTCCCGGTACTCCGGATCGGCCCACAACTCCCGGTGCGGAGCGCAGGCGCGGATCCGCCCGCCGTCGAGCCAGGCCACCAGGTCGGCTCTGGCCGCCGTCGCCGCCCGGTGCGCGATGATCAGCCGGGTGCGCGGGTCGCGCGTGAGGACGTCGCCGATGTGCACCTCGGTGGCGGTGTCGAGGCTGGAGGTGGCGTCGTCGAGGATGAGCACCCGTCCGGGATGGGCGAACGCCCGGGCCAGGCCCAGCCGCTGCAGTTCACCGCCGGAGAGCGGGGCGGCGTCCGGGGGAGTCTCGTAGCCGGCGGGCAGGCGCCGGATGAACCCGTCCGCCTGCGCCGCACGGGCCGCCAGGACGGCCTCCCCACCGGTCGCCCGTGCGGGGTGGGCCGCCGGGGCGGCCTTCTCGCTCGTCGTCGACCCGTTCGCCCGCACGACGTCGCCCGTGATCGCCTGGGCGATGGTGGCCCCGAAGAGGGCGGGCCGGGCGAATGCGTATCCGACCGTCTGCCGGAGCGCCGTACGGCTCAGGTCTCGCAGCGGGACGCCGTCGAGCAGGATCTCGCCCGTGTCCGGCTCGGCGAGGCGACCGGCCAGCGCGGCCAGCAGCGACTTGCCCGATCCAGACCGGCCGACGACGGCGACGGCCCGGCCACCGGGAACCGCGAGGTCCAGGCCGTCGAGGACCGGTGCGGCCGACACCCCGCGGAACTCCAGGCGTCCCGGCCCCTCCGGCGGCGATGCGGTGCCGTGGGCGGGCGGCTCCCGGTCCAGTACCGGAGCGAGGCGGGCGGCCCCGGCGCGGACGCGGGCCAGCCGACCGAGCTGTGTGATCACCGGGCCGATGTCGGCGCCCAGCCCGGCGTACTGGGTGGCGGCAAGCAGCCCGCCCGCGGTCAGCCGCCCGGCGGCCAGTTCGTAGCCCGCGACGGCCAGGACCGCGATCTGCAGCAGCGGAAGCGCGAGGGTGCCCCGGCCCGCGGTCGCGGCCTGCACGCGCCAGGTCCGGTGCCCGTGCGCGGCGAGCTCGGGAAGGGGCGCAAGGATCCGGGCGGTCTCGCGATCGGCGGTGCCGGCGGCCGCGACCGTCCGGTTGCCGGCCAGCGCCTCGACGAGTCGCGCGGCGATGACGCCCTGGACGGCCAGATAGCGGCCGACGATGGCGGAGGTGTCCCGGACGAAGGCGTTCAGCACCACGACGATGACCGGGAGGCCCAGCGCGAACGTCAGCGCCAGCCAGGGGTCGAGCACCAAGAGGGCGATCATCCCGCCGACCGGCGGCAGGACGGCGGTGACCGCGAGGACGACGGCGGACGGGGCGAGGCCCGTGTCCGTGGTGGCCGTGACGGCCCGGCTGGTCACGTCGCCCGCCGCGAGACCGGACGCCGACGGGCCGAGGGCCAGCAGGCGGCGTACGAAGCGGTGCCGCATCCGGGCGGTGGCGGCGGCCGCGCTGGTCCCGACCGCGAGTTCGGTGAGGACGTCGCCGGTCATGGCGGCGGCCACCAGGGCGGCGTAGGCGAGCGGCCAGGTGGACGTCCCGCCGTCATGCAGAACGCCGTCCACGGCGCGGCCGAGGACGGCCGGCAGGAGCGTCTCCGCTCCCGCCCGTACCAAAGAGGTGACGGCGAGCAGGCTCGCCCAGACGCCGCCGTCGCGGATCGCCCGAATCACGAGCCCACTCGCCGTCATCGGTCTCCCTGCCTTCATGGTCCGGGCCATGGTTCCCGGGACCAGATGTCCTTCATCAGAGGCAGACAGTGATGCTGTGCGAGCTGTGGCACAGCAGGCTCAGGCTGCTGTTCGTCTCGCCGCCACCACCCGGGGTGGACTCCATGCCCTGCATGTCGAGAAGCGTCATCGTGTTTCACCTCCTCGCCGTGTTCGTGTCTCCGACACCCGCGAGGGTTCTCGCGGGTTGCTCTGGTGCCGCCAGGAACGGCAGGTGGACCGGCCGGTCGTGCAGTGCCGCGCCGAGCGCGAGCAGGACGCCGGCGGTCCCGGTGCCCAGGTCCATCGAGAGCCGGAGCAGGTTCTCGCCGATGAAGGCCAGGCCGCCCTCGTACGAGACGGCGTGCCAGGCCAGGTCGCGGATGTGCGCCGCCGCCCGCGGATCGCCCTGCCGGGCGAGGTGGAGGAGCATTCCCGCGCGCCCGCTGAACAGGCCGGACTGGGCGTAGTAGACCGAGCGGGCGGCGACCCGGATCGCCTCGCGGGCCTCCCGGAACCGCTCGTCCTCCCGGTGGGCGAGATAGTCGTCGATCACGAGACCGATCCCCACGCTGCCCCGGCCGAGGTACGGCAGGATCCGTGAGCCCTCGTCGACGTGCAGCGCGCCGTTCTTGTCGGTCACGCATCGCTGGAGGTCCAGCCGGATGGCCGCAGCGGCCAGGTCGAGAAGGTTCGGGTCGCCGGTGCGCTCGTAGAACCGGACGAACATCAGCGCGGGGCCGGACATCCCGCGCAGCAGCCCGGGTCGGGCGGGCGCCTCGGTCGCCGCCACGACCTGGTCGGCGACCGACTGTGCGGCCCGCGCCGCCGCGTCCCGGAGGGCCGGCGCCTCCAGCGGCCCGGCGAGCCGCTCCAGCGTGAGCGCGATGCCCGGCAGTCCGCCGTACAGGTCGGTGCCGAGACGATCCCACCGCTCGCTGAGGCAGATGTCGACGACCTTGCCCGCGGCGTCGAGGTGCCCGAGGTGGGCCAGCGTGAAGGCGGCGCCGTACAGCCCGTCGTACAGACCGAGACCGCTGCCGGGTGGGGGGTTCGTGGCGTGCTCGATCAGCCAGCCATCGTGCTCGACCGCGCATCCGGTGACGTCCAGGGCGTAAAGGACGCCCGCCGCGCCGTACGCCAGGCCGAGGGCGGTGCCGCCGAACTGCTGGATGTCGCCGGGGAACAGCCGGTCGTCGCGGTCCGGCGTGGCACTGGCCAGGATCGCCCTGCTCAGCGCCGAGCGCGCCTCTTCCCAACCGCCCGGATCGGGCTGGATCGAGGGGATGGACCCGACGATCCGGCTTTCCGTGGCGACGTCACGGGAGATCTCCGCCACGGCCGACTCGAGGTAGCCGTCCGGCAGCGGGAACCGCTCGGCGATCACCTCGGCGAGGTGGGCTGCCTTCGTACGGTCGAGCTGGAAGATCGTGGTCAGCGGCGCGAACAGCGCGAGCTTGAGGCACGCGAGGCAGTATCGGTCGACGGCGACGCCCCGACGGTCCGGCGGGGCGAGGAATCCCGGGTTGGCGAGGATCTGCCGGCCCTCGTCGGCGGCCGGCGCCGCCGTCTCGAAGTCGATCAGCGCGACGGTGTCGTCCGGGCGCACCATGATGTTGAACATGTGCAGGTCGTTGAAGACGATCCCGCGGGAGTGCACGGCCTCGACGACGCGTTCGGTGCTCTCGTAGACCTGCAGCGCCCACGCGGTGTACTCGGCGACCCGGCCCGGATCGGGTTCGGGGTCGAGCAGCGGATGCCGCTCGGCGAAGAAGGTGTTGAGCGGCCGTCCCTCGACGAACTCCTGAACGAGGAACTCATGGTGGCCGAGGGTGAAGTAGTCGTGCACCGCGGGCACGCCGTCGATGCCGGCGAGGCGCCGCATCATGTCGCGCTCGCGGCGGAGCCGGGTCACCGCGTCGGCGCCGTCGGCCGCCAGTCCGGCGTACGGCCGGCCCTCCTTGAGCACGACGCGTTCGCCGGTCCGGGTGTCCTCGGCGGCGTAGACGCCGCCGCCGTTGGAGAAGTGGAGCGCCTCGGTCACCTGGTACGGCAGGCCCGCCATCGTCACCGCGTTGCGGGCGTCCAGGTGAGGGCGCAGGCAGTCCGGCACGGTAACCCAGTCCGGCACCCGGAAGACCGGGTCCCGGCGGTCGGGTACGAGCCGTCCCTCGCCGTCCTCGATGGCCGAGACGAGCCGTCCGTCCTCGTCCTTGCAGTGGCGCTCGGCGAAGCCACCGTAGCGCACGTAGAGCGGGCCGTCCCCGATCCGCAGGTCGGTGAGGATGTACGGACCGGGCTCGCCGGCGAGGAGTTCGCCGAGGTCGTGCAGGATCCGCTCGAGCTCGGCGTCATTCCGCGGGTAAATGGTGATGAGTTTCCCGCTCCCCCCGCGTCCCGCGTATTTCGCGTTGCGCATCAGAAGGACGTCGGAACTGCGTAGGTGCTTGAACGAAACCGTCCTGGGAACGCAGTAGTCCCGGACTCGGACGAGCACGTCTTCGGCGTTCTCGTGACACGCCGACACGTGGATCTTCCAGCCCTGGCGGGGGATCTCCTGGGCCGGCGGGACGTAGACCAGCCATTCGCTACGGCGAATCCGCTGCCATCCCTCGGGGAGAGGCTCGTCGGCGATGGCGAAAGCCGGGCTCTCCTGACCGTCCATGACGTCATAGAAGAGCCGGTCTTTCTGGCAATACACCTCGTACTGCTTTTCCACCGCTGTGTCCTCTGCTCGGAGGAGTGGGCTGGTCTGGTGAGTTCCGGGTGTTACGAGAAGAGAGAATGGCAGGGCGCGCTATGCGTCGCCTAGGGACAAGTGTCACGAATGACTCGTGAACATGTCCTATGGCGGCATGTGACCGTGAAAGGGAACAAGCAGGCGGACAGGGCATCTGCCCAGATGGCTGCCTTTTCGGGAATGGCTACCAGACGGTATCGAACGATGTGGGCGATTCTCGCGACCTTCGTTCTGGGACGCGTTCGGTGGTGCTCCCCGGGCACCGCCGGCCCCGCGCCCCGTCTCACCGCTCGGTTCGCCGCCCTGCCTGTGGGGCGGGCGCGACGCGGGCCGGGGGAAGGGGCCCGTTCCGGCCCGGTCCGGCCGGGACGAAGGGACCTGACGGCAATGCGCACGACGGCGACTGATGGCAGGATGGGGCGACGACGGACCGGGTGTCGGCCGGCCGAGCAATGGATCTGTATTGCGTCGGATAAAACGCGATGATCTTCTGCGAGAGGCCGCGCCGGTCAGGTTAGATCAGTGTCACCTTCGGGTATCCGTTACACGGTGTCCGACGGTAATGACTATGCGTATCAAGCATGCCGGTCAGCTGGGCTGTTCGACCGGCTATCCGGTGAGGAGAAGGCACATGGCTGCCGATCCAGGCTCACTCGCCCTGGCAACACCTTGGCGCAAAAGCACGCGCAGCGCATCGGGCGCCTGTGTCGAGGCCGCCGTCGCGAAGGTCCTGCGCTCGGGTCCGGATGCGAGCGCAGCTGACGCACACGGGGCCGACACTTCGGGGCCGTCCGGCGACTGAGCCTTGCCGGCGTTCGTTCGCGCGTCTTGCGATCGCCATCAGGCGAGGCGGCGGCGACGATCAGACGGCCGGCGGGGTCCCGCCGGTCATCTGAGTGACGGCCGCTGTCGTGGACAACACTGCGGCCCTCGGCGAACGTCCGGGTCTGATGTCCATCACGGTGACATCAACCGATCGTATTGGTAAAGTCACATGGCGTGAAACTGGCGGTGCAGGTGAAGCTGCTGTCGACGCCTGAGCAGGCGGCGGCGCTGGCGGCGACCCTGTCCCTGTGTAACACCACGGCGAATGAGGTGTCGGCGGTCGCGTTCGCCCAGTGCGTGTTCGGCCGGCAGAAGCTGCAAAAGCTGGTGTACGCGGATTTGAAGGCGCGGGGGTTGTCGGCGCAGCCCGCGTTACATGTGATCCGTAAGGTCGCCGACGCCTACACCACGCTGCATGCTCAGATCGAGGCGGGTCTGCTGGGCGGTGAGCACTCACGTCGGCGCCGCAAGGCCGTCTCCAAGCCCATCACCGTACGAGGCGACGCTGCCCAGCCGTTCGATGACCGATGCCTGTCCTGGCAGATGGACGCCCGCACCATCTCGATCTGGACCGTCCAGGGTCGTCTTCGCGGCATCGCCTTCACCGGTGAGCCCGGGCAGCTCAAGTTCCTGGCGGCCCACCGCAAGGGCGAGACCGATCTGGTGCACCGCGATGGGATGTTCTTTCTGATCGCCACCTGTGAGGTCGAAGCGGCCCCACGATTCGAGCCTGTCGATTGGATCGGGGTGGATCGGGGGATCGTGAACCTGGCCACCACCTCCGACGGCGACAACCACCAGGGCAAGGGCCTTGCGCGGTACCGCCGGCGCCAGGCCCGGCTGCGTACCGAACTGCAGGCCAAAAAGAGCGCGGGCAGCCGGTCGGCCGCTCGCCGTCTGGCCCGCCGCGCACAGCGGGAGGCGCGGCACGCCGCCAATGAGAACCACAAGATCAGTAAGACGATCGTGGCCGATGCCCGACGCACCGGACGCGGTATCGCGCTGGAGGAACTGAGCGGGATACGCGATCGGGTACGGCTCAGGCGGCACCAGCGGGCCACACTCTCTTCTTGGCCGTTCCACCAGCTCGGCACCTTCATCCAGTACAAGGCCCAGCGGGCCGGGGTGCCGTTCTTAGAGGTGGACCCGGCCTACACCTCCCAGCGGTGTCCCGTGCCATGGTGCGGGCGCACCGAGCGGGCCAACCGGCCCGACCGGAACACCTTTCGTTGTCGCCGGTGCGGGTTCGCTGGCCCCGCCGACGTCATCGCCGCCACCAACATCCGGAAACGGGCGCGGGTGGCGTGGGCATTCGTCAGCATGCCCGTCCCTGACCCCGACACTAGGGGGAAGGGAGATGCGACCCTGGCACGACACCCAGCCGCGACGGGGAGCGCGACAAGGCGTGAACACCCGAGCCCCAAGCTCGAACGTTCACGGCCGAGAAGCTGACAGGGAATCAGCTCGCGAGGCGATGCGCGGCCTATGCGTGCGGTAGACGGCTCGGGCGATCTTCGGGGTCGTCGCCCTGCAGACTGTGACCGTTCTCGTCAGCGGTATCGGCGGTTGACACGGACCCCGGGGGCGTTGCGTCGACTTAGTCGAGCGGTAGGGACGGTCGATGGGCCGATCATCTTGCGGGTGCCCGTCGCCAGGCGTTTCGTCGTTACAGGTGCAGAGCGCCCCCTGCGTAAATGTGTCAAACAGCACCGACACTGACCAGGTCGTCAGATAGTGTCCAATAGACCCTGATCCTGGTCAAACCTAGGTCCGAACAAGGGATCGGCGATCGTTTACGAGGGAGTCTGATATTAAGAGCCCTATTATGGTCATTACGGCCACAATAACGGGATTCTTCTTGGCGTTGACGTGTGTCGCGTTGTCGCCATTGGCGCTGGATCGGGCGGGAGCCACATATCATGCCAATTGGTTGCAGTTGGCCAACATAGGGCAAGCCTATGAAGGCGCGATCTCCCTGCTGACCATTTTTACGCTGCTGGGGGTAGTGATATCGGTCGTGCTTCAGGTGAAAGAGGTCAAGGCGAACCGGATGCAAAATCTGCGATCGATGCACTTGGGATTGATGCAGATTGCTTTGAGTGACCCGATCTACGGACGTACGTGGACCGCTTCTGGCGCTGCGACCTCCAAAGAGCGACTGCAAGAAGTTCAGTTCATAAATATAGTGTTCTGGTTCCTTATGTTGCAGTGGGAGCTCGGTGAGATGACGGAGTCGCGTCTACGGGAGACCTTCTCGAAGGAGATGTTCCCAAACGCTGCGTCACGCGAATACTGGGAGCATGCCGGAGAGATCGTGACCAAGGGTGCGGAGACGCGGAAGCAGATGCGATTTTACGCCATCGTGGAGCAGGAATACCGTAAGGCGGTTACTCAGGGTAAGGCTTCCGTTCCTTCGGCTACCCAAATAGCCGAGGCCAGAAGGCGAAAAATCCGAAGGAACACCACTGTTGGTCTGGTGGCCTTTGGGGCGCCTATCGTGTCACTCGTCCTGGCGTTCAAGCGTAAGACTCGCTGATCGGATCGCGCCGTGTCCCCTGGACGCGGCAGAGCGGTCTTCGGGATCGTCGCCCTGCTGGCCGTGATCGTTATCGTCAGCGGTATCGGCGGTTGACGCGGATCAGGGGCGGCCGTCCGGCGTCGACGTAGTCGACCGCGAGGGCCTCGGCGATGAAGAGCACATGGTCACCCGCCGTGACGTGCTGCCGGGTCTCGCACTCCAGAGCGGCCGAGCCTCCCTCGATCACCAGCGCGCCGGAACTCGGGCCCCGATGGTGCGGCTCTCCGGCGATCAGCAGCCGAGCGCTGGGCCGGCCCGCCGCCGCGAACCGGCCGGCGATCGCCCGCTGGGCCGCGGACAGCACCGTCACGGCCCAGCGATCGCACCGGTGCAGGACCTCGCCGAGGTACGAGCCGGTGCCGACGCCGATCAGGACCATCGGCGGGTCGAGGGAGACGGAGGAGAACGCGGTCAGGGTCGTGCCGATGTCGTCACGTCCGTCCCGTACGGTCACGACCACGACGCCGGTCGCGAACGTCGCCAGCGCCTCGGTGAAGTCGGCCGGCGTGACCTCGCCCACGGTCACGCCGTGCCGGGTCCGGGCGTGCGCCCGGTCCCCATCAGCGGATCTCCCAGGCGCCCGGCAGCATCAGCGGGCCGCCGGAGGGCAGGCCGATACGCGTGGCGACTCCGGTGAGCGGGCCCCACGCGTCCACGCGCGCGCTCGCGGCCGTACGGTCGTCGCTGGACTCGGCCGGACGAAGACGATCGAGCGGCGAGACGCGAGGGTAGGCCCGCACGGGCGCGTCGGCGGCCAGCCCGGCCTTCTTCCTCGCCAGGTCGAGGGCGTACGCCAGTCCGCCGAGCTCGTCGACCAGGCCGCGTTCGTGGGCGTCGGCGCCGGTCCACACCCGCCCCCGGGCCAGCTCGTGCACGCGCTCGCGGGACATCGCGCGGCCCTCGGCCACCTTGCCGACGAAGTCGTCGTACACCCGGTCGAGGAAGGTGTTGATCCGCGACCACTCCTCGTCGGTGAAGTCACGCGTCGGCGCGTACATCCGGGCGTGCGCGCCGTGCTCCACGCTGCCGAGCCCGATGCCGAGCCGGTCGAGCAGGTCACCGATGACCGGCTTGCCGATGACGACCCCGATCGAGCCGGTCAGCGTGCCCGGCTGCGCCACGATGGTGTCGGCGGGCGCCGCCACGAAGTAGCCGCCCGACGCGGCGACGTTGCCCATCGACACGATGACGGGCTTGCCGGCCTTGCGGGCGAGCACGACCTCGCGCCAGATCGTGTCCGACGCGACGTACGAACCGCCGGGGCTGTCGACCCGGAACACGATCGCCTTGACCTTGTCGTCCCGGGCCGCCGTGCGGAACGCCGCCGCGACGGTGTCCGAGCCGATCGAGGCGCCCTGTCCCGGCAGGAGGCCGCGACCGCTCCGGCCCAGCCGGATCGGCCCATGCCCCTGGATCAGCGCGACGACGTCCTGCTGGGGGCGGGGTATCCGCTTGGTCACGGCCTGACCCCGGTTGTACCGCGCGACGTAGCGCAGCCGGACCTCGCCGCCGCGGAAGCCGCCGGCCGCGGCGCGGACCTCGGCGTAGATCTCGTCGCGGTAGGCCAGCCGGTCGACCAGCCCGGCCTCGAGGGCCTCGGGGCCCAGGAGCGGCGCCTGGTCGATCAGCTCACGGACGCGCTCCTCCGGTAGCCCGCGCCCGGCGGCCACCCCCGCGACCACCTGCGCACCGATGGAGGAGACGATGCGGTCGGACATCTCCCGGTGCTCGGGGGTGTACGTGCGCTCCATGAAGGTGTTGGCGGCCGTCTTGTACTCGTGTCGCTTGGCGAAGCGCGGCGTGATCCCGGCCTTCTCCAGCGCCTCGTTGAAGAAGGGCTCTTCGAGCGCGACGCCGGTCAGCGCGAGATCCCCCGACGGCTGCAGGTAGATCCGCTCGAACGCGGTCGCCAGGTAATAGGGGACGGTCCCGCGGCCGGTCTCGCCGAAGGACTCGGCCCAGGCCACGGTCAGCTTGCCCGCGTCGCGGAACGCCTGGACGGCCGCCCGGAGCTCCTGGGCCACGGCCAGGCCGAGCCGGCCGCCGCCGATCCGTACGATGAGCGCCTTGACGCGAGGGTCGGAACCGCCCTTCCGCAGCCCGGCCAGGACGTCCCGCAGGTGCGCCCGGCGCATCGAGACCAGCGCGGACACCGGGTCGGCGGGCGGCCCTTCGACGATCCCGTCGGTCAGGTCCAACTCGAGAATCAGCGGGGCGGTGCGCCGCTCCCGCGCGTCTTTCAGCAGGTCGACCACTGCTCCGGCATCCACCATGAGCCCAACCCTATGCGGCACGCGCACGTACCGGGGCGAGGCCTGGTGATCAGGCCGCAGGGTATTCGAGTCACCCGGCGGCCCTGGACCGCCCCGTGTGGGCCGGCGCTCATGGACGGAACGCCGGCCCCGTACGGCTCAGTGCAGGCCGCTGTCGAGGGCGGTCATCAGGGGGCCGGTGTCACCGGACATCTCCCAGATCATCGCGCCGAGCAGGTTCTTGGACTTGATGTAGTCGGTCTTCTTGCCGATCGACCACGGGTCGTCGAAGGACCACCACTGGCCGTTCGCGCCCGTGTAGCAGTACGTCGCGATGGCCTGTTCGTCGTGGTAGACGGTGCAGCCCGGAACGTTCGTGGCGATGTTCTTGTATCCGCGCGTGCCCGCCTCCTCGGGGAAGTCGCCGGGCGCCGCGCCGTTCGCCGCCTGCCACTCACCGTTCTTGCCGCCGTCGGCCACCTGCTGCCAGCCCCGGCCGTAGAACGGGATCCCGATGGTGAGTTTCCGGGTGTTCACCCCGGCGTCGGTGTAGACCTTCACGGCCGAGTCGACGCTGAAGTGGGTGGAGTAGGGATCGTCCGTGTCGACGTACAGGTTCGCCTGGTGGCCGGTGCGGTTCGGCTCCCAGGAGTTGTCGCTGCCCGAGCCGTGGAAGTCGTACCCCTGCACGTTGGCGAAGTCCAGGGAATTGAAGATCTTGGACAGGTCCCAGCCCGCGTTGATCTTGACCGGGTCGGCCGGGGTGAAGGCGGTCAGCAGGTATCCGCTGCCGAGGGCGTTCAGCTGGCTGCGGAACTCCGCCAGCAGCGCGGTGAGGTTCGCCTTGTCGGCGGGGTCGTAGTGGTTGCCGGGGTGGCCGTCCGGGCTGCCCGGCCACTCCCAGTCGACGTCGATGCCGTCGAACACGCCCGCGCCGGTGCCCGACCCGCCGGTCCCGTCGGACGACACGGGCAGGTTGCCCTTGATGAACATGTCGAGGCAGGAGCTGACGAGCTTCTTGCGCCCGGCGTCGGTCTTGGCGGCGTCGGAGAAGAACTTCGAGTACGTCCATCCGCCGATCGACACGAGCACCTTCAGGTTCGGGTACTTCGCCTTCAACTTCTTGATCTGGTTGAAGTTGCCCTTGAGTTTCTGGTCCCACGTGTCGCCGACGCCGTCGACGCTGTTGGCCGCCGATACCGAGGCGCCGTAGTCGGCGTACGCGTCACCGGCCCCGGTGCCCTGGTCGGGGTCCTCCGGGTTGGACGTCGTGCCCTTGGTCGTCTCGGCGCAGGTCAGGTTGGTCGGGTCGAGGTTCTCGAACGCGTAGTTCAGCACGGTGAGCTTGCCGGCCGCGCCGTCGGTGTCGAGGTTCTTCATCCAGAAGTTGCGGCCGTAGATGCCCCACTGGGGGTAGTAGCCGACCTTCTGGTAGGTCCCGCCACCGCCCCCGCCGCCGGACTGCGTCGTGCCGGACACGGTGGCGCTCTTGGCGGACTCGTTCCCGGCCGCGTCCCGGGCGGTGACGGAGTAGGTGTGGCTGCTGCTCGCGGCCAGCCCACCGATCGTGGCGCTGGTCGAGGTCGTGGTGGCGACCACCGTGGACCCCTCGTAGACCCGGTAGCCCGTGACGCCGACGTTGTCGGTGGACGCCGTCCAGGAGAGGCTGATCGAACTGGACGTCGTACCGGTCACGCGCAGGCCGGTGGGCACCGTCGGCGGCGACGTGTCACCGCCACCGCCTCCTCCGCTGCCGTCGCACGGCTGCCCGTTGAGCTTGCAGTTCAGCGGCGTGGCCGACTCGGGCGCGCCGGTCCAGCCGAAGCTCGCCGACGCGCCGGGCGCGAGCGTGCCGTTGTACTCCCGGTTGGTGAAGGTGTAGTGGGTGCCGCTCTGGGTCATCAGGGCGTCCCAGTACGCGCCGACCGAGCCGCCGGCGGGCACGTCGAACTCGACCTTCCAGCCGTTGAGGGTCGTGGAACCGCCGTTGGTGATCGTGTACTTGCCCTGGTAGCCGCTGCCCCAGCCGGAGTCCTTGGTGAACGTGGCGGTCGGGGCGGTGGCCGCGTGGGCGGACGGGGTCGAATGGGGCAGGGTGAGGAGGGCCGCCGCCGCGAACGCGACGACGAGCCGGAGGATGTTCCGTCTCAAGATGGCTCCTCGGTGTGGCGGGAGGAGCACGGCGCCGTACTCACTGAAAAGAAACTTTCTTTTCAGTGCTCGGAAGCTAACCCGGTGGAGAGACGCCGTCAATGCCCGAAAAACCAGTGGTCAGCCGGGTGGTAAGGGCGGTTTTCGCCGGTAGCCGTCCCGACCTGCCCGTTACCCTCACTGGTATGGGCGACGGGGACGGCTGGGTGAATTGCGACGCCGGTCATCGGCACTGGGGGCGCCACGGCGCGGCCGGTCTGCTCCTGTACCACCTGGCTCCCGAGCCCCACGTGCTCCTGCAGAAGCGCGCCCGGCTGTCCATCGGCGGCGGCACCTGGGGGATCCTCGGCGGCGCGCGGCACAGCCACGAGGACGCGATCGCCGGCGCGCTGCGCGAGGCGGGGGAGGAGAGCACGCTCGACCCGTCCGTCGTCCGGGTGCACGGCCTGATCGGCGAGCACCACGGCGGCTGGTCGTACGAAACGGTGATCGCATCCGTCGCCGAGCGGCCCGACGTCCGCCGGGCGTCGTTCGAGACCGCCGACGTCGCCTGGGTCCACGTCGATCAGGTGCCGCGCAAGAGGCTGTTCCCGGCGTTCGCCGACGGCTGGTCCCGGCTCCGCGCCGCGCTGGTCCGGCCGGTCCTCGTCGTCCACGCCGCGGCGCTCGACGGCGCGGACGGCCCCGCTCGGTGGCGCGATCGGCTGGCCGCCCTCGGCCCGATCGAGAACCTCCCCGGCACCGTCGCCGACCTGTCCTATCCCGAGGTGGTCATCGCCTCCGCGGACGCCGCCCTGCCCGCGGGGGAGGTGGACGGTACCGGCGAAGGCACTGAACGCGTGGCCGGGAACGGCGTACGAATCCTCGTCCTCCGGGACGGTGCGCGGGATCTCACCCGGCTCGTCGCGCCGCGGGCTCCGGACGAGCACCGGGTCGTCGTCACCGACGATCCGGTGCTGCGCCGCCGTGCCGAGGAGGCGGGCGCGACGGTCGCCGACCCCCGCTGGCTCCTCGGCCTGCTCCGTTGAGCGTTACCAGGGAAGCGGGCCGTTCTCGTCGAAGTAGCCGCAGGTGGGCCCGTCGTCGCCCAGCAGCGCCAGGTCGATGGCGACCTTGGCGCTCTGTTCGGGCGTGCGTACGCCCCGGTGGCCGTTGAGGTCGGTGGCGGTGTATCCGGGTTCGCAGGCGTTGACCTTGATCGCGGTGTCCCGCAGCTCCTTGCCGTACTGCACCGTCACCGCGTTGAGCGCCGACTTCGACGACGCGTACGCGAGGTAGGACGGCACCGTCGAGTCCGGAGCCGCGTGGGAGCCGATCGACGCCAGCCGGCTGGACACATTGACGATCCGCCCCGCCGGGGAACGCCTCAGCAGCGGCAGCAACGCGTGCGTCACGGCCACGACCCCGAACACGTTCGTCTCATAGACGGTCCGCATCGCCGACACGTCCGTCTCGCTCGGCGGCACGGGCACGGGGCTGTCGGTGATCCCGGCGTTGTTCACCAGGATGTCGAGCCGGCCGAAGCGCTCCTCGATCCAGCGCGCCGCCTCGGCGATCGACGACTCGTCCGTCACGTCGAGGCGCACGGAGTGGAACTCACCACCGTCGTCGTTCAGCGCGGCGACGGCCTGCTCGCCTCGTGTCCGATCACGGGCGGCCACCAGTACCGCGCAGTCGTGTCGCGCCAGCCCGCGAGCGATCTCAAAGCCGATGCCCTTGTTCGCCCCGGTCACCAGGGCCAGTTTCGATGTCATGCGATGATCAAAACTTTTAGAGCGCGCTCTAAGTCAACCCTGCCGCTTGGACCCCGGGCGGTCGGGCATGGTGGCGCTATGACGGAGCAGCACTCGGGCCAGGAGCCCCGAAGGCCGGTTCTGATCGTCGACGGGGCGAATGTCGTGGGCGCCACGCCCAATGGCTGGTGGCGGGACCGCGCCGGCGCGGCCGAGCGGCTGCGCGACCGGCTCGCCCGCCTCGGCGCGGTGGAGGGACTGCCGGGAGCGGGCTCCGGCACCGCCCATCCGGAGGTCGTCCTGGTCACGGAAGGCGCCGCCCGGGGCGTGCCCAGCGTGCCCGGCGTACGCGTCGTCGAGGCGCCGGGCAGCGGCGACGACACGATCGCCCGGCTGGCCGCGCCCGAGGCGGGGGAGAACCGCACCGTCGTCACCGCCGACCGCGAGTTGCGACGCCGCGCCGAGGCGGCGGGCGCCTCGGTCGTCGGCCCCAGCTGGCTCCTGGGCCGCCTGCCCTGATCCGGACTCCATCGAGGATGTTCTCGGCTGAGGGCCGCGAGACGCGAGCGGGCCCCGGGACGGTCGTCCCGGGGCCCGTCTCATTTGGTGATCAGTGGAACTGGTGGGGCTGCTTGGGCAGTACGACGTGGGTCGGGCCGCGCCACTTCTGCTCGGTGGAGAAGGCCGAGGCCGACGGTGCGCCGCCGATGATCACGGGGAGGGTGATCTCGCTGCCGGCCAGGTCGACCGTCACGGCGGCGCCGGTGGCGTCGTCGTCCTGGGTGTCGGCGTCGGTGCCGATGAGGACGAGGGCGAGGCGGTGCCCGGCCTTGAAGCGGTAGTCCTGCGGCAGGGTGTTCCAGCGGACCGTGTAGGTCGTGCCCGGCGTGAGCGGCGACGGGTGGCTGAGGGACGTGCGGTTCTGCGCGTCGAGGTAGCCGCGGGTCACCACGTTGACGTCGGACGTCACCGTGTCCGTGACCACCTTCCGGTAGCAGGCGTCGTCGCCGGCCGTGCTCTCACCGTGGCAGTCCTCGGTGGTCAGCGTCTTGACGCCCGATCCGGCGCCCAGGTAGTTCACCCGGGTGTCGGTGCCGTAGTCGACGAGCAGCGCGCCGAGGTTCGCCGTCGGCCTGTCGAGCTTGATCTTCAGGCTGACCCGCGGCGTGCCGGACAGGCGTACGTCGGTCTTCAGCGGCGGGGTCGTGTAGGCCAGCCGGTAGGGCTTCGCGGTGGTCGGGTCGGCCACGGTGTCGGCCTCGGCCTGCTTCGTGTCGCTGTACGTCCCCGTCCCGGACCCGGTCTTGAGGCCGAGGGTGCCGTCCGCCTGGGGGCGCAGGCCGAGCTGCCGGGTGTGCGGCGCGGGCCAGTCGGACTGGGCGGCCCACTGGTCGGGCCCGACCTCGACGTCGGCGCGCGGCTGCTTCATGATGTCGTTCGGCAGCTTCCACAGCCAGTGGTCGAACCACTGGTGGAGGGTGTCCACCCAGACGTCGCGGCGGAAGTCGAACGGGTCGACGTGTCCGTACTGCGACAGCCACACCTTGCGCGGCACTCCGCGCTTCGCCAGCGCCGCCCACCAGATGGAGAACTGGCTGGGCTTGACGTTCAGGTCGTTCAGCCCGTGGATCGCGAACACGCTGGCGTGCACCTTGCTCGCGTCGGCGATCGGCCCGGTGCGGTAGTTCCGCTCGTTCCAGAAGGCGTTGTAGTTCCCGGTGGCGTCGTCCTGGCCCTGGGCGAGCCGCTGCTGGACGGCGGCGCACTTGGCGGGCGGGTCGGTGTCGACGACCTGCGCGAGGCCGTCCTCCTCGCCCTTGAACCAGATCACGCCGTTCATGCGGCTGTAGTCGTACCAGGAGCTGATCGCGGAGATCGGCACGATGGTGTCCAGGCCCTTGACGCCCGTGGCCGCGACGCCGTTGGCGAGCGTCCCGTCGTACGACTTGCCGATCATGCCGGAGTGGCCGGTGGACCAGGTGGCCTTGACCGGCCTGCCCTGGGCGTCGAACGCCTTGGCCCGGCCCCCCAGCCAGTCGATGACGGCCTTGCCGCCGAGCACGTCGGAGGCGCCGCCGGAGGTGGGACAGCCGTCGGACTTCGTGGTGCCGTCCATGTCGACGTTCAGGACCGCGTAGCCGCGCGGCACGAAGTAGTTGTCGTAGAACAGCGGGAACTTGACCGGGTTGCCGTTCGCGTCGTACGTCTTGCGCTCGGACTCGTTGCCGCGGCCGAGGTTGTCGTAGTACGGGCTCTCGTCGATGATCGCCGGCACCTTCAGCCCGGCGTCGGTCTCCCGCGGCCGGATGATGTCGACCCGGATGAGGTCCTTCTTGCCGTCACCGTCGGAGTCGACGCTCGACTGCACCCGGACGAACTCCCGGATGGCGTTCTGGTACGAGAAGACGGGCTGGGTGACCCCGCCCGCCACCTTGATCGTCGGCTTCTTCGCCGCGTGGGCGGCGGGCGCCCCGGTCGCCGTGAGGGCGGCCGCGACTGCGATTGAGGCGAGAACTCCTCGCCGTGCTGAGATCCGCACGCGCTACCTCCTGGGGTTGCGCGCGCAATCTCTCGTACCACAGGGCCCTGTCACAACATCATTGCCACATGTGGCCCGGTGATCATTGCCACTGCCGCGGCGTCGGTACCCCGGTCAGAAGCGGTTGAGCGGCCGGATGTTCGGTGCGATCGCCGAATTCAGCTGGAGCAGCACCACGAGCGCGATGCTGACGTACGTGTTGACCACGCACAGCGCGAACGCGGCGGCGTACAGAGCCTGGGGGATCACGATCCGGCGTTGGAACGCCTGCGGGAACCCGGGCGTGAGCTCGGTGTCGAGGAGCTCGGCGGACCGCGCGTACCGGAGGGCGGCCAGCAGCAGCAGGCCGAGCGCCAGCAGGTTCACCCAGTAGATCGCGACGGCGATCCGGAAGGTCATGAACTTGGCCAGCAGGGCGGTGGTGAACGGCAGGAGGGACACGCCGAGCAGGAAGGTCAGGTACAGCCAGGCGAAGTTCCGGTCGCTGCCGCGCAGGTGGTTGAACAGCGTCTGTGAGCCGATGTAGAACATCCCGAGCGTGAGGAAGCTCATCAGGTAGGTGAGCAGGTTGGGCCCGACCTCGCCGAGGAGACGCCACAGCTCACCCTCCGAGGACAGGGCGTCACCGCTCCACAGCGGCCGCTGCGGATGGATCAGCTTCTCCGCAGGCACGTGCAGGTCCAGCACGAGCAGCGTGAGCACGATCGCGAACACCCCGTCGCCCAGCGCGGACAGCCGCTCCACGCTGCTGCCGGCGACGCGGTGGTACAGCGAACGATGATCTTCAGACACGGCCCCATCATGGCCGTGACGGCGACACGGCCACAACGGTTATTCCGGGCGGGAGAGGATCATTCCGGGGCGAGCCAGAGGGCACCGAGCGGCGGCACCCGCAGGCAGGCGGAGGCGGGCAGCCCGTGGCTGGGCTCGTCGACCGCCTCGACCCCGCCGAGGTTGCCGACCCCGCTGCCGCCGTAGTCGTACGCGTCGGTGTTGACCACCTCGCGCCAGTGGCCCGGGCAGGGCAGGCCGAGCCGGTAGTCCTCGTGCGGGACGCCGGAGAAGTTGACGACGCACGCGAGCGGCGAGCCGTCCGGCCCGTACCGCAGGAAGGAGATGACGTTGCCCGCGACGTCGTCCGCGGCGATCCAGCGGAAGCCCGCCGGGTCGGCGTCCCTCGTCCACAGCTGGGGCGACGCGGCGTAGTTGTGGTTGAGGTCGCGGACCAGCCGCCGTACGCCGACGTGGAAGTTGTCCTCGGCCTCGTCCAGCAGCCACCAGTCGAGGGACCGGGACTCGGCCCACTCGGCGCCCTGGCCGAACTCCTGACCCATGAACAGCAGCTGCTTGCCCGGGTGCGCCCACATGAACGCCAGCAGCGCCCGCAGGTTGGCGAACCGCTGCCACTCGTCACCGGGCATCTTGCCCAGCAGGGAGCCCTTGCCGTGCACGACCTCGTCGTGCGACAACGGCAGCACGTAGTTCTCCGAGTACGCGTACACCATCGAGAACGTGATCTCGTGGTGGTGGTAGCCGCGGTACAGCGGGTCGCGCTGGAGGTACGCGAGCGTGTCGTGCATCCAGCCCATGTTCCACTTGAACCCGAACCCGAGCCCGCCGAGGTGGGTGGGGCGGGTGACGCCGGGCCAGGCGGTGGACTCCTCGGCGATCGTCACGATGCCGGGGGAGCGCTTGTACGCGGTGGCGTTCATCTCCTTGAGGAAGTCGATCGCCTCGAGGTTCTCCCGGCCGCCGTAGATGTTCGGCGTCCACTCGCCCTCGGCGCGCGAGTAGTCGAGGTACAGCATCGAGGCGACGGCGTCCACGCGCAGCCCGTCGACGTGGAACTCCTCCAGCCAGTAGTTCGCGTTGGCGACGAGGAAGTTGCGGACCTCCGCGCGGCCGAAGTCGAAGATGAGGGTGCCCCAGTCCTTCTGCTCGCCCCGGCGCGGGTCGGCGTGCTCGTACAGCGGCGTGCCGTCGAAGCGGGCCAGGGCCCACTCGTCCTTCGGGAAGTGGCCCGGCACCCAGTCGATGATCACGCCGATGCCGGCCTGGTGCAGCCGGTCGACGAGGTGACGGAAGTCGTCGGGGTTCCCGAAGCGCGACGTGGGGGCGTAGTAGGACGTGACCTGGTAGCCCCACGAACCGCCGAACGGGTGCTCCGACACCGGCAGGAACTCCACGTGCGTGAAGCCCATCTCGGTGACGTAGCCGACGAGCTGGTCGGCCAGTTCGCGGTAGCCCAGATCGGCGCGCCACGATCCCAGATGCACCTCGTACGTGCTCATCGGCGACCGCAGCGCGTCGTAGGACTTGCGGCGCGTCATCCACTCGTCGTCCTCCCACTCGTAGGAGGACGTGAAGACGGTGGACGCGGTGGCGGGCGGGCGCTCGGCGTACCGCGCCATCGGGTCGGCCTTCCGCCGCCAGACCCCGTCGTGGCCGAGGATCTCGAACTTGTAGTTGGTGCCGTCGCCGACCTCCGGGACGAACAGCTCCCAGATGCCCGTGGCGCCGAGCGAGCGCATCGGGTGGGCCCGGCCGTCCCAGTGGTTGAAGTCGCCGATGACCCGTACCCCGCGGGCGTTCGGCGCCCAGACCGCGAACGAGGTGCCGGCGACCGGCCCGAACACCGAGGCGTAGGTGCGGGTGTGCGCGCCCAGGACCTTCCACAGCTCCTCGTGCCGGCCCTCGCCGATCAGGTGCAGGTCGAGTTCGCCGAGGGTGGGCAGGTGCCGGTACGGGTCGTCCTGGATCACCTCGGGCCCGTCGTACGCCACCGCCAGCCGGTAGTCCGGCACCGCCTGGGGCTCGTCACCGGCCAGAGGGGCATCGGGCGGCAGCGTGACCGCGAAGACGCCCTCGTGCACATGGCGCATCGGGTGCCGAGCGCCGTCCGGGAGGATCACCTCGACCTTGGTGGCCAGCGGCCGCAACGCCCGCACGGCGACGCCGTCACGCCCGGGATGGGCGCCCAGCACGCTGTGGGGGTCGTGGTGATCTCCGCCGACCAACCGGTCGATCTCATCATTGGTGACCCGCGCCATGACGCTCCTCGATCTTCTTGTGTGCCCACGCTCTTCCTAAGCCTGCCCGAAGAGCGTGGGCTAATCCTCCAGTAGGTCCCGATCTCCGAGTGCGGTCCTCATCCGCTCACAGGTCGAGCGCGTAGTCGAGGACGACGCGGTCCGCCGGGAGGACGATGTCGCGGCAGACCTCCAGGACGCGGTCGCCGGACAGCATTCGCCGGGTGATGGTCAGCACCGGCACGCCCGGAGCCATCCGCAGGGTCGCCGCCTCCTCCGGGGTGGGCATCCGGGACCGTACGGACTCCTCGACCCGGGTCGCGGGGTGCCCCAGGTAGGCGAGTTGCGCCGGGGTGCCGCCCGGCCACGGCTCGCGGTCCGGGTCGGCCACCGGTGTCCCGGCCACCAGGCTCCAGGGCAGGTAGTTGGTGGAGATCTGCTGGGGTTCGCCGCGTGCCCAGAACACGAAGTACCGGCGGAGCAGCAGGGTTCCCGGATCCGTCGCGAACAGCGCCGCCAGGTCCGCGTCGGCGCGCCGCCGGGAGTAGGAACGGTCCAGGCGGTAGTCCCGCCAGGTGATGTGGTGGTCGACGGTGAAGGAGGTGGCGGGCGTCGCGCCGGGGTCGGTCTCGACGCGGTAGCGCTCCATGGCCAGCCGTCGCGCGGGCGGGCGGTCGCGGACGAGCGTGCCACCGCCCCGGCGGGTCTCGATGAGTCCCTCGGTCCGGAGTAAGGAGAACGCGCTGCGAACGACGATCTCCGAGACGCCGTACGACTCGGACAGCCGGCTGATCGTGGGCAGCCGTGCCCCGGGCGGATAGGTGCCGTCGCGGATCAGCTCGCGGAGCTCGCCGGCGATGCGGACGTAAGCGGGGAGGATAGCCACCTTGCCCTCCTCATAGCCGTACGGGGACGTTCCGCTTACGGGCGGGTTGACACCTCCACCTAACAGACCCACTTTCGTATACAGAAGGCGGACTTTCCAGCGCGAAGGGGCAATATGGCGGATTTCGCCGCAGACAAGGCCACGTTAGAGAGTGACTTCCCCGGCTGGGTCGTCTGGCGCAGCGACGCCGGGCACTGGTACGCGACCCGCGCGGGCAGCCTCACCGACCAGCAGATCCAGGCCGGTCAGGCGATGACCGTGGCCGCCGAGGCGCCGGAGACGCTCCGGCTCCTGCTCGCCGAACAGGAGCATCCCGGCGAGGGCGCGGGATGACCCGACCGGTCAGGAGGCCAGGTAACCGGACTCGGCGCGGGTGCTGAGGGCGGCGATCGAACCGAGCGGGATCCGCAGCCAGGAGGGCCGGTTGCGCGCCTCGTACAGCACCTCGTAGATGGCCTTGTCGAACTCGAAGGCGCGCAGGATCACCTCGTGCGCGGCCGGGTCGATGCCGCCGGCCTCGGCGTAGCCGCGGCAGAAGGCGGCCCGGTTGCGGTCGGCCCACTCCTGGGCGCGGTACTCCAGTTGGTCGCGGTCGCCGCCGAACGCCTGCCCGTTCACCAGCAGGTGGCGTGCCGCGTAGTCGAACGAGCGCAGCATCCCGGCGACGTCGCGGAGCGGGTGGGCGGGCGCCCGGCGCTCCTCCAGGGACTTGACGGGCTCGCCCTCGAAGTCCAGCAGCATCCAGCCGGAGTCGGTGCGCATGACCTGGCCGAGGTGGTAGTCGCCGTGGACCCGCTGCACGAGGAGGGGCCCGTCCAGCTCCTCCAGCGCGTCGAACGCGTCGGTGAGCCGCCCGGCGTACGGCCTGAGCTGCGGGACGACGTCGCACGTCTCGACCAGCCGAGCGTGCATCCGCTCGGCGACCGCGCCGACCTCGGCCTGGGACATCTCGCCGGTGCCGAAGGCGGCGGCCAGGTCCCGGTGGACGTCGGCGGTCGCCGCGCCGAGCCGTTCGGCCTCGGCGGCGAAGTCCCCGCCGACCTCGTCGGCGCGCAGGTCGGCCTCGGCGTACAGGTCGCGGACGCTGGTGCCGGCGAGCTGCCAGCCGTCGGTCCCGCTGCGCAGGAACTCCGACATCATCCCCAGCGTGGACAGCGTGCCACCGAGGTCGCTGGAGAACCAGCCGTGCAGCTCCGGGACGTGTTTGCTGCCCGCCCGCGCGAGGCCGATGCTGACCTCGAGGTCGGGGTTGATGCCGGGGGTGAGGCGGCGGAAGAGCTTGCAGATGTAGACGTCGCCGTAGATCAGGGAGGTGTTGCTCTGCTCGGCCGGGCTGGCGAGGCTCTCCAGCTCGGTGTCGATGGTGGTGATGGAGCGGAAGGTCAGCGGGCCGGCGTCGACGTTGCCGGCCATGTTCTCCAGCCAGACCCGGGTCAGGCCGGGGTCGTGGACCGCGTCATAGACGCAGGACCCATCGCCGAGCTGCCCGATCGCGGCGTACTGCAATCGGCCGGGCAGCTCGCTGCGTACTCCCAGGGGCACCTGATATCGATCGGTGCCCCCATCCTGGTGTACGGCGAGGATGACATGTCGCAGCGACGGATCGCCCTCGACCAGTTCGGTGTCGGAGACGACGGATATCCCGTCGATCCTCCGATCCTTGCCCGCGAACCACCGCTGGCGCGGGAGCCAGTCCACCAACAGATCGTCGAGTCGTTCCAGCCGCACTGACTATGTCACCTCGCCTGTGCCTCCTGTGTGTGCGTCATGGCGCTTCGCCATCACCCCCGGGGCTCGGGGACAGGAGGAACCAGTAGAAACCATGCCCAGGAAGCGTAAGAAGATACGGGAGCTCCCCAATCGTGGGGAATTGCACTCCTCCCATGCACTCGACGGGGTTCGCGCCCTTGAACCGCCGCAGGTCGAGCTCGACCGGCTGCGGGAAGCGCGAGAGGTTGTTCACACACAACACGCGATCTTGTCCGTATTCCCGGACGAACGCCAGCACGCTGGGGTTCGACGCGGTCAGCTCGGTGTAGTCACCGACGCCGAAGACCGGATGCCGCTTGCGGATCTCGATCATCTTGCGCGTCCAGTGCAGGAGCGACCCCGTGTTGTTCTGCTGCGACTCCACATTGATCGCCTGGTACCCATAGATCGGGTCCATGATGACCGGGAGGTAGAGACGGGCCGGGTCACAGGAGGAGAAGCCGGCGTTGCGGTCCGGCGTCCACTGCATCGGCGTGCGCACGCCGTCGCGGTCGCCCAGCCAGATGTTGTCGCCCATCCCGATCTCGTCCCCGTAGTAGATGACGGGTGAGCCGGGCAGCGACAGCAGCAGGGCGGTGAACAGCTCGAGCTGGTTGCGGTCGTTGTCCAGGAGCGGCGCCAGGCGACGGCGGATGCCGATGTTGGCCTTCATCCGCGGGTCCTTGGCGTACTCGGAGTACATGTAGTCGCGCTCTTCGTCCGTGACCATCTCGAGCGTCAGCTCGTCGTGGTTGCGGAGGAAGATGCCCCACTGGGCGTTCTCCGGGATCTTCGGGGTCTGCGCCATGATCTCGGAGATGGGGTAGCGCTGTTCCCGGCGGACCGCCATGAAGATGCGCGGCATGACCGGGAAGTGGAACGCCATGTGGCACTCGTCGCCGCCGGTCGCCGGGTCGCCGAAGTACTCCACGACGTCGGCGGGCCACTGGTTCGCCTCGGCCAGCAGCACCCGGTCGGGGTACAGCCGGTCGACCTCGGCCCGGACCCGCTTGAGGTAGTCGTGGGTCTCTTTGAGGTTCTCGCAGTTCGTGCCCTCGCGCTCGTACAGGTAGGGCACGGCGTCCAGGCGGAACCCGTCGATGCCGAGGTCCAGCCAGAACCGCAGGACCTCCAGCATCGCGTCCTGAACCGCGGGGTTGTCGAAGTTCAGGTCCGGCTGGTGGTTGAAGAAGCGGTGCCAGTAGTACTGGCCGCGCACAGGGTCGTACGTCCAGTTCGACGTCTCGGTGTCGACGAAGATGATCCGGGCGTCCTTGTACGCCTCATCCGAGTCGGACCAGACGTAGAAGTCGCCGAACGGCCCCTCCGGGTCCTCCTGGGACGCCTTGAACCACGGGTGCTGGTCGCTGGTGTGGTTCATGACCAGGTCGGCGATGACGCGGATGCCGCGCTTGTGCGCCTCCTCGACCAGCTCCACGAAGTCGCCGAGATCGCCGAACTCCGGGAGGATCTTCATGAAGTCGCTGATGTCATATCCGCCGTCGCGCAGGGGCGACTCGTAGATCGGCAGCAGCCAGATGCAGTCGATGCCGAGCCACTGCAGATAGTCGAGTTTCTGGGTGAGCCCCCGGATGTCACCGGTGCCGTCACCGGTGGAGTCGTAGAAGCCGCGGATCAGAACCTCATAGAACACGCAGTTCTTGTACCAGTGAGGCTGGTTGGGCTTCTCACGCGTGAACGTGTCGGGAACCGGCTCTACGGGGCCGACTCCGGCTAGGGGATCCGACTGGGTCAACTCTCGCCTCTCGAGACCGTGAAGATGTGGGCAGGCCGGGTGCGGGGGTCGAGACGCACGTAGTTCGCCTGCCGCCAGCGGTACGACTCGCCGGACAGCTCGTCGGTGACGACGAACTCGTCCGCCCAGTCGAGGCCGAGTGCGGGCAGGTCGAGATGGACCGTCGCCTCGCGGATCTGATGTGGATTGAGATTGACGACGACCAGCACGACGTCTCCGAGGCTGTCGGGGCCGTCCGACACGCGTTTGGAGTAGCAGATCAGCTCGGGCTGGTCGACATGATGGAATCGTAGGTTACGCAGCCTATGCAACGCAGGGTGTGCTCTTCGCACGGAGTTGAGCGTCTCGATGAAGGGCGCCAGGCTGCGTCCCTCCCTCTCGGCCGCCTCCCAGTCCCGGGGCCGGTACTGGTACTTCTCCGAGTCGCGGTACTCCTCGCTGCCCGGCCGTACGGGGATGTTCTCGTATAGCTCGTAGCCCGAGTAGACGCCCCACGTGGGCGACAGCGTCGAGGCGAGGACGGCCCTGATCGCGAACGCGGGCGGCCCGCCGTGCTGGAGGTACTCGTGGAGGATGTCGGGCGTGTTGACGAAGAAGTTCGGCCGCATGTAGGCGGCGGCCGGCCCCGACAGCTCCCGGAGGTACTCCTCCAGCTCCTCCCTGCTGTTGCGCCACGTGAAGTACGTGTACGACTGGTGAAAGCCGATCTTGCCGAGGGTGTGCATCATCGCCGGGCGGGTGAACGCCTCGGCGAGGAAGAGCACGTCCGGGTCGGTCGCGGCGATGCTCCCGAGCAGCCGCTCCCAGAACGCCACCGGTTTGGTGTGCGGGTTGTCCACCCGGAAGATCCGTACGCCGTGCGACATCCAGAGCCGGACGACGCGCTCGACCTCCTCGTAGATCCCCTCGGGGTCGTTGTCGAAGTTCAGCGGGTAGATGTCCTGATACTTCTTCGGCGGGTTCTCCGCGTAGGCGATGGAGCCGTCGGCGCGCGTGGTGAACCACTCGGGGTGCTTGCTCACCCACGGGTGGTCAGGCGAGCACTGGAGGGCCAGGTCCAGCGCGACCTCCATGCCCAGCTCGCGGGTGCGGGCCACGAAGGCGTCGAAGTCCTCGAACGTTCCAAGTTCGGGGTGGACGGCGTCGTGGCCGCCCTCCTCCGAACCGATCGCCCACGGCGAGCCGGGGTCGTGCGGCTCGGCGTGCAGGGTGTTGTTCGGGCCCTTGCGGAACTGCCGGCCGATCGGGTGGACCGGCGGCAGGTAGACCACGTCGAAGCCCATCTCGGCGACGGCCGGGAGCCGCCTCATCGCCGTTCGGAACGTTCCCGACTGCGGTGCCCGGTAGCCCATCGGGTCGTACGTCGCGCCCTCGGACCGCGGGAAGAACTCGTACCAGGAGCCGAACAGCGCCCGCTTGCGGTGCACGACCAGCGGGTGCCACTCCGAGGCCGTGACGTGATCGCGCAGCGGGTGCGCGTCGAGGACCGCGCGCACCTCCGGGGCGTCCGCCGCCTCGAAGCGCGTCATCGGCGGGATGGTCCGGTCCCGGAGCGTACGGGCGAGGGTGGTCAGCACGGCCCGCTTCTTCGGCACGCCGACGGTCCCCTTGGGCAGGCCGGCCGCCGCGCGCTCGAACAGCCGGGCGCCCTCCTCGAGCATCAGCTCGGTGTCCTGACCGCGCGGGATCTTGATGCCCGCGTCGTGGTGCCAGTGCGCGATCGGATCGCCCCACGCCTCCACGCGGAAGTGCCACAGCCCGGTCGTGGTCGGCGCCACCTGGGCGGCGTACCGGTCGGTGCCGGGGGTGACCTCGGACATGCGGACGAGGGGCCAGGTGCGGCCCTCGGGATCCCGCAGGACGACCCCGGCGCCGAGCATCTCGTGGCCCTCGCGGAACACGGTGGCGCCGACCTCGAACTCCTCGTCGGGAACGGCCTTGGCGGGCCAGCGTCCGCAGTCGATCACTGGCTGCACGTCGAGAGTGGGAATGCGTCCGATCATCGCAGGCGAGCGTACAGATGCGGGCCCGCGATCACCCTGATCTTCGGAAAGAACTGATCTTTCTTGAGGGTTGCTGACGCCGGTCGGGGTGGGGGTGCTCGGCGTGGGTTGGCGCATAACGTCTCCGTTGCCGGTTTCGTGGGTGTGAAACGGGGTTTGTCGCGTTGTCACGGTCACGGTGCTGCTGCGTCCGGTGACGCCCGGGACGGCTGCGTCCGGTGACCGCACGCGCCGACCTCGGTCCGCGCTGGAATTCTTTCATCGGCGCAAGTGGGGCGCCGGGCACGACTCGTACTCGGTATGCCTCGGTTGGAAGACGTCAGGAGCGCCCCCGCGGTACTGCCGCTTCCATCCTCGCACTCAGCGACCTAGCTCGCATTTCCGACTTGGTGTGCGGCTTTCCGGGACCAAGCTGAGATCAAGATGTCGCTCACCGGGCGGGTTCGGGTCGCGAGCACCGGCCCGGACCGATTAGTGTCGCCGCACGTGAAGGCGATCCGCAGATTCACCGTCCGCTCCGTCCTGCCCGAGCCGCTGCAGCCGCTCGAGGAACTCGTTCTCAACCTGCGCTGGTCATGGCATCCGGAGACGCTCGAGCTCTTCGAATCGGTCGATCCGGACCTGTGGGAGGCGAGCCGGCACGACCCGGTGCGACTGCTCGGCGAGGTCTCGCCCGAGCGGCTGTCCGCTCTCACCGGTGACCGGCGCTTCCTGCGTGCCCTCGGCGACGCCGTCGACGACCTCCGGGAGTACGTCAGCGCACCGCGCTGGTACCAGAGGCTCACCGACGCCCCCACGGCGATCGCCTACTTCTCCCCGGAGTACGGCATCGCCGCCGCGCTGCCGCAGTACTCCGGTGGCCTGGGCATTCTCGCCGGCGATCACCTCAAGACCGCCAGCGACCTGGGCGTGCCCATCGTCGGGGTTGGATTGCTGTACCGCCACGGTTACTTCTCCCAGTCGCTCTCGCCGGACGGCTGGCAGCAGGAGCGCTACCCCCCGATCGACCCGGCCGGGCTCCCGCTGACCCTCCTGCGCGAGGCCGACGGCACGCCCGCGCGGGTCGGCGTCGGCCTGCCCGAGGGCCGCTCGCTGCGGGCCCAGATCTGGATCGCGAAGGTCGGCCGCGTGCCGCTGCTCCTCCTCGACTCCGACGTCGAGGAGAACGACCCGGTCTCCCGTGACGTCACCGACCGCCTGTACGGCGGCGGTACCGACCACCGCCTCCTCCAGGAGATGCTGCTCGGCATCGGCGGCGTCCGCGCGATCCGCGCCTACTCCCGTATCACCGGACACCCCGCCCCGGAGGTGTTCCACACCAACGAGGGCCACGCCGGCTTCCTCGGCCTCGAACGGATCCGCGAGTACATCGACGACCAGGGCCTGACCTTCGACGAGGCCCTCGAGGCCACTCGGGCGGGCACGGTCTTCACCACCCACACCCCGGTCCCGGCCGGCATCGACCGGTTCCCGCGCGAGCTGATCGAGCGGTACTTCGGCGGCTCCAACGAGGAGGGCAGCCTGCCCTCCGACCGCATCCTCGCGCTCGGCGCCGAGTCGTACGAGGAGGGCGACCCCGCCGTCTTCAACATGGCGGTCATGGGCATGCGCCTCGCCCAGCGCGTCAACGGCGTCTCCGAACTGCACGGCCACGTCAGCCGCGAGATGTTCGGCGGCCTGTGGCCCGGGTTCGACACCGACGAGGTCCCGATCGGCTCGATCACCAACGGTGTCCACGGGGCGACGTGGGTCGCGCCCGAGATCATCGACCTGGCCCGCCGCGAGCTGCCCGACATCGTCGAGCTCGGCCGCGGCTGGGAGGGCGTCGAGAAGGTCTCCGCGTCCGAGATCTGGCGCATCCGGCGCACGCTGCGCGCCCGGCTCGTCGAGGACGCCCGGCGGCGGCTGCGAGAGTCCTGGCGCCACCGCGGCGCCAGCGAGGCCGAGCTGACCTGGATCGACGACGCGCTCGACCCGGACGTCCTGACGATCGGCTTCGCCCGCCGCGTCCCGTCCTACAAGCGGCTCACCCTGATGCTGCGCGACCCGGAGCGGCTCAAGTCGATCCTGCTCGACCCCGAGCGGCCCGTGCAGATCATCATCGCCGGCAAGGCGCACCCGGCGGACGAGGGCGGCAAGCGGCTGATCCAGGACATCGTCCGGTTCACCGACGACCCCGCCGTGCGGCACCGCATCGTGTTCCTGCCGGACTACGACATGGCGCTCGGCCAGGCGCTCGTCCAGGGCTGCGACGTCTGGATGAACAACCCGCTGCGCCCGCTCGAGGCGTGCGGCACGTCCGGTATGAAGGTCGCCCTCAACGGCGGGCTGAACCTCTCCATCCGCGACGGCTGGTGGGACGAGTGGTTCGACGGCAACAACGGCTGGGCGATCCCGTCCGCCGACCGCGCCGACGACCCGGACCACCGCGACGACATCGAGGCCCAGGCCCTCTACGAGCTGATCGAGGACCACGTCTCCGCGCTGTTCTACGACCGCCCGGGAGACGGCCTGCCGCGCCGCTGGCTGGAGATGGTCAAGCACACGCTGGCCTCCCTCGGTCCTAAGGTCCTCGCGGGGCGCATGCTGCGCGACTACGTGCAGGCGCTGTACGCCCCGGCGGCCGGGTCGGCCCGCCGGCTGTCCGCCGACGGCAACGCGGGCGCGAAGGCGCTCGCCGCCTGGCGGCACCGGATCGCCAAGGCATGGCCGGCCGTCTCGGTCGAGCACGTCGAGTCCACCGGCGCGGGCAAGACCCCGCACCTGGGCACGCGCCTGACCGTACGGGCCACCGTCCAGCTCGGCGAGCTGCGGCCGGATGACGTCGCCGTCGAGGTGGCGTACGGCCGGGTCGACGACAACGACGCCCTCGTCAGCCCGTCCTACCTGGAGCTTGACCAGGCCGAGGACCTCGGCGAGGGCCGCTACCGCCTCACCGGCGAGGTCCCCCTGGACCGGACCGGGCCGTTCGGGTACAGCGTCCGCGTCGTGCCCCGGCACGAGCTCCTGGCCTCCCGCGCGGAGACGGGCCTGATCGCCCTGCCGCCGGCGCCGATCGGCATGACCAACGGCGACCTGCGCTGACCACCCCGAACGTCCCCGGACCCGACGACGGGTCCGGGGACGTTCGCGTTGCCGGGCGTGGTCGGGATCGTACGGTCGAAACCCCTCTGTCATGATCGACTGGCTCACGATCATGATGAAGGGAGACGCATGTCCATGCGTCGCAAGACCGCGGTCCTGGCGACCGTCGTGCTGGCCTCTTCCGGCGTCGTCGCCGTCGCCGCCCCGGCGTACGCGTCCAGCCCCTGCGGAAGCGGCTACTCGTTGATCGACGTCTACAACATCAACACGAAGAGTGGCGTGAAGAGAGGCTCTCTGGAGCTCTACTACAGCTCCTCTTCCGGGAAGAACTGCGCCCTCGCCTACGGCGTAGGAAGCACGTACGGCACGACGACCTGGAAAGTCGTGAAGATCGCCAAGCACACCGATTCGCTGTGGACGGTCAACCAGGGGAATTTCGCATATTACGCGGGCCCGGTCTACGTCTCGGCCGCAGGTCAGTGCATCGATCTCGAGGCTCAGATCGACAACACGACCCAGACCGACAACGGCTACGCGCTGGAGACCAACGTGCACTGCGGCTGACAGCCGCCCGCAGCGTACGAAATGCTCGGCGATCGCCCTGACGAAGGGACGGAATCCCGCGTTTCGGCGACGTGAGGCGGCCTTTCCCCGAGCATTCCGTACGCCCCACCGGCAGAGCCACCAGGCCTGTCGCTCGTTACCGGTCGACGTGCTCCTCCAGGCACGTCACCTCGGAGTCCACTCGCGCCTCACCGCGACGATTCGGTGTCATCCGGACGCCGACGAGAAGCTGATGTGGTGGTGGAGTTGGGGCGAGCCGATCTGTCCCGCCGCCAGCATCGATCTCGCCGTACGACACATCGCGCATGTCGTCGTCCCGTGAGGCGGGGACCGGTGAACGATCTCCAGCGCGCGATCGATAACTTCTACGCGACCCTGGACTCCCTGCGATTTCAGGGTGTTTCTCAAGTCGCCGAGATCCAGCAGCTCGAGGTTCTAGTCCGGAAATATCCGGAACTGGCGCAGCGGTTCCTGGAACGATTGGGGAGACATCGCCGCGGACCGGTATGACTCACCCCTGGTGGGCGGGCCTCGCCGTTCTAGGGTGTCTACTGAGCGGAGAATTTTCTCCCGCTCAGTAGACACTCCAGGATTCGGCGGCCCGCTGCGGAGGCCGACAATGACGGTGTTCGCCGGAAATGACCTATCGGCTGTTATTCCGGCTGTTCGAGGACGGGGAGGGTCTCGTAGGCGGGTTTGAGGACGTCGACGAGGTCCCTGCGGCGGACCTTCACCTTGGGCGGGTCGAGGAGGCGGAGCAGCAGGCCCGGCGGGATCGGGGGAGCGGGCGGGCGGTCGCGGACGACGGCGGGCGCCCAGAAGTCGTCCATCCGCTCGGCCAGCGGCGTCTCCTCGATCTCCAGGGGATCGACTTGGGCGGGTTCGAGGCGGCGCAGGCCGGCGAGCAGGTCGTCCTTGGTGCGGCCGTGCCAGGCGAGGATGAGGAACGGGTCGTCGTCGAACGCCTCCGCGAGAAGGTAGAGCACCGCGGCGGTGTGCTTGCACGGGTCTCCCCAGTCGGGACAACTGCACATCAGGTGCATGTCCGCCGACGACTGAGGGAACAGCGAGACGCCGAAGATGGCGAAGACGTCCTCGATCTCCGGCGGCATCTCCCCGGCCAGCAGCCGGGCCCGGAAGACCGCCTGGGAGGCCAGGGCCTCCTCGATCGACTCCCAGACCGTGTCCCTGATCGGGTCGATGCCGATCGACACGTCGTACGGCTCGGGTTCGGAGCCCTGGACTCGGGCGGTGACCTCGTACGCGTCGATCCGCAGTTCGACCACCTGGCCCTTGCGGGCGTACGTGCGGCCCCGGGTGAGCCGGCCGCGGTCGGCGAAGGACTCCAGGACGTCGATGAAGCGGCGGGACCACCACTCCTCGCCGATCGAGCCGCGCCCGCCGGACTTCGCCTTGAGCCCGTCCTCGACGGGCCGGGCCTTCCCATAGATCGGCATCAGTCGCTCACCGCCTCGGGGTCGAGCCGCATGATCTCGCGCAGGTCGGCGACGGACAGCTCGGTGAGCCAGCCCTCGCCGGTGCCGACGATGCGCTCGGCCAGGGACTTCTTGCGCTCGATCATCTCGTCGACGCGCTCCTCGATCGTGCCGACGCAGATGAACTTGCGGACCTGGACGTTCTTGGTCTGCCCGATGCGGAACGCGCGGTCGGTCGCCTGGTCCTCGACGGCGGGGTTCCACCAGCGGTCGACGTGGACGACGTGGTTGGCCGCGGTGAGGTTCAGCCCGGTGCCGGCCGCCTTCAGCGACAGCAGGAAGATCGCCGGATCGGCGTCCTCCTGGAACCGGCGGATCAGCTCGTCGCGCTGCTTCTTGGCGACGCCGCCATGCAGCCACAGCACCGGGCGGTCGAGCTTGGCCTCCAGGTGCGGCCGCAGCATCGCGCCGAACTCGGCGTACTGGGTGAAGACGAGAGCCTTCTCGCCCTGCTCGACGACCTCGGCGCAGATCTCCTCCAGGCGTTCGAGCTTGCCGGAGCGGCCGTGCAGGCGGGAGCCGTCCTTGAGCAGGTGGGCGGGGTGGTTGCAGACCTGCTTGAGCTTGGCCATGGTGGCCAGCACGAGACCGCGCCGCTCCATGCCCTCGCTGTTGGCGATCTGGTCGAGCATGTCCTCCACGGTCGCCTGGTACAGCGACGCCTGCTCGGGCGTCAGGTTGCACCAGACCTTGATCTCCTGCTTCTCCGGCAGATCGGTGATGATCGTCTTGTCGGTCTTGAGGCGGCGCAGGATGAACGGGCCGGTCGCCCGGTGCAGCGCGGCGGCGGCCTCCTCGTCGCCGTACGCCTCGATCGGCACCGCGAACCGCTCCCGGAAGTACTGGCGCGGCCCGAGCACGCCGGGGTTGGCGAACTCCATGATCGACCACAGCTCGGTCAGGTGGTTCTCCACTGGCGTGCCGGTCAGCGCCAGTTTGCTGCGCGCCGGGATGCTCCGGACCGCCCGCGCCTGCCGGGTGCCGCTGTTCTTCAGCGCCTGCGCCTCGTCGCAGACGACGCGGTCCCATTCGATCGCGGCGAGCGCCTCGTGGTCCCGCGCGGCCGTGCCATAGGTCGTCAGCACCAGATCGGCCTCCGCCGCCGCCTTCACCAGATCCTCGCCCCGGTGCCGCCCCCCGCCGTGGTGCACGTAGACCCGCAGCTTCGGCGTGAACCGCGCCGCCTCCCGCTGCCAGTTCCCCATCAGCGACATCGGTCCGATCAACAACGTCGGCCCGGCCTTTGTCTGATTTATGAGGAGAGCAAGGGTCTGCGCGGTTTTCCCGAGTCCCATATCGTCCGCGAGGATTGCGCCGAGGCCGAGGTCGTCGAGGAAGGACAGCCAGGCGAGGCCGCGTTCCTGGTAGGGGCGGAGGGTGCCCTCGAAGTCGTCCGGGGTGCCGACCGGCTCCAGCCGGCGGTCGGCCTCGCCGGAGAACAGGTCGCCGAGCGGGCCGTCCGCGTCGACCTGGAGCAGCGGCAGCGCGTCGTCGCCCGCGTGGATCGCGGCGCGGACGGCCTGGGCGGCGGTCATCTCGCCGCTGCGGCGCTGCTGGAGGAAGTCGAGGGCGGAGGCGAGCTGGCGCTCGTCGAGCTCGACCCACTTGCCGCGCAGCCGTACGAGCGGGGCCTTGAGCCGGGCCAGCTCGGCCAGCTCCTCCTCGGTGACGTCCTCGCCCTCGATGGCCAGGTCCCACCGGAAGTCGACCATGCTGTCGAGGCCGAAGCCCGAGGAGGTGGCCGCCCCGCCGCCCTCGCTCGTCGTCTTGGCCCGGGTCGTGAGCTTCATGCCCAGCCGGGCGCGGCCCGCCCACTGCGGGAGCTGGACGCCGAAGCCGGCGGCGGACAGCAGCGGCGCGGCCTCGCGGAGGAACCGGAACGCGCCCTCCGCGTCGGTCGTGACGCTGGTCGGCGTGGCGATCCGCAGGGCCTGCGCGAGGTCCGGGTAGAGGCGCAGCGCCCGGCCCAGGCCGGTGAGCAGGGTCTCCTCGGCGTTCGGCACCGAGGTGACCTCGCCCGTCCAGAGGACGGCGGCCGGGACGTAGAGGCTGGGGTCGTCGGTGCCCTGCACCGCGAACTCGACGGTCCACGGCCCCTGCACCGCGACCTCGCCCTCGGGCGCGGGCGGCTCGACGAGGCGGAAGCAGACGCGGAGCGGGCCGGTCGACCTGCGGGCGGCGGCGGCCCAGGCGTCCAGCTCGGCGGCGAGCGCGTCCGGGTCGTCGCCCGGCTCGCGGGACACCGTCGGATCGGGCCCGGTGAGCGCGGCGGCCCAGCGCTCGGTCAGCGGGAGCCGGTCGGGGACCCGCCCCGTGCGCTCGGGCAGCAGCGGGTGCGGCACGACGCCGCGGACGGCCGCGTCGACCAGGCCGGACAGCGCGTCCAGCAGCACGCCGGACGCGGGCAGGTCCTCGTCCGCGGCTCGGCAGGCGGGCGGCATCGCGGCGGCGAGCTCGCGGAACCGTGCGGCGTCGTCGCCGGTGATCACCGGCCGCCATCGGGCCGTCGGGTCGCCGTCCTCCCGGACGAGGGCGGGCAGGACCCGGCCCCGGGCGGCGAGGTGGACGGCCTCCTCGGCGACGTGCGCGAAGAACCGCAGGTCCGCGCCGCGTACGACGTCCTCGGCGTCGCCGGCCAGATGCAGCAGCGTCATCGCGGCGAACGGGTCCAGCACGAGCGCCGGAACCCGCCAGGGGTGCGGCCTGGGCCGTCCGGACGCCGGCTCGCGCGCCAGCTCGGGTGAGGGGAGCGGCCCGGTGGCGGATCCGGGGAGGATCAGCGTCGGCTCGATCCGCGGCGCGCCCCGCGTCACGGCCGCGTAGGAGGTGCCCTCGAAGTCGGAGGTCGCGAAGGGGTGCGGTTTGGGGGAGACCCGCAGGCGCGCGGTGGCGGGGAGCGCGGAGTCCTCCGCCCACAGGCAGAGCGCACCACCGTGCCAGGTGGCGTGCGCGACGAGCATGATCGCCCCCCGAAGACGCTATGGACCAGGTGAAGCTACCAAACGGCCCTGACACTGCTCGCCGTTCCCGCATGCCGCGACGTGGACCGCGGGCCGGCGGACGTTACGCTCGCGACGCACCGCAGTCGATGAGGGAGGCGCCGTGGGCGAGTTCGTACGCGTGGAGGTCGAGGGGGCCGTCGCCACGATCCGGCTGGACCGGCCGAAGGTGAACGCCCTGAACGCGCAGGTGGTGGCCGAGCTGGCCGAGGCGGCGCGGGCCGTGGACGCTGACCCGGCCGTCCGGGCCGTCGTGCTGTACGGCGGCGAGCGGGTGTTCGTGGCCGGGGCGGACATCAAGGAGATGGCCGAGCTGCCGTACGCCCAGGCCACCGGGCACGCCCGGGCGCTGCAGGACGCGTTGAACGCCGTGGCGCGGATCGGCAGGCCGGTCGTCGCCGCGATCACGGGCTACGCCCTCGGCGGTGGCCTGGAGCTCGCGCTGTGCGCCGACTTCCGCGTCGCCGGCGAGTCGGCGAAGGTCGGTCAGCCGGAGATCCAGCTCGGCGTCATCCCCGGCGCCGGCGGCACCCAGCGGCTGCCCCGGCTGATCGGCCCGTCCCGCGCCAAGGACCTGATCTTCACCGGACGGCACGTCGGTGCCGAGGAGGCCCTGGCGATCGGCCTGGTGGACCGGGTCGTGCCGGACGACCAGGTGTACGCGGCCGCCACCGAACTGGTCGCGCGGTACGCCGAGGGCCCGGCGGTCGCGCTGCGCGCCGCCAAGCAGGCGATCGACGCCGGCCTGGAGACCGACCTGGCCACCGGGCTGGAGATCGAGCGGCTGCAGTTCGCGGGCCTGTTCGCCACCGAGGACCAGAAGAACGGCATGCGCAGCTTCGTCGAGGAGGGCCCCGGCAAGGCGCGGTTCACCGGCCGCTGACCGGGAGGGCCAGGAGGGAACCCGGCGTCCGCTCCGGACGTCACAGGACAGATCGACGCGTCCGGCCGGACGCGGGGAGAGGGGACGGGGTGCCGAGCGAACCATTGCCGCCCGCGGCTCAGGCGCGGCTCGACCAGGCCCGGCAGGGCGGCACTTGGACCTCCGGCCTCACCGTGGACGAGTTCGCGGCCCTGCGAGCCGTCGGGTTCGAGCCGGTCGGCCAGGTCATGGGCAGCACGGTCTACAACCTGGGCCGGTTCTACCGCGCCTCGGTGAACTGCGGGTACGTGCCCGCCCTGTTCGGTGGCGGCACCACCACGATCACGTCGAGTGGGCCCGCGTGGCTGGGCGGCTTCGGCGCCTACATCGACACGCTCTACCGGGCCCGGCGCACCGCCATGGACCGGATGGCGGCCGAGTGCGCCGCCCTGGGCGGTGACGGCGTCGTGGCCGTCGATCTGACGATCGCGCCGTTCCAGGGAGCGGCCCAGCACCTGGAGTTCCAGGTGCTCGGCACGGCCGTGCGCGCCCGTGGGCCCGTCCGGCCGCGCCGGGTCTTCCTGTCCCATGTCGGCGGGCAGGAGTTCGCGAAGCTGATCGAGACCGGCTGGGTGCCGGTCGACCTCGCGATCGGCGCCTCCGTCGGCATCCGGCACGATGACTGGCGGACGAACCGGTCGGCCCGCCGGTTCGCGGCCGCGCAGGAGGTCGGCGGCTGGACCGAGCTCGTGGCGATGACACGGCGCGACGCTCGCAAGCGCCTGCACGCCGACGCCAAGCGCACCGGCGCCGACGGCGTCGTCGTCTCCGACATCGACCTGCGCGTCGAGGAACGCCCCTGCACCGTCTCCGACCACCAGCACGACCACATCGTCGAGACCACGATCCTCGGAACCGCGATCGCCGAGTTCCGCGTCCCGCACCGCCCGATCCGCCCGTTGAACATCATGAGGTTGTGACCAGATGACCGATCCCGTCGCCCAGGGAGTTCCCGCCGACGCGATGACCCGGCTCGCCGAGCTGCGGCCAGGCGCGCCCGGGGCGCTGTTCACCAGCGACCTGTCCGTGAACGAGTTCCTGCTCGTCCGGGAGGCCGGGTTCCGCCCACTGGGGCTGGTGCTGGGCAGCTCGATCTACCACGTCGGCATCCAGGTCGGCCGGTGGAGCAAGAACATGGAGCTGGACCAGCTCTCCGGCGCGATGTACCACGCGCGGGAGCTGGCGATGACCCGCATGGAGGCCGAGGCCGACCAGCTCGGCGCGGACGGCATCGTGGGCGTCCGGCTGCGCGTGGAGTTCCGCGACTTCGGCAGCGACATCGCCGAGTTCATCGCCATCGGCACCGCGGTCAAGGCCGACGACACCTCCCAGAACTGGCGGAACAACAAGAACCAGCCGTTCACCTCCGACCTGAACGGCCAGGACTTCTGGACCCTGATCCAGGCCGGGTACGCGCCGCTGGGCATGGTGATGGGCACCTGCGTGTACCACGTCGCGCACCGCCGGCTCGGCTCGGTGCTCGGCAGCGTGGGGCAGAACGTCGAGATCCCGGAGTTCACCCAGGCGCTGTACGACGCGCGGGAGCTGGCGATGACCCGCATGCAGGCCGAGGCGCAGGCCCTGCACGCCGAGGGCATCGTCGGCGTCTACCTCGACCAGTTCCACCACCAGTGGGGCGGCCACACGATGGAGTTCTTCGCGATCGGCACGGCCGTCCGGCCGCTCCGCGCCGATCACGTCATCGCCAAGCCGCAGATGGTGCTCGGGCTGGACCGCTGATTCACTGATGGCCATGGACTTCGACATGGTGGCCGCCGCGCTGCGCCGCGACACCGCCGACCTCGGGACGTACGCCCGCGTGCTCACCGGCACGCTCGCCGACGCGCTGCCGCCCGGCTGCGTGACCGTCGACTACGAGCGGAGCCTGGGCGATCGCCTGCGCGGCCGCGACGGGCGGGCCCACCGGATCGTCGTCCGGCTCGGCGAGCGCACGCTGTTCCTCACGGCCGGGAACGGCGGGCGGCCGACGGGCGAGATCCACCACGAGGTACGCGGCGTCGTGCTGTCCCGGGACCAGGTGACGCTCGACGTGTGGGTACGCGCGCTCACCGAGGAGCTCATCGCCCAGGCCGAGGCGGACGCCCGTGCCGCCGAGGCGCTGCGCCGCCTGGTCACCGGCGGCTGACCCGCGGACGCCCACGATGTACGGTCGAGGCGCCGTTTTCGTGAAGGGAGTCGTCAGTGCGGGTGTTCGTCTCGGTCGACATGGAGGGCGTGTCCGGGCTCACCGATCCGGATGAGATGCGGGCCGGCGGGCGCGGCTACGAGCGCGGCTGCGAGCTGATGACCGCCGACGCGAACGCCGCGGTGGCCGGGGCGTTCGACGCCGGAGCGGACGAGGTGATCGTCACCGACGCGCACGGCAGCACGAAGAACATCCGCGCCGACCTCATCGACGAGCGGTGCACGCTGATCCGCGGGCCGTACCGTCCGCTGCGCATGGGGCAGGGGCTCGACACCGGCCACGACGCGGCGATGTTCGTGGGCTACCACGCCCGCGCGGGCGTGCCGCACGGCGTGCTCAACCACACGTGGATGGGCTATGAGATCCAGAACCTCTACCTGAACGGCGAGATCTGCGGCGAGATCCGGCTGATCGCCGCGCTGGCCGGGTCGATGGGCGTGCCGGTCGCGCTGGTGGCGGGCGACGAGGCGGCGTGTGCGGAGGCCCGCGAGGTGCTCGGCGACGTCGAGACGGTCGCGGTGAAGAAGGGCATCGACCGCTACTCCGCACAGATTCTGCCGCCTGTCCGCGCGCAGGCCCGGATCCGGGAGGCGGCCGGCCGCGCCCTCGGGGACCTGAGCCGCCGCCGCCCGTACACGGTGCCGTCCCCGTACACGCTGGGCATCGACTGGGCGTCCACCGCGATGGCGGAGTCCTGCGCCATGATCCCGGGCATCAAGCGGCTCGGCCCCCGGTCGGTCGAGTTCACCACCGACGACTACGCCGACATCCTCGGGGTGCTCGGCATCATGGCCTCGATCGGCGGCAGCGTCGGCTGCACCGGCCAGCACTACGGCTGAGCGCCGGCCGTACGGGTCGGCCCGTACGGCCGAGAGCCCTGCCACACCGGACGGCGCCACGGATCACGGTCGGTAGGGTGACGTGCCATGTGGGGACTTTCGCTCGAGCCCGCCCTTGACCGTACCGATCTGCTCGCCGCGCCCGTGGCGGACGCGATCCGCGCCTGGAAGGGCGAGGACGCCTTCCAGGCGGCCGAGATCGACCCGGAGCTCGCCGACACCGCCGCGTTCTGCGAGCGGTACGGCACTCCGCTCGACGCGTCGGCCAACTGCGTGATCGTCGCCGCCAAGCGGGGCGGCGAGGTGCGGCTCGCGGCGTGTGTGGTGCTCGCGACCACGCGCGCCGACGTCAACGGCGTCGTACGGCGCCGGCTCGACGCGCGGAAGACCTCGTTCGCGCCGCAGGAGCAGGCCGTGGCCGAGACCGGCATGGAGTACGGCGGGATCACGCCGTTCGGTCTGCCCGCCGAGTGGCCGGTCCTGGTCGACCGGGCCGTCGTCGAGACCCCGCATGTCGTCGTCGGCAGCGGGGTGCGGCGTTCCAAGCTGGTCGTGCCCGGCACGGCGCTCGCCGCGCTCGCCTCGGCCGAGGTCATCGAGAGCCTCGCCCGCTGAGCTCCGGCGACCCTTCGGGCCGGCACCGTTCGGAACCTCCGGAGCGCATCCAGCGTCAAACCGGGCATGAACGCGACGGGAGTTGCGCCACTCGGCTCGTACGAGCTGCGGGAGCGGGTCGGCGAGGGGGCCACGTCCGTGGTGTACCGCGCCACGGACCGGTTCGGGCGGACGGTCGCGGTGAAGGAGCCGCGGCGCGAGTTCGCGCACGATCCGGCCGTCCGCCGTCGCCTGGCCCGCGAGGCCCGGACGATGGCGCGGGTGCGCAGCCCGTACGTCGCCGAGGTGTTCGACGCCTGCCTGGACGGCGACCGTCCCCACCTCGTCACCGAGTTCGTCCCGGGGGTGCCTCTCCGGGACCTGGTGACGACGTACGGGCCGCTGTGGGAGGAGGCGCTGCGGGGCTTCGCGGAGCGGTTCGCGCGGGGCTTGGCGGCCGTGCACGGCGCCGGTGTGCTGCACCGGGACCTCAAGCCCGGAAACGTCATGGTGCTCGGCGGCGTGCCCAAGATCATCGACTTCGGCATCGCGCGGGACGCCGGGACCGAGGAGGCCACGCAGCCGGGCGTGCTGACCGGGACGCCGGGCTACGTCGCGCCCGAGCTGATCGACGGCGGCCGCTGCAGCGAGGCGTCCGACATCTTCTCGTGGGCCGCGACCGTGGCGTTCGCGGCGACGGGCCGGCCGCCGTTCGGGGCCGGATCGCTGCACGGCGTCTGCTTCCGGGTGCTGCGCGGGGCCGCCGACCTGGACGGCGTGCCCGAGGCGCTGCTGCCGCTGCTGCGCCGGGCCCTGTCCCGCGACCCGGCCGAGCGCCCGGCCGCGTCCCGGCTGGCGGGCAGCCTGGCCGAGCGGCGGCCGGTCCCGGCTTGGTGATCGGTTCCGCCAGGGAGGCCGTGAGGTGACACATGCCCAGGTATCGTGACGCTTCTATGGAGGGGGTAGAGACGTCCGGCGAGAGCATCGGCCGATACCGCCTGGTCGAGAAGATCGGGGAAGGCGGGATGGGGGTCGTGCATCTCGCCACCGATCCCTTCGGCCGCAAGGTCGCCGTCAAGGTCCTGCGGCCCGGCGTCGCCTCCGACCAGACGGCCCTGCGGCGGCTGGCCCGCGAGGTCGACTCCATGCGCCGGGTGCACAACCCGCACGTCGCGGAGATCGTCGACGCGGACGTCACGGCCGAGCCGCCCTATGTCGTCACCCAGTTCGTCCCCGGCCGGACCCTGGAGCAGACGGTCCAGGACGACGGCCCGCTGCGCGGCGAGGCGCTGCAGCGGCTGGCGACGGGGCTGGCCGTCGCGCTGACCGCCGTCCACGACGCCGGCATCGTGCACCGGGACCTGAAGCCGGGCAACGTCATGTTCCTGGAGAACGGCGAGCCGGTCGTCATCGACTTCGGCATCGCGCAGGGCGTCGACGCGACCCGGCTGACCGCGACCGGGCTCGTCATCGGTACTCCCGGCTACCTCGCGCCCGAGATCATCGAGGGGGAGGACGCCGGCGCGCCCGCGGACGTCCACGCCTGGGCCGGCACGATCGCGTACGCCGCGACCGGGCGGGCGCCGTTCGGCGGCGGCACGTTCGAGTCGATCTTCTACAAGATCATGGAGGGGCGGCCGGATCTGGACGGCGTCCCCGAGGCGCTGCTCCCGGTCGTCCGCGCGGCGATGGCGCGCAACCCGGCCGAGCGGCCCACCGCGCACGCCCTCGTCGAGCTGACCAGGCGCATCGACGTCGACGCCACCCGGCTGGACCCGCCGTCGTCCCATACCAAGCGGCTCACCGCGGTCTCGGCCCCGCCGCCGGCCCCGGCCCCGGCCCGCCCGCGCGACTTCGTGGGCCAGTTGCCGCCGGCGCCGCCCCCGCAGCCGTACGCCCGTTCCCCGTACGGCCCGCAGGGGCGGGAGAACGCGCCCGGATACGCCCCGCCCCCGCCGAAGCCGCAGCGCCCGCCGAAGCCGCCACGGCCGGACGAGCCGAAGCCGTACGGCGTCTACCGCTTCCTCAGCCTGCTGCTCCTCGTCGGCGGGGTCGGGCTGTCCCTCGTGACGCCCACGATCGCGCTGATCGTCGTGCTGGCCGTCCTTCTCGTCCTGCGGACCGCCGACCGCGGCCACAAGGAGCTCAGTTCCAAGCGCACCCGGCGCGGACCGCGCTCGGGCGACCTGGCCGCGGTGATCGTCAAGTCGCCGTTCACGGCGGTCCGGGCGGCGCTGGGCATGCTGCTGGTCAGCCCCCTGGCGATCATGGCCGGCACCGTCGTGCTGCTGATCGGGCTGGTCGCCAAGTCCGCGCTGCCGATTCCGCGGGCGGTCGCGCTGGGCGCGGCGGCGTTCGTGATCGTGCAGTGCCTGGGGCCGGGCAGCGAGCCCGCGCGCCGGCAGCTCGCCCGGTTCTGGGGCGCCGTGCTGCCGCGACGCAACCAGGCGCTGATCGCGCTGGCCGTCATAGGATTCGTCGTCTTCCTGATCGTGTCCTTCGCGCTCAGCCAGACGCCGGATCTGCGGCCGTTCGCCGGCGGGTCGTTCACGAGGAACCTCGCTCACGTGCGCTCCGGAATCCGGAGCCTGCTCGGCGGCTGACCCGGGCGGCACCCGACAAAGGAAGATCGAACCATGCCAGTGGAGGACGCCTCGGTGGAGAAGGTCGGCCCCTACCGGGTCGTGGCGACCCTCGGCGAGGGGGGCATGGGCGTCGTCCATCGGGCGGTCGACGACATCGGCCGCGAGGTGGCCCTGAAGGTCGTGCGGACGGAGTACACCGAGGACACGACCTTCCGGCGGCGGCTGGCCCGCGAGGTCGACACGATGCGGCGGGTGCGGAGCCCCTACGTCGCCGAGGTCCTCGACGCCGACGTCGCGGCCGAACGCCCCTACATCGTCACCCGCTTCATCGACGGCCACCCGCTCGACGGCGTGGTCCGGGCGGCCGGGCCACTGTCCGGCGGGCCGCTGGCGCGCGTGGCGGTCGGCCTGGCCGAGGCGCTGGTCGCCATCCACCGGGCGGGCGTCGTCCACCGGGACCTCAAGCCGAACAACGTCATGATGGTCGACGGGGCGCCGGTGGTGATCGACTTCGGCATCGCCCACGGGATGGACGCCACCCGGCTCACCCAGACCGGAATGGTCGTCGGCACGCCGGGCTACCTCGGGCCGGAGATCATCGACGGCAAGCCGCCCGGCCCCGAGGTCGACGTCTACGGGTGGGCGGCGACCGTCGCGTTCGCCGCGACCGGGCGCGCGCCGTTCGGGGGCGGCTCGCTGGAGGCGGTGCTGGCCCGCATCCTCACCGGCAACCCCGACCTCGACGGCGTCCCGCCGTCCCTCGAACCGCTGCTGCGCATGGCCCTCGCCCGCGACCCGGAGGCCAGGCCGGCCGCGGCGGAACTGGCGGGCCGGGTGCGGGTGCTCGACCTCGGCGCCCCACCGCCCATCGGCGCGACTGCCATGGGCCCGTCCGCTGACGCCGCGGGCCGCACCGGGACGCCGCCGAACTCCCGGCCCTCCGGCCCCTTCGCGGCGGCGCGCGCTTCCGAGCCGCCGGCGGGCCCGCCGTCCGGATCGTTCCCGCCCCATCCGGCGCCGCGTGTGGCGCTCGGCTGGTACAAGCTGCTCGCCTACCTGGTGATCCTCACGGCCGTGGCGGTCTGCGCCGTGGCCCCCGTCGTCGGCCTCCCCGTCGTGGTGGCGGGCGCCTGGTACCTGCGGGCGGGGGACTCGGCCGTCCGCTCCCGCCGGACGCCGGTCCGTGGGGCCGAGGACCTCGCGCTGGCGCCCTTGCGCGTGCCGGAGTCGCTGAGCCGGTCCACCGGAGCGCTGGTGCCCGCCCTGCTGTACGCGGGCGTGGCGGCGGCGGTGACCGCCCTGGCGCTGCTCGTCTGGTCCGCCACGCACTCCCTCTCCTGGCCAGACGCCGTGGCCCGGTGGAGTGCGGCGGTGTTCGCCTGCGTGACGCTCGCGGGTCCCGGCGTCATGGCGCCGCGCCGCCAGCTGGTCCGGCTGCTGTCGGCGGTGGCCCAGAGGCCCCGGCAGGCCGCGTCGGTGGGCCTGTGCCTGGCCGGGATCACCTCGCTCGCGGTCGCGGCCGGGTGGCTGGCCCGGCCGCGCTGGTGGCCGATCGGCGACCGGGCCGGTGCCATCGCCGAGCTCACGGACCGGATCGCCACGCTCCTGAATCACTGACGCGCGGCGGGTCCCCTCGGGGCGGACCACATCGGCACGGGTTCGCGGACACCCGCGGTGCGTCCCCGCTCGGGTGGACGACGCCGCCACGGGCTCGCGGACACGCGCGGCGTGTCGGCCGCTTCGCGCCGGTCGGACCCCGTGGCACGGTAGTGTGGCATCGCCTTCACGTCCGCCCGATGCGGGGACCCCAGCGACATTTTCGAGGAGGGAACGGCGTTCCTCTCCGGCCCGATGGCCGGGGGCACGCGCCGCGCACCGATGACGTGGGATGAGACATCCGGCGCGGTCTCCGACCCGCCGCTGGAGGCCCAGGAGACCGTCGACGCCGTCGTCGAGGGCTGGTCACGGCTCTTCACGTATCTCGTCGTCGCGAGCGTGTTCGGGCTCGCCGTCATCACGCCGTTCTTCGGGCTCCTGCTGGCGCTGGCGGGCGCGTCGTACCTACGGGCCGGGCAGGCGCACGCGCGCCGGCATCCCGCGACGCCGCTGCGGCTGACGGTCGGCCCGCTGACCGCGCCGCTGGACCTGATCCGCGGCGTCGCGGGGACGTTGCTCACCGTGCCCTACGCCGTGGTGTTCGCGGTCGTCGTGCCGATGGCGATCATGGCGGCGGCGGCCGTCGACGTCCAGGTCGCGCCGCTGGTCGCGGCGGCCTGGGGGGCCGGGGCCGCGGCGTTCGTCCTGCTGGCCGCGCCGGGCGTCCGGGTGCCCCGCCGGCATCTCGTGCAGGTGTTCATCGCGCTCGCCTCGGGACCGCGCCGGATCGCGGTGATCGGAGCGCTCCTGTGCGTGGTGACACTCGCCGTCCTGGCCGCGGCGATCGTGCTCAGGCCGACCTTCGCCCCCATGTACGAGCTGGAGAACACCATCGCCCAGGAGCTCTCCCGGTTCCAGACCTCGATCCAACAGCGCGTGTCGTGACCGGGGGCCCGCCGGGCCGAACATTTACGATCATGCGGTAGCCCGTCGACCGCGGAATCCCCCCAATGACGTCCCTGCGCGAGAGTCTCGGCCCCTACCGGCTCCTTGAGGAGATCGGTGTCGGCGGCATGGGCGAGGTGCACCTCGCGCTGGCCCCGGACGGCAGCACGGTCGCGGTCAAGATCCTGCATCCCGCCGTCGCCCGCGATCCGCTGGCCCGCCGTCGCCTCGAACGCGAGGTCGCGACGATGCGCCGGGTCCGCAGCCCGTACGTCGCCGAGGTGGTCGACGCGGACTTCACCGGCCGCCGTCCGTACGTCGTCACCAGGTACGTCCAGGGCCGCTCCCTGGACATGTGCGTGCGCCGCGACGGCCCGATCCGGGGCACGGGGCTGCTGAGGGTGGCGCGCGGGCTGGCCCGCGCGCTGCACGTGATCCACGCGGCCGGGGTCGTCCACCGCGACCTCAAGCCGGCCAACGTGATCCTCGTCGACCGCGATCCGGTCGTCATCGACTTCGGCCTCGCGCACGTGCTGGACGCGACCCGGCTGACGCGTACCGGCACGGCGATCGGCACGCCCGGCTACCTGGCCCCGGAGATCCTCGACGGGGAACGGGCCGGACCGGCCGCCGACGTCTTCTCCTGGGCGGGCACGGTCGCGTTCGCGGCCACCGGCCGATCGCCGTACGGGCCGGGGCCGGCGCAGGCGATCTTCTCCCGCGTGCTGCGCGGCCGCCACGACCTCCGCGGCGTGCCGGGCGGGCTGCGGGCGACGCTGGAGGCCGCGCTGGCGCTCGACCCGGAGTCGCGTCCGGGCACGGGCGACCTCCTGGAGGAGCTCGCGGTGCGGAACCGGCCCCGGCCGACCGTCGTCCCCAGCCGACCGCCGGCGACGGCCGCCCCGGCGCCGGACGGCCGGACTCGAGTCGGCCCGGCTCCGGACGGTCGGGCTTCGGCGGGTCGGGCGCCGGTCGGTTCCGCTCCGGCGGACCGGTTCCGGGAAGCGGACCGGGCATCGGGTGATCCGGTCGTCGAGGCGGCCGCCGTCCCGGACGCTCCCGCCGCCCCGATGGCGGGCGAGCCTCCAGGCCCGGAGGAATTCCCGGTGGGGGAGCGGCCCGTCGAGTCCGGCTCCAAAGGCCGGCGCCGCGGTCTGCCGTCGCGCCTGCTGCGGGGAACGGTGGCGCTCGCCGTTCCGGCCGCCTGCTACGCCCTGCCGGTCCTGGCCGTCGCGACGATCCTGTCGGCCTGTGCCGCGGGCTACGCCTGGGACGCCATCGCGCGCGCCCGCCGCCGGACGGCCGCCCGGGTCGGCCGGCTCGCCCGTCTGGGGTCGGTCCTCGCCGCTCTCGTCGCGGTTCCGGCGCAGACGGTGGTGCGGCTGGTGGCGCTGGTCCTCGCCATGGTGGTCGGGTACGGCGCGGTGCTCGGGATCACCTGGTGGTCGGTCGTGCCGCGCGACCGGGCCCTGGCGCTGCCCCTCGGCGTGCTCGCGGTCGCGGCGGCGCTCGTGCGCGCACGCTACGCCGCCGAACACCGTCGGGTCCGGCTGGCCCTGGCCGTGCTGGCCGCCGGAACGCTGGCGCTGGCGGTGGTCGGCATCCCGTTCCCGGCATGGTGGCCGGTCATCGTGCCTTGATCGGGGCAGACGGACTTTGCGGAGTCGCTACCCGTGGGTAACATCGGGGGCGATGCGAGGGGATGCCCCGGGGCCGAATCACTTTCGGGCGTTTGGCAGGCTTGGGGCGTCCAACGCGTCAGCCCGCGTCGCCCGCAGGGGCGGCGCCCGTCGTGCCGGAGGAGCGCGTAGATGAAGTGTGCAGGGAGGGCGGACACCATATGAACATCGTCGTCTGCGTGAAGCAGGTTCCCGACACGGCGACCGAACGCAAGCTGCGGTCCGACGACAAGACCCTCGACCGTGAGGCCGCCGATGGCGTCATCAACGAGCTCGACGAGTACGCCGTCGAGGAGGCCCTGACCATCAAGGAGGCCCACGGCGGTGAGGTGACCGTCCTCACCATGGGTCCCGAGAAGGCGTCGGAGTCGATCCGCAAGGCCCTGGCCATGGGTGCCGACAAGGCCGTTCACGTGTCGGACGAGGCGCTGCACGGCTCGGACGCGCTGTCGACCTCCTACGCGCTCGCGCAGGTGCTCAAGAAGATCGGCTTCGACATCGTCATCCTCGGTGCGGAGTCGACCGACGCCCGTACGGGCCTGCTGGCCGCGATGCTGTCCGAGCGGCTCGGCGTGCCCCAGGTGACGCTGGCCAACAAGGTGGAGATCGACGGCTCCTCGCTCAAGGCGCAGCGGCTCACGGACTACGGTTTCGACCGTGTCGAGGCGAGCCTTCCCGCCGTCGTCAGCGTCGTCGAGAAGATCAACGAGCCGAGGTACCCCTCGTTCAAGGGGATCATGGCGGCCAAGAAGAAGCCGGTCGAGAAGCTCGCCGTCGCCGACGCCGAGATCGACGCCGCCAAGGTCGGGCTCGCCGGAGCCTCGACCGAGGTCGTCGACTTCGCCGACGCGCCGCCGCGCGAGAAGGGCCAGATCGTCAAGGACGAGGGCGACGGCGGCGTGAAGGTCGCCGAGTTCCTCGCGTCCAAGAAGTTCATCTGAGAGGCGGGGAAATGGCGGAGATTCTCGTCCTCGTCGACCATGTCGACGGAGAGGTCAAGAAGGTCACCTTCGAGCTGCTGACGCTCGCGCGCCGGCACGGCGACGCCGCGGCGGTATGGATCGGCCCGGGCTACGAGGGCGCCAAGGACAAGCTGGCCGAGTACGGCGCGGCCAAGGTCTACGTCGCCGCCGACGAGGAGCTGACCTCCTACGTCGTCGCGCCGAAGGCCGAGCTCCTTGCGCAGCTCGTCGCCGACACGTCGCCGGCGGCGGTCCTCGTCGCCGCGACGGGCGAGGGCAAGGAGATCGCGGGACGTCTCGCGGTCAAGACCGAGTCCGGCGTCCTCACCGACGTCGTCGACGTTGCGGACGGTTTCGTCGGCGAGCACTCGATCTTCGGTGGCGCGATCGTCTCGCACGCGAAGGTGTCGAAGGGCACGCCGATCATCGCGGTGCGCCCGAACTCCACCGCCCCCGAGGCCGCGCCGTCGACGCCGGCCGAGGAGCAGGTGTCGGTGACGCTGTCCGACGCGGCCAAGGCGGCCAAGGTCGTCGAGAAGGTCGTGCAGGAGAAGGGCGAGCGCCCGGAGCTGACCGAGGCCGCGATCGTGGTCTCCGGCGGCCGGGGTGTCGGCGGCGCCGACAACTTCAAGCTCATCGAGGAGCTGGCCGACTCGCTCGGCGCGGCCGTCGGCGCCTCGCGCGCCGCGACCGACGCCGGCTGGTACCCCCACACCTTCCAGGTGGGCCAGACCGGCAAGACGGTGTCGCCGCAGCTGTACGTCGCGGTCGGCATCTCGGGCGCCATCCAGCACCGGGCCGGCATGCAGACCTCCAAGACGATCGTCGCGATCAACAAGGACCCGGACGCGCCGATCTTCGAGCTGGTCGACTACGGCATCGTCGGCGACCTGTTCCAGGTCGCCCCGCAGCTCACCGAGGAGATCACCAAGCGCAAGTGACCTCGCGCGCGACGACGCCCCGGCGGATCTCCCGCCGGGGCGTCGCCGCGTTCGGGGAACGTCAGTGTGCGGTCGGAGTGGTGACGGGCGCCCCGGGCGCGGTGGGGGTGGCGACGGGTGCCCCGGGCGACGGCGGGCCCTGGTGCACCCGGCGGGTCGGGCCGACGAACAGCAGGACCTGGTCCTGCGCCCACGGGACGGCGTCGTGCACGAACCATCCCGGCTGCACCTTCGTCGGCGGCACGCCGTTCTGGTACGGCCGGTTGTCGCCGTTCCCCGCCTCGTACCGATACTGCGGCACGGTGACGTGCCGCTTCTTCAGCGTCGCCAGGACCTCGGCGACCGTGCGGCCGCGGTACGTCAGCCCGTGCATCACCTCGCCCGGCGCGTCGACCGGGGCGGAGGAGCTGTACTGCTCGCCGGGCCGGGCCGCCCGTCCGAACACGACCGTCGCGTGTTCCTTGTAGTCGATCGGGATCTTCACGCCGACCGGGCACTCGTCACCGCCGCCTCCGGTGCGGCACTTGCCCCGCGCCGTCATGTCCTTGATCGCGCCCTCCGACATCACCACTGTGCCGACGATCGACGGCGACGCCGGGACGAGCCTCAGGTCGATGTTCATCCCGTGCGCGGCGAACTCCTTCCGGTACCGCGCCGGATCGGCGAGCGGGTCCTTGACCTTCACGATCAGGTACCGGCCCTGGGTGGAGAAGGTCAGCGCCGCCAACTGGATCTTCGGCGAGACGCTCCGCACCGCCTGCGGCGTCTGCCTCTGCGGGGACGGTGAACCGGACAGCACGGACGCGGCGACGACGGACGCGGCGACCCCCGCCGCGGCCAGCGGCAGGCCGATGACCAGGGCCCGGCGGCGCCGTGCCGGTCGTCTCTCCGGTACGGCGGTGGACGTGATCCGCTCGGCCAGGTCGCTCTTGGTCCTCGGGCTCACCATGTGGGCCGCCTCCTCGTCCGTGACGGGCGCCAGTCGCCCGATCAGCTCTTCGTGGTTCATGCGTGTTCCCCCTTCGCGATCCGCGCGTGGTGGTGGGTCTCCGCGCGGGTCTCCCGGGCTTCTCTGGCCTCCCGGTCCGCGAGCGCGCGGGCGAACCGCTTGCGCGCGCGGTGCAGCCGGATCCGTACGGCGTTGCGCGAGCAGCCGAGGACCGTCGCGATCTGTCCGGCGTCCAGGCCCTCCCAGCCGACCAGCGACAGCAGCTCGCGGTCGTCCTCGGACAGGCCGCGGAACGCGTCGGCGACCGCGCCGGACGCCTCGCGGTCCTCGATCGCCTGGACGGAGACCTCCAGATCGGCGCGCAACCGGTCGCCGAGAGCCGTGCGCCGCCTTTCCCCGCGGCGATGGTTGGCGAGGACCCGCCTCGCCACGCCGTACAGCCAGGGACGGGCCCCGTCGCCGGTGGGTACGTCGTCGAGCCGCCGCCAGGCGATCAGGAAGGTCTCGGCGAGGACGTCCGCGGCGTCGTGCCCGTTCTCGGTGCGTCGCATGACGTAGCCGAGAACGGGGTCGTGACAGGCCGCGTAGATCTCCGCGAATCTTCGCTTCCTGTGGTCGAGAGGTTCCAAGCCTCTCTCCTCTCGCTCGGGTACCGGCCCGCGCAGTGCGTGCGCTCACCCCGAACCTGTCCGGCCGACCCGTAACATTTCGCGGAATGATCACCTATGTCCGGGCAGTTCGCCGCTCCTGGGCGGAACCTCGCCGGGATCCGTACTGGCTCGCGGGCGCCTTCCTCGTCGCGTACGCGGCGTTGTCGCTCGCGCGGTATCGCCGCATGGCGACGCTGTCCTGGGACCTGGGGATCTTCGAGCAGGCCGTCCGCGGCTACGCGCACCTGCGCGCCCCGATCGTGGACATCAAGGGCCCCGGCGCGAACATCCTCGGCGATCACTTCAGCCCGATCATCGCGCTGCTCGCACCGCTCTACCGGATCTTCCCGACGCCGGTCACCCTGCTCGTCGTCCAGGCGGCGCTGTTCGCGTCCGCCGCCATCCCGATCACCCGGGTCGCGGCGCGCCTTCTCGGGCGCGGGCGGGGCCTGGCGATCGGCGTCGCCTACGGGCTGTCCTGGGGCGTCCAGCGCGCGATCGAGTTCGACTTCCACGAGATCGCGTTCGCCATGCCGCTGCTCGCCCTGTCGCTGGAGGCGATCCTGCGCGGGCGGTGGTGGGCGGCGATGGCGTGGGCGCTCCCGCTCGTCCTCGTCAAGGAGGACATGGGGCTGACGGCCGCGGCGGTCGGCCTCGTCGTCGCCCTGCGGGCGCGGCGGAACCCCGCCGCCTCCCGGGTCCTCCCGTGCGCGGTCGCGCTCGTCGCGTTCGGGGTGGCGTGCACCGTCCTCGCCCTCCTGGTGATGATCCCGGCGTTCAACCACGGCGGCGACTACGGGTACTGGCAGAAGCTGACCGGCCATGGCGTGTCCGGGGCCCGCCACGTGCCGCCCGGCATCGCGGTCCGCACCGTGCTGTGGATCCTGGTGCCCACCAGCGGCCTGTACGCGCTGCGGTCCCCGCTCCTCCTCGTCGCGGTGCCGACGATCGGCTGGCGCCTGGCCTCGCAGGACGCCCACTACTGGGGTCTGGACTGGCACTACAGCGCCGTGCTGATGCCGGTCGCCCTCCTGGCGCTCGTGGACGCGGTCGCGCGGACCCGGGCCCGTACGGACGGGCCGCGCTGGGCACGGGAGTACGCGTCCCGGCTCCCGGCCGCGGTGGCGGTCGCCGCCCTCGCGCTCACGACGACCCTTCCGCTGGGGACGCTCCTGCACTGGGGGACGTACCGGGTCGACGCCCGGACCGTCGCCGTGAAGAGGCTGCTCCGGAAGATCCCGGACGGCGCGACCGTCGAGAGCGACGTTCTGCCGATCAGCCGGTTGACCCGGCGCACGACGGTCTACTGGATCGGCGCCGCCAAGGGCGTCACCCCGGACTACATCACGTTCCGGCTGCGGTCGCCGGACGACGGGGATCCGCTCGACCTCTCCCACCACCTCCATCCCAACGCGAACTACGACGAGGTCGCCCGGGCCGGCGGCTACATCCTCCTGGCCCGAGACAAGGAGGGCCCGGTCGCCTGGAGAGGGTCCTGAAACGCCGGACGAGGTGCCGGACACCCAGGGAACGAAGGCCGCCGGCTCGTGGCGGTCCCGTCCCTCGAAGGAGATCCCTTGGCACTCGTCAGAGCCGCCCTGGCCCTCGGAGCCATGGCCGCCCTCACCGCCGCCCCGGTCCAAACGGCCCACGCCGCACCGCGACCGGCGACGTCCACGCCGGCGGGCAAGGCGCGCGACCTCAAGAGCCCGATCGTCGCCGGAAAGCCGATGCGCAAGCCGGTCCCGCTGGGCAGCCGGAGGTTCGCGGGGCCGACCGCCACCGTGAAGGTCGACCTGCTGGACCGTAAGGGCGCCGCGCCGTCGACGGACGACGCGCCCTTCGTGGCCTTCATGGCGCTCGGCGGTGGTGACTCGTACTCGGCGACGCCGGTCGACGGGCACGTCGAGGGAACCCTCCCCACGGGCGACTACGCGGTCTACACGCGCGTCCAGACGGCCGGGGACACCGGCGGCACGTCGACCACCCTCGTCTACCTGTCGAAGGTCTCCGTCACCGAGGACACCTCGCTCACGCTCGACGCCCGGAAGGGCCGGCCCGTCACGGCGTCCTCGGACCGCGCCGACGCGCGGATGACGAACCTCACCGTCCAGTTGACCCAGAACCTCGGAGACGGGCCGGAGACGGTCGCGCTGGACGGAGGCACGAACTTCTACATCACCCCGGCCGGAACCGACGGCGCGCTCACCTACCACCTCCAGGCGCAGCTGACCAGGAACGGCGCCGAGACCGGCAGTCCCTACGTGTACGACCTCGCCACCTCCGCGCCCGGCATTCCCGCGAACCCGGCCCTGCGGACCCGGACGAGCGCGCTGGCGGCCGTGCGGACCCCGTACCTCGCGGAGGGCGGACCGGCCTGCGGCGGAACCCACGCGGGCGCCAACTGGGGCGGTGTCGTCTATATGCCCTGGACGGAGCTCGGCGCGCTTCCGGTCACCCGCACCGAGTACTTCACGCCGGGGGTCGACTGGCGGGTCGACGAGGACGTCACCGGCGCCGACTGCGGGTTCGCGTTCGACGACACCGACGTCAGGTACCGCACGGTGAACTTCCCGAGCGCCGGGTCGTACACGCGGGGCTGGAGCGCCGCGCCGCTCGGCCCGTCGGTCGGCAAGATCTACTGGAGCACCAACGGCCCGGGCGGGGAACCGGCGCTGATCATGTCGATGCTGTCCTCCGCCGACGCGAAGAGCCAACTCGGCCCGTACGCGCACATGACCGGCACCTCGACCCTGCGCGACGCCGCCGGGAACGTCGTGGCCACCAGTGACGAGCCGGGTACGGCGCAGGACTGGGCCGCCCCCGCGCCGGGGAGGTACACGCTCACGATCGACGCCGAGCGCGCCGCCCCCTGGTCCGACCTCGCCACCCGCCAGCACGACGTGTGGAACCTGACCGTGGGCACCGGCCCGCAGGTGGCGCTGCCGGCCCTGCGGTACCGCATGCCACTGGACGCGAACAGCCGGGGAGCGGCGGGCGCCGACCAGTCGGTCAGCGTGGTGCCGGACGGCACCGACGGGACGCCGACGCTGCGCGTCTCCTACGACGACGGCGCGACCTGGAGCGACGTCGCGCTGCACACGGACGGTTCGGTCTGGACCGGCGTCGTTCACAACCCGTCGTCCGGCTACGTGTCGCTGCGCGGCGCCGTCGCCGGCGTGGTCGACCAGACGCTGATCCGCGCGTACGGCGTCCGCTGAACAGCGACGAATTCTGACGTTTCGGTTGACGCGGCATGACGGGCCGGAGCACTCTTCCCCGAGTCGATTTGATCTTGGGGGAAGCGTCGAATGTCCAACCGACGTCGTGCGATAGGGGCGGGGGCCGCCCTGGTGGCGGCCCTCGCCGCCGGCACCGTCTATGTCCAGCAGTCCTCGTCCTCGTCATCGGCGGGTCTGCAGTCCTCGTCCTCGCAGACGCGGCAGGTGGCGTACGCCGCCGCGGCGAAGCGGTACAAGGTGCCGGAGAGCGTCCTGCTCGGCGTGTCGTACCTGGAGTCGCGCTGGGACGCCAACGACGGCCTGCCGAGCGTGAGCGGTGGGTACGGCCCGATGCACCTGACCCAGGTCGCCGCCGCCTCGGGACGCGGGGTCGAGCAGGGCGGCGGTGAGGACCTCGGCACGGCCGCCGCGCCGAAGACCGCCGCGGCCTCCTCGGATCCTCAGACCCTGCCGGAGGCGGCCAAGCTGACCGGCGTCGACGCGGCGAAGCTGCGCACCGACCCGGCCGCCAATATCGCGGGCGGGGCGGCGCTGCTGGCGAAGTACCAGCGCGACGCGCACAAGCCGCTCGGCGTCGACCCGGCGCAGTGGTACGCCGCCGTCACCCGCTACGGCGGGAGCGCCTGGTTCGCCGACGAGGTCTTCTCGGTGATCCGCTCCGGCGAGACCCGGACCACGGACGACGGCCATCGGGTCACGCTCGCCGCCGACCCGAAGGCCGCCCCGGCGGCCTCCCAGGGCGTGAGCGCCACGGCCGCGGCCACCGACTGCCCGGCGAGCCTGAAGTGCGAGTGGATTCCGGCGCCCTACAAGCAGCTGGACTCGAAGGACCCCAGCAAGTACGGCAACCACGAGACGGCGAACCGGCCCGCCCAGCAGAAGATCGACTACATCGTCATCCACGACACCGAGTCGTCGTACGCGTCGGCGGTGAAGTCGGTGCAGGACCCGACCTACCTGGCGTGGCACTTCACGATCCGGTCGAAGGACGGGCACGTCGCCCAGCACGTGCGGGTCAAGGACGTCCCCCGGCACGCCGGGAACTGGTACGTCAACTCGAAGTCGATCGGCATCGAGCACGAGGGCTACGTCGCCAAGGGCACGTGGTTCACCGAGGCGATGTACCGCGCCTCGGCGAAGCTGGTCGCCCACCTGGCCGCGACCTACGGCGTCCCGCTGGACCGCGGGCACATCCTCGGCCATGACAACGTGCCCGGCCGGGCCATGAGCGCCGTCTCAGAGATGCACCAGGATCCGGGCCCGTACTGGGACTGGGCGCACTACTTCGCCCTGCTCGGCAAGCCGCTGAAGGGTGCGGCCACGCTCCAGAGCCGGGTGATGATTCTGCCGGACTATGCCAAGAACAAGTGGGCCTACACCGGCTGTGACTCCGCTCACCCCACGGCGAAGTGCCCGTCGCACGGCGGCGCGTCGATCATTCTGCGCTCCGCGCCGAGCAAGACCGCCCCGCTGGTCAAGGACGTCGGCGCGCACCCCGGAAGTGGCAAGGCGACGATGAGCGTCTACGACCACTCCGCGCGGGCGTCGACCGGCCAGATCTACGCGGTCGCCGAGAAGAAGGGGGGCTGGACGGCGATCTGGTACCTCGGGCAGAAGGCGTGGTTCTACAACTCCAAGGCCCTTCGGAGGGCCGTCGCCGCGCCGGGGCAGATCGTCACCCTGAAGAAGTCCGCGCAGATCTGGGGCATGGCCTATCCGGCGAAGCTCTCCGTCACTCCGCCGGCGGACCGGGTCGCCGAGCCGCTGAAGTACACGGTCGCCGCTGGACAGAAGTACGCCCTCCTCGGCACCGAGACCGGTGAGTACTTCCACTCCGTCACCTACGACAGCGCCAAGCACGTGGTGTACAAGGACGCGACGAAGTACTACGAGATCCAGTTCGGCCACCGCGCGTACTTCGTCAAGGCCGAGGACGTGACGGTCTCGACCGTCGGTTAGCTCATACTCATGCGCCGGGACTCCGCGGGGTCCCGGCGCATCCGCCGCCGTACCGCCGTGACCCCCGTAGTGGGAGGTCACGGCGGTGCCGGGTGTCCTCAGGACAGATGGGCGGGCCGGGCCCTCGCCGCCGGGCTCTCGTGCCAGAGCCGGTCGAGAGCCGTCACGACGTACACGTAGTTCTTTCCGGGCTCGGCGGTCGGGTCCGTGAAGGACGTCCCGCCGGTCACGGCGATGCGTGAGGTGGCGCCGACGCCGCACCGGGCGGCGGCCGGGCCGTCGAACCGGTAGACGGCGTACCGCGCCGCGCTCGTGACAGGCCGCCAGGTCACGGCGGAGCCCGCGACGGCGGGGTGCGGCCGCTGCGGGGCGCGTCCGCCGAGCCTCGGCATCAGCGGGACCAGCGCCGGGCGCGCGTAGTGGTCGGCGACCATCCGGCTCACCGCGCCGAGCCGGTCGGCGTCCATGTCCTTGGCGCTGAAGTGGATGTCCCCGGCCACCTGCGGGTAGCCCTGGTCGAACGTCAGGTGCCGGGACAGCTCCGCCGGGTCCTGCCAGGGCGCGGCCTGTCCGGCGGCGCCCTCCCGATAGTCGGCCTGGCCGATGTAGAGCTGCACGCCGGTGCCGTCGACCTGGCGGGCCCACCAGGGGACGAGCTTGGCGTAGTCGGCGACGGCGAACCCGATGTACCAGTAGATCTGCGGGGCGAGGTAGTCGATCCACTGTTTCTTCACCCAGCCGCGGGTGTCGGCCGAGATCGCGGTGTAGGACTCCAGGCCGTTCGTGTCCGAGCCGTCGGGGTCGGAGCTCTTGTTGCGCCAGATGCCGAACGGGCTGACCCCGAACTTCACCCACGGCTTGAGGGCGTGGATCCGGCGGTCCATCTCCTGGATCAGCAGGTCGATGTTGTGCCGCCGCCACGCTGCCTTGTCGGTGAACCCGGAGCCGTACTTGGCGAACGTCGCATCGTCGGGGAAGTCCGCGGTGCCGCTCGGGTAGGGGTAGAAGTAGTCGTCGAAGTGGACGCCGTCGATGTCGTAGCGGCGTACCGCGTCGAGCATCGCCCGCTCCACGAAGTGGCGGACGTCGGGGATGCCGGGGTCGTAGTAGAGCTTGCCGGCGTAAGGGTGCGTCCAGTCGGGATGGCGGCGGGCCGGGTGGTCCGGTGACAGCAGGCTCGGGTCGGCCTTCATCAACACCCGGTAGGGGTTCATCCAGGCGTGGAACTCCAGGCCGCGCGCGTGCGCCTCCCGTACGAGGAAGGCGAGGGGGTCGTACCCCGGGTTCTTGCCCTGCGTGCCGGTCAGGTACTGGGACCACGGCTCGTACGGCGAGGGCCAGAACGCGTCGGCGGTCGGCCGTATCTGCACGAACACCGCGTTCAGGTGGCGGGCCACGGCGTTGTCCAGCAGGCGGACGTACTCCGCCTGCTGCCGGGCGACGGACAGGCCGGGCGCGGACGGCCAGTCGATATTGGTGACGGAGGCGATCCACACGCCCCGCAACTGGCGGTTCGCGGTGGCCGGGGCGGGGCAGGAGGTCGTGGTCCGGGCGGTGGCGGGGGTGGTCAGCGGTCCGGCGGCGAGTGCGCCGCCGAGCAGCGCGGCGGTGGTGAGAGACAGGACGCGGCGAAGGATCATGTGGCTCTCCTCAGGCTCTGGAAGAGAACTTACGATCTTCGGCTATCTGATGTAAATCATTCACCGCGTCCTGTCTCGGCGAGTCCGCGCGCCGGTCAGGCCGCCAGGCGGACCTTCTCGGGCTCCACGTCCCGCTCGGTCGCCACGACCATGAAGCGGCGCGCCGGGACGAACCGGGCACTGGCCGCGATCAGCAGCGCCAGCACGACCGCGAGGCCGAGCCCGACCCGCAGCGAGGCGGCGTCCGCCAGGAAACCGATCACCACGGGTCCCAGGACGAGGCCGCCGTACCCCATCGCGCCGACCTGGCCCACCGCCGAGGCGGACCGGCCGGGCACCACCGAGCCGGCCACCGAGATCGTCGTCGGCACCACGGTGCAGACCATCAGCCCGGCCAGCCCGAACCCGACGAGGGCGAACGGCGTCGCCGGGGCGAGGACGACGATCGAGACGGCGGCCGCCGTGCCCAGCCCCGCGTACGTCAGCATCCGGCGGGTGCCCAGCCGGGCGCGGACGCGGTCGCCGACGAGCCGGCCGCCGAGCATGGCGGCCTCGAACAGCGGGTAGGCCAGGGCGGCCACCGCCTGCGTGGCGCCGAGCTCCCGGTTGAGGAAGAGCCCGCTCCAGTCCGCGATCGTGCCCTCCATCATGAAGGCGACGAACGCCAGCGCGCCGATGAGGTAGACGACGAGCGGCAGCCGCGCGCGGCCCTGGCCGCTCGACGCGGGCGCCCGGTCGTCGATGTACGTACGGCCCAGGACGATCGTCAGGGGGAGGGCGATGATCGCCCCGCCGACGAGCGTCTCGCCGAACGACAGCCCGGCCGAGGCGCTGAAGGAGCCGATCAGGCCCCCGGAGATGCCGCCGGCGCACCATCCGGCGTGCATGCTGTTCATGACCGGCCGGCCGTAGGACCGTTCCACGGCGCTGCCCTGGGCGTTCATCCCGATGTCGGTCAGGCCGAACGTCATGCCGAACAGCGCGACGGCGACGAACAGCAGCGGCCGGGTGGGCGCCAGCCCGACCAGCGCCACGCTGACCGCCGTCAGCGGCGCGGCGACCCGCAGGACCGCGGTACTACCCAGCCGCGCCATGACGCCCCGCAGCCCCTGCATCGCGATGATCGCGCCGATCCCCCAGACGAGGATGGCCATCCCGACGTCGCCTTCCCTCATCCCGAACTTGTCCGCGAGGGCCGGCGTCCGTGACACCCAGACTCCGCAGAGCATGCCGGCCAGGGCGAACGTCAGCACGGTGCCCAGGCGGGCCCGGACGAGGACGCGAGACGTCATGATTTCACCTCTCTCTTTTTGCCGTGGTGCGCACGGAAAGGACCGGCACCCCCGATGGGCGCCGGTGTGGTCGTTCGTGGTCGGTCGGCCGCTAGAGCGAGCCGAGCAGCCGTTCGCGCAGCGTCTCCAACTGCGCCTCGTCATAGAGGCCGGGGTCGTGCATCACGACCTCCCAGAGCCCCTCTGCCGCCAGCCGCGCGATCTGCGCGGCGATCGGATTCGGATCGTCGGCGGGGTCCCGGTCGTGCCAGCGGTGCATCGCCTCGCGGATCTGGGCGAGCAGGGCCGGGTCGGCCGCCGCCGCGCTGACCGTCGCCCATCGTCGCAGCAGCCGCGACTGGTCGCGGTCCATGACGACGGCGAAGTTCGCCTCGACGAAGGCGCGGGTGTACGACCCGGGGCCGCCGGTCTCGTACGAGGCGATCAGCGCGTCGAACTCCTCGATCAGCCGCTCCACCAGCCCTCTGATCAGGGCTTCCTTGTTGGGGAAGTGGTAGAGCAGCCCGCCCTTGCTGACCTGGGCGCGCTCGGCGACCGCGGACAGCGTGAGCGCCTGGGTGCCCTGCTCGCACAGCAGGGCCTCGGCGGCATCGAGGAGGGCATCTCGTTTCATGACAGTCTTACTATACCGTCCGGACGGTACAGTTATTCCCGATTACGGACAGACCCGGCGATAAGTGACGCGATGCCCCGCGCCGCCTCGTCGTCCAGCGGAGCGGTGCGGAACAGCAGGCGGTACCAGAGCACGCCGTACACCACGTCGTGCAGCAGGCCGAGGTCCGCGTCGGCGGGGATCTCGCCGCGCGCCACGGCCTGGTTCAGCACCGTGCGCAGGGCGGCCCGGCGGCCGGCGAGGAAGTGGTCGCGGAAGGCCTCGGCGAACTCCGGATCGAGCAGCGACTGGGCCAGCAGGCCCTTCAGCACCGGCCCCTCCGACTCCTGCATCCCGAACGTGCGGCTGAGGAAGGCGCTCAGGTCGGCTTCGAGGCCGCCCTCGTCGGGGATCGGGATGCCCTCCGACGCCACGTTGAGCAGCGAGTCCAGCGCGACGTCCGCCTTGGACCGCCACCACCGGTAGATCGTCTGCTTGCCGACCCCCGCCCGCGCCGCGATCCCCTCCATCGTCAGCCCGCCGTAGCCGCGCTCGAGGAGTTCGTCGTGCGTCGCCTTGAGGATCGCCAACCGGGCCGCCTCGCTTCGCGGGCGGCCGGGACGTCGCGTGCCGTCGACCATGCCCCCACTTTACAAGACGGCCCGTCTCGGAATATATTTCGAGACGAAGCGTCTAGAAACTTGGAGACATGATGCGCGTAGTCGTGCTGGGCGGTACGTCGGGTGTCGGACTGGCGATCGCCGAGAGCTGTGCCGCGAACGGTGACGAGGTGCTCGTGACCGGGCGCGACCCGGAGAAGCTGAAGGCGGTCGCGGAGAAGGTCGCCGTCGCGGAGGCGGTGGACGGACGGTCTGCGGAGGACGTCCGGGCGTTCTTCGGACGGCACGGCCGGTTCGACCACCTGGTGCTCGCGCTGAGCGGGGCGAGCGGCGCGGGCGCCCTTCGGGACCTGAAGATGGACGACCTGCGGGCCGGTTTCGAGGGCAAGTTCTTCCCGCACCTCCTCGCGGCGCAGGCGGCCCTCGACACGATCGCCGAGGACGGGTCGATCACCTTCATCACCGCCGCCAGCGCCCAGGGCTCGATGCCCGGCACGGCGGGCCTGGCGGCGGTCAACGGGGCGCTGGAGCGGGCCGTGCCGCCGCTGGCCGCCGAGCTCGCGCCGATCCGCGTCAACGCGGTCTCGCCCGGTGTGATCGACACGCCCTGGTGGTCCTTCCTGCCCGAGGAGCAGCGGCGCGAGCAGTTCGCCGCCTACGCCGAGCAGACGCCCGTCCGCCGGGTCGGCCGCCCCGAGGACGTCGCCGACGCGGTCCGCTACCTCATGGGCGCCGGCTTCGTCACGGGCAGGGTCCTCACCTGCGACGGCGGCCTGAGCCTCTGACCGCTGCGGCGCCGCCACCGTACGGCGCCCGTCCGCGCCGCCGTCCCGGGCGTCCGGCCCCACCGCCGTGGCCCGCCGACGGCGGCGCGGATAGGCTGATGCCGCGATGGTGTACCTAGATCACGCGGCGACCACGCCGATGCTGCCCGAGGCGATCGAGGCGATGACCGCGGAGCTCGCGCGCATCGGCAACCCCTCCTCGCTGCACGCCTCCGGCCGCCGCGCCCGGCGCGTCGTCGAGGAGTCGCGCGAGATCATCGCCGAGTCGCTGGGCGCCCGGCCCAGCGAGGTGGTCTTCACCAGCGGCGGCACCGAGGCCGACAACCTCGCGCTCAAAGGGATCTTCTGGACCCGCCGGAGCGCCGATCCGGCCCGGACCCGCGTGCTGGTCAGCGCGATCGAGCACCACGCCGTGCTCGACTCGGCGCAGTGGCTGGCCGACCGCGAGGGGGCGAGCGTCGAGCACCTGGCCGTCGACGCCGACGGCAGGGTCCGGCCCGACACCCTGCGCGCCGCCATCGACCGCGACCCCGGCACGGTGGCGGTCGTCAGCGTCATGTGGGCCAACAACGAGATCGGCACGGTGCAGCCGATCGCCGAGCTCGCCGCGATCGCCCGCGAGCACGGCATCCCGTTCCACACCGACGCCGTTCAGGCGGTCGCGCAGCTCCCCATCACGTTCGGCACGGACGCGATGACCGTCACCGGGCACAAGATCGGCGGGCCGGTCGGCGCCGGCGCCCTGCTGCTCGCCAAGGGCCTGGACCCCGTTCCCGTCCTGCACGGCGGCGGCCAGGAACGCGACGTACGGTCCGGCACTCTCGACGCCGCCGCGATCGCCGGCTTCGCCACCGCGATGCGCGTCGCCGTCTCCCGGCGGACCGCCGAGGCGGAGCGCCTGGCCCGGCTCCGCGACGACCTCATCGAGCGCGTCCGCGCGGCCGTGCCCGACGTCGTCCTCAACGGCGACCCCGAGAACCGGCTCCCCGGCAACGCCCACCTGTCCTTCCCCGGCTGCGAGGGCGACGCCCTGCTGATGCTGCTCGACGCCCGGGACGTCGAGTGCTCGACCGGGTCGGCGTGCTCGGCCGGCGTCGCCGAGCCCAGCCACGTGCTCCTCGCGATGGGCGCCGACCTGCCGCGGGCACGGGGCTCGCTGCGGTTCTCCCTCGGCCACACGAGCACGCAGGCCGACATCGACGCCGTCGCCGACGTCATCGGCCCCGTCATCGAGCGCGCCCGCCGCGCCGGCGCCGCCTGACCGCGCCCCGCCCATGCTCGCGCACGCAGCCGGTGATGGCCGGATCAGGCCAGAACCTTACGGCTGGTAGGGCTCCAGGACCTCCCACGCCGGATCCGGCTGGGAGGAGACCTTGGCCCGGCCCTCCGACCAGCCCGCGGCGAGCTGGTCGAGCTCGGCGACCGCGCCGGACTCCGGGTCGACGTACAGGTGGAACACCCGCCGCCCGTCGCCGCTCTCGTGCGCGGCCAGCAGGACACGCTCGCCCATCGCCTCGATCGACTTCTCGAAGTCCCGGAGCGCCGACGCCGACGGCTCGACCGGGAGCCGGTCCGGATTCGCGTTCGCGTACGGCAGCGCCACCGCGACGTACAGGTCGCACAGCGGGTGGTCCTGCCGGTGCAGCGGGAAGCGCACGGCCACCCGTGCCGCGTGGCCCAGTGGGGTGCGGCCCTCACCGGTCAGCCACGCCGGGTCGCCGAACGGCGCCGCGACCTGCTCGACCACCGCGGACAGCATCGACGGCGGCAGCGCGTCCATCGGCTCTTCGGTCACCACCGTGACGTCGCCGGTCCACCGGGCGACGTCGTCCTCGCCCAGCGCCCAGTCCAGCACGCGGTACGTGAGGGCGAGCTGCGTCTCCTCCGGTACGAACAGGAAGTCCGGGTGGTAGGCGGTGATGTCGACGCGGGCGCGCCGGGCGTCCGCGCGCAGGCCCATCCGCACATAACTCAGGTCGAACTCGTGGTCTTCGAGCTGAAGCTTGCCCTCCAGCATGGCCGGATCGGCCGTCCGCGCCGGGCGGTACTGCCAGCCGTCGTCGGGCGCCGCCCGGAACCAGCGCTCCGCGATCCCGCGCAGCTCGCCGACCCCGCCGCCGCTCACCGTCAGACTAGGCCCCGGCCCGATCTCCCACTCCAGGTCGGGGTGCATCGCCTCGACGTGCGCGCTGATCTGCTCGGCGATTGCCTCGGGGACGTTGTCGTCCAGCCGTTCCCGGGCCTCCGGCCACCACTCCCAGAACCGGGCGATGGCGGCATTGGGCGAAGGCGTACCTGGAGAGCGTCGGAAGATTCCCATGGTGCGGCCAATCGTACGGCCGACAATGACCTCTCCAGCCTAATCACGCCCGATTCCCGACCCGAATCTTGCCCGTTCCCGCCGGGGTACTCGATCGCTGAAGGTGACCACTCATGTACAGAGCGAGGCGCCGTCGCCATGCGGCAGCGGCGGCATCGGCGAGCCAGAGGCCCGGCGAAGTGGAGGCGGCCGCTTGACGTACTGTGACGCCGAGTGGCAGTGCCGCCCGCTCGCATAGTCGGCCTATCGTTCTCGCGTCTGCGGCCTGAAGCTTCTCCCCTTCGCGGCGTTCGATCAGGATGTTGCCGGCCTGTTGTCCTCATCCCGCAGAAGCCCTCGGAGCGGCGCCTCGCACTGGGCGATATGCGCGCTCTCCGCGATGGCCGCGGTTATGAGATAGATGCCGGTGCGTGCCGGCGTTGGTTCGGCGTCGGCCTCGTCCAGGTATGCAAAGGATCCCACGCGGCGCACCGTAGAGGATGTCGACACGCTGCGTGTGTGGATCGCTACAGATCGCAGTCGCTATTCGGCCTTCGTCCGGTTATGTCGTTGGTTACGGCTGAGCGGGGGGTGGGGGTGAGCGCGTACCCTCGTGTAGGTCATGACTCTTCGCGTACTCGCCGCCATGTCGGGCGGCGTCGACTCCGCCGTGGCCGCCGCTCGTGCCGCCGAGGCCGGTCACGAGGTGACCGGCGTGCACCTCGCGCTCTCGTCCAACCCGCAGTCGTACCGCACCGGCGCGCGGGGGTGCTGCACGCTCGAGGACGCGCGTGACGCCCGCCGGGCGGCCGACGTGATCGGCATTCCCTTCTACGTGTGGGACATGGCCGAGCGGTTCGACCGCGACGTCGTCCAGGACTTCGTCGCCGAATACGCCGCGGGCCGTACGCCCAACCCGTGCCTGCGCTGCAACGAGAAGATCAAGTTCCAGGCGCTGCTGGACAAGGCGCTCGCGCTCGGGTTCGACGCGGTCTGCACCGGTCACCACGCCCGGCTTGCCGACGGGGAGCTGCGGCGCAGCGTCGACCTCGGCAAGGACCAGTCGTACGTCCTGGCCGTCTGCACGCGTGAGCAGCTGGCGCACGCCATGTTCCCGCTCGGCGACACGACCAAGGCGGAGGTGCGACGGGAGGCCGAGCGGCGCGGGCTGGCGGTCGCCGACAAGCCGGACAGCCACGACATCTGCTTCATCGCCGACGGTGACACCCAGGGCTTCCTGGCCGACCGGCTCGGCGCGGAGAAGGGGCGGATCGTGGACGCGTCGGGGGAGGTCCTCGGTGAGCACGACGGGGCGTACGCCTACACGATCGGCCAGCGTAAGGGGCTGCGGCTCGGCCGCCCGGCGCCCGACGGCCGGCCGCGCTACGTCCTCGACATCTCGCCGGTGACCAACACGGTGACGGTCGGGCCGCGCGAGGCCCTGGACGTCCATGAGATCCACGGCGAGCGTCCGGTCTGGCTGGGCGAGCCGCTCACCGCGCCGTACGACTGCAAGGTGCAGTTGCGGGCGCACGGTGAGGTGTACGACTGCTCGGCGGTGCCGGTCGGGGACGTGCTGCGGATCTCGCTGCACGCGCCGGCGCGCGGAGTGGCCAAGGGCCAGGCGGCCGTGCTGTACGACGGCGACCGGGTGCTCGGTTCCGCGACGATCGCGGCGACGTTCTCGGCGAGCACCGTTCAGGCCGGCGCCTGAGCGTTTCTCAGGTGTGCGACCGGGCCGCCGCGACGATGCGCTCCAGCGCCGCGGCGTGGGCGGCGAACGCGGTGCGCCCCTGGTCGGTGAGCCGGATGAGGGTCCGGCGGGCGGTGCCCGAGCGTTCCTTGCGGACGGTGACGTAGCCGGCGTCCTGCAGCGCGGTGATCTGCTTGGACAGGGCGGAGTCGCTGGTGCCGATGGTCTCGCGGAGGAACCGGAACTCCACCCACTCGGCCGGGGCCAGGAGCGCCACGATCGACAGCCTCGCCGGTACGTGGATGAACTCGTCGAAGCCTTCCTCCATCAGAGCTCCCGGCGCAGCGTCGCCTTCATCGCCCGATTCAACCACGGCGCCATCAGGGCCCACGTCAGTGCCATGCCGACCGCTCCGATGGTCGAGGGGTACGCCCAGTCCGCCAGTGAGGCGGCGACGTACAGTCCGACGAAGACGGTGATCACGGCCGCCATCATCAGCAGCACGAGCAGCGCCGACCTGTTCGTGTAGCGGGCGCGGCGCAGGCGGGCGCGGCGTGACCGGTTGGAGATCACGCCGAGTACGACGAGGAGTGCGATCGGGACGGCCTGGTAGGGCAGGGGGCCGGACACGTAATCGGGGATGGCGGCCGCCACACAGAGCAGGATGGCGCCGCTGAGGACGAACCACCGGGGCACCGGGCCGAGAGCGGCGTCGGTGGTCTGGTCCTCGCGGTCCCGGATCTCGCGCAGAGCGTCTTCTGGAGTCATGCTTCCTCCCGTGCGACGTACTTTCCTGATGGGAAAGTACCATCTACTTTCCCATCAGGAAAGTAGATGGTGCGCAGGCACGCCGCGGCCACATCGGGAGTTGCCGACTCCAGCCCGCCCCAGACGGTCCTCACCAAGAAGTCCCGCACGCCGTGCGGGAGCGAACGCAAAGGAGCTGATCAACATGACGCGAATCAAGCGGACCTGGCAGCGCACCAGCCTGGGCGTGGAGGTGGCGCGCTCGGAGCGTCAGACGCCCCAGACCAACGGTGCCCAGGGCGGCGAGACGCGCCGGTCCGGAGGCAAGAAGCAGGGCTGACGGTACCGGCGGAAGCCGGAACCGGAACCATCCTGTCGTGACAAGTGAGGGCCCGGCCGTCGCGCCGGGCCCTCTTTCTCGTGCTCCGTCCAGGGAAGACCTTGGCGATCGACGGGCGCGTAGGCTCGGGAGAATGAGATTCGGTGTATCGACCTTCGTGACCGATGAGGGCATCGGACCGGCCGAGCTCGGCCGGGCGCTGGAGGAACGCGGGTTCGCGTCGCTGTACGTCGCCGAGCACACGCACATCCCGGTGAGCCGCGAGACGCCGTACCCGGGCGGCGGGGACCTGCCGCGCGTCTACTACCGCACGCTGGACCCGATCGTCACGCTCACCGCGGCGGCCGTCGTCACCGAGCGGCTGACGCTGGGCACCGGTATCGCGCTGATCCCGCAGCGCGATCCGATCGTGTTCGCCAAGGAGGTCGCCTCGCTGGACCTGATCTCCGGTGGGCGCGCCGCGATCGGCATCGGCGGCGGCTGGAACCGCGAGGAGATGCGCCACCACGGCACCGACCCGAAGACCCGGATGGCGCTCATGCGCGAGCGGGTGCTCGCCATGAAGGAGCTCTGGGCCAAGGACGAGGCCGAGTTCCACGGCGAGTACGTCGACTTCGACCCGACGTACTCCTGGCCGAAGCCGGTACGGACCCCGCCGATCCTCGTCGGCGGCTGGGGACCGAAGACGTTCGACCGGGTCCTGGAGTACGGCGACGGATGGCTGCCCATCGCCGGGGACACCGACGCCCTCGCGAAGGGCGTGAAGGAACTGCGCGAGCGCGCCGGCCGCCACGTGCCGGTCCACGTATACGCCACACCCGCGAAGCGGGAGGTCGTCGAGGGGCTGATCGCCGCCGAGGTGGACGAGATCCTGCTGTTCCTGCCGACCAAGCCCGCCGACGAGACGCTGCGCCGCCTCGACAGGATGGCCGAGCTCATCGCCTGACGGTCAGCCGAGCGCCTGGCGGAACCGGTCGCCGAGACCCGCCAGGCGCTCGACCGGTTCGTTGGCGAACACCAGCCGCAGGTACCGGTTCCCGTTCGGCCCCCAGCCGTCCATGGGTGTGGCCGCCACCTTCGCCCGGTCGAACAGGCGCTGCGACAGGTCCGCCGGGCTCAGCCCGAGTGGCTCGGCGTCGATGAGCAGCGACCAGCCGCCCTGCGGTCGGACGACCGGGTACGCGGCGAGTTCGCGCAGCACCGTGTCGCAGCGCCGCCCCCACTCGGCCGTGGCGGCGGCCACGTCGGCGTCGGCGTCCGGCGCGTCCAGCGCGTCCAGCGCGGCGGCGACCGCGTCCTGGGCGAGGCCGACCTGGCAGACGACGTTGGTCAGGCCGACCAGCCGGACGTCGGCGAGGATGTCGGCGGGGCCGACGACCCAGCCGACCCGCCAGCCGATCATCCGCAGTTCCTTCGAGGCCGACCCCACGGTGATGGTCCGCCGCGCCAGCCCCTCGTGGGACGCCGGATGGCTCGGCGGCCGGCCGTCGAACCGGATGCGCTCCATGGCCGCGTCGTAGATCAGCCAGGCGCCGTGGCGCTCGCACGCGTCCGCGAGGGCCACCCAGTGCCGGTCGTCGAGCACGAGGCCGGTCGGCATGGCCGGGCTCATCATCAGGACCGCCGCGGTCCGCGGGCCCACGGCCGCCGCGAGCCGCTCGGGGTCGACGGACCAGCCCTCCGCCGTGGCCTCGGCCGGGACGAAGCGCGTCACCCCGCCGGCGAGGCGCACCCGGTTCACCAATCCGGCGTAGACGGGGTCGCACAGCACGACCTCCTGGCCCGGCTCGACCGTGGCCAGCAGCGTGTTGAGGACGCCGTTCAGCCCGCCCGCCACGCTGACGCACTCGGTGGCCGGATCGTACGCGCGCCCGGCGATCCGGCCCACGTGCGCGGCGGCCGCCGCCCGGAGCGACCGATGCCCCTGGAACGGCAGATAGCTGTTGGCCGCGTCGTCGTCGACGGCCGCGCGGGTGACGCCGAGGGCGACGGCGGGCGGCCTGAGGTCGGTGTCGAGGTTCTCCAGCCGCAGGAACTCCGGGTCGGCGACGGCGTCGGCGGCGTCCCCGACGACGTCCACGCCGATCCCGGGAATGTCGCGGAGTCTGGTGACGGTCATGTACGAACTCCGTTCGCTATGTCGGTACAGGCATACCACTATGCTGATACGCATGGATGTAGGGCAAGTGGTCGGCGGCAACCTGCGGAGGCTGCGCACCGCGGCGGGCATCTCCCTGGCGGATCTCGCGGCGGCCGGCGGGATCGGCAAGACGACGCTGCACGGCATCGAACTGGGCCAGGCCAACCCCACGCTGAGCACGCTGTGGGCGCTGGCCACGGCGCTGAAGGTGCCACTCGGCGAGTTGCTGGAGGCGCCCGCCTCGGCCGTCGAGGTCGTACGGGCGACGGACGACCGGCCGCGCGCCGAAGGCGACGCCGTCGGCGCCCGGCTGCTCCACCGCATCAGGATCCGCGGCACCGTCGAGGTGTACGACATCGAGGTCGCCGGCGCCGAGCAGCACTCGGACGCCCACCTGCCGGGCGTGGAGGAGTGCCTCGTCGTGACGGAGGGGAGCGTCACCACCGGCCCCGCCGACGCGGCCGCGGAGCTGGAGGCGGGCGACTCCATCCGCTTCGACGCGGCGAGCCCGCACGTGTACCAGGGAACCGGGACGCGCAACCACGCCGTACTCCTGATGCTGCATCCCGAACCCTGACCGAAGGCCCAGGGCCGCTCCCTCGAGAGGTGGATGTGATCCCCTTCGTGAGGGAGGTGCGGGTACGGGGTCGCTTGCGATCTTGGGGTGGTGACACGCAGACACTCGCCCGCAGGAGGACCGCGATGAGCGCGCACGTCGCCCCCGCACCCGGACGTCACACGGTTCACCGCGCCCTGGCGCGGCTGCACGGCCGGACGGCGGCCGGGGTTCCTCGATGGGCGGTGTGGGCGGCGTACGCGACGACGCTGACCGTGCTGCCCTCCTGTGTCTGGCGGATCGCGGCGATCACCTTCCACGTCCCCCTGCTCGAACGGTCCGCGGAACCCGTCCCGGGCCACGGGGCCGTGGTGTTCAACGGTCTCTGGTACGTGGTCGCGCTCAGCGTCGTCAGTGAAGCGCTGGCCTACCTGGCCTTCGGGCTGGTCGGCGAATGGGGCGAGACCGTCCCGCGCTGGATCCCCGGACTCGGCGGCCGGCGGGTGCCGGTCCTCGCCGCCGTGATCCCGGCGGGCCTCGGCGCCGTCGCGCTACTGCTCTTCCCGTACGCCCTGGTCATGTCGGGTCTCGGCCGGATGATCGACGGCTCGCACCGCACCGGCCTCGTCGTGCACGGATGGCAGTCCGTCGTGTTCGTCGTCGCGTACGGTCCGCTGGTCGCCTGGGGGCCGCTGCTCGGCCTGCTGACCGTGCACTACTACCGCCGCCGGAGGCGTGCGCCGGGCGTCACGTGCGAGCCGGCGTCGTGAAGCGCGCCCAGACGACCTTGCCGCCGTCCGTGCCGGGATGATGTCCCCAGGCGGTGGACAGCGCCTCGACGATGAACAGGCAGACCTTGACGCGGCCCTTGCGCGGCGGCTGAAGCATCAGGCAGCGATCCTCCAGCGGCGGCCCGTGCCTCCGCTGATCTGGGCGGTTCTCGACGAGGCCGCATTACGCCCGATGGGTGCCCCATCTGTCATGAAGGCGCAGTTCGAGCATTTGATCGAGTGCAGCGAACTATCGCACGTATCCCTCCGGATAGTCCCGCTGACGGCCGCGCCACATGTCGGTATCGATGGCTGGTTCACTTTCTTCGAGCTTCCGGGGCGGCGCTTGGCCGCGTTCGCGGGAGCGACGCTGGATGTGGGACGAATGATCGACGAGCAGGCGAAGGCGGCCGCCGTGTCCGTCCGATTCGACCGGATCGCTGCCCAGGCGTTGAATGAGGACCAGACTCGTGACCTTCTGAAGAGGGCGGCTGAAGATCTATGACGGCATGGCGTAAGAGCAGCTACAGCACCGGCGCTGGGGGAACCACCGACTGCGTCGAAGTGACACGGCTCTCGAGCGAAGGTCCATGACCATATGGCGTAAAAGCAGCTAGACCACCGGAGGCTGAGGGGCGACCGAGTGCGTCGAGGTGACATCGCTCCCGGCCCTTCCCGTAACGCCGAGGATTTTGGTGCCGCGAGCGACGGCGATCTGGGGCGTTGACGGCGGCCCAAGTTTCGCCACGTCCAAAAGTCTCGGAAAACCCGATCGTGACCGCCCGGGTTGCAGGATTTCGCCCCTTTCCCCAGGCGAACCGACCCCGTTTCACCGAACACTTGCACGCCCTCGAGCCCCCACGCCCGCGTCGAGGCCAGGCGCCAAAGGACCTTGCCGCCGCTCTTGACGGGCAAAAAGCGACGATACGGGCATCGAAACCGGCCACGCCGACGGCACGGTGGCGATGACTTCGCGGACGTCGGTGTCGGTCAGTCGTCGGCTTTGGTGAGGGAGCGGATCGAGGGGCGCAGGAGCTCGACGATCTGATCCGGGTCGGCGTCGGCCAGGTGGTCGAGCTTGATCAGGTGCCGGCCGACGGCGAGGCCGATCAGGACCGCGCTGACCAAGGCGGCGCGCAGGTCGGCCTGGTCGTCGGGGATGGCCTCGCTGATGCGGTCCCGGTGGTCGCGGGACGCGGCCCGTACCTCGTGGGTGGCCTCGGGGTGGGTGAGCATCGACCGCAGGATGGCCAGCGACTCGACGGGTTCGTCCGCCAGCGAAGTGCGGAGATGGTCGAGTAGTTGCTCGGCCACCTGTTCTGGGGTGCCGCCGGCAATCGGGGGAGTCCCGCCCTCGGTGACCCGCGCGAAGAGCTTCTCCTTGCTGCCGAAGTAGTGCATGACCAGGCCCGGGTCCACTCCGGCGGCCGTCGCCACGGCACGGATCGTGGTCCGGTCGTAGCCGGTTTCGGCGAACAGGCGGCGGGCCTGCGCCAAGATCCGGGCCTCGGTGTTGCGTCGTTGTTCGGCCCGGCTGCTCACACGAATCATTCTACGGCGGTTGAACAACGGGCCAGATTCGTTCTACAGTCGTTGAACCATTCGTTCAACGATCGTTCAATGGGAGGCTTGGCGTGAAAGATCCACTGGAGGTCCTGGAGCGGCGCCGGCGGCTGCTCGTCGCCGGCGACTTGGCGGCGTTCGCCGATCTCTTCGCGGAGGACGCGGTGCTGGAGATGCCGTTCGCGGTCGACGGCTTTCCGGCTCGGCTGGAGGGGCAGGAGGCGATCCGGGAGTTCTCGGCGCGCGCCGACCGGATGCCGGTCGAGATCACCGACCTGCGCACCGTGCAGGTCCACCGGACCTCGGATCCCGAGGTGGTGATCATCGAGCTGGTCTCGGTCGTGCGGCTCACCACCACGGGCGCGACGTTCGAGGTGCCCAGCGTCCAGGTCTTCCGGATCCGCGACGGCCGGATCGTCCTCTTCCGCGACTACGTGGGCGCGAACTCGCTCCCGGACCTGACCGCCGCCTGAACCCGCTAGTGCGATGACCACCGATGTTCGCCGGATCCGATGAGGTTTCCGTCGCTGTCGTGGGCCGGCCCAGAGGATTCGGCCGGGGTGCCACTGGACCCGGCGAACGTCTGCGGTCACCGCACCAGCCTCCTTAGGAGTCGGGCGGCTCCGCCAGCCGCTTCAACCGGGTCCAACCGGCCCAGCCACGCTCGCGCATCAGGTCCAGCATCCGCTGCGCCCGCGGGTCGGACTCGACGGCGAGTGCGTCCAGGAGGTCGAACGACAGATCGTCGTACGCCATCTCGCCGAAATTGATCTCGCCGGAGGTGTATGCCTGCTCGGCCATGCCGGCCATGAGGTCGGCGGCTTCCCGCAGACGCGGGTCGTCGTCGCCTTCGTCGCTTTCCACGAGCTCCGACAGGACCTCATAGAGCCGAACGAGTCGCGGGTCATCGAGCTGCGCGAGTTTCCCGGGCATGAACTCGCGGACACGCTCGGGCCAGCGAGCCGCGACCAGGATCCACCCGTCCCGCTCGGCCTCCACCATCCGCTCTGACACCCCGATCTCCCGAAGCCGATCGAGATAGAAGACCACCTCGGGTGGGAGCGCCAGGCTGTCCCCGGCAGCGAGCTGCGCGATCTGCTCGCGGCTGGTCTCAAGCCGTTCGATCTCGTCGCGCAGGTGGCTGTCGATCCTTCGGACCGCCTCGGCGAAGGTCGAGGCGTCGGCTTCGAGCATCTGACCGATCTGAGACAGCGGCACGCCGGCGTTGGCGAGGGTGCGGATCTTGATGAGGGCCACGACGGCCTTCGCGCCATACCGCCGGTAACCCGAGGCGTCCCGCTCCGGCTCGGGCAGCAGGCCGATCTGGTGATAGTGCCGCACCGCCCGCGCCGTGACGCCGGCATACGCCGCCAGTTGACCGATCGTCAGCATGCTGTGATCCTGCCTCGACTCGCGCGGACCCGGTCGACGCCGCCTCAGGAGATTTTGCGACGGTAGGAGATGCCGGCGACGAGGTAGGCAACGACGAGGATGCCGACGCACCAGGCGAGGGCGGTCCAGATGTCGGCGCCGACCGGGTGCCGGGCGAACAGGTCGCGGATCGTGTTCACGATCGGCGTGACCGGCTGGTGGTCGGCGAACCAGCGCACCGGGCCGGGCATCGTGTCGGTGGGCACGAACGCGGAACTGATGAACGGCAGGAAGATGAGCGGGTAGGAGAACGCGCTCGCACCGGACACGCTGCTCGCGGTGAGGCCCGGGATGACGGCGATCCACGTCAGCGCGAGGGTGAACAGGATCAGGATGCCGGCGACCGCGAGCCAGGCTCCCACGTTCGCTCCGGTGCGGAAGCCCATGAGGAAGGCGACGCCGACGACGATCGCGAGCGAGATGAGGTTGGCGATCAGCGAGGTCAGCACGTGCGCCCACAGCACGCCGGAACGGACGATCGGCATGGACTGGAAGCGCTCGAAGATGCCGGCCTGCATGTCCGTGAACAGCCGGAACGCGGTGTAGGAGATGCCCGACGCGATCGTGATGAGCAGGATGCCGGGCAGCATGTAGGACACGTAGGTGCCCGACCCGTGCTGGATCGCGCCGCCGAACACGTAGACGAACATCAGCATCATGGCCACCGGGACGATCGCGGTGGTGATGATGGTGTCCACGCTGCGAGTGACGTGCTTGAGGGAACGCCCGGTGAGGACGGCGGTGTCGCCGAAGAAGTGTGTGGTCATCGTTCTTCCTTCTCCTTCGGCGTGGCCTTGCGGTCTTCGTCACTCTGATCGGCGATGCCGTTCTCGTCGTTCTTCCCGTTCTCGCCGACGACGGCGAAGAAGACATCCTCCAAAGTGGGCTGCTTCTCGACGTATTCGACCTTGGCGGGCGGCAGGAGTCTCCGCAGCTCGTCCAGGGTGCCGTTGACGATGATCCGGCCCTTGTGCAGGATCGCGATCCGGTCCGCGAGTTCTTCCGCCTCGTCGAGATACTGGGTCGTCAGCAGCACCGTCGTGCCGTACTCGGCGAGTTCCTTCACGGTCCGCCACACCTCGACGCGCGCCTGCGGGTCCAGCCCGGTCGTCGGCTCGTCGAGGAAGATCACCGGCGGGTTGCCGATGAGGCTCATCGCGATGTCGAGGCGGCGACGCATGCCACCCGAATACGTCGCCACCTTCCGCGTGGCCGCATCGGTCAGCGCGAAACGCCGCAGCAGGGTGTCCGCCACTGCGCCGGGGTTCTTGAGATGCCGCAGCTTCGCGACCAGCACGAGGTTCTCCCGCCCGGTGAGGATCTCGTCCACGGCGGCGAACTGTCCGGTGAGGTTGAAGGACTCCCGCACCTTGGCCGGCTGCGCGGCGACGTCGAAGCCGTTGACGTCGACCGTGCCCGCGTCCGCCTTCAGCAGCGTGGAGAGGATCCTGATGACCGTGGTCTTGCCCGCCCCGTTCGAGCCGAGCAGGGCGAAAACGCTGCCACGCTCCACGTCGAAGTCCACGCCGCGCAGCACACGTAGCTCCTTGTAAGACTTCTCCAGACCCTGCACGTGGATCGCGGGTCTTGTCGGTGGGACGCTCATGACCGCCAGAGTGAAGGGTTGACGCAGCGTCAAGGTCAAGCCCGCAGGGCAGTGCCGAGGTGGCGCGAACATGCCGAGGCACTACCTTGATCGCGACCTGTACTTCTTACCGCGAGGAGCCGGCGTGGCCTCCATCCGCCACGAGATCGTCATCGACGCGTCTCCCGACCACATCTGGGACGTCATCCGCGACGTCGGCGCCGTGCACGAGCGCCTCCTGCCCGGCCGGGTGGCCGGGACCCGCATCGAGGGCGACCAGCGGTTCCTGACCTTCCCCGACGGGCACGTGATCCGTGAGCTGATCGTCGCCATCGACGACGGAGCGCGCCGCCTGGCCTACTCCGTCTCCGAGGGCGCGCGGCCGCCGACCGAGCACCATCACGCCTCCTTCGAGGTCCGCCCCGAGGGGGACAGGGCGGGCCGGCTCATCTGGACCACCGACGTGCTGCCGCACGCGCTCGAGCGCGAGATCCGGATCCGGGTCGAACGCGGCGCGATCGAGATGAAGCAGGCGATCGAGTCGGCCGCGCACTAGGAGAGGAGCCGGTCACAGAAGAAGCGGCGCGCGGGCCATCGCTCCGGAGATGATCTGCATCCGATTGCCGTACCTGTAAGTGATCGCCAACAGGAAGAACGCCCTTCCCCAGGAAGCCGGGGAAGGGCGGTCGTAGGGGAGGCTAGGCGGCCGATGCCGCCCGGGCCTGCTGGTGGGTCAGCGGATCCGCATCGAGGTGACGGAGCCGTCCGCGTTCTCGAACAGGAAGGACTGGGGCGCGTCGTTCTGGCCGTCCTCCTGGCCGCTGTTCTGGGTGTCGTTCCGCTCGGAACCGTTGGTGTCCTTCGGGTCGGACATTGTTTCCTCCAGTTGTCAGTGAGACTTCACGTGCGGGGGTCTGCCGCCCGCACGGTTATGACTGTGCGCGCGTTTCGCCATAGGGCAAGTTCCGGATCGCCCGGTGGGAATTCGGGAAGTCGTCTCCCCTTGACCTCAACCGCAGTTCACGTAACAGGCTCTGTGCCGAGAGGAGCCGCGGCGGAGGCGACTCGAGGCGAGAGGCGGTGTGGCATGTCGGAGGCGACGGTGGCCGAGTGGATCACGGGGCATTCCGTGGAACTGGTCCATGGTGAGCCCGGTGAGCCGCTGGACGACCTGCGGCCGCTCGCGCCGATGGTTCGGGATGCCAAGGTGGTGGCCCTCGGTGCCGCCACGCGGATGTCACGGGAGCTGTCGGTCGTCGCGCACCGAACCCTGCGGCTGTTGGTGGAGCAGGAAGGGTTCCGGTCGCTGGCCCTGGAAGGCGATGACCCCGTACGGCTCGGGCTGGCCGCCTACATCGCCACCGGCGACGGGGATCCGCGCGCGATGCTGGCCGGGGCGCGGGCGTTCTGGCGGACGGAGGAGATCCTTGACGTCGTCCGCTGGATGAGGTCGTACAACCGCCGGCACCCGGACGACCCGGTGCGCTTCGCCGAGGCTCCGGACCGGACGGCGCAGGACGTGACACCGCTCGACGGCCTCGCCGGGGTCGAGCGGACGCTGGCCGAGGGCGTCGCCTGGTGGCAGGAACGCGCCGGCGACAAGATCGTGTACTGGGGAGGGACGGCGCACACCGCCGTCGGAGACCCCCGTACGATCTCCCAGGCCGCACCGCCTGAGACCCATCGCAACATGGGCGGTCACCTGCGGGAACGAATGGGCCAGGACTACCGGTCGATCGGTCTCACCGTGGGGCACGGCTCGATCGGCGTGCCCCTTCCCCGGCCGAGTGCGCAGTTCGTCGACGCGGTGCTCAGCGAGGCCGCCGCCGGCCGGGCGGGATACGTCCTGGACCTGCGCGAGCCGCAGCCCGAGCCCGTACGCCGGCGGCTCGGCGCGGCCACCAAGACGCGGCTGATCGGTCCGTTCTACGACCCGGCGGACGACGCGTCCTACTCCATGTCGGGCGGATCGCTGCGGACCTGGTTCGACGTCGTCATCCACACCGAGGAGGTCACCCCCGCCCGCCTCCTCCAGCCGCTGCCCGCCTGACGCGCGGTCGGCGGCGGCCGAAGATCCAGTCTTCAGGCTCTAGGCTTCTGCTGTGCCTGATCTTCCGTGGACCATCGGGACCGCGACCGGCGTCGGTTCCCACCCCGGCGACGATCCCGCCGAGGCGCTGCGGATCGTCCTCGACCAGCTTCCCGACCTGCCGTACCTCCCGGAGCTGCCCGCACGCGGGCCGGGCGCGGACATGATCGGACGTGCCGCCGGACTGCTCGTCGAACTGGCCGTCGCGCTGCAGCCGTCGGGGTGGAGGTTCGCCGACCGGCCGGGCCGGGACACGATCCGCGCCCACAGCATGCTCGCCCGCGACCTCGACACTCTGGAAGAGCAGGCGGGGGAGTACGAGGGACCGTTCAAGATCCAGGTCACCGGGCCGTGGACCCTCGCCGCCTCGATCGAGCTCAGGCACGGCGACCGAGCGCTCCGCGACCCCGGGGCCGTACGCGACCTGATCGCCTCGCTCGCCGAGGGCGTCGCCGCGCACGTCGCCGACGTACGCCGCAGGCTCCCGCGCGCGACGATCCTGCTGCAACTCGACGAGCCGGGCCTGCCCGGCGTCCTGGCCGGAACCGTGCCGACCGCGAGCGGGTTCTCCCGGCTCCCCGCCGTCGAGGCCCCCCTGGCCGAGGACGGTCTGCGACGGGTGATCGAGGCGACGGACGCCTTCCCGATCGTGCACTCCTGCGCTCCGCGCACCCCGTACGGCCTGCTGCGGGGCGCGGGCGCGAAGGCGATCTCGGTCGACGCCGCGTCGCTGCGCGGCGCGGACGAGGACGCGATCGGCGAGGCCGTCGAGGCGGGCACCGGGTTCCTCCTCGGCATCGTTCCCGGCACGGACACCCGCCTGCCAACGCCGAAGCAGTCGCTGGGTCGCGTCCAGGAGCTGTGGCGGCGTCTCGGCTTCTCCCCGCGGGTCCTGGCCGAGGGCGTCGTCGTCACCCCCGCCTGTGGCCTGGCCGGCGCGAGCCCCGGCTACGTACGGGCCGCGTTGAAGCACTGCGGCGAGGCGGCGCGGGTCCTGGCCGAGACCGCCGAGGACTGAGCGGAACCGACCGCGCGTCTCAGACGACGAAGGTTCGGCCGGATCACAACAGAACAGGGAGAGGTAGCTGCCATGGCGCCGTCGCGAGCGGTACGGGACGCCGAGGAAGAGCCCGCCGACGGGGAGAAGAAGCGCGGCTCCGCCGCCGGGCGGCCGAAGAGCCGGCCCGCCGCCGGGCGGAAAAGGAGCACTGCCGCAGGCGGGCGCAAGAAGAGCGCCGCGGCGGGGGAGCGGAAGAAGAGCGCCGCGGCGGGCGAGCGGAAGACGACCAGGCCCGTCACCCGGCGAAAGCGGCCCGCGACCAGGGAGAAGCGGATCAGGCACGCCACGGCGGGGTCTCCGTTGAGCGTGTTGCTCGTCTCGGTCGGCGTGCTCGTCGCGGTGGGAATCCTCGCCTTGGCGGGCTGGCTGCTGACCTTCCCACTGGACGACTTCCGCTACTCGTCCGGGCTGTCCGGAACCCAGGGCACGTTCACGGCCGTACGGTGCCACGCCACTGGATCCGGCAAGGACGGCTCGCGCGTCTGCACGGGGACGTTCGTGCCGGCCAAGGGCGGATCGGTCGACCGGTCGGCTCGGGTCCGTGACGCCCGGATCGACGTCGGCAAGCCCGTCACGGCGCGCCGCAAGACCGATGGCGGGTACGTCCGGCCGGGTGCGGCGAACGCCGGGACGAACCTCGCGACCGCCTTCGGAATCGTCGCCCTCGCCGCGTTCCTGCTCGTCGTGCTCTGCGTGGCGCCGAAGAACATCAAGGTCGGCGGCTTGAAGCGGCTGCGGCAGAACCCCCCGCCCTGGGGAACGCTGTTGTCCATCTTCGTCCCGTTGTTCGGCGCGTCCCTGGTGTTGGCCGCCCTGTCCGCTCTTCTCGGCCACCTGCTCGCGCTCATCTTCTGACGGCCCGCCGCTCACAACCGCCCCTCCCCGGCCGTGACGCCGACCGGAAAGCTCGGTGAAGGCGGCGGGGGAGGGGCGATTTCGGCGTCGTTCGCCCCGCTTCGCGACGGCGATTACCGAGTCTTTCGTGCAGCCGGGGACAGGCGATCGCGCCGGTCGAGGCTCGCGGGTCAGTCGGCGGCGGTGCCGACCACCCGGTGCGGGGTGATGCGGACGACCACGCGGATCACCTCTGGCATTGATCACGGACCTCAACGTACGGGTACCCCCGCGCGGCGCTCTCCGATTCTCCTCGCAGGTTCCGCGCGGTACAGGCTTCGGGCCTTCGACGCGGTGGCCGATTCACGACGCGGGGCCTGCCGATTTCCGGTGGCGATCGCGGCTGGCAGACTGCCGGTCATGAACGCGCCGCCGCCGATCCCCGCGGACCTGGCCCGTCTGCTGCGGCGCGGTTTCGCGCTGGAGTACCTCACGCTCGGCTGGAACGTGGCCGGCGTCGCGGTCCTGGCCGCCGCGGCCATCGCCGCCCGATCGGTGGCATTGGCCGGGTTCGGGCTGGACTCACTGATCGAGATCGGTGCCTCGGTGGTGGTGGTGTGGGAGCTGTCCGGCACCGGTGAGTATCGCCGGCGCCGTGCTCTGCGCCTGATCGCCGTCGCGTTCATCGGCTTGGCCGTGTATCTGCTGATCCAATCCAGTTGGGCGCTGGCGTCCGGGCACCGGGCCGCGCACAGCCCCGGCGGAATCGCCTGGACCGCCGTCACCGCCGTGGTCATGGCCGCCCTCGCCTACGGCAAGGCGCGCACCGGCGCGGCCTTGGGCAACCCGGTCCTGTCCGCGGAGGGCCACGTCACGCTCGTCGATGCGGTCCTGGCCGCTGCGGTTCTGACCGGGCTGGTTCTGAACGCCGCGGCCGGCTGGTGGTGGGCCGATCCCCTCGCCGGCTACGTACTGGTGTTCTATGCCGTCCGAGAGGTCCACGGCCTCCTCACCGGCCGGCACTGAGGAGGCCATCATGGTCTGGGACATCGTGATCGCGGTCGTGGCCGGGCTCGCGGCGCTGTGGCTCGTGGTCATCGCCGCGCTGTGGATCACCAAGGGCCGCTTCGACCTGACGGCGCTGCGCGAAGCCCTGCGGATGCTGCCCGACCTAATACGCCTGCTCAAACGCCTGGCCGCCGATCCCACCCTGCCCCGCGGCGTACGAATCCGGCTGTGGCTGCTGTTGACCTACCTGCTGCTCCCGATCGACCTGGTACCCGACTTCATCCCGATCATCGGGTACGCCGACGACGCCATCATCGTCGCCCTCGCGCTGCGCTCGGTCATCCGCCACGCCGGCCCGGAGGCGGTCGAACGCCACTGGCCTGGAGCCGGCGACGGCCTGACCGCGATCCTGCGCCTCGCCGGCGCCTCGCCGTCCGCGACGAGTGAGGAGGCAACGCCAGAGGATCGGACGTCGAAACGAGGGCGAATACTCAGGCGGCGGTGACTCGTGCGCGGGTGGCAGTGCGCTGCCGGCCTCAGGACGAGATCGCCCCGGCGTCCGGGGGGACAGGTTTCCGGTCAGGTGCGGTGTGGTCAGGCGGCGGGCCTGGTCGCGGGCCGGGCCTTGAAGGAGATGGCCTCCATGAGGGCCTTGTGCTTGGTGTTCTGGAAGGCGGCGACCTTCCAGTCGCCGGTCTCCTGACGGACCAGGGTGTAGGTCTGGATCTTGTGGAGCCTGCCGGGGCGCCGCCCCTTGTGAACGTCGCCGCGGGTGATGACGACGGCGGTGTCGGGGCCGGTGAAGCGGATGTCGACGATCTCGCTGGCGAGCCGGGTGCCCTTGAGGAAGCTCTCGAACAGGGCCTGGTGGGCGGTGCCGATCTCCGTGCCGCCGATGTAGAGCGTGCCGACGTAGGTGATGTAGGTGGCGTCGGCGGTGAACTCCGCGCCGTAGGCGGGCCCGTTGCCGGCGTTCCAGGCGGCGGTGAGACGGTTCAGGACGGCGGCGACGGCGGCGGCGGAAGAGTCCATGGTTCAAACTCCCTCTGGTAGCTTCTCTTGAGAACTTACTTCTCTGGAGATTTATCTTCTCTGAGGAAGAGATTAGAGAGGGGCATGGGACGTGTCAACATCCGAGGACGCGGGAGCGGTCTACCGGCGCTATCTCAGCGCCGTGCTGCTGCACGGCCAGGCCAGCGCCAAGGCCGTCGACCTGGGCGCGACCGACCTGTACGCGCTGAACATCCTGGAGCTGGGCGGCTCCATGACCCCGGGCGAACTCGGCCGCCGCACCGGCCTGACCACGGGGCCCACCACCCGGTTGATCGACCGCCTGGAGCAGGCCGGTTACGTGCGCCGCGTCCCCGCCCCGGACGACCGCCGCAAGGTCATCGTCGAACTCGTCGCCGGCCCCGGCGGTCTCGACGAGGCTCTGGCTCCGGCCCGTCAGAAGATCGGCGCCATCGTCCAGGGCTACTCGCCCCAGGAGCGGGCCGTCCTCTTCGACTATTTCGCGCGCGCCGCCGACGCCTATCTGGAGGCCACGACGGAGCTCCACGGCGAGCGGACCGGTTGACGGCGCCGGACGCTTGACGACCGTGCCCAAGGAGCCGATCGCGGGGTGCCCGTCCCAAGAGAGCGAGGACAGGGCATGGGACGCGACGGCGGGTCGGCGCGGACTGCCGCACGGCCGGAGCGCGGCGCGGGCTCGGTCACCGGGCCTGCGCTCCGCGGCGTCGCGGGTGTGCTGGTCGCGATCGGGGTGCTCGTCCTGGCGGGCCGACTGATGCTCTTCCCGTTCGACGGCTTCCGCTACGCGGCGGGGCTCGCCGGGACGACCGGAACGTTCACCGCCGCACAGTGTCACACCGTCCCGTCCGGTTACGGCAGCAGGCGGGACTGCACGGGGACGTTCGTGCCGGCGAGGGGCGGGGCCGTCGACCACGTCGTCCGCGTCACGGCCACGCGAGTCCACGTCGGCGGGTCCATGACGATGCGCCGGCGGTCGGACGGCGGGTACGCCCAGCCGGGCCTGTCGAACGCCGCATTGGGTCTCGCAGGGGTCTTCGGGATCGGGAGCCTCGCCGCTCTCGCGCTGCTGGTGCTGTGCGTCCTCCCCAGGCGGGTCCGGCTGGAGCCCGGCGTGCCGATCCGCTCGAATCCGCGTCCCTGGGGGACACTGTTGCCCCTGCTCGGCTGGTCGTTCGCCGTGCTCGCCGGCACGACGGTGCTGTGCTTCGTCGCCGCGATCCTGGTCGCGCTCGGCCAGGCGATCTTCTAAGGGGAGCGCGCGCCGCGGAGGCGGACGAAGCCCGCGCGCGGAGCCGCGTCAGCCCCCCGAGCCGCAGGTCAGAAGTGTCGGTGGCGCGCGAGACACTAAGAGGCAGTGGCAGTCGCAGGCAGGGAGAGACACGTGGCGACAGGCGTACCCGACGCGGTTCAGCAGCGTCATGCGGAGCTGGCTCAGGAGCTCGACGAGGCCAACTACCGCTATTACGTCCTCGACTCCCCGACGATCAGCGACGCGGACTACGACCGGCTGATGCGGGAGATCCGCGCGATCGAGGACGAGCACCCCGAGCTCGTCACGCCGGACTCCCCGACGCAGAAGGTCGGCGCGCCGATCACGACCGACTTCGCGACGGTCGAGCACCTCGAGCGGATGCAGAGCCTGGACAACGCGTTCAGCACCGATGACCTGTCGGCGTGGCTGACCCGCGCGGAGAAGGAGGTCGGCTCCGTGGCCAACTTCCTGTGCGAGCTGAAGATCGACGGGCTGGCGGTCAACCTGACGTACGAGAACGGCCGGCTCGTACGCGGCGCGACGCGCGGCGACGGGCGTACGGGTGAGGACGTCACCAACAACATCCGCACGATCGACGCCGTGCCGCTCCAGCTCGAGGGCGACGACGTTCCGGAGCTGCTGGAGGTGCGCGGCGAGGTCTACCTGCCGGTCGAAGCGTTCGAGAAGCTGAACGAGGGGCTGGTCGAGGCGGGCAGGGCGCCGTTCGCCAACCCGCGCAACGCCGCGGCCGGCTCGCTGCGGCAGAAGGACCCGCGGGTCACGGCGCGGCGTCCGCTGAGCATGATCGTGCACGGGTTCGGCGCGTGGCGCGGGGGCAAGCAGCCGGACAGCCAGTCGGACTCCTACGAGATCATGCGGTCGTTCGGCCTGCCGGTCAGCGACCGGTACAAGGTCGTCGACGGCCTCGACGACGTGCGGGAGTTCATCGAGTACTACGGTGAGCACCGGCACGAGCCCGCGTACGAGATCGACGGCGTCGTGGTCAAGGTCGACCAGCTCGCGCTGCAGCGGCGGCTGGGTTCGACCAGCCGGTGGCCGCGCTGGGCGATCGCGTTCAAGTACCCGCCGGAGGAGGTCAACACCCGGCTCCTCGACATCAAGGTCGGGGTCGGGCGCACCGGGCGGGTGACACCGTACGGCGTGATGGAGCCGATCAAGGTGGCGGGCTCCACGGTCGCGTACGCCACGTTGCACAACGCCGACGAGGTCAAGCGCAAGGGCGTGCGGATCGGCGACATGGTCGTCCTGCGCAAGGCGGGCGACGTCATCCCGGAGATCGTCGGCCCGGTGGACGGTCTGCGGGACGGCACCGAGCGGGAGTTCGTCATGCCGAGCGTGTGCCCGGAGTGCGGCACCGAGCTGCGCGCGCAGAAGGAGGGCGACGTCGACATCCGCTGCCCGAACGCCAAGGAGTGCCCGGCGCAGCTCCGGGAGCGGCTCTACTTCGTGGCCGGCCGGGGCGCGCTCGACATCGAGGCGCTCGGCTACGTCGCGGCGACCGCCCTCACCCAGCCGCTGGAGCCGGCGGACCCGCCGGTCAGGACCGAGGGCGACCTGTTCCACCTGACCGTCGAGCAGCTGCTGCCGATCAAGTCGGTGGTCCGCGAGCAGCGCACCGGCCTTCCGAAGATCGACGAGAAGACGGGCGAGGAGAAGGTCGTCACCTTCTTCGCGAACAAGTCCGGTGAGCCGAAGAAGACGGTCGAGAAGCTCTTCGAGGAGCTGGAGAAGGCCAAGAAGCAGCCGCTGTGGCGGGTGCTGGTCGCGCTGTCGATCCGGCACGTCGGGCCGACGGCCGCCCAGGCGCTGGCGCGGGAGTTCCGTTCGCTGGACCGGATCGCCGAGGCGTCGGAGGAGGAGCTGACGGCGGTCGAGGACGTCGGGCCGACGATCGCCGCGTCGGTCAAGGAGTGGTTCGCCGTCGACTGGCACCGCGAGATCGTCGAGAAGTGGCGCCGGGCGGGCGTGCGGATGGAGGACGAGGGCGCCGCGGCGGGCCCGCGGCCGCTGGAGGGCGTGACCGTCGTCATCACCGGGTCGCTGGAGGGCTTCAGCCGCGACTCCGCGACCGAGGCCGTGCAGAATCTCGGCGGCAAGGTGTCCAGCTCGGTGTCGAAGAAGACCGGGTTCGTCGTCTACGGGGAGAGCCCGGGGTCGAAGTACGACAAAGCGGTCAAGCTGGGCGTTCCGTTGCTGGACGAGGCGGGCTTCCAAGTGCTGCTGGAGAAGGGGCCGGATGCGGCCAAGGAAATCGCGACCGTCGGAGAGGAGTGATTGTCCCCAGAATCTGGTCATGTTGACCTGCGAGGCGATACTGTACGGTATCGATTGATTACTGAGGGGTGGTTCGGCGGCCGGGTGCAGGCGTAACGCAACGTGCGCAATCGGTTCCGCGAAGTTGCTCGGACGTCGTAGTCTCCCCTCAGCACTACTTGTGTCCGTCCAAACACCATCGCCTCCCCCCAAAGCGCAAGGTTTGGGTGTAACCCCCCGAGGACGTGATGAAGGACCCGAATAACACGCGGGACACGGTCCCGCGGCGTGGCTCTCCGTTGTGGAGCTACGTCGTCTGTGTCACGGTGGTCGGCGTCGCGGCCCTTGCCACCTCGCTCGCCTACCTGAGCGTCGGCGACCTTCGGACGCTGGTCGGCGCCCCGCTCTTCTGGATCCTGGCGTTGCTGATCGTGTCCGGCGAGCTCAAGCCGATCATCACGCCGGGCTCCACCGAGACCACCGGCGCGACGGTCTCCACGACCTTCACCTTCGCCACGCTCATCTACGCCGGCCTGCCGACCGCGCTGCTCCTGCACGCCATCGCCACGGTGGCGACCGGCATGCTGCGCCGGCGGGCCCTGCACCGGACCGCCTTCAACGTCGGGCAGTACACCCTGAGCTTCGCCGCGGCCGGGCTGGTGCTGCTGATGTCCGGCGTCACGGCGTCGCCGACGGACCCGTGGACGCCGCACGCCCTCGACCTGCCGACCACGCTGCTGGCCGGGGTCGCGTACTTCCTGGTCAACCTCGTGCTGGTCAACGCCGCGATCGCGCTGCACGAGCGCACCTCCGTGCTCAAGACCATGCGCTGGAACCTCGGCCTGCAACTCCTCGTGCACAGCGCGCTGCTCGGGCTGGCGCCGCTGGTCGTCGTGGTGATGAGCTGGTCGGCGGCGTTCGTCCCGCTGTTCGTCCTGCCGTTCATCGCGGTCTACATCAACGCCTCGGTGTCGGTCAGCCGCGAGTACCAGGCCCTGCACGACGGCCTCACCGGCCTGCCCAACCGCAAGCTCCTCATCATGCGCACCGAGGAAGCGCTTGCACAGGCGCGCCATGAGGCCGAGCGGGCCCTCACCGCGCGGGGCCGGGACCACGAGCCGCCCCGGCGGGTCGGCCTGTTCCTTCTGGACCTGGATCGATTCAAGGAGGTCAACGACACGCTCGGGCACCCGACCGGCGACCGCCTCCTGCAGCTCGTCGCGCACCGTCTCACCCACAGCGTGCGGCCCGGTGACCTGGTCGCGCGGCTCGGCGGCGACGAGTTCGCGGTGCTGCTGCCCACCGTGCGTGACGCACGCGGCGCCCGCGAGGTCGCGGCGCGGCTCCGGGCCGCGCTGAACGAACCGGTGCGCCTCGACGGGATGTCGTTCGACCTGGAGGCCAGCGTCGGCATCGCGCTTCACCCCGACCACGCGCCCGACTTCGAACTGCTGCTGCAGCGCGCCGACGTCGCGATGTACGTGGCGAAGGAAAATCGCACCGGGGTGGAGATCTATTCACCCGATCGGGACCGCAACTCGCCCGAACGCCTCGGCCGGCAGGGGCAGCTGCGCCGCGCCATCGACCGTCGCGAGCTGGAGCTGTTCTTCCAGCCCAAACTGTTCCTGGGCAACGGCCGCCCGGTCGGTATGGAGGCGCTGCTGCGCTGGCGGCACCCGCAGAAGGGCCTGCTGACCCCGGAGCAGTTCCTGCCGATCGCCGAGCAGACCTACCTCATGCGCGGCATCACCGACTTCGTGGTGGACGCCGCGCTGACCCAGGTCGCGCGCTGGTGGAAGGCCGGGCTGCGTGTCCAGGTCGCCATCAACGCCTCCGGCCGCGACCTGCTCGACTCGGCGCTCACCGAGATGATCGCGGCCGGGCTGCTCCGGCACGAGGTGCCGCCGCAGGCGCTGCAACTGGAGATCACCGAGCGGATCCTGATGAACGAACCGGCCTACGCCGCCGACACCGTCCAGGCGCTCGCCGCACTGGGCATCCCGCTCAGCCTGGACGACTTCGGCACCGGCTACTCCTCGCTCGTCCGGCTGAAGAGCCTGCCGGTCGAGGAGATCAAGATCGATGCCTCCTTCGTCAGCCGGCTCCGCGAGGCGGGCGACGACGCCATCATCGTCCGGTCGATCATCGATCTGGCCCGCACCCTCGGCCTGCGCTCGGTCGCCGAGGGCGTCGAGAACCCCGAGACCGAGCACCTCCTGCGCAACCTGGGCTGCGACGCCGGCCAGGGCTACCATTTCCAGCCGCCGATGACCGCGGCGGAGGCGACCGACTGGCTGCGCGAGCACGTCACGAAGCTCCAGGCGCCCGAGGGCGCCGCGCTCTGACGCGCCTCTTCGCCAGGCCTGCGTAAACCGCTTGTTAACCGGTCGTGGCCGGTTCCAGCCGCCCTCTAGGATGGCTGGGAACCCATCGATCGCAGAAACGGTTTCGACATGCTTAACGAGCACGCCGCCCAAGGCTCCGCCGCCGCGGGCCAGGCCCGCGGCGGCGGAGCCATCACCCGCGATGAGGTCGCGCACCTCGCCCGGCTGTCCCGGCTGGCGCTGCGCGAGGACGAGCTCGATCACCTCGCCACCCAGCTCGATGACATCATCTCCGCGGTCGCGCGCGTCCAGGAGGTCGCCGCCGAGGACATCCCGCCGACCTCGCACGCGCTGCCGCTGACCAACGTCTTCCGCACCGACGACGTGCGGCCCTCGCTCACGCCCGACCAGGCGCTGTCCGGCGCGCCCGCCGCCGAGGAGCAGCGTTTCAAGGTCCCGCGGATTCTCGACGAGGAGGCGTGAGCATGGAAATCATCAAGAAGACCGCGGCCGAGCTGGCCGGGCTGATCTCCTCCGGCGAGGCGTCGGCGGTGGAGGTCACCCAGGCGCACCTCGACCGGATCGCCGCCGTTGAGGGCTCCGTCAAGGCGTTCCTGCACGTCGACCCGGAGACCGCGCTCGCGCAGGCCCGCACGGTCGACGAGCGCCGCGCGGCGGGGGAGGCGCTGGGCCCGCTGGCCGGAGTGCCGATCGCGCACAAGGACGTCTTCACGACCACCGACATGCCGACGACCGCCTCCTCCAAGATCCTGGAGGGCTGGCGCCCGCCGTACGACGCGACCGTCACGCGGCGGCTGCGCGAGGCCGGGCTGGTCATCCTCGGCAAGACCAACATGGACGAGTTCGCGATGGGCTCCTCGACGGAGAACAGCGCGTTCGGCGCCACGCACAACCCGTGGGACCTGAATACGATCCCCGGCGGCTCGTCCGGTGGCTCCTCCGCGGCCGTCGCCGCGTACGAGGCGCCGCTGGCGACCGGTACCGACACCGGCGGCTCGATCCGCCAGCCCGCCGCGGTCACCGGCCTCGTCGGCATGAAGCCGACCTACGGCGGCTCCTCCCGGTACGGCCTGATCGCGTTCGCGTCCTCGCTCGACACGCCGGGCCCGCTGGCCCGTACGGTGCTGGACGCCGCGCTCCTGCACGAGGCGTTCTCCGGGCACGACCCGATGGACTCCACCTCGATCGACCAGCCGGTGCCGCCCGTCGTCGAGGCGGCGCGCCGCGCCGAGGTCGCCGGCCTGCGGGTCGGCGTCGTCAAGGAGTTCGGCGGCGAGGGCTACCAGCCGGGCGTGCTGGCGCGGTTCCACGAGGCGGTCGAGCTGCTCGAGTCGCTCGGCGCCAAGGTCGTCGAGGTGTCCTGCCCGCACTTCACCTACGCGCTGCCGGCGTACTACCTGATCGCGCCGTCGGAGTGCTCGTCCAACCTGGCCCGGTTCGACGGCATGCGCTACGGCCTGCGCGTCGGCGACGACGAGACCCGCTCGGCCGAGGAGGTCATGGCGCTCACCCGCGCCGCGGGCTTCGGGCCGGAGGTCAAGCGCCGGATCATGCTCGGCACCTACGCCCTGTCCAGCGGCTACTACGACGCCTACTACGGCAAGGCCCAGCAGGTCCGCACGCTGATCGCACGCGACTTCGACGCCGCGTTCGAGCAGGTGGACGTGCTGATCTCGCCGACGACGCCGACGACCGCGTTCCCGATCGGCGAGCGCGCCGACGACCCGATGGCGATGTACCTCGCCGACCTGTGCACGATCCCGTCCAACCTCGCCGGCAACGCCGCGATCTCGGTGCCGTGCGGCCTGGCGGACGAGGACTCCCTGCCGGTCGGTCTGCAGATCATGGCGCCGGTCCTCGCCGACGACCGGGTCTACCGCGTCGGCGCCGCCGTCGAGCGTGCCCTGCAGGACCGCTGGGGCGGCCCGCTCCTGGCCAAGGCCCCCGAACTCTGATCGGGCCCGAAGGGACTGAACTACCGATGAGCACTGAAACGCTCGTGCCGTACGACGAGGCGCTGGCGAGATATGAGCCGGTGCTGGGCATCGAGACCCACATCGAGCTGGGCACGAAGACGAAGATGTTCTGCGGGTGCGCGACCGAGTTCGGCGCGGAGCCGAACACCCAGGTCTGTCCCGTCTGCCTGGGCCTGCCCGGGTCGCTGCCGGTCACGAACCGCTCCGCGATCGAGGGCATCATCAAGATCGGCCTGGCGCTGAACTGCTCGATCGTCGAGTGGTGCCGCTTCGCCCGGAAGAACTACTTCTATCCGGACATGCCGAAGGACTTCCAGATCTCGCAGTACGACGAGCCGCTCTGCGTCGACGGCTACCTCGATGTCGAGGTCGAGGGGGAGACGTACCGCATCGAGATCGAGCGGGTCCACATGGAGGAGGACACCGGCAAGTCGCTGCACGTCGGCGGCGCCACCGGCCGAATCCACGGGGCCGACCACTCCCTCGTCGACTACAACCGGGCCGGCATCCCGCTCGTCGAGATCGTGACCAAGCCGATCGTCGCGACGGGGGACAAGGCGCCGCTGGTCGCGCGGGCGTACGCCACCGAACTGCGTGAGCTCGTACGCGCGGTCGGCGTCTCGGACGTGCGCATGGAGCAGGGCTCGATGCGCTGCGACGTGAACGTCTCGCTGATGCCCAAGGGCGCGTCCGAGTGGGGCACCCGCACCGAGACCAAGAACGTCAACTCGCTGCGCTCCGTCGAGCGCGCCGTCCGGTTCGAGATCGAGCGGCAGGCCGGCGTCCTGGACGCGGGCGGCAAGGTGATCCAGGAGACCCGGCACTTCCAGGAGGCCACCGGCACGACGACGAGCGGGCGCAGCAAGGAGGAGGCGCAGGACTACCGCTACTTCCCCGAGCCCGACCTGGTGCCGATGGCACCGTCGCGCGAGTGGGTCGAGCAGCTGCGCGCCGGCCTTCCGGAGCTGCCCGCCGCCCGCCGCCGCCGGGTGCAGGACGAGTGGGGCGTCGCCGACAAGGAGCTGCAGGACATCGTCAACGCCGGCGCGCTCGACCTGATCGAGGACACCGTGCGCGCGGGCGCCGAGCCGGCCGCGGCCCGCAAGTGGTGGATGAACGAGCTGTCCCGGCGGGCCACCGAGCAGAGTGTCGAGCTGGCCTCGCTGCCGGTCACCCCGGCCGACGTCGCGCGGGTGAGCGCGCTCGTCGCCGAGGGCAGCATCAACGACAAGCTGGCCCGGCAGGTCTTCGACGGCGTGCTCGCCGGCGAGGGCACGCCGGACGAGGTCGTCGAGAAGCGCGGCCTGAAGGTCGTCAGCGACGAGGGCCAGCTCGGCTCGGTCATCGACGAGGTCATCGCCGCCAACCCGGACGTCGCGGACAAGATCCGTGGCGGCAAGGTCGCGGCGGCGGGCGCGCTGGTCGGCGCGGTCATGAAAGCGACGCGCGGTCAGGCCGACGCCGGCCGGGCCCGCGAGCTGATCATCGAGAAGCTCACGAGCTGACGGCACGACCGGCCAGGACGGCAACGAACGGCGGCCCCGGACCCGTACGGGTCCGGGGCCGCCGCCGTACCGAGGATCTCTAGGGAACCCGGACGACGAAGGTCGTGGAGGCGGCCCCCTCATTGGAGTGGACGGTCGCGGTCACGGTCGCCACGCCGGATCCGACGGTGCGAATGACGCGGTCGCCCTCGATCTTGACCACCCGGGGGTCGTCACTGCGGTAGCTCACCCGCACCCCCGCGGGCAGCGGCGTGCTCTGGCCCTTGGTGACGTAGCCGTAGACGCTCTCGTCCTTCATCGACACCGTGAGCTGCGGGTCGATCGTGGTGCCCTTGTCGAAGGTCACCCGCTGGACGATGCCCTGGGCGGTGTCCCCGGCCTGGGCCGGCTTGGCGGTGACGACCGACGGCGACGGCTTCAGCGTGCCGTCGACCTTGATGTCGGCCTTCGCCGCGACGTCCCCGCTGGAGTCGCCGAGCCGCAGCTCGTACGTGCCCGGGTCGACCACGTAGCGGTTCGACGTCTCGTCGAAGAACGCGAGCTTGGACGCCGGGAACGTCAGGCGGACCGTCTTGCTCCGGTGCGGGCCCACGTCGACCTTCTGGAACGCCTCCAGCCGCTGGGCCGGGCGCTCCTTGGCGGCCGGCTCGAACGGCGTGCTCACGTACAGCTGCGGCACCGTCGTGCCCCGCGTGTCACCGTGGTTGGTGACCTTCGCGGTCGCGTGGACCGTGCCGTTCGCGTCCACCTTCTTCTCGACCTTCAGGTTCGAGTAGGTGAACTTCGTGTAGCTCAGGCCGTACCCGAACGGGTACGTGACGTCCCCGTTGAAGTACATGTAGGTGCGGCCGTGGCTGGTGGACGTGGGCCGGATGCCGTAGTCGCCGATCGCGGGGATCTGGCTCTGGTCCTTGTACCACGTGAACGGCAGCCGCCCGCTCGGGTCGGTGTTGCCGAGCAGCACGTCGGCGAGCGCGGCACCCTGCTCCTGCCCGTTGTAGGAGCTCCACAGCATCGCGGGCACCTGCGACTGGAAGCTGTTGGTGTCGATCTGACCGACGGTCTCCATGTACGCGATGGTGTGCGGGTTGCGCGCCGCGACCTGGCTGATCAGCGACGCCTGCGCGCCGGGCAGCGCCAGGGTGGTGCGATCGACGTCCTCACGTGAGTTGCTGGAGTTCGTGCCCGCGATGACGACGACCACGTCGTACTTGTCGGCCGCCGCGACGGACGCGTCGTCGATCGTGTTCAGGGTGCTGCCGGTGACGCCGGGGTAGTAGTCGACCGTGGCGTCCGGGTTGAGCTTCTGGATCGCGGCCTTGATGCCCTGGTAGGGGTTGACCTGCTTGGCGACGCCGGAGGGGCCCTCGTAGGTGGCGTACCCGCCGAGGAAGAGCGGGGACGGGTTGGCGTAGGCGCCCATGACCGCGACCTTGTAGGAGCCCTTGGCGGGAACCTTCAGCGGCAGCAGGCCGTCCTTCGCGCCGGCGGCCGGGGAGTTCTTCAGCAGCACGAGGCTCTGCTCGGCGGCCTGCTGCGCGAGCGCGATCCGCTCCGGGGTCTGGGTGACGGCCTTGTTGGCGTCGGAGTTGACCCAGGTGGTCCCGCCCAGGCGGGCGCGGGCGTCGCGGACCCACGGCACCCGGCCTTCCTGGTCGAACTCGCCGGTCTGGATCCGTGCGGAGAACAGTCGGACGAGGGAGACGTCGACGTCGTTCTCGTTGAAGACACCGGTCTGGGTGGTGATGTGCTTGGCGACCGCGTCGGGGACGGTGTTGCCGTAGTTGGACGCGTCGTGGTAGCCGCCGTTGCAGTCCAGATCCTCACCCGCGGTGATGGCGTAGGCCGTCCGGCCGTACTGGTCCAGCGGGGCGGACGCGCCCGGCGGCTGCCAGTGGTGGCCGCCCTGGATCTCGTACACCGCGTCGCAGTCGGAGGTGAAGTACCCGCCGAAGCCCCACGTCTGACGGGCAAGCGTGTCCATCAGCTGGACGCTCGCGGCGGCGGGGACGCCGTTGACCCGGTTGTAGGAGCTCATGATCGAGCCGGGGTTGGAGCTCTCGATGATGTTGCGGAACTGCGCCGTGTAGTACTCCCGCAGCGTCCGCTGGTCCATGTCGGACGTGCCGGTGCGGCGGTTGAACTCGCTGTTGTTGGCGGCGAAGTGCTTGAGCGTGGCCACCGCCTTGAGGTAGCCGTTCGCCGACTTCGGCAGCCTCCCGTTCTCGTCCTGGCCCTGCAGGCCGTTGACGTACTGGCCGGCGAGGTCGGCGGTCAGCGTCGGGTCCTCGCTCCAGGTCTCGTCGTTGCGGCCCCAGCGAGGGTCGCGGCCGAGGTTGACGGTGGGGGAGTAGAAGTCGAGGTTCTCGGTGTTGTTCGGCATCACCTCGCGGGCCTCGTCACCGATGGCGCTCGCGACCTTGTGGACCAGGTCGGGGTTCCAGGTGCTGCCCATCGCCAGGTCGACCGGGTAGGACGTCGTGTTCGTGGCGGGCGGCGGGTTCGACGTGCTGTTGGTGATCGCGGCGACGCCGTGCGATGCCTCGTTCCACCAGCCCCACGACGCGACACCGAGCCGGGGGATCGCCGGCGCGATGTTGCTGTTCATCTGCTGGGCCTTCTCGGCCAGCGTGAGACGGCCGACCAGGTCCGCGGCACGCTCGACGGGCGAGTAGTGAGGGTTGAGGTAGATCGGCGTCGGCGTGCTGTCGTCCGCCGACGCGGCGGGCATGCCGGTCGCGACGGCGGCGCACAGCGCCGCTCCCGTCGCGATCAGCGCGAGTGGTCTTCTCTTCACGGGGACTCCCAGGACGCACACCTGTGTCACGACCGTTCCTTGCGCTGGTCGCTGACACTTGGCGGGACTGTAGAAACGGCGGTTTATCAGCGTCAAGGAGTAAAAAAGGCCGACAACGGCCACTATTAATCCGGAGTCCGGATGAACCGCTACGGTGGCGGCATGCCGGAAGCTCCAGGGTCACTCACCTCTCTGCGGTCACGGAATCGCCTGCTCGTCGTGGAGACCGTGCAGCGGCGCGGCCGGATCAGCAGAGTCGGCATCGCCCGGGCCACGGGCCTGTCGCGCACCACCGTCTCGAGCCTCGTCGCGGACCTGCTCGCCGAGGGCGTCCTGACCGAGACGGCCGACGGCGCCGAACACCGCGCCTCGCCCGGCGGTGGCCGCCCCGCCACCCCGCTCACCCTCAATCCGGAGGGCGGCGGCGTCCTCGGCGTGCACCTACGCCACGCCGGGATCCGGGTGCTGTTCGCCGACCTGTCCGGCGGTGTGCTCGGCGAGCGGTACCAGGAGCTCGACGTCGACCACCGGCCGGACGACGCGCTCGCCTATGTCGCCGACACCGCGCTCGACCTGGTGGCGGCCGTGGGGCACGACGCCGGCCGCGTCTTCGGCATGGGGATCGCGGTCTCCGCCCCGATGCAGTCGCAGTCGCGCACGCTGCGGACCTCCTCGGTGCTGGCCGGCTGGACCGGCGTCGACATCGCCGCGCGCCTCCGGGAGCGCGTCGGCCTGCCCGTGCACGTGGGCAACGACGCGAACCTCGGCGCGCTCGCCGAATGGACCTTCGGCGCCGGCCAGGGCGCGGACGACCTGATCTACGTGATGCTGTCCGACGGCGTCGGCGCGGGGCTGATCCTGGGAGGCGAGCTCTATGAGGGGGCCACCGGATCGGCCGGCGAGCTCGGGCACATTCCCGTCCTCGACGGCGGGTACGTCTGCCGATGCGGCAACCGGGGCTGCCTCGAGACGGTGGTCGGCCTGCGCGCGCTCACCTCCGCCTTCACGCACACGCGCGGACCGGACACCACCATCGCCGACGTCGTGGCGCTCCTCGCGGCCGACGACCCCGGTGCGCGGCGGGTCACCACCGACGCCGGACGCATGGTCGGCCGCGCCCTGGTCGGCATCTGCGCCATGCTCGAACCGCGGCGGGTGGTCATCGGCGGCGAGGTCGCGGCGGTCGGCCGGCCTCTGCTGGAGGGCGTCCGCGACATGCTCACCCGGCAACTGCCTCCGCCGATCGGCCAGGAGGTCACCGTCACCGCCGGCCGCCTCGGCGATCGCGCCGAGGCGCTGGGCGCCATCGCGCTCGCCACCCAGAGCACGTCCGCGCACCTGCTCGCGCGATGACCGCCGGGTTCCGGCGGGACGGCCCGGATCCGGCCGCGCCGGAGCGGCCTCTACGATCGATCTGGACGGTCAGGAGGTCGGCAGGATGAAGGTCTGGGTCCCGGACAAGGAGATGGCGGAGGCGCTGGCGGACGTCGCCGGAGCGGAGGTCGACGTCTACCCGGGCGGAGACGATCTTCCCGGTGATCCGGCCGAGGTGGAGTTCTACGTCCCGCCGTTCGTCCCGACGCCGCAGAGCCGCACGATCCTGGCCCGGATGCGCGGGCTGAAGGTCCTCCAGCTTCAGACCGCGGGCGTGGACGCCTTCCGGCCGCACGTTCCGCCCGGCGCCGTGCTGTGCAACGGCCGGGGCGTGCACGACGCGAGCACCGCGGAGTGGACGGTCGGGGCCATCCTCGCCGCGCAGCACGACTTCCCGCGCTTCGCGGCCGCCCAGCGGGAGGGCCGCTGGGACTGGCACATGACCGACGCGCTCGCCGACCGCACGGTGCTGATCGTCGGGTACGGCTCGGTGGGCGCGGCGATCGAGCGGCGTCTGCTCCCGTTCGAGACCGAGGTCGTCCGGGTGGCCCGGACGCCGCGAGAGGGCGTCCACCCGGTGGGCGCGCTGCCGGAGCTGCTGCCTCAGGCCGACGTCGTCGTGCTGATCGTGCCGTTCACCGCGGAGACCACCGGTCTGGCCGACGCGGGGTTCCTCGCGCGGATGAAGGACGGCGCCCTGCTCGTGAACGCTGCCCGCGGACCCGTGGTCGACACCGACGCGCTGGTCGCGGAGGCGTCCCGGGGGCGGCTGCGCGCCGTGCTCGACGTCACCGACCCGGAGCCCCTGCCCGCCGGTCACCCCCTCTGGTCCGCGCCGGGCGTCTTCATCACCCCGCACGTCGGGGGCTCGACGCCGGCCTCGCGGCGGCGCGCCGTCGCCTTGGTGCGCCGACAGCTGGAACGTCGCGTAGGGGGCGAACCTCTACATAATGTGATAACTGGGTCCTACTAATCTGGTAAAGGCTTCTGTCCAGTGGTTTTGCCGTTCCGAACGGAATTCGGACCGGGGCTTTGCCGATCGGGGGCGATCGCAGCGTGAAAGCGCCCCGAAGCGCTCGGTGTCCGATTACGCAACGTCGCGAGTTGTCGCCGGGTGGACGCCCAGCCTCAATCGCTCCGTGACCTACGGACCGTACATTGAGTATCGAGGCTGACCAGAGTGACCGCCGCGTGGACGCTGCCGGAGATCCCGACGCGTCCGCGTTCGGTGCGATCCACCCGGTGGCGTCCCACCCGTGGGCCGTCACCCGTACCGGATGACACGGCATTCGACAGGCAGGTATACGCCACACCTGAGACGGCCTGGTGCCGTCGCCCGAAAAGTCATGCGTTCGGTACCCGGCGCGCGCTGTGCTCCGGAACAATCTGATCAAGAAACTTAGAGAGCGAGTAAGTGATGACCGGCGATCGGACGGAGCGGCGACGCTGGGGGATTCCGGCGGCCGCGCGGCCGTTCTACCCGGTGTTCGCGCTCGCCGTCGTCCACGCGATCGCCTTCCTGGCCGGCCGGGGGATCGACGGCGCCTGGCTCAGCGCCTGGGCGGCGGCGACCGCGGCCACCTCCCTCATGTTCGCGATGCGGCGGACGCCGCAGACCCCCGCGGGGAAGGTCGACCGGGACACCTGGCGCTGGTTCGGCCTGGCGGGGATGGCCTGGTCCGCCGGCGCGGCGGTCCAGGCGATCTCGCGGATCGTCTTCAGCCGGTCCGCGGTGGCGGTCTCCCCGGCGGACCTGTTCTTCCTGATCGCCCTGGGCACGATGACGGCGGGGTTCGTCATGCCCATAGGCCTGCCCCGCAGCGCCCGCCCCTGGCTGCGCTACCTCGCCGACACGTACGTCTGCGCCTGCGCGCTGTTCGTCGTCGCCTGGGTGGCGGTGTTCGACCGGCTCTACCGGATGTCCGGGGAGGGCTGGGCGCAGTTCCTCATCGAACTCCGCTATCCACTGCTGGACGCCGTGCTGGTCTGCGGGCTGCTGCCGATGGCGGTCGGCGCGCTGCGCGGGCACCGCCGCTCGGCCATGGTCGCCTACGGCGCCCTGGCCATCCTCACCGCGGCCGACGTCCTGTACGTCGTCGGCCGGCTCAACGGCCGCGGACCGTACGGCACCACCGCCGACCTGGCGCACCTGGCCGGACTGCTCCTCCTCGGCGCGGCCCCGTGGATCCTGCGCGGGGGCCACGGTGAGGCGACCCGGCGACGGCTGGTCGGGCCCGGACTCGCGCCGAGCGCCACGGCCGCCGCCGCGGCGATCTTCGTGGCCGGGCACACGCTGACCGGCGCGCACGGCCTTCGGCCGGTCGTCCCGATCATCGCCGGCTCCGCCGTCCTCGTCGTCCTCGCCCGGCTCGGCGAGCTCGTCCACGACAACGACCGGCTGCGGCACGCCGCCCGGACCAGTGAGAAGCACTTCCGGGCGCTCACCGAGAGCATCAACGACGTCGTGGTCATCTGCGGGCTCGACGGCGTCATCGAGTACGTCAGCGCGGGGGCCCAGCCGTCGTACCACTACACGGCCGAGGACCTGCTCGGCCGGTCGGTGACCGACGTCATCCACCCCGAGGACCTGCCCAGGGTGGTGGCGGCGGTCCGCCGGCTGTTCCGCGAGAAGAGCGACGAGGTCGTCCGCCTCGCCTGCCGGGTCCGCGCCGCCGACGGGACCTGGCTGCCCACCGAGTCCACGATCTGCCGGTACGGCTCGTCGGGCGGCGGATCCGCGGACCGGCTCCTGGTCACCGTGCGGGACTTCAGCGAGCAGGCCGCGCTGCAGCGGCAGGTCACCCATCTGACGTTCCACGACGGGCTCACCGGCCTGCCGAACCGCGCCTACTTCGAAGAACGCGCCCGCGAGGTGGTGGACCGCTCCCAGGGCACGGTCGCGGTGATCTTCGTGGACCTCGACGGTTTCACCGCCGTCAACGACTCGATCGGCCACGCCGGCGGGGACCAGGTGCTGGCGCAGGCCGCCCGCCGGTTGCGGGCCGGCGTCCTGGCCGACGACACCGTGGCCCGCTGGGGGAGCGACGAGTTCGCCGTGCTCGTGGAGAGCGCCACCGAGGTGCAGACCGTCGTCGACCTCGGCGAGCGGATCGTCCGGACGCTGGCGAGCGAGCCGTACCGCGTCGGCGACCGCAGCATCGTGCTCACCGCCAGCGTCGGCGTCGCCTTCACCGAGGACGGCATCGGCGGCCTCGAACTGATCCGCAACGCCGACGTGGCGCTGTCCCGGGCCAAGGACCTCGGCGGGGGGCGGGTCGAGGTGTTCGCCGCCAAGATGCACGCCGACGTCGTACGCCGGCTCGAGCTCGGCGGCGAGCTGCAGCGCGCCCTCACCGAGCAGCAGTTCACGGTGGAGTTCCAGCCGGTCGTCGAGCTCGGCACGTCGCGGGTCACGGGCGTCGAGGCGCTGGTGCGGTGGTGGCGCGACGGGGAGTTCGTGCCGCCTGAGGAGTTCATCGGCACCGCCGAGGAGTCGGGCCTGATGATCCCGCTCGGCAACTGGGTGCTGCGCGAGGCGTGCTGCCAGGTGGCCCGCTGGCGCGCGTCCGGCTGGGACATCGGGCTGTCGATCAACCTCCGTCCCCGGGAGATCGCCGCGCCGCGGTTCGTCGAGTCGGTGGCGACCGCGCTCGACGACAGCGGCCTGTGCCCCGAGATGCTCACCCTCGAGGTCGAGGAGGAGGTCCTGGTCGACGGCGGCGACGAGCTGATCGCCCGGCTGTCCGCGCTGCGCGACCTCGGCGTGCGGCTGGCCATCGACGACTTCGGCACCGGTTACGCCTCGCTGGCCTTCCTCCGGCAGTTGCCGGTCGACGTGATCAAGATCGACCCGTCGTTCGTCGCCGGCCTCGGCCGGGACGAGACCCTGACGCTCCTGACCCGCACGATCGTCCGGGTCGGCCGTGATCTCGGGCTGAGCGTCGTGGCCGAGGGCATCGAGCGACCCGAACAGCTCGAACTCCTCAAGGAGATGGGCTGCCCGCGCGGTCAGGGCTTCCTGGTCGCCCGCCCGATGGCGGCCCAGGGGGTCGAGGCGCTCGTGCGCACCAACCCGCGCGGCGAGGCGTCCATCCCCCTGCACGGCTCGGCGCTCTCCGCCGGCTGACCGACCCGCGCGGCGAGGCGTCCATCTGGGCGGACCTGTACGCCGTGCCCGGCCTCCGGGGCCGGGCGGACCGCAGCGCGCGGGCGGTCAGGAGCGGTGGGCCGGGAGCATCATGGCCCGGCGCACGGCGTCGGCGCTCTCCCCGGACCGGACACGGGTGGCCACGTAGCCGTCCGGGCGGATCAGGACGAGTTCGTCCTCGCCGACGCCGTAGATCTTGCGGGCGAGGCCGTCGGCGTCGACGACCGCGCCCGGACGGGCCGCCGTGGAGCCGGTGGTCACCCGGTAGGTGCGCAGCGGAACGCCCGAAGCGGCCGTGTTCCGGAACTTCGGATGCGCGTCGCCGAAGGACAGCAGCGTCCAGTGCGGGCCGCGCAGCAGGTCGAACAGCCGGATCCGGTCGCCCGTCGCGGCGTCCAGGCAGGTCGCGTCGGGCGCCCGGTCGCCGGCTCGTACACCGTCGGCGCGGTGCTGCGCGTGGTGGGAGAGCGGGCTGTCCGGGTAGGCGATGGTGAGGCCGGTGGTGAAGTCGCCGGTGAGACCTCGCTGGGCGGTCGAGCCGTCGCCGTCGGCGGCGGCGCTCATCACCGCGTGCAGGCGTGCGGTGCTGTCGCCCAGGACGGCCTGCGCGACGGGGCGCCGCTCCTGCTCGTAGGTGTCCAGCAGTGCGGCGTCGGCGCCATCGAGGACTGCCGCGAGCTTCCAGCCCAGGTTGTAGGCGTCCTGGATCCCGGTGTTCATGCCCTGCCCACCGGCGGGGGAGTGGATGTGCGCCGCGTCCCCGGCGAGGAAGACCCGGCCGACGCGGTATCGATCGGCCAGGCAGACGTTGATCTTGTAGAGCGAGAGCCAGTCCGCGTCCTGAAGCTCGACGTCCGGGACGCCCGCGCGTTCGGCGAAGATCCGGCGGAACAGCTCGAGCGATGGTGCGGCGGGCTCGGCCTCGTCGGCGGGGATCGACGCCTGGAACTGCCAGATGTCGGTGCCGGGCAACGGGAACAGGGACAGGATCCCGTGCTCGGGGCTCATCCACAGGTGCTGGCAGTGCCGGTCCAGGCCGTCGACGCGCACGTCCCCGAGGTGCCAGCGCTGGTCGGGGTAGGAGGTGCCCTCCAGCGCGACGCCGATCTCCTGGCGCACGGTGCTGCGGCCCCCGTCGCACCCCACGACGTATCGCGCGCGGATCTCGCCGGTGCCCGCCGCCGTCCGAACCTCTACGGTCACGCCGTCGTCGTCCTGCCGGAGCCCGGTCACGGCGGCCCCCCACTCCACCGTGCCGCCGAGGTCGGTCAGCCGGTCCCGGAGGATCGCCTCGAACCGCGGCTGGGAGAGCCAGACCGGAGCGTACGGGACGCCGGGCGCCGTCATGCCCACGGCGGCCTCCACGGCCTCGGAGACGACACGGTCGCGGTCGTAGTGGCGCGTGGGGACGTGGACGATTCCCTCCTCCAGGACGCGGTCGATGACGCCCAGGTCGTCCGCGACCTCGAGCGCGCGCGGCTGGATGGTCTTGGCCCGGGAGGCGGTGCTGGGCCGGTCCGCTCCGTCGATGACGCGGAATGATGTGCCCCGCCGGGCGAGGTCGCAGGCCAGGGTGAGGCCGGTGGGCCCGGCGCCGATGATCAGAACCTCGGTGGTGCTGTGCTCGTTCATGACACTCCCTGCCTAACTTAGGTATCCTTTTGATGGTTAAGCGGGACCCTGAGGGGGCTCGCGGCGATGAGAGAAAGATATACCTAAGTTAGGTATCTATCAAGGAGAGTGCGCATGACGGTCGAAAGCGACGCGTTGACCGGGCTGTTGCCTCGCATGACACGCCTCAGTGCCACGCTCAGCCGCGGACAGCTCTTCGAGCACGCCACCGCGGCCGCGGGGCTGGCACTCGACCGGCCCGCCGTGACCATCCTGCTCGTACTCCACATGGCCGACCGGCCCTTGCGCGTGGGGGAGATCGCGGCGCGCATGCAGGTCGTCGGTCCGCATGTCACGAGGCAGCTGCAGGGTCTCGAACGGGAAGGGCTCGTGGAGCGTTTGGCCGACCCCGACGATCAGAGGGCCCGCCTCATTACGCTTACGGAACCGGGCCGAGAGCGCATCAGCGGCTACCTGCGGGTGGTGAACGGCTGGTTCGCCGACGCCCTGTCCGACTGGTCCGACGAGGACCAACGGGACCTCGTCCGGCTGTTCGGCCGCATGGTCGACGACCTGTCGGCCCACCTTGACGCCGTCGTCGGCAAGGGGGGCGCCGCAGGGTGAGGCGGCGGTCTGGTAGAAATCCTTCGTTCTGATCACGGTTCGCGTAGCTTCTTGTCTGCGTGCGGAGCCTCTGAGATCGTTACGGCGACTTCACCCCGTAGCGCGGAGGCTGCCGATGAGCCTGCGAGGTCGTACCCTCGTCGCGGCGACCGTGGTCCTGGCCGGTCTTGGAACCGGACAGGCCCATGCCCAGCAACACGCCGGTCCTTCTCCCACCACCCGTCAGCAGGTCTACGCCCAGGCGGCGCAGACCTACCACGTCCCCGAGAACCTGCTGCTCGCCGTGTCGTACCTGGAGTCCCGCTGGGACGCGAACCAGGGACGGCCGAGCACGAGCGGGGGCTTCGGGCCGATGCACCTCGTCGACGGCACGCTCGTCCCGAGCGCCGAGCACCTCGCAGGCGGCCAGGAAGATCCGCGTGGTGACACCGCGCGCCCGGCCCTGCACCCCACGGCCCCGGCGGCCGCCGGGGCCACGCGGACCGCCCAGACGCTGCAGGAGGCGGCCCGGATCACCGGGGACTCGCCGAACGTGCTGCGCACCGACCCCGCCGCCAACATCCGGGGCGGCGCCGCGCTGCTCGCGCGTTACCAGCGGGACCTGGGCAGGTCGCTCAGCGCCGACCCGGCCGCCTGGTACGCGGCCACGGTCCGGTACGGCGGCGGCGACTGGTTCGCCGGTCAGGTCTACGACGTGATCCGTACGGGCGCGTCCCGGACCACCGACGACGGCCAGCGAGTCGCCCTGGCCGCCGACCCGGCCGTACGGACCCAGGCCAAGGCCGCCAACGACCCCGAGACCGAGTGCCCGAAGGACCTCGGCTGCGAGTGGATCCCGGCGCCGTACCAGCTCCTGGACCCGAACGACCAGACGAACTACGGCAACCACGACCTGGGTGACCGGCCGAAGAGCCAGAAGATCGACTACATCGTCATCCACGACACCGAGGGCTACTACCCCAACGACGTCCAGATGGTGCAGGACCCGACGTACCTGGGCTGGAACTACACCGTCCGGTCCGCCGACGGGCACGTGGCCCAGCACCTCAAGGCCAAGGACGTCGGCTGGCAGGCCGGCAACTGGTACATCAACTCCAAGTCCATCGGCATCGAGCACGAGGGCTTCCTGGCCCAGGGCGGCACCTGGTTCACCGAGGCGATGTACCGCAGCTCGTCCGAGCTGGTGCGCTACCTCGCCCGGAGGTTCCAGATCCCGCTGGACCGGGCGCACATCATCGGTCACGACAACGTTCCGGGGACCACCCCGAGCGGCGTGTCGGGCATGCACGAGGACCCCGGCCCGTACTGGGACTGGGCGCACTACTTCGACCTGCTGCACCGGCCGCTGCACGCGACCGCCGGCAAGAACTCCGGCGAGGTGATGATCCTCCCCGACTACGACAAGAACGTCGTGCCGTACACCGGCTGCGACAGCAAGAACCCGTCGGCGCTCTGCCCGCCGCACGGCGGCGGCTCGATCATGCTGCGCACCGCGCCCAGTGACGACGCGCCGCTGGTCAAGGACATCGGCAAGCACCCGACGACCGGCGGGACCGCGACGATGAGCGTGTACGACCACAGCGCCCGCGCGGCCACCGGCCAGAAGTACGCCGTGGCGGACCGGCAGGGCGACTGGACGGCGATCTGGTATCTCGGCCAGAAGGCGTGGTTCCACAACCCGGCGCAGCAGCGCACGGCCGTGGGCGTCCGCGGCCTGGTCGCCGTGGCCAAGCCGGGCGCGACGTCGGTCCCGGTCTACGGCCGCGCCTACCCGGAGCCGGAGGCCTACCCGGCCGGCGTGCCCGTCCAGACCATCACGCCCATGCAGTACACCTTCGCCGCGGGACAGGCGTACGCCGTCGTCGGCTCCGAGCGCGGGGAGTACTACTACGCGAAGAACTTCGACCGCTCGGGCTCGACGGTCGTCAGGGGCAAGCTGAAGTACTACGAGATCCAGTTCGGCCACCGGGTCTACTTCGTCAAGGCGGACGACGTCGACCTCAAGCCGGTCGGGTAACGGTCCTCAGGTCCGCGCCCACTTCGGGAGCCACGCATCGGGCCCCGAGGTGGGCGCGGCCGTCTCGGGCAGGTGGTCGCGCAGCGTTCCCAGCGCGGGGTGGCGATTGACCGAGTGCCACGCCAGCGACCACGGGTAGATGGGCGTCGGGCGGCGGATCGGAATCCGCCGCAGCTCGTGCCGCTGGGGCCACGCGATGCGCATCCGGGGGCCGATGAAGGTCGTCAGGGTCGCCGAGTCGGTGATGGTGTCGAGCAGGTGCTCCATCCCGAAGTCGGGCCCCGTCGCGTCGATGCCGATCCGGAAGTCCTCGGCCATCGCCTCGTAGTAGTCGCCCCACTCGGTGCCCACGACGATGCCGGGCACCCACACCCGGTACGCCGCGAGGTCGACCAGGCGGATCTCGCGGGCGATGGCGAGCGGGTGCCGGGGCCCCACCAGCAGTTCCAGCGGCTCGTCGTGGACGCGTCGATGGGAGATCACGGCCGGCAGGGCGCTCGCGTCGCGGACACAGCAGAACGCCGCGTCGATCGAGCCGTCGAGGAGCGCGTCGAAGGCCGCCTGCGCCCCGCCGAGATCGACGAGGTCGATCTCCACCTCGGGATGGCGCCGGTGAAAGTCCAGCACGAGATCGGCGGAGACCAGGCGCCGCCTGAGAACGTCGACGCGGAGGGCGCGCCGGTCCGGCTGGACGGACTCGACGGCGCCCCGCACCGCCAGGAGCACCGCCTTGGCGTGCGGCAGGAAGGCGCGGCCGTCCACGGTGAGCTCCGCTCCGTGCCCGCCCCGGGTGAACAGCGGCACGCCGAGGAACCGCTCCAGCGCGGCGATCCGCTTCGACACGGCCTGCTGGGTGACGCGAAGCTCGGCGGCCGCGTCCTGGAACCGGCCGTGTTCGGCGATGAGGACGAACGCCCGGACCGCTTCGATGTTCACCGAACGGAGCGTACAACCGCCGGTTCTGCCGACGCCCGCACGGTTGTTTGTGGCATGGCGGTCCGCGGGTGTTGGATCGCTGGCGGTCGGCGAGGGGCTGCGGCGAGGGGAGTACGGGATGGCACGGGGCGAGGGGCTGGGACGGGACTTCGCGTGGCTGTGGCGCGCCTTCGCGGTCAGCACGCTGGGCACATGGTTCGCGTTCGACGCCTTGCCCATCCTCGCCGTCCGGGTCGTCCACGCGAGCGCCGCGCAGGTGTCCCTCCTCGCCGCGGCCGGCGGAGCGGCCGCGGCGGCGCTCGCGGTCCCACTGGGGCCCTGGGTGGAGTACCGGCCGAAACGGCGGCTGATGATCCGGGCCGACCTGGTCCGTTTCCTCGCGCTCCTCACCGTGCCGATCGCGTACGCGACGGGAACGCTGTCCTACCTTCAGCTGGTGTGCGTGGCCGTGGTCGTCGCCGTGGCCGACATCGTCTTCACCGCGGCCGCCGGCGCGAACCTCAAGGCGCTGGTGCCCAGACGGGACCTGCTGGAGGCCAACCGCCGCTTCGAGACCGTCTCGTGGGTCTCGACGGCCATCGGTCCTCCGGCGGGCGGGGCGCTCATCGGAGTGCTCGGACCCGTCGTGACGGTCGTCCTCGACGCGGTCAGCTACCTGCTGTCGGCGCTGGGGATCCGCACCATCTCCAAGTCCGAGCCCGCGCCTCCCGCCCGGACGGGGAGCGGGTCGCGCCTGGCCGAGATCGGGGAGGGCTGGCGGGCGATCGCCGCCGACCGGGAACTGCGGCTGTTGTTCGCCAACAACGCGCTCGTCGGGGCGCTGATCATGGCGACGGCCCCGCTGCTGATGTACCTCATGCTGCACGACCTGAGGTTCAGCACGCTGGAGTACGGGCTCGCGTTCGGCGTGCCCTGCCTGGGCGGCATCCTGGGCGCCAGGCTGGCCGTGCCGCTGACCCGCCGGTACGGCCAGCGGAGGATCCTGCTCGGCTTCGGCGTCGCGAGGGCCGTCTGGCTCGTCGGACTCTCCTTCACCGGGCCGGGCACGGCCGGCCTCCTCGTCGTGATGGCGACGGAACTGGGGATCATCACGTGCATGGGGGTGTACAACCCCGTCATGGCCACGCGCCGTCTCGAACGGACCGCCGACGACAAGCTGGCCCGCGTCCTCACCACCTGGCGTGCCGGCTCCCGTACGGCCACCGCGGGGGCGACCGCCCTGTGGGGCGTTCTGGCCGGCCTGACGAGCGCCCGGACCGCCATCGCCACGGCGGGCGTCCTACTGATCGCGACCTCGTTGCTCCTGCCGTGGCGCGCGGGGGAGGAGCCTCCCGTCCAGGGCGCCGAGGGTCACGACCCGGCGGGTGTCGCGGGCGCGGCGCAGAGACAGCAGGCCTCGGCGAAGACGCGCACGGCCTCCCGGTAGTCGCCGGCCCGCCAGACGACGGCGAGCTCGCCGGGGGACAGGCCGCTGACCGGCCGGTAGACGATGTCGTCGCGGCGGTGGATCTCGGCGTTGCCCGCCGCGAGCAGCACGACGCCGAGACCGGACGCGACCGCCTCGAACGTCTCGTCGGCGGTCTCCACGGCCGCGGTGACCCGGGGCGGCGTCGCGCGGTGGTCCTCGGCTAGCCAGAACCCGCGCAGCGCCCCGGCCTCGGGCGGGAGGGCGATGAACGGCTCGTCGACGAGGTCCGCGAACGGCACGACCCGCAGCGCCGCCAGCCGGTGACCGGGCGGCAGCGCGACCCACCGGTCCTCCCGGGTGATCACCTTCCAGGCGAAGGCGTCCTCGGGCACCGGCAGCCACGCGACGGCGACGTCGACGCCGCCGTTCGCCAGTCCGGCCGTGGGGTCGGACCAGGCGACCTGGCGGAACCGCAGGCGCCACCCGGGCAGGAGGCGGGCCATCGTCGCCCGCACGGCGGGGATCAGCCCGCGGCCGATGCTCGTCTGGAAGCCCACCGTCAGGACGGCCTCCTGCGCGGACGCGGCGTCGGCCACCGTGTTCCGGGCCTGCTCCCACTCCTCGATGAGCCGCCGGGCATGGGGCAGCAGGGCGCTGCCCGCCGGGGTCAGCGCGACCGACCGCCGGTCCCGTACGAAGAGCGGAGTCCTGAGCTCCAGCTCCAGGCGGTGGATCTGCTTGCTCAGCGCCGGCTGGGAGATGAAGAGCCGCTCGGTCGCGGCCCGGGTGAAGCTGAGCTCCTCCGCGACGGCGACGAAGTACCGCAGATCCCGCAGGTGGACATCCATAGCCAGAGGTTATGACAGCAGGTCTTGGACGGCCGGGGGGATCCTCCGGAACCCTGGAGGCGAGGGCGCGGCCGTTGGGCCGCGTGGCGACACCGGGGGCACCGCCCCCTGTTCGAGCAGGAGTGACATGCGAGCCGTTGTTCATGATCCCGAGGCGCCGGCCGGCCTGAGCCTGAGGACCGTCCCGGACCCCGTCCCGCGCCGGGATCAGGCGCTGATCGAGGTCCGCGCCGCCTCGCTCAACTTCGTGGACGTCGGGTTCCTGGCCGACCGGGGCCGGCCGGGGAGCGTTCCGGGAATGGACGCCGCCGGGGTGGTGGCCGAGGCGGCGGCCGACGGCTCCGGCCCGCCGTCCGGCACCCGTGTCGCGAGCTTCGGCTGGGATGCGGGCGCCTGGGCCGAGCTGCGCGCCGCCGACACGGCGGACCTCGCCGTCGTCCCCGACGCCGTCGACCTCGGGGCCGCGAGCGCGCTCCCGGCCGCGGGCGTCACCGCGCTGCGGGCGCTGCGGGCGATCGGCCCGGTGGTCGGCCGCCGGGTGCTCGTCACCGGGGCGTCGGGCGGCGTCGGCCGGTTCGCCGTCCAGCTCGCCGCCCGCGCCGGCGCGTACGTCATCGCGGCCGTGGGCGGACCCGACCGCGCCGCGGGACTGCGCGAGCTCGGCGCCGATGAGGTCGTGACCGACCTGCGGGACGTCACCGCGCCGGTCTTCGGGGTGCTGGAGAACGTGGGCGGCGCGCTCCTCGCCGAGGCGTTCGGCCTGGTAGAGCCCGGCGGATGCGCGCAGAGCATCGGCATGGCCTCCCGCGAGCCGACGACCATCGACTTCGAACAGGAGCGTCTGGCCGGCGGGCGGAAGCGGCTGGAGCCCTTCAACGTCGGCCGGGAGGCGTTCGGCCCCGACCTCGCCTACCTGGTCGATCTCCTCGCCCAGGGTGCGCTCGACCCGCAGATCGGCTGGCGCGGCTCCTGGGACCGCGCTCGGGAGGCCGCCGAGGCGCTCCTCGCCCGTCGCGTCCGGGGCAAGGCCGTGCTCGACATCGGACCCGCGTAGCCGCGTCGACGGGTCGTCAGTGATCCTCGTCGTTCTTCTCGATGACCAGGTCGGCGATCTCCGCGAGCAGGGTGACCTGGCCGGGCGTGAGATGGTCCAGGAAGTAACGCCGGACGTCCTCCACGTGACGCGGTGCGGCGGCGGTGATCGCCGATCGGCCCGCGGGGGTGACGACCACGAACGCCCCACGCCGGTCGTCCGCGCATTCCTCGCGGGTGACCAGACCGCGCTTCACCATGCGGGCGAGGTGGTGCGACACTCTGCTCTTCTCCCATCCCAGGAGCTGAGCGAGCTCCTGGATGCGCAGCCGGCCGTCGGGCGCCCGGGTCAGCTCGGCCAGAACCGTGTAGTCGGTGGCGGACAGCCCGAATCCCTCCTGCATCGACCGGCCGGCCCGGTTGACCAGCAGATCGTGCATCCGCAACAGGCCGCGCCACGCTCGTTCCTCGGTCATCGTCAGCCAGCGGGTTTCTGCACTCATGGAGCCCACCGTACGGGGAAGTTGACGTGTCACGCACTGCTTCCGGGGTAGGCGTCCATCACCGGGCCCCGCGAGCGTCATGCGGGCCGCGGCGCGGGCCGGGCGGGCCGGATGTCGGCCGGCCCGGCCGCCGCGGTCAGACCTGGGCGGCGCCGCCGTCGACGTAGAGCTCGGTGCCGGTGACGAAGCTGCTCTCGGACGAGGCGAGGAAGACGGCGACGGAGGCGACCTCCTCCGGCCGGCCCATGCGCCCCAGGGGCACGGTGCTCGCCAGGTAGCCCCGAAGCTGCGCGGCCTGCTCATCGTCGGGGGCGAGCCCGTCGATGCCGGGAGTCTGGATCGGGCCCGGGGCGATGGTGTTGACGCGGATGCCGCGGCTCTTGAGCTCGTTGGCCCAGGTGCGGGCGAAGGACCGCACCGCCGCCTTGGAAGCGCCGTAGACGCCGAACGCCTCGCTGCCCGCCGTCGCCGCGATGGAGCCGGTCAGGATCACCGACGCGCCGTCGTTCAGCAGCGGCAGCGCCTTCTGGACGGTGAACAGCACACCCTTGACGTTCGTGTCGAACGTCGCGTCGAAGTGCTCCTCGGTGACCTGTTCGAGCGTCGCGAACTCACCGCCGCCGGCGTTGGCGAACAGGACGTCGATGCGCAGTCCCTGGTCGGCGATGGTCGCGTAGAGGCGGTCCAGGTCCGCCAGGTCGGCGCTGTCGGCCTGGACCGTGGTCACCGGCCCGCCGATGGCGGCGGCGGCCTCGTCCAGGGCCTCCTTGCGGCGCCCGGTGATGATGACGCGGGCGCCCTCCTGCGCGAACCGGCGGGCCGCGGCCAGTCCGATGCCGCTGGTGCCGCCCGTGACGACGACGGTCTTTCCGTCGAGCTGCCCCATGGTTCTCTCCTGTTCCGAAGTCGACCCGGTGCGGGTCGTTCAACTTTCAATTAACGTACGCGCGAATAGGTGACGTGTCAACTAACTCATCGCGCGGTGAACGGGCAGTTCGCACTGTTCAGTTCAAACTGGACAGTTTGGACTGAAGGTTCTAACGTGGTCGGCATGACAGAGATCGATTCGGTCGTCTCCGAATCGGCCGTCCGCGCGGCGCGCGAGGTCCGCGTGGTGGTCGGCCGCCTGCGCCGCCGGTTCAGGGAGACCTACGACACGGAGGGGCTCACTCCGTCCCAGACGTCCGTGCTGAGCAGGATCAGCAAAGAAGGGCCGGCGTCGACGAGCGACCTGGCCGCCGCCGAGCGCGTCCGGCCGCAGTCGATGGCCGCCACGCTGGCGGTGCTGGTGGAGCGCGGCCTGGTCCAGCGCCGGCCGGACCCGGGCGACGGCCGCCGGCAGTTGCTCTCGGTGAGCGAGGCCGGCCAGGTGTACCTGGAGGACAAGCGGCGCGCGGGCGAGGAGTGGCTGGCCCGTTCCCTCCAGGACCACTACACCGAGGACGAACGGCAGACCGTGATCGAGGCGCTGGCCCTGCTGGACCGGCTCACGCGCCAATGACCGAGCGAAGCGAGGGAATCGAAGGCACAGCCCTCACGGGTCGCCCCTCCGACGAAGGAGGATCCCCGAGCGATACGGAAGTCGACCGCTCGGGGAGCGCCGGTGGCGGGAGCGGCCCGCGCGACGCGTTCGACCGCAGGCTGCTCGCCCCGATGATCCTCGGGTCGATCCTCAACCCGGTCAACTCCTCGATCGTCTCGGTCGCGCTGGTGCCGATCGGCGCCGCGTTCGGGGCGCCGCCGTCCCAGACGGCCTGGCTGGTCTCCGCGCTCTATCTCGCCACCTCGATCGGGCAGCCCGTGGTCGGGCGGCTGATCGACCTGTACGGGCCGCGCCGGCTGTTCCTCGCCGGCACCACCCTGGTCGGGGTCGCCGGACTGGTCGGCGTCCTCGCCCCGAACCTGGGCGTGCTCGTGGTCGCGCGGGTGCTGCTCGGGTTCGGGACCTGCGCGGGCTACCCCGCCGCGATGTACCTCATCCGCAGCGAGGCCGAACGCACCGGCAGGGGAAGCCCCGCCGGCGTACTGACCGTGATCGCGGTCAGCACCCAGACCATCGCCGTCGTCGGCCCCACCCTGGGCGGGCTGCTGATCGCGGTGGGCGGCTGGCGGGCGACCCTCGCCGTCAACATCCCGCTCGCGGCGGCCGGTCTGATCATGGGCATGTGGCGCCTGCCGAGGACACCCCTGCCCGAGCGGACCGGGCAAGGGCGGCCGATGGCGAGGCTGGACCTGTCGGGCATGGTCCTGTTCGCCGCGACGCTCGTCGCGCTGCTGCTGTTCCTGATGAGCCCGAAAGCCGGTCACTGGTACCTCCCGGCGCTCGCCGTCGCGGCGGCGGCCGGGTTCGCGTTCCGGGAGTCGCGCGCGGCCGAGCCGTTCATCGATCTCGGGGTGCTGGGGGGTAACGTTCCCCTGCTGCTGACCTACCTCCGCGCGCTCCTCGCCTACGTCGTGTCGTACTCCTTCCTGTACGGCTACACGCAGTGGCTGGAGGACGGACGCGGGCTGTCCGCCTCGCAGGCCGGGCTCGCGCTGTTGCCGATGTTCCTGACCGGCATCGTCGTCTCCTCCCTGACCGGACGCCACAAGGAGATCCGCGGCAAGCTCCTCGTGGGCGCGGCCGGCCAGGTCGCCGCCTGCGCCCTGCTCCTGCCGCTCCACCGGGGCAGCGCGGTGTGGCTGCTCGTCGCCGTCGCGATCGTCTGCGGCGTCCCGCAGGGGCTGAACAGCCTCGCCCTGCAGAACTCGGTGTACTACCAGGCCGACCCGGCGCGGATCGGCTCGTCCGCCGGGCTGCTGCGCACCTTCATGTACCTCGGCGCGATGGTCTCCTCCGCCGCCTCCGGCGCCTTCTTCTCCCGCCGCGCCGACACGGGCGGGCTGCACCATCTGGCCTGGTTCATGCTCGCGGTCGGGGGCGTGTTCCTCCTGATCACCGTGCTCGACCGCTCGCTGCGCAGGGCCGGTACCGACAAGGACGACCTCTCACCTCGGTCCGGCGTCAGCCAGACCTGATCTCGGAACTGGAAACGGAAAAGACACCATGAAGAACGCCGCCCTGCTCGTGATGGACGTCCAGCACGGCATCGTGAGCCGCGTGCCGGACGCCGACTACCTGCCGCGCCTCACCCGCGCGCTCGACGCGGCCCGTACCGCCGGCGTCCCCGTCATGCACGTCGTCATCGGCTTCCGCTCCGGACACCCGGAGACGACCGACCGCAACAAGGCGTTCGGGGCCCTGCCGCCGGGAGCCTTCACCGCGGAGGACCCCGGCGCGGCCATCCACCCCGACGTCGAGCCGCGACCGGAGGAGGTCGTGATCACCAAGAGGCGGGTCAGCGCCTTCGCCGGCAGCGACCTCGAGCTCGTCCTGCGCGCCCGCGGGATCGACCACCTGATCCTCACCGGGATCGCCACCAGCGGCGTCGTCCTGTCCACCCTCCGCCAGGCCGCCGACCTCGACTACCGGCTCACGGTCCTGGCGGACGGCTGCGTCGACCCGGACCCCGAGGTCCACCGGGTCCTCACCGAGAAGGTGTTCCCCCGGCAGGCGGACGTGGTCACCGTGGACGAGTGGGCGTCGGCCCTGGCGTGAACCGCGGTCCCGGCCGTCGGACGCGTCGATGGCGCGTCCGACGGCCGGGTTCCGGCGGGCGCGGTCACGGTGGGCGAACCACCGCATTCATCTCGTATACTGAGACATACCGTCCAGGGATTTGACGCGGGCCGGGAAACCCACCATGGTTGACACCATGAACCGCAACCTGATTCTCGTACTTGGTCGGCGCGCAAGCTGACCGAGTAGATCGCTTGCGCGCTCCCCTCGACCGCCATCCGGCGCGAGGGGTTTTTTGTTGGCCATAACCCCGGCCCCGCGCACCGCGTCCCGGACGGCACCGTCCGCACGGCACGCCAGGGGCAGAGCCCAGCGCTCAAGACCACCAAGGATGAAGCAGATGACCGAACGGATGACCGGATCCCAGGCGCTCATCAGAGCCCTGGAGGAGGTCGGCGTCGACACCGTCTTCGGGATCCCCGGCGGGGCCATCCTCCCCGCGTACGACCCCCTCTTCGACTCGCAGAAGATCCGCCACATCCTTGTACGGCACGAGCAGGGCGCCGGGCACGCCGCTCAGGGGTACGCGCAGGCGACCGGCAAGGTGGGCGTGTGCATGGCGACCAGCGGTCCCGGGGCGACGAACCTCGTGACGCCGATCGCCGACGCGTACATGGACTCGGTGCCGATCGTCGCGATCACCGGCCAGGTCGCGAGCGGCGCGATCGGCACGGACGCCTTCCAGGAGGCGGACATCTCCGGCATCACGATGCCGATCACCAAGCACAACTTCCTCGTCACCGACCCGGCCGAGATCGGCCGGACGATCGCCGAGGCCTTCCACATCGCCTCGACCGGCCGCCCGGGTCCCGTCCTCGTCGACATCTCCAAGGACGCGCTGCAGAACGAGGTCGACTTCGTCTGGCCGCAGCCGATGCAGCTGCCCGGCTACCGGCCGGTGACGCGGCCGCACGCCAAGCAGGTGCGGGAGGCCGCCCGCCTGCTGATCGAGGCGAAGCGACCCGTGCTGTACGTCGGCGGCGGGGTCCTGAAGGCGCGGGCCGCCGCGGAGCTGCGCGCCCTCGCCGAGCTGACCGGCGCGCCGGTGGTGACCACACTGATGGCCAAGGGCGCGCTGCCCGACAGCCACCCGCTGCACATGGGCATGCCCGGCATGCACGGCAGCGTCGGCGCGGTGGGCGCCCTGCAGCGCTCGGACCTGCTGATCGCGCTGGGCGCGCGGTTCGACGACCGGGTCACCGGCAACCTGGACAGCTTCGCCACCGGCGCGAAGATCGTGCACGCCGACATCGACCCGGCCGAGATCTCCAAGAACCGCCACGCCGACGTGCCGATCGTCGGGGACGCCCGTGACGTCCTCACCGACCTGGTCAACGCCGTGCGCGCCGAGCACGCCGCGGGCCGCAAGGGCGATTACGAGGACTGGTGGCGCCAGCTCAACGCCTGGCGCGACACCTATCCGCTGGGCTACGACCAGCCGGAGGACGGCAGCCTCGCCCCGCAGTACGCCATCGAGCGCATCGGCAAGGTCGTCGGCCCGGACGCGCTGTACATCGCCGGGGTCGGCCAGCACCAGATGTGGACCGCGCAGTTCATCGGCTACGAGAACCCGGGGTCGTTCATCAACTCCGGCGGCCTCGGCACGATGGGCTTCGCCGTGCCGGCCGCGATGGGCGCCAAGCAGGGCCGGCCCGAGACGCCGGTCTGGGCCATCGACGGCGACGGCTGCTTCCAGATGACCAACCAGGAGCTGGCCACCTGCGCCATCGAGGGCATCCCGATCAAGGTGGCGATCATCAACAACGGCAACCTCGGCATGGTCCGGCAGTGGCAGACCCTGTTCTACGACGGGCGCTACTCCAACACCGACCTGCAGTCCCGCCGGATCCCCGACTTCGTCAAGCTCGCGGAGGCGTACGGCTGCGTCGGGCTGCGCTGCGACAACCCCGCCGACGTGGACGCCACGATCGCCAAGGCCATGGAGATCAACGACGTCCCGGTCGTCATCGACTTCGTGGTCCACCAGGACGCGATGGTCTGGCCGATGGTGGCGGCCGGCACCGGCAACGACGAGATCAAGATCGCCCGGGACATGGCGCCCGACTGGGAGAACGGTGACTGACTGAGATGAGCAGGCACACGCTTTCGGTGCTGGTCGAGAACAAGCCCGGCATCCTCGCCAGGGTCGCCGCGCTGTTCTCCCGGCGTGGATTCAACATCGACTCCCTCGCCGTCGGCACGACCGAGCATCCGGACATCTCCCGGATGACGATCGTCGTCAACGTCGAGGAGCTCCCACTGGAGCAGGTCACCAAGCAGCTGAACAAGCTGGTCAACGTCATCAAGATCGTCGAGCTGGACTCCTCGGCCTCGGTGCAGCGCGAGCTGGTGCTGATAAAGGTCCGCGCCGACGCCGAGACCCGCTCGCAGGTCCTGGAGACCGTCCAGCTCTTCCGCGCGAAGGTCGTCGACGTGGCCACGGACGCGGTCACGGTCGAGGCCACGGGAAGCAGGGACAAACTGGAGGCCCTGATCAGGGTCCTGGAGCCCTTCGGTATCAAGGAACTGGTGCAGTCGGGCATGGTGGCCATCGGCCGTGGCGCCCGCTCCATCACCGACCGCTCGTTGCGCGCCATCGAGCGCAGCGCGTGAATTTCAGAGAGGCAAAGGCAAGTGGCTGAGATCTTCTACGACAACGACGCCGACCTGAGCGTCATCCAGGACCGCCACGTCGCGGTGCTCGGGTACGGCAGCCAGGGACACGCGCACGCGCTGTCGCTCCGCGACTCCGGTGTGGACGTCCGCGTCGGCCTGCCGAAGGACTCCAAGAGCCGGGAGAAGGCCGAGAACGACGGCCTGCGCGTCGTCACGCCCGAGGAGGCCTGTGAGGAGGCCGACCTCACGATGGTGCTGATCCCGGACCACCTGCAGCGGCAGGTGTACGCCGACGCGATCGCGCCGTCGCTCGTCGAGGGCGACGCCCTCTTCTTCGGGCACGGCCTGAACATCCGCTACGGCCTCATCGAGCCGCCGGAGGGCGTCGACGTGGCCATGGTCGCGCCCAAGGGCCCGGGCCACCTCGTGCGCCGCCAGTACACCGAGGGCCGCGGCGTGCCGGTGCTCGTCGCCGTCGAGCGCGACGCCAGCGGCAACGCCTGGCCGCTCACCCTCTCCTACGCGAAGGCCATCGGCGGCACCCGGCCGGGCGCGCTGAAGACGACCTTCACCGAGGAGACCGAGACCGACCTGTTCGGCGAGCAGGCCGTGCTCTGCGGCGGCGTGTCCGAGCTCATCAAGGCGGGCTTCCAGACCCTCGTCGAGGCCGGGTACCAGCCCGAGGCCGCCTACTTCGAGTGCCTGCACGAGATGAAGCTGATCGTCGACCTCATGTACGAGGGCGGCCTGTCCAAGATGCGCTGGTCGATCTCGGACACCGCGGAGTTCGGTGACTACACCCGCGGCCCGCGCATCATCACCGACCAGACCCGCGAGGAGATGCGCAAGATCCTCAAGGAGATCCAGGACGGCACCTTCACCCGGGAGCTCGTGGAGGAGTTCGACGCCGGCCGGCCGAACTTCCTCAAGCGCCGCGAGGAGGAGCAGAACTCCCCGATCGAGCAGACCGGCGCCAAGCTCCGCCCGATGATGTCCTGGATCCAGGACTGAGCTGCAGGACTGAGCTCGCGGCCTGAGCCTCGACGGCCGATCCTCGCCCCGGCGCGTGCTTCCGCACGCGCCGGGGCGACGTCGTTCGAGGGGTTCGAAACTCGGCAACCGCCGGAGCCTCGCGGGTGGTCAATAGCACTTTGTAAGTCAGTGCTACGAATGCCGATTCAGGACGCGCCTCAACGTGATTCCGGCGCAGACCGGTGGCGGGAAGGAGGATACTGAGGGCGGCGAAATGGGCGGTTTCGACTCCGGTGGCATGGTTGCCCGGAGCCGTGCCGTGAGGCGCGAGAGCGGGACGGGCTCATGCGTAAGACATCTTTAGGATCTCCCAAGACCGAACTTCACGTACGCCGGGCCGACATCGACCCGACCGACTTCATTCCCCTCCTTGCCACCGACTTCGGCGGCATCTACCAGGTCTACCTCGCAGCCTCGGACGAGCGGCTGAAGATGCTCCGGTTCGCGATGAGCCTGCTGGCCGCGCCGTTCGCCGCGGTCGTCGCACTGGCGAGCGCCAAGGTCCTCGACCCGGCCGCGCTGACGTCCTGGCATCGCATCCCGCCGTACGTCTTCGCACTCACGGCGATCTTCGGGGCGATGGGCGTCCTGCCGTACCTCCGCCTGATCGAGGCGACGTCCCGGCACCTGCGCACGGCGCGCGCGGTCAACAACTTCCGGCTGCTGTACGTCGAGGAGCTCCGCGACCACTTCAGCCAGGTCGGCTGGGCGCCTAACCTGCCGGTGGACCCCGCCTACCCGGAGGCGTTCGCGCCGACGTCGAGCTCCGGCCTCACCGCCATCGGGCTCGCGGTCGTCGACGCGGCGTACATCTCGATCGGGCTGCTCGGACTGTCGGGCGCGCGGCCGACCGCGATCGTCGTGACGATCTGGATCGCGGTCACCGCCACGCTGCTGTTCCTCATCTACCACGTCCGTCTCGGCGCGGCCCGGCGGCGCCAGGGCCCGGCCAACCCGTACGGCTTCCCGTCGGTGGAGTCCTGAGGTGGAACGCTGGCACACGTGCGGAGAGGCGTGGATCGGCCTCATGCGGCACGTCTGGACGACGGGGGTGGCCGACCTCGACGACCGCGGCCCGGTCATCGAGGCGCCACCCCGGCTGTTCGAGATAGCGACGCTCGGCTGGGACGATCCGATCGTCCGCGCGTACGGCGACACGGAGGCCGTCGCCCGCTACACGGCGAAGTTCACCAGAACGGACGTCGTGCCGCCGTTCAAGTACAGCTACGGCGCGCGGCTGCGCGACGCGCTCGGCGTCGACCAGATCGACTGGGTGATCGAGCTGCTGCGGTCCCGTCCGTGGACGAAGAGCGGATGGATCTCCCTGACGGTCCCCGGCGAGCGGCAGGACGCCGTGCCGTGCCTCGCCGCCCTGGCGTTCCGCGTGCGGTCCTCGCGCGTCTCGATGACCGCGACGTTCCGCTCGCAGAACGCCTACACGAGCTACCTGAACTACCTGCCGCTGCGCGCGGTGCAGCTCGAAGTGGCCGGGGCGGTCGGCCTTCCCGCGGGGACGATGCGGGTCTTCGTCGACGTGCCGCACGTGTACATCGCCGACACCGGCGCGGTCACCGCCGTCCTGGCCCGTACCGCGATGCGCAGCGTGGCCTGACCGCGCCGCCGACGGGACCCCGTGCGCGGCCCCGCGGCCTGCTCCCGGCGAGCGATCGGTCAGCGCCGGACGACGTCGGCGTTCATCTCGGCGAGGAACTCCTCGCTCTCGGCGTCGGCGACGTGGGCGAACACGGGAACGTCGCTGCTCGGCAGCTTCTCCATGATCGCCTGCAGCAGCTCGTTGGCCAGCTGCGGGTCGGCGCCCTCGGAGAGCACGACGTGCAGCATGATGCCCTCCACGCCGCTCGGCATCCGGACGTCGGAGATCCAGACCCGCTCGACCGCGGGGTAGTCCGCCAGCCGCTCGGCGACGCCCGTCTTCAGGGGCGCGACCAGCTCGTGCTCGCTGGCGCGGAACGCCACCTCGACGTCCTCGTCGACGCCCATGCCCTGGGTGACGAGGTAGCCCTGGATGTCGCTGAACGGGATGAGCGCGGCGTCGTCGCTCTCCGGGTCGATCACCATCGCCTGGACCTCGCCGCTGCGGGCGATCTCCAGCAGCAGGGCCGCGTCGGCGTGCTGGAACTCCTCACTGTCGGACTTCTCGCTGTACGCCTCCGGGCGGGTGAAGGCGGCGAGCGCGACGCTCTCGTCCTCGAGCTGCCCCACCAGGACCGAGCCGTCGGGGTTCGTCACGATGAGGACCCCGCCGTCGACGAGCGAGCGCAGGATCTCCTCAGGTTCACCGCGCTGAGCGAGCACGTCGGCCAGCTTCGGGTTTCCATTAGCCATACGCCCGACACTAGTGCGTGGGGGGTACCCCATGGGCCGATCCTGGCCACGGGACCAGGTATTGGCCCGATCCCACTGGCGTGTTCACCGCCTGTAATTACCATCGTGTAGGGCGAGGTCACGCCGCGCGCGCTCCGGCGGACGCATGCCCCCACGCCGTGCAGCCACACGTAGGGGGTCGTGCCGTGACCGAGCGGGCACAGCACCGTGGTCATGAGGCCGACGAAGGAGGTCTCATGACAAGACCGGTGGTCCTCATCGCCGAACAGCTCTCGCCCGCGGGTCTGGCGCTGCTGGAGCCGGACTTCGAGATCCGCCACGTCGACGGCGCCGACCGCGGCGCGCTGCTCGCCGCGGTGGCGGACGCGGACGCGCTGATCGTCCGCAGCGCGACGACGGTCGACGCGCCGGTGTTCGCCGCCGCGCCCCGGCTCCGCGTCGTCGCCCGCGCAGGGGTCGGCCTCGACAACGTCGACGTCGAGGCGGCGACCAGGGCCGGCGTCATGGTCGTGAACGCGCCGACCTCCAACATCGTGACCGCCGCCGAGCACGCGATCGCGCTGCTGCTGGCCACCGCCCGGAACGTCCCGCAGGCCCACTCCTCGCTGAAGCGCGGCGAGTGGCGGCGCGCCGCCTACACCGGCGTCGAACTGCAGGACAAGACGCTCGGCGTGCTCGGGCTGGGCCGCATCGGCGTGCTCGTCGCGCAGCGGCTCGCCGCGTTCGGCATGCAGGTGATCGCCTACGACCCGTACGTCCAGGCGGCCCAGGCGGCGCAGTTCGGCGCGCGGCTCGTCCCGCTCGACGAACTGCTGCGCGCCAGCGACTTCATCACCGTGCACCTGCCGAAGACCCCCGAGACGCTGGGCCTGCTCGGCGACCGGGAGCTGCGGCTGGTCAAGCCGTCGGTGCGGATCGTCAACGCCGCGCGCGGGGGCATCATCGACGAGGACGCCCTCGACCTCGCGCTGAAGGAGGGGCGTGTCGCGGGCGCGGGCCTCGACGTGTTCGGCACCGAGCCGTGCACGGACAGCCCCCTCTTCCAGCACGACAACCTCGTGGTCACCCCGCACCTGGGGGCGAGCACGCACGAGGCGCAGGAGAAGGCCGGCACGCAGGTGGCGCGGTCGGTCCGGCTGGCGCTCGCCGGCGAGTTCGTGCCGGACGCGGTGAACGTACGCGGCGGCGTCGTCGCGGAGGACGTCAAGCCGGCGCTGCCGCTCGCGGAGAAGCTCGGGCGGATCTTCACCGCGCTCGCCGGCGGGCTGCCCGTGCGCGTCGAGGTCGACGTACGCGGGGAGATCACCGCCCATGACGTGAAGGTGCTGGAGCTGGCCGCGCTGAAGGGCGCGTTCACCGACGTCGTCGAGGAGGCGGTGACGTACGTCAACGCGCCCCTCCTGTCCCGCGCCCGCGGCGTCGAGGTGACGCTGACCACCAGCGCGGACAGCCCGGACTGGCGCAACCTCCTGGCGGTCCGCGGCACGATGCCCGACGGCGCGGTCGTCTCGGTGTCCGGCACGCTGACCGGGCCGCGGCACGTGGAGCGGATCGTCGAGGTCAACGGCTACGCCATGGAGATCGCCCCGGCGGCGCACATGGGCTTCTTCACCTACACCGACCGGCCCGGGATGGTCGGCGTGGTGGGCCGCCTGCTCGGCGACGCGGGCGTCAACATCGCCGGGATGCAGGTGGGCCGGCACGAGAAGGGCGGCCGGGCGCTGATCGCGCTGACCGTCGACTCCGCGCTGGCCCCCGAGCTCGTCGACGCGATCGCCGAGGAGATCGGCGCCGACCAGGGCCGCCGGGTCGATCTTTAGAAGGGAGATCCATCGTCAGGGGAGGGGCGGAAGAGTCTGCAGGTGGCAGGGGATCGCCCGGCAACGTGTCTTGAGATGTGAGATTCCTGGCCGCGACCCGAGACAGGGCGGGGCGCAGCGGGTAGCGTCGAGAAGGTCATGCGGCGCTGCGTACTCATCATTCGCTGCCGCGGCGGGGCCTGATCTTCGGGCAGGCCGGCGACCCGCCGCGGAGTTCGCCGCTGGCCGTGAGTCCCACCTGATCCGTTCGCCCTGATGACCATCTTCACGGAGACGAATCCCATGGACGCCACTTCCGCCTGGACCCCCGCCGACGACGCCGCCGAAGAGGCGGCCAGAGCCGTGCAGACCGCGCTGGACCGCCGCGACAACGGCGGCGCCGCCGGTCGCTAGGGTCTGATCTCAAAGCCCCACCGTCCTCCCACGGACGGGGACTTCGAGACAGGCCCTCGCCCTTCTCACGTGCGGTGCCTCGACGGACCCGCACGCGCCCGTACCCGTGTCCGCGACGGACCCGTACCTGTGTCCTCGACGGAACCGCACGCGCCCGCACTCGTGTCCGCGGCGGAGCGTCGCTCCGTCAGGTCGCCTGGAGGCCGAGCGCGACGGCACCGATCAACGCGGCGTCGTCGACGAAGCGCGCGGCCTCGACCGGCGGCGGGAAGGGCACGGCCCGGTCGACCGCCGCCCGTACGGCCGGCAGGAACGCCTCGGCCATCCCACCGCCGACGACGACGCGCTGTGGGTCGAGGAAGGTCGTCAGGTTGGCGACCGCCATCCCGATCGCCGCGGCGGCGTCGTCGAGCAGCGCCGCCACCGCCGGCTCGTCGCGCCGGGCGAACAGCCCCTCGGCCGTGACCTGCTCGCCGAGCAGCGCGGAGCCGCGGGCGGCCAGGCCGCTCCCGGAGGTGTACTCCTCCAGCGGCGCGCGCCCGTCCGCGTACCCCGGTTCGGCCGGGTCGCGCAGCAGGTAACCGATCTCACCGGCCGCGCCGTGCGTGCCGGGCACCACCCGGCCGCCGACCACGAGCGCCGCGCCGGTCCCGGTGCCGAAGTTGACGTAGAGGCCCACGTCGGCGCCCTGGAGCCGTCCCCAGCGCAGCTCCGCGGCGGCCGCGGCGTTCACGTCGTTGTCGACGCGCACGGCCGGCACGCCGAGCCCGTCCCGGAGCAGGGCGGGCAGCGGCAGGTCATCCCAGCCCGGCACGTTCGGCGCCAGACGGACCCGGCCCTCGCGGATCACCCCGAACGTCGACACGCCGGCCGCGACGAGGCGGCCGGGCGTCTCGGCGATGAGGCCGTGCGCCGCGTCCAGAACGCGGCGCACCACCTCCTTGGCGCCGTCGGCCGCGCGTGTCGGCAGGCGGGTGCCGCGCAGCCGGTCTCCGGTGACGCTCGCCGTCGCGAGCGCCACCTTCGTTCCCCCGAAGTCGATCCCGAGCACGAACTCGCCGACCGACGTTTCCCCCATCGTCATGCGGCGGCCTGCCCCTGAGGCTCGGCGGCCTCGACGAAGGACTCCCGGATCTCCTTCGGCCCGAACGGCCAGGTCCCCTCGGCGCGGGCCCAGATCAGGTAGGCGACGACGCCCAGGGCGAGCCAGCCCAGCGAGAGCAGGATCGGCTTGAGCCCGGCGGCCTGGTAGATGTAGATCCAGCCGGCCAGCGCGACGATGCTCGGCAGCGGGTAGAGCCACATCTTGTAGGGGCGGGGCAGGTTCGGCTGACGCCGCCGCAGCACGGTGAGCGCGACGATCTGCGCCACCGACTGAACGAGCACGAACGCCGTCGTGAGCATGCTGATCACATCGGTGAGGGTGAAGAGCGAGCCGATCGCGGTGATGACGCCCATCGCGTACAGGCCGGCGGTCGGGAAGTGCAGGCGCGGGTGCAGCCGCCCGAACCACGGCAGGAACACCTTGTCGCGCGCCGCGTTGAACGGCACCCGCGAGCCGCCGAGCAGCCCGGCGAACACGGACGCGAAACCCGTGATGATGATGCCGATCGTGAACACCTGGGCGACGCCCTTGCCCCAAGAGCGTTCCAACACCAGTGACGCGACCGAGCTGGACTCCTTGGCCTCCTGCCACGGCACGACGCCGAGCACGCCGACCTGGAGCAGGAAGTACAGCCCCATGATGCCGAGGATCGCGTAGACGATCGAGCGCGGGATGACGCGGCCCGGGTCGCGCACCTCCGCGCCGAGGTAGGCGCTGGTGTTGTAGCCGAGGTAGTCGTAGACCGCGATGACCAGGCCCGCGCCGAGCCCGCTGAAGAACTTCGAGCCCGCGTCGTGCGGGAAGCCGAAGGCCACGCTGCCGTGGAAGTGGGTGAACGCCGCGACGATCACGCCGAGCACCGTGACCAGCATGACGACGAAGAAGACCGAGGTCAGGCGGCCGATGTCGCCGATCCGGCGGTACAGCGCCAGGACGACGAGCACGACCACGCCGACCGCGAAGACGTGGCCGAGGCCCGACAGCCCGTTGCCGTGGACGAGCGCGGGCCACAGGTAGCCGGCGTACTGCACCACGCCGATCGCCCCGGTCGACATGATCAACGGGATGAACAGCACCGCCGACCACACGAAGAGGAACGGCATCAGCCGGCCCGTGCGGTACTGGAACGCCTCACGGAGATAGAGGTACGTGCCGCCGGCGCCGGGCATCGACGCGCCGAGCTCGGCCCACACGAGGCCGTCCGCGACCACGATGATCGCGCCGATCAGCCAGCCGAACATGGCCTGCGGGCCCTGCAGGGCACTGATCATGGCGGGGATGGTGAGGAACGGCCCGATGCCGCACATCTGAGTCATGTTGACGGTGGTGGCCTGGAACAGTCCGAGGCGTCGTTCGAACCCCGGCGCTGTGGGAGACGACATGGGCTCCCCACTCCCTTTCGTGGCGCGTGTTCCGCCTTCTCGCTGGTGAGCGACGTCTCAGAGAATGTAAGAGAGGCTCCCTAACAAATCAAGCCCGAGGGGGCATGGGAGACTCTGTGCAGCAGCCTACGGGGAGAGGATGACGGTGCCCAGCGGCGGGGAGACGGCCAACACCACGAGCGTGTTGCGCATCATGAACGAGCGGGCCGTGTACGAACGGATCCGCCTGCTCGGCCCGGTCTCACGACCGCAGCTGGCCGAGGCGACCGGACTGTCCAAGCCCACGATCTCGCTGGCCCTCGCCGACCTGGAGCGGGCGGCGCTCGTGCGCCCGGTGGGGCACCGGACCGGCAACGCGGGGCGGGCCGCGCTGCTGTACGAGATCCGCCCCGAGGCCGGCTGGGTGATCGGCCTGGACGTCGGCCGGCAGTGGGTGCGCGCCGCCCTGGTCGACCTCGGCGGGGAGATCGCCGTACGGGAGGACGTCTCCGCGCGCTCCGGCGACGCGGGCGAGCTGATCGACCAGCTCGCGGAGATCGTCGACACCCTCGCCGCGGCGTCCGGCGGGCAGATCACCAACATCGTGCTCGGCACGCCGGGCGTGTACGACCTGGACAACGAACGCCTGCACCTCGCCCCGAACATTCCCGGCTGGAACGAGCCGGGCGTCACCGCGAAGCTCGCCGAGCGGCTGCCCGCGCCGTTCGCGATCGAGAACGACATCGCCCTGGCCGCGCTCGGCGAGCAGGGCTACGGCCTCGGCGCCGACCTGCGGCACTTCGTCTACGTGTCGATCGGCACCGGCATCGGGATGGGGATCATCGTCGACGGCCGGCTCTACCGCGGCTCGCGCGGCGCGGCCGGGGAGATCGCGTTCCTGCCGATGGGGGAGACCGACCCCCTCGCGCAGGCCGCGGACTCCCGGCGGCACGGCATGCTGGAGTCGGTCGCCTCCGCGCCCGCGGTGGTCGCCACGGCGCGGCGGCTGGGCATCACCGGCGAGATCACCGCCAAGCGCGTCTTCGACGAGGCCCGCGACGGCGATCCGGTCGCGGTGCGCGCGGTGGCGCGGGAGGCCGACCACGTCGCGCACGCGCTGGCCGGCGTGGTCGCGCTGCTCGACCCCGAGCTCATCGTCCTCGGCGGCGGGATCGGCGGCCACGGCGCCGACGTCCTCCTCGACGAGGTCCGCGACCGGCTGGAGACGATGACCCCGCTGGGGGCGCCGCGCGTCGAGGTGTCGCCGCTGGGCGACGACGCCGTCGTCCTGGGCGCGCTGGCGACCGGGCTGGCGACCGCCCGCGCGCTGGTGTTCGACCGGGCCATCGCCGGCGCGGGCGACGTCCCAGGACGTGCGAATCGCCCATAGTTTGAGACGAGTTCTCATGAGGTGAGACGAACCGCTAAGGTACGTGCATGGCTTCCCGCAGCATCCGGCTGGCCGTCGTTCCGGGCGACGGCATCGGCCCCGAGGTCGTCGCCGAGGGGCTCAAGGTCCTCGGCGCGCTCGGCCTGAAGATCGAGCAGACGGCGTACGACCTGGGCGCGGCCCGCTGGCACAAGACCGGCGAGACGCTCCCCGACTCCGTGCTGGAGGAGATCCGGCAGCACGACGCGATCCTGCTGGGAGCCGTCGGCGACCCGAGCGTGCCGAGCGGCGTGCTGGAGCGCGGCCTGCTGCTGCGCCTGCGGTTCGAGCTCGACCACTTCGTCAACCTGCGGCCGGTCCGGCTCTACCCGGGCGTCGAGACGCCCCTCGCCGACACCCGGCCCGAGGACATCGACATGCTGGTCGTCCGGGAGGGCACCGAGGGGCCGTACGCCGGCGCCGGCGGCGTCCTCCGCAAGGGCACGCCGCACGAGGTCGCGACACAGGAGAGCCTCAACACGGCGTTCGGCGTGGAGCGCGTCGTGCGCTACGCGTTCGAGCAGGCGGCCCGCCGCCCGCGCAAGAAGCTCACCCTCGTGCACAAGAACAACGTGCTGGTCTACGCGGGCGACCTCTGGTCGCGTACGGTCGACGCCGTGGCCGCCGAGTACCCCGACATCGAGGTCGACTACTCCCACGTCGACGCCGCCACGATGTTCTTCGTCAGCCAGCCCGAGCGCTTCGACGTGATCGTCACCGACAACCTGTTCGGCGACATCATCACCGACCTGGGCGCGGCGGTGGCCGGTGGCATCGGGCTGGCCGCCAGCGGCAACATCAACCCGACCGGCGCGGCCCCGAGCATGTTCGAGCCCGTTCACGGCAGCGCCCCCGACATCGCGGGTCAGAGCAAGGCCGACCCGACCGCCACGATCCTCTCCGTCGCACTGCTCCTGGACCACCTCGGCCTGACCGAGGAGGCCCGCAAGGTCGAGCAGGCCGTCGCCGACGACCTCATCGAGCGCCAGGGCGCCTGGGCCGCGCGCTCCACCCGCGAAGCGGGCGACGACATCGCCGAGCGAGTAGCCGGCTAGGGCGCGCCTTTCCCCATAAGGAAAACCCTCCGGGCGCGCCCCACGGCGCGCCCGTTTTGGGCTGCCGTGCGGTAAGGAGACATGAACGCGACATAAGGCGACAATGGGTACGGAGCGGCGACGAGGCCGTACCGCGAGAGGACCTCAGATGAGCATCGAGTTCGACATCCGGCTCTCCGACCACCGCACGCCGGCGGACGAGCGCGAACGACTGCTGGAGAACCCGGGCTTCGGCCAGATCTTCACGGACCACATGATCACGATCCGGTGGGACGCGGAGCACGGCTGGCACGACGCGCGCCTCGAGGCGTACGCGCCGCTGACGCTCGACCCGGCGACGGCGGTGTTCCACTACGCCCAGGAGCTGTTCGAGGGTCTGAAGGCCTACCGCCGGGCCGACGGGTCGATCGTCGCCTTCCGCCCGTACGCCAACGCCGCCCGCTTCAACGCCTCCTGCGAGCGGATGGCGATGCCGCCGGTTCCCGAGGAGACGTTCGTCCGCTCCCTCGAACTGCTCGTCGACGCCGACCGTGACTGGGTCCCGACCCGGGAGGGGCACAGCCTCTACCTGCGGCCCTTCATCATCGCCACCCAGCGTGGCCTCGGCGTGAACAGTCCCTCGTCGTCCTACCTGTTCATCGTCATCGCCTCGCCCTCGGCCGCGTACTTCACCGGCGGGATCAAGCCGGTCTCGGTCTGGCTCTCGGAGGAGTACACCCGGGCCGCCCCCGGCGGCACCGGCGCGGCCAAGTGCGGCGGCAACTACGCCGCCGCGTTCGTCGCCCAGGCCCAGGCCGTCAAGGAGGGCTGCGACCAGGTCGTGTGGCTCGACGCCAACGAGCACCGCTGGGTCGAGGAGATGGGCGGCATGAACCTCTTCTTCGTCTACGGCTCCGGTGCGGACGCCCGCGTCATGACGCCCTCGCTGACCGGCACGCTCCTGCCCGGCATCACCCGGGACTCGCTGCTCAAGCTCGCCCCCGACCTCGGCGTCCCGGCCGCCGAGAGCCGCATCTCCACCGACCAGTGGCGCGAGGGCAACGCCTCCGGCGAGCTGACCGAGGTGTTCGCCTGCGGCACCGCCGCGGTGATCACTCCGGTCGGCCGGGTCAAGAGCGCCAAGGGCGAGTGGCTGATCGGCTCCGGCGAGCCCGGCCCGGTCACCATGCGGCTCCGTGAGGAACTCGTCGGCATCCAGTACGGCGACCGTCCCGACCCGTACGGCTGGATCCACAAGATCGCCTGACCCGGACATCGTTGCGAGGGCGCGCCTCACGAGGCGCGCCCTCGCTCACGTCAGCCGGCCGGTGTCGAGGGTCAGGTCCCACGGCTCCGGCAGGAGCAGCGGCTCACCGAGCCTGACGTCCAGTTCCTGCGCGTACCCGTCCTTGCCCGGGCGGCTGAGCAGCCGGGCCTTCCCCGCGAAGGCGTCGACCACCAGGTAGAGCGGGACGCTCCCACGCGCATTGGAAGATGCGGGTAAGGTGAATTCGCTGGTGAGCGGGCTGCGTCTCGGGGAGTGAGACGGATGTGTCCGTCGCGGCGGGGGTGTGGCAAACTCGGTGTCATCATGCGCAGCAGCCTGATCATTATCGGCTGGCGCGCCGGCACCTAGACGAGCATTACGCCGGCGCGCAGACCTCTCACGTCCCGTGAGGGGTCATTTTGTTTTACGGCGTCGGCGCACCATCGGGACTACCAAGGGGATACGACCCATGCGTGATGACGGCTTCCACGTCTACGACACGACGTTGCGCGACGGGGCCCAGCAGGAGGGCCTCAACCTCACCGTGGCGGACAAGCTGATCATCGCGCGCCGCCTCGACGAGCTGGGCGTCGGATTCATCGAGGGCGGCTGGCCCGGGGCCAACCCCAAGGACACCGAGTTCTTCCGGCTCGCCCGGACCGAACTCGATCTCAAGCACGCGCAGCTCGCCGCGTTCGGCGCGACCCGCCGGGCCGGCGCGAAGGCCGCCGACGACCCTCTGGTGGCCGCGCTGCGCGAGTCCGGCGCGCCGGTCGTGACCCTTGTCGCCAAGAGCCACGACCGGCACGTCGAGCTGGCCCTCCGCACGACGCTGGAAGAGAACCTCGCGATGATCCGCGACACGGTCTCCCACCTGCGTGCGGAGGGCCAGAGGGTCTTCCTCGACGCCGAGCACTTCTTCGACGGCTACCGGTCCAACCCCGCCTACGCCCTGGAGGTCGTGCGTACCGCCGCCGAGGCGGGCGCGGACGTCATCGCCCTGTGCGACACCAACGGCGGGATGCTGCCCGACGAGCTGGCCGACGTCGTCGCCGAGGTCGCGGGGTCCGGGGCGCGGCTGGGCATCCACTGCCACGACGACAGCGGCTGCGCCGTGGCCAACACCCTCGCGGCCGTACGCGCCGGCGTCACGCACGTCCAGGGCTGCGCCAACGGGTACGGCGAGCGCAGCGGCAACGCGAACCTCTTCACGGTCGTCGGCAACCTCCAGCTCAAGCGGGGGTACGACCTCGGCGTCGAGCTGCGGGAGATGACACGGATCGCGCACGCGGTCTCCGAGGTGACCAACGTCGCGCCCAGCTCCCAGCAGCCGTACGTCGGCATGTCGGCGTTCGCCCACAAGGCGGGGCTGCACGCCTCGGCGGTCAAGGTCGACCCGATGCTGTACCAGCACATCGACCCGGAGCTGGTCGGCAACGACATGCGCATGCTGATCTCCAGCATGGCGGGCCGGGCGTCGGTGGAGCTCAAGGGCCGGGAGCTGGGGTACGAGCTGAGCGGCGACAAGGCGCGGGAGGTGGTGGAGCGGGTCAAGGAGCTCGAGTCGGCCGGCTACACCTTCGAGGCGGCGGACGCGTCGTTCGAACTCCTGCTCCGCGAGGAGCTCGACGGAGAGCGCACCCGCTACTTCGACGTCGAGTCCTGGCGCACGATCGTCGAGCGCCGGCCGGACGGCGTCATGGTGAGCGAGGCGACCGTCAAACTGCACGCCAAGGGGGAGCGGATCGTCGCCACGGGCGAGGGCAACGGCCCGGTCAACGCCCTCGACCGCGCCCTGCGGCTGGCCCTGGAGCGGATCTACCCGGAGCTGTCCGCTCTGGAGCTCGTCGACTACAAGGTGCGGATCCTGGAGGGCGCGCACGGCACGGACGCGCGTACCCGGGTGCTCATCGAGTCCAGCGACGCCTCGGGCGAGTGGGGCACCGTCGGCGTCGAGGACAACGTCATCGCCGCCTCGTGGGAGGCCCTCGCGGAGTCGGTGACCTACTGCCTCCTCCGCGCGGGGTACACCGCCTCCTGACGCGCGGCCGGGCGGGTCACTCCTTCGGCGTGGCCCGCTCGACGATCTCGAAGGACCAGAGCTCGGAACCGCTCGCGGCCGGGCCGCCGTGCCCGTGCCCATGCCCGTGTCCTTCTCCGCGCTCCGCCGCGGCCTGGGCGTGTCCCTCCGTGAACGCGCGGCTCTCCGTCCAGCGCTGGAAGTCCTCTTCGCTGCGCCAGCGCGTGTAGACGAGATACCGGTCGGTCCCCTCGACCGGGCGCAGCAGCTCGAAGCCCTCGAATCCGTCGGCCTCCTCGACCAGCCCGGCGCGACCGGCGAACCGGCGCTCCAGCTCCTCCCGCATCGGCTCCGGCACGGTCAGTACGTTGATCTTCACGACGCTCATGGGGAGATCCTCTCTCGGAGTGCCCGCCGGCCCGCGCCAGGGGGCCTCCGAAGGCCCGGCGTGTCGTCCGTGCGGCGCACCTGCCGGAAATTAGAACGTGCTTCTGCACGTGCAAATGAACGCCCGAATGGGGCGGTCGGATCGGCGGTATGTCGGGGTTCCGCCTCTTTGTAGGTCCGTATCATGATCGCAATGGGCGATCGCTCTGAGCGAAGGAACCGTTCGGAATCTAATTTCGTTTCCGGTGGATCGCCGCAGGTGAGATGATCGCCCTTCCGTTAGCGTCTTCGTGAAGAGACCTTCGGGACACGGGAAAGTCACCCGAGGTTGGAGAATCGGTGGCGGACGAAGGTCATTAAGCGCCACACTCTCCCCGTACGGCCAGGGTCGTCGCCGCGGAAAAAAGCGACGGCCCCCTGCTGCAACAGGAGGCCGTCGACTTCGGAAAGTCCGAACTTTATGGAGGTTCAGACAGCCATGACTGTACGTGTCTTCGGCCGCGGTGGCCAGAGGAACGAGGCGACGGAGCCCGGTGAATCGGCGGCTCCGCGCGGCTCGCACTTCTCGCCGCGGACGGGGCTGATCGCCCTGTACGCCGTCGTCATCGCCGTGCTCGCCGGCGTGCTCACCTTCATCGGTGAGCACCGGCCGGCGGCGTCGGTGGCGGCGGGAGGAGTCGCCTTCGCCAGCGCTTTCATGTTCTTCGACAAGATCATCGGCGATTAGGAGGTCGCATGCTTCCCAAGCGACGTACGAACTCGCTGCGGTACGACCGCGACGCCGAGCTACGGCTGATCGCCGAGGCCGGCCACTGGCTGGCGGACGCCGGCCGCCGGCGGCCTGACGCCGTCCGGTCGATCACGGCGATGCTGGACCGGCAGCAGCGGCTCGCCGCCTGCCGGGCCCTCGACCGGCCGCTCGAGTCCTCGTAACCGATGAACCGGCGAGCGCCCGCGCGGAACCCGACCGCGCGGGCGCTCGCGCGTACTGAACCAACCCGGCCCGCCGATCGTCGAAATCCATGAGGAGAGGGAGGTGTCATGGCGATGGGTGACAGGGACGGCGAGGAGGTTCTTCCGCACCTGCGGACGACCGAGGAGATTCAGCGCCCCGCGCGGCCCATACCGGCGACCGACGTCCAGGTCGTGCCGGCGCCCGAGCCGCCGTCGGCCCCGCCCGCCGCGCCGGTGACCGTACAGGAGCGCGTCTCCATCCCGCCGCCCCCGTACGGCGCGCCGCCGACCGTGGAGCAGAGCGTCCCCGTCCTACCGGGCGGACCGCGGCGACCGGCGGGTCCTTCGCGGCCGGGCCGCCGGGTCCCGCGCCGACTCGGCCTGATCGCCGCGGCCGTCGTCGGCGTCCTGCTGGTGGCCGTCGTGGCCCTCCTGACCGTGTCCGGCACGTCGGCCGACGATCCCGATCAGCCGGCGACCACCCCCTGCCGGCACCTGCCGTGCGTGCCCTCGTCGAATCCGAGCACGGCCGCCCCGGCCGCGCAGGTCGCCTACCGCACCGTCGAACGCGACGCGGGCTACTTCGAGGGCACCGTCACGATCGCCAACCACGGGGACCGGCCGATGCCGTCCTGGACGCTGTCCTTCACCTATCCGGGCGCCGACATCCGCAACACGTGGGACGCCGTGCTGCAGCGGAGGGGAACGGAGACGGTCCTCACCGGGAAGACGACGTCGCCGCCGATCGCGCCCGGAGCGACGCTGCAGGTTCGCTTCGGTGGCTCCGGCTCGCCGTCCATGCCGACCGACTGCCGTCTCAACGGGGCGCCCTGCGCGTTCGTCGCCGGCTGAGCAGCCGCTCCCCGGTGACCGGGCCTGGTCGGACCGAGGGCGGGGGCGGTCGCACTGCCGTGGTGTCGATAGCCTCGTATCGTGCGTATCGCGAGGTTCACCAAAGACGGCGGCCTGTCCTTCGGCGTGGTCGAGGACGACGAGACCATCGCCACCATCGCCGCCCACCCGTTCGGTGAGATCCAGCTCACCGGGGAACGCCAGCCCCTGGCCGACGTGCGGTTGACGGCGCCGATCCTGCCGAGCAAGGTCGTCGCGATCGGCAAGAACTACGCCGAGCACGCCCGTGAGATGGGCGGCGAACCGCCCGCCGAGCCGGTCATCTTCATGAAGCCGTCCACCGCGGTGATCGGCCACCGCGAGACGATCTCCTACCCGAGCCTGTCCGAGCGGGTCGACTACGAAGGCGAGCTCGCCGTCGTCATCGGCCGGCTCTGCCGCGACGTTCCCGCGGCGCGGGCCGCGGACGTCATCCTCGGCTACACCTGTGCCAACGACGTCACCGCGCGCGACCTGCAGCAGCGCGACGGGCAGTGGACGCGGGGGAAGGGCTTCGACACGTTCTGCCCGCTCGGCCCCTGGATCGAGACGGACCTCGACCCGTCGGACCTGGCCATCACCACCACGGTGAACGGCGAGACCAAGCAGTCGTCCCGCACCAAGCAACTGCTGCACGGCGTCCCGGAGCTGATCGAGTACGTCAGCCAGGTCATGACCCTCCTGCCCGGCGACGTCATCCTCACCGGCACGCCCGAGGGCGTGGGGCCGCTGCAGGTCGACGACGAGGTGTCCGTGGCGATCGAGAACATCGGCACGCTCAGCAATACAGTGGTGTCCCGTGACTGACCCTTCTTCCCCGGAGCACGCCTCCGGCACCGTCAGAGTCCGGTTCGCGCCGTCGCCGACCGGCATGTTCCACGTCGGGGGAGCGCGTTCGGCGCTGCACAACTGGGTGTTCGCCCGCCAGCACGGCGGCGCGCTCGTGCTGCGCATCGAGGACACCGACGCCTCCCGCAACCGCCCGGAGTGGACCGAGGGGATCATCCGCGCCCTCGCCTGGCTCGGCATCGACGAGGATCAGTACGAAGGGCCGTTCTTCCAGTCGACCAACGCCGACAAGCACCGCGAGGCCGTCGAGCGGCTGCGCGCGGCCGGCCGCGCGTACTTCTGCGACTGCACGCGCGACGACGTGATCGCGCGGACCGGCGACTCGTACCGCGGCTACGACGGCCACTGCCGCGACCGCGGCCTCGAGCCCGGCCCCGGGCGGGCGCTGCGCTTCCGCACCCCGGACGAGGGCACGACCACGGTCGTCGACCTGATCCGCGACAAGCCGACGTTCGAGAACGCCACGATCGAGGACTTCGTCATCGCCCGCGGCGACGGCTCGGTGCTGTTCATGCTCGCCAACGTCGTCGACGACATGGTCCAGGGCATCACGCACGTCATCCGGGCCGAGGAGCACCTGTCCAACACGCCGAAGCAGCAGTTGCTGTGGGAGGCGCTCGGCGAGCAGCCGCCGATCTGGGCGCACGTGCCGGTCGTCGTGAACGAGAAGCGGCAGAAGCTCTCCAAGCGCCGGGACAAGGTCGCGCTGGAGGACTACCAGGCCGAGGGCTTCCTCGCCGAGGCCATGCGCAACTACCTCATGCTGCTGGGCTGGGCGCCGTCCGGCGACCGCGAGATCGTCCCGTGGAGCGTGGTCGAGGAGGAGTTCCGGCTGGAGGACGTCAACCCGTCGCCGGCCTTCTTCGACGTCAAGAAGCTCCGCGCGTTCAACGGCGAGTACATCCGGGCGCTGCCGGTCGAGGAGTTCACCGAGCGGTGCGCGCCGTGGCTCCGCGAGCCGTACGCCCCGTGGTCGCCCGAGCAGTACGACCCGGCGGTGTTCGCCCGGCTCGCGCCGCTGGCCCAGACGCGCGTCGCGGTGCTGTCGGAGATCACGGCGATGGTCGACTTCGCGTTCCTCGACGAGCCGGTGATCGACGAGGCGTCCTGGAACAAGGCGATGAAGGAGCCCGCCGCGGACATCCTCCGGGGCGCCCTCGAGGCGTTCCAGGACGCGGAGTGGACGGCCGAGGAGCTCAAGGCGCGGGCCGAGGAGATCGGCGCCCGCCACGGCCTGAAGCTCGGCAAGGCGCAGGCCCCGATCCGCGTCGCCGTGACGGGCCGTACGGTCGGCCTGCCGCTGTTCGAGTCGCTTCAGATCATCGGCCGGGACCGCACGCTCGCCCGCGTACGGGCGGCACTCGACCGGCTCACGGCGGCATAGCCGGACTCCTCACCGGGCATGGACGGTCTCGCCACGACCGTCCACGCCCGAAGGCCCGGTCCCGGGCCCGATCGAGGAGTGCCATGAGCGACCGGCCCGAGTTGTCGTTGATCGGCTTCGTCCTGGACGCGCCCGACGCCCGTGAGCTCGCCGACTTCTACCGGCGGCTGCTGGGCTGGGAGACCGTGCACGACGATCCCGAGTGGGTCAAGCTGGCCCCGCCCGGCGGCGGCCCGAGCGTGTCCTTCCAGACCGCCAAGGAGTACGTCCCACCGACCTGGCCGGCCGAGCCGGACCATCAGCAGATGATGGCCCACCTGGACATCCGGGTGCACGACCTGGGCGCCGCGGTCGCGTACGCGCTCGCGAAGGGCGCCGTCCTCGCGGAGCACCAGCCCCAGGAGCGCGCCCTCGTCTGCCTCGACCCCGCCGGCCACCCGTTCTGCCTGGCCCTACCCGGCTCCTGACCCCGTGGACGGCGTGACACCCGCCGGGCACGAGCCGACGGCGGCGGAATGGCTCACCACCGGTGGGGCATGACGGTCTCGCCCTGATCATCGCCCCCGCCCCGGGCCGGCCACCGGCCCGACACGAGGAGTGCCATGAGCGACAGGCCACGGCTGAGGCTGACCGGAGTCGTCCTCGACTCGCCCGACGCGCGGAAACTCGCCGACTTCTACCGGCGGCTGCTCGGCTGGGAGGCCGTGGAGGACGAGCCCGAGTGGGTGGTGCTGGCCGCGCCCGGCGGCGGGGCCGGCCTGTCCTTCCAGACGGAGCCGGACTACCAGCGGCCGTCCTGGCCGGCCGACCCGGGCCGCCAGCAGATGATGGCCCACCTGGACATCGAGGTCGACGATCTCGACGCCGCCGTCGCCCACGCCCTCGCGGAGGGCGCGGTCCTGGCGGAGCACCAACCCCAGCAGCACGTACGCGTCTGCCTGGACCCGGCCGCCCACCCTTTTTGCCTGTACGTGCCCGGCGCCTAGGAGCCCTGCCGGCCCCTTGCGCCTCAGATTTCAGTCGCCAGAACGACCGAAATCCTCGGCGTTGAGCGGCGCTCCTTAGTGGCGAGACGTGAGCGTGCGGGTCACCAGGGCGATCAGCAGTGCGGGGACGATCAGGTAGGCCGTGCGGAGGCTGACCGTGTCGGAGAGCCGCGCGAGGAGGAAGGGCGCGCCGCCGATCGCCAGCCCGGAGGCCATGGCCGCCCGCGCCGCCGCCTTGTCCGGCGCGTGCGGCCAGGCGGCGACCGTACGGCTCACGGTGGTCGGGTAGAGCAGCGCGACGCCCAGCCCCGCGACGGCGAGCCCGGCGCCCGCCAGCGGCAGCGTCGGGGCGGCCCAGAACAGCGCGAACCCGGCCGCGGCGACGGCCGTGCAGCCGAGCAGCAGACTCCGGTGCCTGCGCACCCGCCGGGTGATCGGAACGGCGAAGGAGCGGCCGGTGGCCATGCCGACCAGGAACAGCGCCGCGACCGCCGGGGCGAGGCCCGCCGAGGCGTGGTGCCAGTCGCCCACCGCCGAGGCCGCCCAGAAGACCATGCAGAACTCCACGCTGACCGCGAGCAGGACTTCGATCCACGGCCCGATCAGCGCCGCTCCGGAGCCCGTCGGCGCGTCGTCCGAAGCGTCGGCCGCGTTCGGCATTGGTACGTTCCACGACAGCGCCGCCACGATGGCCATCAGCACCAGCGGAGCCACCAGATAGCCGGCCCGCCAGCCGAGCCCGGCGGCGAGCGCCCCGGCCACCGCCAGCGGCGCCAGCACGGACGCGGCGCTCGCCAGCCCGTTGGCCTCGCCGACCGCGGCGGCCGGGGCATGCGGGTGCAGCGCGCCCAGCAGCGCGGGGATCAGCTGAATGAGCAGCGCCCCGCCGATCCCGAGGAGCAGCGCGCCGGCCATGGTCAACGACCGTACGGGCGTGGCCAGCAGCAACCCGCCCGCGATCATGCCCCCGATCGACACGCGGAGCGTCACCGCCCGGCCGAGGCGGCCGACGATGGGACCGCCCACCAGACCGATCAGGAGCAGCCCCGCCGCGAACAGCGTGGGGTAGAAGGCCACCTGCGCCCGGTCCACTCCGAGGTCCTTCTGCAGCGGCGCCAGCACCGCTCCCATCCCGTTGAGCAGGAAGCTCATACAGCTCAACACGGCGTACAGCACCCAGGTCGCGGTGTCGCGCGTCAACCCGCCCGTTCGATCCACATCGGAGATTATCCGCGCCGTACGCTCTCCGGCAGAAGGGGCATCTCGCCCCCGCCGGACCCGTCGCGGAGCCCGCCGCGCCGGATCGCGTTCGCGAGCACCGCGAAGGTCCGCTAAACTTCCTGAGGCGCTGGAGATCGGAAGATCCGCAGGCCAGTGGGGTATGGTGTAATCGGCAGCACGACTGATTCTGGTTCAGTTAGTCTAGGTTCGAGTCCTGGTACCCCAGCAAGTACCTGAACAGGGCGGGAGTCTCACGGAGACCCCGCCTTTTCTGTTCCCACGGCTCACTGAGAAACAGAACGATCTTGTCGGGTCGCCGCTGGTGAAATCGATCCCCGCAACCTGACTCGGCGGACCGGGCTTGCATGACGCCCCGCAAGCCGGCGGGTGCGTCCTGGCTCAGGCCTCCGCGATGGGCACACCCACCGAGACCGTCTTGCCCCGACCGTTCGGGGAGCTGTTCCACACTCCGGCCAGGCGCCGATGAGCGGCATCGGTCATGCGGTGGCGGAGCCGTCTGTGTGACGGCGAGAGTACCCTGAGCAAGCCCTGCTACGGCAGCCCCGCGACGGCGCGGGCGTTGCGCAGGAAGGTCTTGCGCGCCTTCGCCGACGCGGCTCTCGGACACTCCGCCTACCGGCTCGCTGCCGCCAAGCCCACTATCGTCCTGATCCACGGGGCCTGGGCGGGCGCTTCGAGCCTCGCTCCCGTGGCCTCCCGGCTCCAGCGCGACGGATACACCGTCCTTGACGCGCCGATGCCGGAACCTGCCCGCCGGCGTCGGTCGGCTCATTGGCGTCCCCGACCGGGCGGGCTGCCGTACGTGCTCATAGCCAGGTGATCTTGGTCGCTGCTACCGTGCCTGCGGCAGATCCTGGGCAGGGATGCACGAAACGGAGTCTCATGCGCAAGTCGAAGCGGACGATGGCCCTCGCGCTCAGCGGTTTGGGCATGGCTGCGGCAATGGTGTCCGTGGCCGCTCCGGCCGAAGCGGCCACGACGCCGAGCGGGGCGTGCGGGAGCGGTTATTACCAGATCGACCACCACGCCCTGGGTACGGTGGCCGACATCTACCTGTTCTACAACGGGTCGTCCAACTGCGCCGTCACCTGGGTGCGGAACCCGACCGGGACCAGGACGTACGACCTGCGAGTGCATATCGAGCGGCAGAGTGACCTCGTATCGGCCCCCGATGCCGGCTACTACCATTACTACGCCGGCCCGGTCAGACTCAGCGCTGCGAAAACCTGCATTTCATGGGGTGGCTTCGCGGAAGGCATTCAATGGGCGTCCGGCTGGTCGCACTGCGGCTGATCGATGAACGGCCAGGCGCGGCCGACCTCGGGACGGTGATCGTGGAGGCCGCCAGGTCGGCCAGGAGCGGTACGACCGGTGGAGAGTGGTCAGTGGAACCGGGCGGGTGCGCGGCCGAGGATGCTCGCGGCCGCGTACCGTCACCGGCTGACGGTGCAGGTGATGCCGACCGATGACCTCGGGGTGCTGCGCCGGTCTATCCATCGACACCATCCGACTCGAAGGGATCATCCCGATGGCAAAGGTCATCTCCACGCTGTTCATCTCGGCCGATGGTGTGGCCGAGATCGACCCGGATTGGCACTTCCCGTACTTCGACGAGAACATGGGCCGCGCCGTCGGCGAGGACTATGACACTGCTGACGTGCTGCTCATCGGCCGCGAGACCTACGACAGCTTCGCCGGAGCCTGGCCCGACCGCGAGGCTGCGGGTGGGGATGACGCACCGTTCGCCAAGCAACTCGGGGACGTGCGCAAGGTGGTCGTCTCGCGCCAGGCACTGGAGTTCTCCTGGCGCAACTCCGAGCTCATCAAGGGTGATCTTCTCGATGCCGTCACCTCGCTCAAGGCCGATGCCGGAATACGAGGCATCCTCATCCCCGGGTCGATCTCCGTGGTGCAGCAGCTGCTCGCCGCGGGGTTGATCGATGAGCTGCGCCTGCTGGTGCATCCGGTGGCGGCGCGTAAGGGCCGCAAGCTGTTCGACGACGGCGACGCGCCGTACCACCTGAGAATGACGGCGACGGAGGCGTTTCCGACGGGCGTGATCCGCGTGATCTACTCGCCGACTGTGGCACCAACCAAGGTCGGCTACGACGAGGCCAAGGACCAGATACCGGGAGGGAAATAGCCGCCGCCGTCGCGGGGCGCGTCCCATGACGGGCTTGGGTGGTACCCCGGCAAGTACCTGAGCAGGGCGGGGAGCCTCACGGAGACCCGCCTTCTTCGTTCCTCGGGCGGCTCCGGGTTTGGCGAGTGTCGGCGGGTTCGGCGACGCTGTGGGGATGCTGTTGCCGCTCACTCGGAACAAGGCCGAGCTCATCGAGGTCGTCCGGATCACGGACCCCGCCCGACACCTGATGTCCGATGAGCTGACGGGCGACACCGTCGCCATCTGGGAGGGGGACGACGTTCCGGAGGCTCTGGCGCTTGTGGCGGAGCTACCGGGCAGTGAGCCCTACCGGTGCTTCCTCCCCGGCTGGGGGATCCGGGCACACGGGTCCACCGGTCTGCTCTTCGAGATCGCCTTCTGTTTCCGCTGCCACGGCGCCCGCCTCTGGGGCCCGGATCTTCCTCCCGAGCAGCGAGGGCAGACGTTCGACGGAGGAAGCCCCACCGCCCTGGAACTCCTACGACGGTTCCGCTCCTGCCTGCCCGACTGAAGAAAGCAGGCGGTTGAAAGAGCCGGACCGCCCCTCTTGAGGCGGACCGGCTCGTTGTCATCCGCGCCAGGGCGTGGATGGGATTGGGTCAGTTGCCCTGACGCCGGAGGCGCTCGGCCTGTGTGCTGGCCCGCCTGGCCCGCCCCATGGCGAAGTTCTCCGCGTCGTAGTCGCCGATGTCGCGCATGATGTCGGCGTGCCTGCGGTGATCCGCCGCTTCCCGGCTCTTTTCGACTGAGGGCCGCGTTTCATTCGATCGCCTCATGGCCGATTCCTTTCTGCTCTTCTTCGCCCGCTCGGGCGTTGTGCCGCCGGGCGGCCGACCCTGTTGGGCCGGCATGGATGACCGTGCGAAAGCGGGTGGAATCGGCAAGTGTTCGCGCTGGTAGGCGGACGGCCCGCCGGGATTCCCGGCGGGCCGTCGCGTGAGGGGGGCGGAGGTCAGTCGTTGTCCGAGGACGGGATGTACGCGCCGGGGACCTGGTCCGGGGCGTAGATCTTGGTCTCGCCCGGGTAGGGCTTGGTCCACCCGTGCGCCTCGTACCACGAGAAGTGGTTCATCTGCTCGGGGTTGGCGGAGTCGGCCTTGGCGTTGGGCCCGGTGAACGGCTGCTTCGCCTTCCAGGCCTGCCACTTCGCCGCCACCGGCTGCTCGGCCGCCGGCACCTTCGCCGAAGGTACGGCCGCGGCCTTCGGGTTCTGCGCCGCCGGGGTGTCCAGGCCACAGCTGGGCGGGGTCGACAGGCCCAGGGTCAGCGAGGTCCGGTTGGGCAGCGCGGTGAACGGCGTGAAGTCGGGCTTGTTGGTGAACGCCGCGCTCATCGGGGTCGCGGCGCTGTCCTTCTGGTTCATCGGGTGGATCCCGAGGATCTGCTCGATGGTCCGGATCATCGTGATCTGCGAGTAGTAGTGGCTGTCGACGGTGCCGTGCTGGGACCAGGGGCTGATGATCTGGATCGGAGCCCGGTGGCCGTCGACGTGGTCGGTGCCGGCCTGGGAGTCGTCCTCGACCACGAAGATCGCGGAGTCCTTCCAGTACTTGCTGTGCGTGATCTCGTCGATGATCCGGCCGACGGCGAGGTCGTTGTCCGCGACCTGGGCGGGCCCGCTCGGCGGACCGCCGGTGTGGTCGCTGGAGAGCCAGAACATGTTGAGGTTGGCCGGCCCGTTCTGCTCGAAGTCACGCTTCCAGATCTCGTACCGGTAGATGTCCGGGACGCTGGTGTCGAACTTCGGGAAGCCGTGCACCGACACGTTGTTGAGCGACGGGATCGGCGAGGTCGAGTCCAGGGGGTAGGCCGTGTCCTGGCCGGTCGTCGCCATGTTCTTGGTGTCGCAGTACAGGTTCTGCCAGGTCGCTCCGGACGGCTTGGTCAGGAACTGCTGGAACTCACCGAAGTCTCGTACGGTCTTGCCCGCCGCCTGCGCACCGGTCCAGAGGAAACCGGTCCGCTGATGGCCGAGGGCGTCGTCCTCGGTGTCGTAGCTGCGGGCGTACTCACCGGCCGAGGACTCGGTGTACTCCGGGTTGTCGGCCTGCATGAGCCAGTTGTGACCCTCGGCGGAGTTCGTGCCGATGTCGTAGGTGTTGTCGTACAGCCCGAACTGCTTGGCCAGCGCGTGCTGGTTCGGCGTCACGTTCTCGCCGTACTGGGCCAGCGTCGGGTCGCCGTTGCCCTCCGGGATGTCACCGTAGACCTGGTCGTAGGTCCGGTTCTCCTTGACGAGCATGAAGACGTGCTTGATCGTCGAGGGGTCGCCGAGCCGCTGCGGGACGGCCACGGCGTGCGCGGAGTGGCCCTTGGCCACCTTGACGTCGTTGTTGCCCCAGCCGTTCTGCTCGAAGACCTTTCTCGTCTCCGACCGGATGACCTTGTCGCTCGGCAGCGTGAACCGCTGCAGGCTCGACGTGGTGTCGTGGGTGGCGTGCCCGGCGGCGGTGGTGGGGCGGCGGGCGTCGATACCGCGGGTGTTGGAGACCAGCACGTCGTCGCCGACGGTGGTGATCTCCGCGGGGAAGTAGTCCGTCGGGAGCAGGCCGACGTAGCTGACCGGCTCCAGCGGCTTCCGGAACCGGTAGACGGCGACGGCGTTGGCGCGGCCGAGCGTCACCAGCAGGTGGCCGTCGTCCGTGAGCGTCACCGCGTCGGGCTCGTAGCCCACCGACGCCTCCGGCCACGGCTGGGTGGCGATCGTCTGGACGACCTTGTTCTTGGCCGTGTCGATGACGGACACGCTGTTGGTGGCGGTGTTGGTGACGAACAGCGCCCCGTTCTTGGCGTACAGGGCGGTCGGGTGCAGGCCGACGTCGATGCTCGTGGCGGCGGCGGCCGGGTTCGCCAGGTCGATGACGCTGACCGTGCCGGTGGTGGTGGCACCGGTCGCCGGGTTGGCCGGCACCTGGGTGTTGTAGGAGTTGATCGTGGTCTCGCCGGGCTTCGCCGGGCGGCCGCCCTCGTTGCTGACGTAGAGCCTGCCGCCCACCAGCGCCAGGCCGCGCGGGGCGTTGCCCACGGTCCAGCTCTGCTGGATCGCGCCGGTCGCCGCGTCGATGGCGACCACGCGGTTCTGGCCGTTGACGGCGGAGTACACGGTCTTGCCGTCGGCCGAGAACACCGCCTGAGCCACCAGCGCGTGCTTGGGCCCGTCCACCGGGATCTTGATGGAGGTCGGGTTGGCGAGCGTGCCGTCCGGGTCCACGGTGAACCTGGTGTAGCCGTCGGTCTGGCCCAGCCACAGCTGCGAACCGTCGGGCGAGTACGTGGGGCCCTCCTGGCCCACGTCGTTGCCGCTGATCTTCAGATCGGCGGCCTTGTTGTTGCCGACGAGCTGCTGCACCTTCCAGTTCTTCAGGTCCAGGATGGCGAGCGCCATCCCACCGTCGGTGACCGCGGCCGCGACGTGGGTGCCGTCCGGACTGACCGAGGACGACATGATCTTGCCGTTGTTGATGACGAGGCGCTCGCCGATCGGGTCGAGGTACTGGTCGCTGGAGACGACCAGGCCCTTCTTGGTGGTCTGGCCGACCTGATCGGTGCCGAACATCTTGGTGGAGGCGTACGAGACGCCTCCGCTGGCGATGGCGAGAGCCGCGGTGCCGGCCGCCACGACGCGGATCCGGTGGGTGGTGCGTTTTTCGAAGAACCCGATACGGGACTTCTTGACGCGCTGGCGGGTCACGTGCATGAATCAATCCTTCGAAGCGCTTGCGAGCAGGTCGACGTTCCCGTCGAACTGCCACAGAGGGTTAGGTGCGTCCCCGGTGGGGGTGCGCACCTGGAAATAGCCGTTCACCTCCTTGGGGCCGTCTCCGTCGGCGACGTACCGCCCGTCCGCGGTCACGTCGAGCTGGTAGATGGCGCTGCCCACGGCGGTCGCGCCGGGAAGGTGCCAGGACACGACACATCGCCAGTCGTTGCCCGGACCCTGGTCGAGGACCCGGTCGCCGCCCTTGTCGCAGGACGCGGTGGCCCGCAGCTGCGCCTCGGTGACGTCCGGGCGATGGAGCTCCCGCGTCTGCACCCGGTAGAGGTGGGCGTACGCGGTGGCGAGCGAGTCCTGCACCTTGGCCTGCTCGATCCCGGAGCCCTTGGCCGAGGTCGCGCCGGTGAGCACGACGAAGGTGAGGGCGACCAGGCCGGCCAGCGGCAGCGCCCCCGCCAGGAGGACGCGGCGGCCTGACCCGTCGTACGTCAGGTCGGTGAAGTCGCGGCGCAGGAACAGGCGGTACGCCAGCGCGGTGGCGACGACCGCCCACGCCAGGCTCACCGCGAGACCGACGAGGAGAGGACCCACCTGCGCCGGGCTGGTGAAGAGCCCGCGCCAGGCGAAGAAGGCGTGGCTCGGCAGGGCCAGCCGTACGGCCACCGGCAGCGGCAGCAACTGCGCGAGCTGCAGCGCGAAGGCGAGGAGCGCGGGCATCAGCAGCCCCATCGTGGAGCGGCCCAGAGCGACCGAGCCGAGGAGGCCGATCGCCGCGAACGCCAGCGTCGGTGCCAGCACGCAGGCCCACGCGAGCAGGACCGTACCGGCCGCGTCCCCCGGGGCGAGGAGATGGCCGTCCAGACCGACGAGCGGCCGGTTGCCGACCGCTGCCAGGCCGCCGGCGATGCTCGACCCGGCCAGCCCCACCACCAGCAGCAGGAGCACGGTGAGGCTGGCGAGCCCCTTCGCCACGAAGATCCGCTTCGGCGAGCGAACGGCCACGAGGAGGTGACGCCAGGTGCCCAGCCGGTCCTCGGCCGCGAAGACGTCGCCGGCGACCAGCGCGGTCAGCAGCGGGAGCGCCCAGCTACGCGAGAAGTCCAGCACGACGAGCGACCCCGCCCAGCCGGTCGCGTGCATCCAGCGGCCGAAGACCGTGTCGGCGGGCAGCGTGCTCTGCAGGCTCACCGCGGCCACGAAGCCCGCGGGGGCGATCCAGCAGGCGAGCAGCAGGACGCGGGTCCGCCACTGGGAGAGCAGCTTCACCAGCTCGAACCGGTAGCCCCGCAGCACCGGCGCCGGCCGGGCCTCGACCGGGGGTGACGTGACGGTTACGGTCATGAGACCTCTTCCTCGTCGGTCTGCTCGGCCCCGGTGAGGGCCAGGAACGCGGCCTCGAGCGGCGACACCACCGGTGCCAGCTCTCGTACCGCCACGTCGGCCCGTACGAGCCGCACCACCAGTTCCTCGATGGCCGGCACCGGCCCGCGGACCACCAGTACGTCGGCGTCCGGCGGCTGGACGCCGCCGCGGCCGGGCGGTACGCCGAGCCCCGGCGTCTCCAGCGCCACCCGGTGGGCGGCCGCCGCGTCGGAGGTGACCAGCCGGTAGTCGAGTTCGCCGCTCTCGGCGGCGAGCTTGCTCACCGGCCCGGAGAAGACGACCCGCCCGGTGGCGAGGACGGTGACCTCGGAGCACAGCGCGGCGAGGTCGTCCATTCGGTGGCTGGAGAGGACCACGGCGGTCCCGTCCGCGGCGAGCCCGGTGATGACGCGGTGCACGTGGTGCTTGCCGGCGGGGTCCAGGCCGTTGGCCGGCTCATCGAGCACGAGCAGCCGCGGTCTGGTGAGCAGCGCGGCGGCCAGGCCGAGCCGCTGGCGCATGCCGAGCGAGAATCCCCGGATCCGGTCGTCGGCGACGTCGGTGAGTCCGACCTGCTCCAGTGCCGCATCGACGCCGCCGGTGCGACCCGCGTCGTACCCGCGCAGTGCGGCCAGGGCGGAGAGGTTCTGCCGCGCGGTGAGCGACGGGTAGAGCCCGGGCCCGTCCACGAAGCCCGCGACGCCGTCGGGGACGGCGAGCGTCCGGCCGACCGGCGTGCCGAGGATCTCGAGGCGACCGCTGTCCGGAACCGCCAGGCCCAGCAGCAGGCCCAGGAGCGTCGTCTTGCCCGCGCCGTTCGGGCCGACCAGCCCGTGGACCTGCCCGCTCGCCACGTTCAGGTCGACACCGTCGAGTGCGACCACATCACCGAAGGTCTTCTTGAGCCCGCTACCCCGGACTGCCGGGTTAATGTCCATGGCGGTCGCCTCCCGCTTGATCTTCGGCAAGAGGAAGCTAGAGATCAAGGTTTGACTTGGGGCGGCATACAGTCGAACTTTGGGCAAACGACGCCAAACCAGGTAATAGGCCTCAATCTAGCGATCACTCGGCCGTACGGATCAACACGTCGGATACGGCGCGCGATGGCGGGCGGACCAACCGATCAGGAATCAAGAAGCGCTGGTCAGCGCGTCCCACCTAGCGTCATGGGCATGGACATCACCATTCACTGGACCTTCCTCCCGCACGACGACCCCGAGGCCTCCCTGGCCTTCTACCGCGACACCCTCGGCTTCGAGGTCCGCAACGACGTCGGAAACGGCAAGATGCGCTGGATCACGGTCGGCCCCGCCGGCCAGCCCGCGACGTCCATCGTCCTGCACCCGCCGGCCGCCGAGCCCGGCATCACCGAGGACGAGCGCCGCACCATCACCGAGATGATGGCCAAGGGCACCTACGGGCGCATCGTCCTGGCCACCGCCGACCTCGACGGCACCTTCAAGCAGGTGCAGACCGGCGGCGCCGAGGTCGTCCAGGAGCCGACCGAGCAGCCGTGGGGCCTTCGCGACTGCGCCTTCCGCGACCCCGCGGGCAACATGATCCGCATCAACGAGCTGGGCTGACCCGGCCGCGTACCGCCTCAGCCGGCGTTCGGCAGGCGGACCCGCAGCACGCCGTCGCGTACGTCGGTTTCGAACGCGGGCTGCGGCGCGGTGGCGGGTCCGTGCGCGACGGCACCGTCCGACAGCCGGAAGACGCTGCCGTGCCAGGGGCAGGTGACGCACCCGTCGTCGACCTCGCCGTCCGAGAGCGGCCCCGACAGGTGGCTGCACCGGTCGGCGAGGACGTCGGCGTCGTCGCCGCGCCGGACGATCAGGAGCGGCACCTCGCCGAGCATCCTTCGGGCGGGCCGCCCGTCGGGGAGGCCGGCGATCGGGCCGAGGGCGTGCCAGCCGGGCTCGACCAGATGCGGCACCTCCTCGGCGTGGTTCACGCCGCCGGCCTGGCGGAAGGAGATGTGCCCGCCGAGCAGCGCACCGAGGCCCGCGGCGGTCAGGCCGGCGTAGCGCAGGGCCCTGCTCTTGCCGGCGGCGCGCGCCGCCAGGGACGCGCCGTACAGGCCGATGGCCGCGGTGTTGGTCGCCGCGTGGACGACTCCGACCCGCATCTGCTGCTCGTGCTGCTCGGCCCAGTCGGTGAGGCCGGCGAGCACGGCGGGCGCCGAGGCCAGCAGCCCGAACCCCGCGAGCCGGCGGGCGGCGCGGTCGTTCCCCGGCCGCAGGTCGAGGACGCCGGCGGACAGCCAGGCGCCGACGGACGCCTGGACGAGCATCGGGTGCACGGGGTGGCCCCACCACGTGCCGTGCAGGATGTCGCGGAACGCTCTCGGCCGCAGCCGTCGTGCGGCCTTCTGACCCGGCGCCACGGCGCGATCGAGGACCTCGGCGTTCTCCAGCCTGCTGAGTATGCCCATGGGCGGGCAGGCTTCCCCGGATATCGCGATCGAACCGTCCGCCGAAGCCGCGCGCATCGGACGCCTGGAGTCGTGATTCGGTCACGCGTCGGCGCGTTTCCGTTGTCGCTCGGGAGTATCGCGGTACCGATGGCCTCGATGGTCCCGGTGATCGGGCCATCGAGGATCGCGACTCAGGGGGATCAGTGATCAGAAAGCTCACCGCGACCGGAGTGGTCGCGGCGGCGGCCGCGGGATTCATGCTGCTCGGCGGCGCCGCTCAGGCCGAGCAGCACTCCGCCGGCCAGACGAACCACCGGCCGACCGCGTACTCGGCGCACCACTCCGGCTGGACGCCGAGGCGCCACCGGCACCACTGGCACGGTTGGGGCTGGTGGCGCCACCGGAACCACCGCGGGCACCACTTCCACGTCCAGCACTAGGCCGGAGCCCGGCTCCTGCCGCGAAGGTCGCCGTGGCCCGCCCGTCCCACGACGGGCGGGCCACGGCGCTGTCCGGGGCTTTGCTCGGTGGGAGGCCGATCGGCCGGACACGCCTTATGTCGTTGATGGCCGTGATCCGGGGGTAAGAGGGGCTCGCTGAGGTCTTTCGACAGGAGACGCCGTGAATGATGCCAAGACCGCGTTCGTACTGGGTGGTGGTGGGCTGCTGGGCGCCCACGAGGTCGGCATGCTGCGGGCGCTCGCCGAGGCGGGGATCCGGCCGGACCTGATCGTGGGGACCTCGGTCGGCGCCTTCAACGGGGCGTTCGTGGCTTCCGACCCGGCGAACGCCGCCGACCTGCTGACCAAGGCGTGGCAGGGCGAGGGGGCGGGCTCGGTCTTCGCCGGTTCGTTCCTCAGCCGCGTCTCGACCCTGATCCGTTCCGGCACGCATCTGCACTCGACGGATCTCCTGGCGACCGCGCTGGACGCGCTGATCCCCACCGACCGGATCGAGGACCTGGCCGTGCCGTTCCACTGCGTGGCGGCCAACATCGAACGCGCCGAGGCGCGGTGGTTCACCGGCGGTCCGCTCGTCCCGGCCGTGCTGGCCTCGTGCGCGGTCCCCGGCGTCCTGCCGCCGGTCCGCATCGGCGACGAGCACTACTACGACGGCGGCCTGGTGCACAGCATCCCCATCGGCCGTGCCCTGCGGGAGGGGGCCCGGACGGTGTACGTCCTGCAGGTCGGCCGGATCGAGACCCCCCTCACCGCGCCGACCAGGCCCTGGCAGGTCGGGCTGGTGGCCTTCGAGATCGCCCGGCGGCATCGGTTCGCCGAGGAGATGGCCGAACTGCCCGATGACGTCACCGTTCACGTCCTGCCCACCGGGTCGACCGGCCAGGCGGCGGGCCTGTCCCAGTTGCGCTACCGCGACTCCTCGCGGGTCGAGGCGCACATCGAGCGGGCGTACGAGGCGAGCCGCGAGTACCTGTCGGATCTGTCGGATAGCTGACCTCCCGTGCTCCCCCCGCGGTTCGTCAGGCGTCTGCTCTTCATCCCGCTGCTGTTCGCGGTGGCGGCGGTGGCGGTGGCGGCGGTTCCGGTGCTGCTGCTCGTCGGGGCGGTGGCCGCGCGCCGCCGCCACCGGTTCCTGCGGATCGCGGTCATCGCGGTCTGCTGGCTCGTCCTCGAGTGCGTCCTGCTCACGGCGTGCCTGGGCCTGTGGGTGGCCGGCGGGTCTCCCGAGGCGGTACGCGCGCGGCACTACGCGCTGTGCGGATGGTTCCTCACCCACATGTACGACGTCGCGGCCCGGATGCTCGGGCTCGTGGTCGAGGTCCAGGAACCGATCGACGCGGTCTCCGGGCGGCCCGTGATCGTGCTCAGCCGGCACGGCGGGCCGGGGGACTCCTTCCTCATCGTGCACTACCTGCTCAACGTGTACGGGCGGCGGCCGCGGATCGTCATGAAGGCCGCCCTGCAGCTCGATCCCTCGGTCGACGTGCTGCTCAACCGGCTGCCGAACCTGTTCGTGCCGGACGGCTCCGCGCCGCGCGAGCGGGTGGTCGACGAGGTCGGCCGCCTGGCGGCCGGGATCGGCCCCGCCGACGCGCTGCTCATCTTCCCCGAGGGCGGGAACTTCACGCCGCGCCGCCGGGTGCGCGCGATCCGCCGGCTGCGGCGGCAGGGCCGTCCGGACGCGGCCGAACGCGCCCGGAACATGGCAAACGTCCTGCCGCCGCGCCCGGCCGGCTCGCTCGCGGCGATCGACGCCGCGCCGGACGCCGACGTCGTCTTCGTCGCCCACACGGGTGCCGACGACCTCCTGACCGCCGGGGACATCTGGGGGCGGATCCCGTTGGACCGGCCGCTGCGCGCGCGGTGGTGGCGGGTTCCGCGCGAGGAGATCCCCGAGGACGACCGGGAACGATGGCTGTTCGACTGGTGGGAGCAGATCGACGCCTGGATCACGGACAACCGTCCGCGCCCCGCCGCCTAGGCGGACGGCGCGGTGCCGGAGCCGCGGCCGGGTCAGGCGGCGTCGTCGGTTCGCGCCGCGACGACCGCCACCGTGGAGTACGGCATCGTGAAGCCGCCGCCGAGCGCGTCGACGGCGGCTCCGACGCTCTCCAGTACCTCCGCCACCTTCTCCGGCGGAAGCCGGGTCATGTGCCCCTGGGTGGGGATCTGGTCCAGCCACTCGTCCCGCGTGTAGTAGTGCTCCCAGTCGAAACGCCACTGCTCCGGCTCGCCGAACCCGCCGACCTCGCGGATCCCGCCGGCGGCCTTGTCGATCATCATCTGGTAGGCGTCCAGGGCCGATCCGGTCGTCGGCATCCTGAAGGGGGAGTCGGGTGCCACCCGCCGGTAGACCGTGGCGAAGGCCTCCAGCACCTCGGCCGGGGGCTGGAACGCGTGCCAGAACGCCGCCAGCACTCCACCGGGACGCAGCGCCTGCGCCGCCTTGGCCGCCCCCGCGACCGGGTCGACCCAGTGCCAGGCCGTCGCGGCGACGACCGCGTCGAAGCGCCGCCCGGCGGGGTCCCAGGCCTCGACTGTCGCCACCTCGGTCTCGATCCCGCTGCGCCGCGCGAACTCGGCCATCCGCGCGTCGGGCTCGACGCCCAGGACGGTGCAGCCGGCCGCCTGGAACTGCCGGGCCGCCGTGCCGGTGCCGCAGCCGACGTCGAGGACGTCGCGCCCGGGAGCGGCGGCCACGATCCGCTCCACCAGGGCGTCGGGATAGCGGGGCCGGGTCCGGTCGTAACGTTCGGCGTCCACGCCGAAGGACTCCGCGACCTCTCGGGCTTGATGGGGCTGCCGCGAGGGGCCAGGCGCGTGTTCAGAAGGTAGAGTGGGCATGCGCCCACTATGAGTGGGCATTTGCCCACTCGTCAAGTCGTCCAGGGAAGGGCGGGATGCGCGGTGCCGACAGGTGTGGCCCTCCGCGATGTTCGTGAGCAGCTGTTCGACGCCGCCGAGCGAATCCTGTTGCGGGACGGGCCGAGCGCGCTGACCAGCCGGGCCGTCACCATCGAGGCGGGCTGCGCCAAGGGCGTCCTGCATCGCCACTTCGCCGACTTCGACGCGTTCCTCGCCGAACTCGTGCTGGACCGCGCCGACCGGATGGCCGGTCAGGCGGCGGCCCTGCGCGACTCGGCCGGGACCGGCACCGTCGTCGGCAACCTCACCGGCGCGCTGACCGGGCTGTTCGAGTCGGTCGCCGTGGCCATCGTCGCCCTCATCACCTTCCGCGACGAGCTGCGCGCCCGGCTGCGCGAGACCTGGCCGGTCGGCGTGCCGATCCTGACGGACGCCGCCACCATGATCGCCTCGTATCTCGCCGCCGAGCGGGAGCTGGGCCGCATCGCGGCCGACGCCGAGGTGGACGCGCTCGCGCCCACCCTGATCGGGGCCGGCCACCTGCTGTTCGCCGACCGGAAGGGCGTCCCGCCGGAGCCCGAGGCCGTCGAGAAGGTCGTCACCACGGTCATCGGCGGCGTCCTGCGAGAGCCGTCCTCATGACCGCCCGCAGGCCGCTCCGGCCGCCAGGTGGTCTCCGATGAGCCAGCCGAACCCCAGGGCGGCCAGGAGGCCGTTCCCGGACATGTAGCCCTCCGACGAGGCGCCGGAGATTCCGCAGGCCGAGCCGCCACCGGCGTACAGGCCGGGGATGACCCTGGACAAGAACGGCGAGACCGTCTCGCGGGGAACCGGCGCCGACTGCCTCGGCGGACCGCTCTACGCCGCCCTGTGGCTGGCCTCCACTCTGTCCGGCCTGGGCGACCCGCTGCGGGCCGGTGACATCGTCCTCACCGGTGCCCTGGGGCCGCCGTCCCGGGAGACGTCTTCGAAGCACGCATCGAGGGTCTCGGGAACGGCCGCACGACCCGTGGTCGTGCGGCCGTTCCGTGGCCGGTCTGCCGCCTGCCGTGAAGGATCACCTTCCGGTCAGCCGCCTGACGGGCCGCGAAGGATCACCTTCCGGCGCGGGAGATGAGCTGTCTCCAGGTGGCCGGGCCCACGACCCCGTCGACCGCCAGCGCCACCCGCTCCTGGAAGCGCCGGGTGGCGGTGTCGGTGTCGGGCCCGAAGACCCCGTCGACCTGCGCGGCGGACTTCAGGTCGCCGTGCTTGAGCAGCTCCGTCTGGGCCGCCTTGACGTACTCGTTCCGATCGCCCTCGCGGACGGTCGAGCCGATCGTCGTTCCGTCGGTCAGCCGCTGCCAGGTCGTCGGGCCGACGGCCCCGTCGACGGTCAGTCCAGCGATGCTCTGGAAGCCCCGTACGACGCTGTCCGTGGCCGGTCCGAACACCCCGTCGGCCGCGAGCGTGCGCCACTGGTCACGGGCGCCGCGCAGCAGGTACTGCAGCGCCGTCACGTCCGGACCCGTGCTGCCCTGTCGTAGGACCGGCCATGACACCGATGCCTGTTCGGTCATGCGATCCACCTCCCCATGGTGGTTCCCCCGCCGTTTCGCGGGGACATAGGGGAGACGCTCGCCTGACCAGCGAAGTTTCCGGTGGTCAATGACGAATCGCCGTTCGGTCAGCCGTTCCTGACCCTTCCGGAAGGCCGGACTTCGGGGGGACCGGCCGTCGACCGGTCGCCATTTCGGTCAGGACGGTTAATTCGCGACCATTCCGGCCGCAGGGCCTTGCGAACGGCCTCCCGTGGCGCGTACGGGCCGGGTCGCCTCCGGGCCGTACGCGCGGGCGCGATTCTGTCGTTGCCGAGTGCCAGGATCAGCCCATGTCGCCGGAAACGCTCAGGTCCGTCCTCCCCACCCCCCTGGAAGATCCCGCAGCCGAACCGGCCGGCGGTGAGCGACCGGCCGAGACCCCGCGGATCGTCGCGGCGGAGCAGGCGCTGGCCGGGCGGCTCGACGGCGGGACGGATCAGGCGCTGGCCCGGATCCGGGACCAGAGCTACGACTCCCGCCCGACCCCGGAGCACTGGGAACGGCTGGCGGACTCGCCGTACGCCGGGTTCGCGCGGACCGCGCTGGAGACCGCCGCCGCCCGGGCCACCGCGATCCAGGCGGGGGAGCTTCCCTACGTCGCCGACAGGGCGTTCAGCACCGAGGAGGTCGCGGTGCTCGGCCGGGCGTGCCGGGTCGCCCTCCTGCGCGACGAGCCCTGGCTGCCGGAGCTGTTCGACCGGCTCCTGCCGGCGATCGCGGTGGCGCCCACCCCGGCCCGCACCCTCCCGTCGCAGGCGCTGCTGTTCGAGCTGGCCCGGTCGGCGCAGGAGTTCCCGACGCCCGAGGCCGCGGCCGCGCTGCGCGCCGTCCGCGGCGTCGTCCGCCACGCCGGGGTGCCCAAGCAGCTCGACCGCAACCTGAAACGCGTCGACGCCGCGCTGAGCGAGCGCGCCGAGGTCGCCTTCCGGCTGCCCGACCTCGGATTCGGCCCCGACGGCGTGCACCGCTGTGCGGTCGGCGACTACGAGGCGCGGATCACGGTCGGCGAGGACGTGGCGCTGACCTGGCACCACCACGACGGGCGGGAGCTGCGCGGGGTGCCCGCCGCGGTCCGGCGTGACCACCCCGAGCGGCTCAAGGAGCTGCGGGAGCTCGTCAAACGGACCCGCGCCCACCTCACCACGCTCACCCGTGCCCTGGAGGCCGCGCTGCTCGCCGAGGCCGGACAGGCGTACGGCCGGTGGCGGGCGGAGCAGGCTGGGCACCCGATCGGCCGCCCCCTCATCGAACGCCTGCTCTGGGAGGTCGAGGTCGCCCCCGGGCAGTGGCGCGCCGGCCTGCCGGTCGAGGGCGGCCGGCGCTTCCTCGACGCCGCCGGGGAGCCGTGGGCCGCGGTGGACGAGGACGCCGTCATCCGGCTGTGGCACCCCATCCGCGCCACTCCCGAGGAGATCCGCGCCTGGCGCGACCACCTGACCGAGCGGCGGATCCGGCAGCCGTTCAAGCAGGCGTTCCGGGAGATCTACCTGCTCACTCCGGCGGAGCGGGAGACCCGGGGCTATTCCAACCGGTTCGCCGCGCACATCCTGCGCTTCCGTCAGCTGTACGCGCTGATGAAGGGCCGTGGCTGGGAGCCGCCCATGCTCGGCCCCTGGGACGGCGGGTACGAAGGGGAGGCGACGCGTGTGCTCCCCGGCCGAGGCTGGCGGGGACGCCTGTTCCTGGAGTACGCCGACCCCGCGCAGTACGAGGACCTGGCCGCCACCGACCAGGTCCGGTTCGAGCGCCGTACGGACGGCGAGTGGCGCGAGGCGGCGCCGGACGAGGTGCCGCCCGTGGTCTTCAGCGAGCTGATGCGCGACGTGGACCTGTTCGTCGGGGTCACCTCGATCGCCGCCGACCCCACCTGGACCGACCGGGGAGCGGACCGGCTCCGGGCCTACTGGCACGACACCGGCTTCGGCGACCTCGGCGCCACCGCCGAGGTCCGCCGGGACGCGCTGGCCCGGCTGCTGCCCCGCACCCGGATCGCCGAGCGCGCGGAGCTGACCGGCCGGTTCCTGCGGGTCCACGGGACGCGGCGCACGTACAAGATCCATCTCGGCTCGGCCAACATCCTCATGGAGCCGGACGACGCCTACCTCTGCATCGTCCGCTCGCCCGGCGACGCCACCGGGGACCTGTTCCTCCCCTTCGAGGACGAGCGGCTGTCGCTGATCCTCAGCAAGGCGTTCCTGCTGGCCGACGACGAGAACATCACCGACCCGGACATCCTCCGGCAGATCGAGCGGAGCGCCCCATGGCAGGCGTGACCTTCCGGGACGAGACGGCGACCGGCCGGCGATTCGACGAGATGTCCCTGCCTGGCCTGCCGGACCGGGTCACGGTCCGCGACCTGATCCGGCTCCGGGTGCGCGAGGAGGTCGCGCGGCACAACGGACGGCCCTCCCGCCACTTCCGTGGTCTCGTACGGCCCGAGGACGCGGAAGTGGAGCTGAACGGCTACCGGCTGCGCGAGCCGCGGCCGATCGACTGGGAGCGGCAGGCCGACCTGGCCGAGCGGGCCTTCCGGCGCAACGGCTTCTTCCTGCTGGTCGGCGACCGCCAGGCCGACGATCTGGACCAGGTCGTCGAGCTCTCGGCGGACACGGAGGTCGTCTTCATCAGGGTCGTCCAACTGGTCGGAGGCTGAGCCCGTCCGTCTGGTTTGGCGTCGAAGTGATCCCCCGGTAGAGTTACGGATGTCGGCAGGCGGGGACGGACCGGTCCGGACCTGGCAGGCCGACAGGGTCCCTCCGGGTGGCACCGGAAGCGACCCGCTTCTCATGTAGGGTCCGGGTTCGCCAAAACCCGGTTCGTACAAGGGGAGAACGTCCGCTAAGCTGGGCGTCGCCCGCACGGGAGACCGAGCAGGCAAACACGAGGTCCCGTCGTCTAGTGGCCTAGGACGCCGCCCTCTCAAGGCGGTAACGCCGGTTCAAATCCGGTCGGGACTACGCAGGTCGAAGGCCTGATCACCCTCGAGTGGTCAGGCCTTCGACGTTTTCCGGAGGCCGCCGGCTCGGGCGGGGGGTCGATCGTTCTCCGGCGGCCCCACCCGGGCGCGGGCTTCGCTTTTCCGCGACTCCCTGTTCGGGCGCGGGCGGAGGGCTACGCGTCGCCGGCCGCGGCGGTGAGCAGCGCGACGGCCTCCTCCCGCGACATGGCGGCGCCGCGGGCGCGCGCGGTGTCGAACGCCTCCGTGCCGATGAGCTCGCGCGCCCGGGCGGTGACACGGGCGACGTCCGGATCTCCCGCGAGGGAGAGGCCGCGCAGCGCGCTTCCGACGCCGAGGAGGAGGGCGGCCCGCTCGCCCTCGCCCCGGAGCACCGCCGACCCGGCCAGGGCCTCGGCACCGTGGGACAGGATCCGGAAGTCGCTCTGCGGGAGGCCGACGGCGAGCGCCTGACGGAACCGGGCCTCGGCCTCGACGGCATCGCCCGCGGCCTCGGCGATCCGGCCGAGCCCGGTCAGCGCCATCGCCCGGCTGTAGCGGACGATGAACCCCTCCGCCATGCACCTGTCCAGCGCGGCCTCGAAGTGACGACGCGCCTCCGCCGGATCGCCGCGGAGCCGGGCGACCTCCCCCAGGCCGATCAGGGTGTCCGCGATCGTCTCGGCCCCGCCCGACCGGCGGGAGAGGGCATGGGCGCGCTCGTAGTTCTCCCGGGCGGCGTCGAGGTCACCGCGGCGGATCAGCATCTCGGCGCGCAACTGCAGGCAGTCCGCCATGTCCTCGGCCGAGTCGAGCCGCCGGATGTGCTCGTACGCCTCGTCGAGCAGGGTCTGCGCCGCCTCCCAGTCACCGCGCCACACGGCGAGACGCGCGCGTTCCCCCAGCATCGCCGACAGTCCCCAGCGATCACCGAACGCGCGGAATCCCACCTCGCCCCGCGCGAACTCGCGCTCGGCCTCGGCAAGGTCGCCGACGAGGATCTGGCGGTACGCGTAACCGAAGTGGCGAAGGGCGCGGGACCACGGATCCCGGCCCATCCGCGCCTCCTGCAACTCGATGTTGGCCGCGGTGGGCCCGCCGTTGATCGCCCACAGGAGGGTCGACATCGGCCGCAGCGTCGGCCGGTCCGAGCCGAGGCCCGCCATGATCGAGTCGATCCGCCGCCGGTAGCCGTCCAGGGCCGGATCGTCGCCGCCGCCGTGCAGGGCGAGCATGACGCACAGCGCGTACTCCTCGCCCGCCCCGGCGGCCGGCGGCTCGTCGCCCATCAGGGCGAGCAGCTCGGTGGCCGTCGACCCGCCCTCGCTGCGCAGCCCGCGCAGCCACCAGTAGGCCGCCATCGCCGCCAGCATCCGCAGTGCCCTGGCATGATCGGTGCGCACCAGCAGGCGGAGCGCGGTCAGCAGGTTGCCGCGCTCGGTGTTCAGCCGGGCCAGCCACTCGAGCTGCTCGGCCCGGCGCAGGTGGGGTTCGGCCGTCTCCGCCAGCTCCAGGAAGTACGCGGCGTGCGCCGCGCGGACGCGCTCGGCCTCGCCGGCCTCGGCCAACCGCTCGGCGCAGAACTCACGGATGGTGTCGAGCATGCGGTACCGCCCGCCGTCGCCCTCGACGAGGGACTTGTCGGCGAGGTCGGTGAGCAGGTCGTCGACCTCGTCCTGGGCGAGCCCGCAGATCCGCGCCGCCGCCTCCGGCGTGGCGCCGCCCGCGAACACGGTCAGCCGCCGGGCGACCAGGCGTTCGTCCGCGTCGAGCAGGTCCCAGCTCCACTGCACCACGGCGCGCAGGGTGCGGTGGCGGGGCGCCTTGGTCCGGTCGCCCCGCGACAGCAGCCGGAACCGGTCGTACGGGGCCGCCCCGGAATCCTCGGCGCCCTCGGCCGCTCCGAGGCGGGCGGCGACCTCCTCGACGGTGAGCGTACGCAGCCGGGCGGCGGCCAGCTCGATCGCGAGCGGCAGCCCGTCGAGCGCGTCGCAGACGCGCGCCATGACGGCGACGGTGGAGGCGTCCAGCTCGAGACCGGGCCGTACGGCGGCCGCCCGATCGGCGAACAGCCGTACGGCGGGATAGGCGAGCGCGTCGGCCGGATCCGCGCCGAGCGGGGGCGCGGCGAGCGGCGTCAGCGGGCACAGAGCCTCGCCGGTGATGCCGAGGGCCTCCCGGCTGGTCGCCAGCACCCGCAGGCCGGGGCAGGCGCCGAGCAGCCGGTGCACGAGCCCGGCCGCCTCGTCGATCACGTGCTCGCAGTTGTCCAGGATGAGCAGGAGATCACGGTCGGTGAGGGCCTCGACGAGCCGTCCCGCCGGGTCGGGACGCGAGCCGAGGGGAGTGGCCATCAGGCCCGCCTCCCGTACGCCCAGCGCGTCGATGACCGTCTGCGCCACCGTGTCATCCGGGCCCGCGCCGTCCTCAGGGCGGCGCTTGACCGCCGCGAGGTCCACGAACCGGACCTCGCCCGGTGCCCGGCCGCCCGCCTCGACCGCCAGGCGGGTCTTGCCGGTCCCGCCCGGACCGACCAGCGTGACGAGGCGCTCGGCGGCGAGCAGGCCGCCGACGCGGGCCAGCTCCTCCCGGCGCCCGACGAAGCTGGTGAGCTGGGCGGCCAGCGTGCCGCGGGTCGCCGGGGCCGACGGACGCTCCTGCGGCCGGTCGGCCGTCAGGGACAGGTCGGCCCGGAGGACGGCGAGGTGGACCTGGACGAGTTCCGGCGAGGGGTCGGCGCCGAGCTGGTCGGCGAGCGTGTGCCGGGCGTCCTCGAACACCGCGAGGGCCTCGGCCTGCCGGCCGGCGCCGTACAGGGCGCGCATGAGCAGGCCGCGCAGGCGCTCCCGCAGGGGATGGGCGGCGACCTGCTCCCGGAGCTCGATCACCAGGTCACGGTGGTCGCCCAGCATCAGCCGCGCCTCGGCGTGGTCCTCGAACGCCTCCAGCCGGAGTTCCTCGAGCCGGGCGACCTGTGCCTCGGCGAACGGCGCGGCGGCCACGTCGGCCAGCGCCGGCCCGCGCCACAGGTCGAGGCCCGCGCGCAGCAGGGCGGCGGCGCGGCCCGGATCGCCGTCCGCCAGGGCGCGCCGGCCGTCCCGCGCCAGCCGTTCGAAGCGGAGGGCGTCCACCTGGTCGGGGTCGACCGCGAGACGGTATCCGGCGGGGTGGAACTCGACCAGGTCACGGGACCCGTCGGCGGCGCCGAGACCGCGCCGCAGCCGGGACACCTGGGACTGCAGGGCGTTCGACGTACCGGCCGGGGGCTCCACGCCGTACAGGCCGTCGATCAGGCGTTCGGCGGTCACCACGCGGCCCGCGTCGAGGAGGAGCAGGGCCAGCAGGGAGCGTACGCGCGGCCCTCCGACCGAGATGGGGGCGCCGTCGGAGGCACGGACCTGCAGCGGGCCCAGGATGCCGAATCGCATGCCCCTGATTGTCGCGGATGATCACATCGGCGTCGCCGCGGCGTTGACGATAATCAATGTTGACCGGTATCGACGAACGCGGCCAGCATCCCGATATGCCCTACGAAGATCTGGCCCGGCTCTTCGCGGCCGCACCGCGCCTGTTCGCGACCTCGCCGCTCTACGGGCGCCTCGGCGCGGTCGTCGCGGCGGACGAACGGCTGCTGGCGATCGCGGCGGAGGCCCGCCCCGGTCAGGTTCCGACGAACCTGCTGTTCGCGGCGGTGCACTACCTGCTGCTGCGGGACCCCTCGCACGAACTGGCCGCCTGGTACCCCACGACCGGTGCGGAGCGTGCGCCGGAGCGCGATCCGGGCCCGGCGTTCACCGACTTCTGCCTCGGCCGGCGCGCGGAACTCGTCGCGCTCATGCGCGGCCGCCTCGTCCAGACGAACGTCGTGAAACGGGCGACGGCCCTGCGGCTCGGCCTCGCCGCCGTCGCCCGCATGACCGAGCGGAGCGAGGGAATCGAAGGCGCAGCCCCTACGAGTCGCCCCTCCGAAGGGCCCCTGACCGACGAGCCCGTCACGCTGATCGAGGTCGGGTGCAGCGCGGGTCTGCTGCTGCGGTTCGACGAGTACCGCCATGACCTCGGCGGCCGGACGTGGGGCCGACCCGCCTCACCGGTCGAGATCCGGACCCGGTGGCGCGGAGCCGGGCCCGCGCCGGACCTCGGCCCCCTGCCGGCCATCGCCGACCGCGTCGGCATCGACCTGCACCCCGTCGACGTCACCGACCCGGACGAGCGGCTCTGGCTGCGCGCCCTGATCTGGCCGGAGAACCGCGCGCAGGCGGATCTTCAGGACGCGGCCCTGCGCGTGGTCGCCGCCGATCCGCCGCGGACGGTCGCGGGCGATGTCGTGGAGGTGCTGCCGCGGGTCGTCGCGGACGTGCCCGCGGGTACGCCGGTGGTCGTGTTCCACGCCGCCACGCGCCTGCACGTCGCGGAGGACCGGCGTGCTCGGTTCGACGAGGTGATCGCGGCCGTGGGACGGACGCACCGGCTGTTCCACCTGTCGCTGGAGGGGGCGCCGGAGTTCGACCTGCTCTGCTTCGCGGTGCGCCTGCGGCACGGGGACGGGGCCGAACGGCTGCTGGCGCTCGCCGACGGTCACGTCGAGTGGATCGCCGGACCGGAGGACGGGCCCCCGAGGGAGGACGACTGAGCGATGCGGCCGCCAGGCAACCGGAATGAGTACGGGCGTCAGGCGATGGAGAACGCGGCCCAGACGGCCTTGCCGCCGCCCAGCAGGGGAGTCCAGCCCCAGGCCCTGCTGATGGCGTCGATGATGTGCAGGCCGCGCCCGCTCTCGGCGACGTAGTCGGGCTCCCGCATGCTCGGGGCCCGGTCCGCCGGGTCGGTGACCATGCACACCAGGTGGCAGCGGTACCGGACGAGGACGAGCCGGAGGGCCTCCTCGGCGTCGACTCCGCAGCGCAGGCCGTGACGGATCGCGTTGGTCACGAGCTCGGACACGACTACGGACGCGTCGTCGTAGAACCGGGCCAGACTCCACTCCGCCAACGTCGTCTTCGTGACGTGCCGCGCGATCTTCGGCGACTCGGCCTCCGCCGGCAGATTTCGGGCGGCCACCCAGGGGCGGTCGGGGACCTGGTGCGGAGCGTTGTCGAGACGCGTCAGCCAGTCATCCCACCCTCGGTGTGCGAGGGGGATACCGGTGGTCTCGCGTAGCGGAGACTTGGTCATTGGCGAACCCTGGGGGAAGTCGTGTTCGTCGCGAGGCGCCCGGTGCGCCGCTTCCGCTATCTTGCTCCTCAAGTCGTGCATATGCAAGCACGCTTGCACACTCAGATGCACGTGCATCTGAGTGTGCAAGCGCGTGGGGGAGCGGGCGTCCGGCCGGCGCCATCAAGGTGCGACCGGGCATTCTCGACAGCGGCCAGGAGGGGCGAGGATGTATCAGGCCTACAACGGAATGTCGGCGTCGCTGCTGCGGGAGGTCAGCTGGCTGAAGAGCCGGGCCAGCAACCCGAGCGGCAACTGCGTCGAGCTGGCGGAACTGCCCGACGGCGCCATCGCCGTACGGAACTCCCGGTTCCCGGACGGACCGGCGCTGCTCTACACCCGCGCCGAGATCGACGCGTTCATCAAGGGCGCCAAGGACGGAGAGTTCGACCACATGGTCCTCTGAGGGAACTCATGTCCCGTTGAACTGACCACTTTGCAATCGGCGGCCCCGGTGGGACACTGGGCGGATTCCGGTGTCCTGAGGGGAGCGCATGATCGGTTCTGCGCCTGATGGCGAGAAGGCTGTGAGCAGCATGTTCGGTCATCATCGTGGTGGGCCGACGGTGCTGCGTATTGTGCTGGGGTCGCAGTTGCGGCGGTTGCGTGAGGCGCGGGGGATCACGTGTGAGGAGGCCGGTGAGGCGATCCGGGCGTCGCATTCGAAGATCAGCCGGATGGAGTTGGGGCGGGTTCGGTTCCGGTCGCGGGATGTGTCGGATCTGCTGAGTTTGTATGGGGTCGCCGATCAGAAGGAGCGGTCGGCGATGTTGGCGTTGGCGGAGCGGGCGAATGAGCCGGGGT
>NZ_BAABHJ010000013.1:0-6744 GCF_039542035.1 Actinoallomurus liliacearum
AGTTGTTGGTGGCGCCGTTCAGCTCCGTGCTGGTGTAGGGGTTGATGACTCCGTCGCACGGCGAGTACCAGGTCGCGTACTTCGTGTCGCCGGGCGTCTCGTCACCCGACGACAGCGTGGTGATGAACGACGAGCCAGGGGTCATCTCCTGGCAGGTGACGTACACCTCGCACGCCAGCGCGGCGGTGGTGCCGTGGTTCGCGCCCGCCAGGGACGCCAGGTGGCGGACGTACTGCTGGCCGCCGAGCTCCTTGATGTACCAGAGGCTGACGAGGCCGCCCATCGAGTGGTTGACGATGTCGACCTTGGCCGCGCCGGTCTGCTGCCGCACCTGCTGCACGTACGAGGCGAGGGACGCCGCGTTGGTCTTGTTGTCGCCGTATGAGTCGTAGTTGAAGGCGTACAGCTCGTTGGCGCTGTAGCCGGCCGCCTCGAACACCGCCTCGGCGGTCACCCAGTTGCTCGAGTTGCCGGTGTAGCCGTGGACGAACACGACGGGCGTGTGGCCGGCGGCGTGCGCGGTCCCGATGGTGCCGAAGACGACGCCGACGGCGGCGAGGACGGCCGCCAGCAACGAGCCGAGTGTTCGGCGCATGAACTCCTCCTGCGGGGTGGAAGGGGCGATACGCCGCAGAGTCTCCGGCTCCCGAGACGATCCGGCATCGGTGAAATCGCCAGTGTCAGCGTCGCGGCGCCCAGGCTCGGAAGAAGATCACGTCGGCCCGGGTGAGCAGAGGCGGAATCGCCGCCTCTCGGGCAGACTGTTCAGTGCCTCGTCCACCCACTCCTTGGAAGCCCCCCATATGACCGCGATCGTCGGCATCACTGACGGCAACACCGTCGTCATCGCTGGAGACTCCGCCGGGGTAGGCGGAGACATCACTCAGCCCCGTCTGGACGCCAAGGTCTTCACCAACGGGCCTTACGTGATCGGCTACACCACGTCGTTCCGCATGGGCCAGATCCTCCGCTACGCCTTCAAGGCCCCGGTCCCGCCCGACGGTGACGATGGCCTGCACGCGTTCATGTGCACCGGCTTCATCAACGGCGTCCGCGACGGCCTCAAAGAGGGCGGATGGGCCAGCAAGAGCAACGACCAGGAAGAAGGCGGGGCGTTCCTCGTCGGCATCCGTGGCCGCCTCTTCGAGATCGGCTCGGACTACCAGGTGGGCGAGTTGTCGGACGGGTACACGGCGGTCGGGTGCGGGGCGGAGATCGCCCTCGGGGCCCTCCACGCCACGGCCGGCGCCGGCATGTCCCTCGAAGCCCGCGCCATCGCCGCGCTCGAGGCCGCAGCGCACTTCTCCACCGGTGTGCGAGCACCGTTCACGGTCGTCGACACCGCAGAGCACGAGGACTGAAGGGACCGCGGTGCGACATCCCGCAGGCGAACATCCGCTCGACCCCAGCGGCTACGACGCCGAACTACAGCGGCACGACCGGTTACTGCGCCGCGCCTGTGGCGTGCGGCCGCACGACCACGTCCTCGACATCGGATGCGGGATCGGGCAGACGACCCGGGCGGCCGCGCGTACCGCCCGGGCGGGCGGTGCGCTCGGGATCGACATCTCCGCATCCGCCGTCGCGCGTGCCCGCGAGATCGCCCGGACCGAGGGGCTCGGCAACGTCACCTTCGAGAACGCCGACGCGCAGGTCCACCGCTTCCCGCAGGAGCGCTTCGACCTGGCGATCAGCAGGTTCGGCACGATGTTCTTCGACGACCCCGTCGCCGCGTTCGCCAACATCGGCCGGACGTTACGCCCGGCCGGGCGCCTGGTGATGATGGTCTGGCAGCCCCGCGAACGCAACGAGTGGAACGTCGCCATCCGCCGATCCCTCGCAGGACCCGACGGGCCGGCGGCCGCCGCCTCCGCCGGACCGGATCCGTTCTCGCTCGCCGACCCGCCGGCCGTGAAGGAGATCCTGGGCGCCGCGGGGTTCGCCGACATCGCCTTCACCGACGTCCACGAACCGGTCTACTACGGTCCGGACGTGGCCGCGGCCCTCGACTGGGTCCACGGCTTCACCTGCACCGGTGAAGCGCTGAAGCGGCTGGACCCCGCCGCCGCGGCGCGCGTGGTCGGGCGGCTGCGCGAGATGCTCTCCGCGCACCTGAGCGACGACGGCGTCTGGTTCGACTCCCGCGCCTGGCTCATCACCGCTCGCCGCCCCTGAGAAGGAACACGACCACGCGGCACCCGGTACCGGTGCTCAGAGGTAGAAGCCGGTGCCGGAGGTCGGGGGCACCGCGTCCGGGGCGCGGCCGTCGCGGATCGCGTAGAGCTCCGCGAGCGTCGCGCCGTCGGGGACGCCGTCCGTGGTGCCCAGCCAGGCGGCCGCCTCGGCCCGGGACAGCGGGCCCATCTCGATCTGCGCGATGCAGCGGCCGGGACGAACCACGGCGGGATGCAGACCGGCCAGCGGCCGGTTGGTGGTGAGCGCGACGAGCACGTCGCGGCCCTGGCCGACCAGGCCGTCGGTGAGGTTCAGCAGGCGGGACAGCGCCTGCCCGGTCTTCTCGCCGCCCTCGGCGCGGATCAGCTCGTCGCAGTCCTCGAGGACGAGCAGCCGCCAGCGCCGGTCCTCGTCGTCGTCCTCGTCCCCCACGGCGACCTCCATGAGGTAGGCGGGGTCGCCGAAGAGCTCGTCGGGGTCGAGCACGCAGTCGAACTGGCACCACTTCGCCCATTCGCGGGCCAGGGCCCGCAGGGCCGTGGTCTTGCCGGTGCCGGGGGGACCGTGCAGGAGGAGGAGCCGGCCGCTCACGTCGGCCGCCTGGACCGCCGCGAGCCGGTCGACGGCCGCCGCGGCCCTCGCCGCGTAGTTCCCTCTGATCTCCGACCATGGCGGCGCCGTGATCGACCGCTCGCGGCGCTGCGGCCCTTGCCGGCCGCAGTGCCAGAAGCCCATCTCGACGCGACCCTGCGCCGGTGTCTCGTCGACGGCGTCGCGGACCGACTGCGCGAGGATCGCCGCGGCCAGTTCGTCGCTCACGGCCGTGACCTCGACGACGCCCGCGCCGCTGCGCCAGCGGGCCGCGCGCAGGGTCCAGCCGTCGCCGGAGGCCAGGAGCGCGTCGCAGTTGTCCTCGCGGACCAGGCGGAGCACCCCCGCGTCCGCCGGGCGCAGCGGCGCGTCGGGGCGGACCCGGTCCAGGTGCTTGACCCGGGCGTACGGCTGGCGGCCCGTCGTGAACGGCTGCAGGGCGAGGACGTCGATCACACTGCGGAGCGAGTCGGTCGTGTCGAGGCGGTAGTCGACGGGCGCCTCAGGCTCGGCCCCTATGATCGGGACGACGGGTTCGGACATGCCCTCGATGATCGGGGCGCCGTTGGGCCGAGTCCAGTGAATTACCACTCTTCGGGCGCGCCGCCGCTCGGCGGCGGACCCCGTGCACGTCCAGAAGGAGCATCACATGGCCACCGTCCGTACTGCGAACGCTCACTGGGAAGGCCCGCTCATGGGCGGGCAGGGCAAGGTGTCGCTGGACTCCTCCAAGGTCGGGGAGTTCGAGGTGAACTGGCCGTCCCGGGCCGAGAAGCCCGAGGGCAAGACGAGCCCGGAGGAGCTGATCGCCGCCGCGCACAGCACGTGCTTCTCCATGGCGCTGTCGCACGGCCTCGCCGGGGCCGGCACGCCGCCGGAGTCGGTGGACACCCGTGCCGACGTGACCTTTCAGCCGGGTGAGGGCATCACCGGCATCCACCTGACCGTGCGCGCGTCGGTGCCCGGCCTGTCCGCCGAGGACTTCCAGAACGCCGCCGAGCAGGCGAAGGCCAACTGCCCGGTGAGCAAGGCGCTGGCCGGGACCAAGATCACGCTCGACGCGTCCCTGGCCTGACCCGGTCCGGCGTGGGCGCCGGTACGTCCCGCGCCCACGCCGCGCCCCGGGCTCAGTCGCCGGACCGGGGCGGCAGCGCGTCGCCGAGCGTGCGCCAGTGCGGCATCGCCGACCCGCCGGGCTCGACGCCGATGACCTGAACGGCGACGTGGTCGGCGCCGGCCTCGACGTGGCCGCGGAGCCGCTCCACGATGGTGTCCGGGTCGCCCCAGAAGACGAGGTCGTCGACGATGCGGTCGCTGCCGCCGCCGGCGATCTCCTCCTCCGAGTAGCCCAGCCGGCGGAACTTCGCGATGTTGTACGGAGTCGTCAGGTACAGGTGAAGGTGCTCGCGCGCGATCGCGCGGGCCTTCCCGGGGTCGGTCTCGAAGAGCACCGGGTGCTCGACGCCCAGGAACGCGTCCGGCCCGAGGGTCTCCCGCGCCTGCGCGGTGTGCGCGACCGTGACGTGGTACGTGTGGGCGCCGGCGGCGTGGTCGCGGGCCAGTTCGAGCATCTTGGGCCCGTACGCCGCCAGGACCCGGCGCATCGGAGCCCGCGGCGCGGGGCTCGCCGCCTCGATGGCGTCCATCTCGTCGAGGTACTCGCGCATGGCCGCGAGGGGCCTGACGCCCGGCCGCCGATCGCCGAACCCCAGGCCGAGCACGTGCCGGTCCGGGAAGGCGTCGGCCAGGAGACGGGCACCGCCGTACGTCGCCCGGGCCGTGCGCGACCAGATCTGCGCGATGCCGTTGACGACGTGCATCCGCTCGGTGGCGGCGAGCAGGTAACCGGCCTGCGTGAACGCCTCCCGTCCGCCGACCTCGGGGAACCAGAACGCCCGCCAGCCCAGCTCCTCGAGCTCCTGGATCGACTCGCGCATCCGCGCGGCCGGCTGGTGCTCGAAGTCGAACGTGTAGATCCCGAACGTCCCGAGATCCAGGCCGTCAATGCCGCCCATCGAACATCTCCTCGTCCACTTCACCGTGACGCATCGAAATATCGCAGATATTCGATATGAGACGCAACCCGTCACCCGCGCCGGCACGACCGTACGAGGGTCCGGCGCTCTCTAAAGGGTCCGGCCGAGCGCGGCGACGAGCTGGGCGATGCGCTGCTCGTCGCGCTTGTAGTGGGTCCACTTGCCGACGCGTGTGGCGCGCACCAGGCCGGCGCGCTGAAGTTCGGCCATGTACGCGGACACCGTCGACTGGGCCAGGCCCGCCTTGGCCTGGATGTGGCTCACGCAGACCCCGACCTCGACCGGGTCGGCGATCGCCTGCTCCGGCGGGAAGTGACGCTCGGGCTCGCGCAACCACGACAGCATCTGCAGCCGCATCGGATTCGACAGCGCCTGCAACGCGCGGACCAGGTCGGGATCCGGTGAGAGCGCATCGTCCGCCATGGATCCGGAGTATAGGTCGCTACCGCGTCAGCTCCAGGCGGGCCAGCTCTCGGCGGGACGAGACGCCGAGCTTCGGATACGCCTTGTAGAGGTGGTACTCCACCGTCCGCGGGCTCAGGAACAGCTGCGCGGCGATGTCCCGGCTGCTGTTCCCCTCCGCCGCCAGCCGTACGACCTGCAGCTCCTGGGGGGTGAGCCGCTCCAGGAGGTCGGCGGCGGCCGGGCGGGCGGCGGTCGCGGACTCGCCGGTCGCCCGTAGCTCGGTCCGCGCCCGCTCGGCCCACGCGTCGGCGCGCAGTCGTTCGAAGACCTCCAGCGCCGAGCGCAGCGGGGCGCGCGCGTCGGAGCGGCGACGGGCGCGGCGCAGCCACTCCCCGTACAGCAGCTCGGTCCGGGCCCGCTGGAACGGCCGCCCGCCCTTGTCGTGGAGGCGCAGCGCCTCGGCGTACGCCGCCTCGTCGTCGTGCAGGAGCGCGCGGGAGCGGAGGGCGACCGCCCGCGCCCACGGCAGGCCGCCGGCGCGCGCCCACTCCTCGAACCGGCGGAGCGCCGGCTCCGCCCGTTCGGGGCGCCCGGCACGGACCGCCGCCTCCACATGGTCGGCGTTCGCGACGGTCACGGCGGTGGTGAAGCCCCCCGGACCGCGTCGCGCCTCCTCCAGCCGGTCGAACGCGTCGTCGTACCGGCCGAGGCCGAGGTCGAGGAGGCCGCGCGCGCAGGCCGCGGCGGCGGCCTCGGCGCCCGGCGCGCTCCGGCCGCCGACGCCGAGCGCGTCATCGGTCAGCGCCCGGCAGCGCTCCTCGTCGCCCTGGACGGCGGCGACCCAGGCGAGCACGATCTCCAGCCGGCCGACCCGTTGCCGCCGGCCGGTGTCGCGGGCGATCGTGATCGCCTCGGCGACGTTGGCCTCGGCGTCGCGGAACAGCCCGGCGGCGACCTGCGCCTGGGCCAGCCGCTGCAGCGCGCCCGCCAGTTCGCCGGCCAGCCCCCGCTCCCGGCAGCGGGCGACCTCGGCGGTCGCCAGCCGGATCGCCGCGTCGTCATCGCCGAGGATCAGCCCGGCGTGGATCGCCTCGACGAGCGCGCCGGGCTCCTCGGACACGTCCGTACGGCGACCGCCGCCCGGCGCGCCCTCGAGAACCTCCCGCATCAGGGGGACCCCGCGCGCGAAGTCGTCGTCGGCGAGGTGGGCCATCCCCTGGATCAGCGGATCTCGGTACCCGGCCGCGGCCGACCGTTCGGCGGCCGCGCGGATCGCCTCCGCGTCGCCGGAGAGCCAGGCGTACGAGGCGCCCATGCGCAGCATCGCGGCCGCCCCTCGGTCGTCGGCGACCTGCGCGACGAGGATGCGGGCGGCCTGCCGGGGATCGCCGCGTTCGAACTCGACGGCGGCGCGGATCCGCGCCAGCCGCGTCCGGGCGGCCGGATCGGCGGTGAGTCCTTCGGCCCGCAGGGCGAGCTCGCGGGCGCGGTCGGCGCCGACCGCGCCCGCAGCGGCCCCGGCCGCCTCGGTGAGGCG
>NZ_BAABHJ010000014.1:0-7555 GCF_039542035.1 Actinoallomurus liliacearum
CCCCGGCCGCCGCCGTCCCGCCGCCCGCGGCCGCGCCCGACGACCGCTGCGCGCGGCCGGGCTGCGGCGGCACGATCGCGGACGGGTACTGCGACCTCTGCGGGCTGGCGCCGGCCGCCGGATCCGGGGCGGCCCAGGCTCCGGCGGGCGGATCCGCGGCGGCCCCGGGCTCGGCCCGGACGTCCGCGTCCGCGCGGTCGGCGCCGGTCAGCCGCGGGACGGGCGTCACCGGCATCACGGGGAGCACGTCGAGCCGCAGCGTCCGCACCGGCTCGTCGCGGTCCTCGTCGCGCCGGCGCGGGATGCTCGGCGCGGGCCTGGTCGAGGTGCCGCGCGTGCCGTACCGCGACCCCGCCTCGGCGGTGCTGGCCAACCCCGTCGTCGCGGAGAACAAGCGCTTCTGCAGCGTCTGCGGTGAGCCGGTCGGACGGTCGCGCGGCGACCGGCCGGGCCGCGCGGAGGGGTTCTGCCCGAAGGACGGCACCCCCTTCTCGTTCTCGCCGAAGCTCAAGGCGGGCGACCTGGTCGGCGGGCAGTACGAGGTGCTGGGCTGTCTCGCGCACGGCGGCCTGGGCTGGATCTACCTGGCCCGCGACCGGAACGTCAGCGACCGGTGGGTCGTGCTCAAGGGCCTGCTCGACACCGGCGACGCCGACGCGCTGGCCGCGGCGGCGGCCGAGCGGGCGTTCCTCGCGGAGGTCGAGCACCCCAACATCGTCAAGATCTACAACTTCGTGCAGCACGACGGCTCCGGGTACATCGTCATGGAGTACGTCGGCGGCCGGCCGCTCAAGGACATCCTCAAGGACCGGCGCGAGCAGGAGGGCCCGGACGCCGCGCTGCCGCTCCCCCAGGTCATCGCGTACGGCATCGAGGTGCTGCGCGCCTTCGACTACCTGCACGGCCTCGGCGTCCTCTACTGCGATTTCAAGCCGGACAACGCCATCCAGTCCGAGGAGCAGCTCAAGCTGATCGACCTCGGCGGCGTCCGGCGCGTGGACGACGTGGACGGCGCGATCTACGGGACGGTCGGCTACCAGGCGCCCGAGATCGCCGACGTCGGCCCGTCGGTGGGCTCCGACCTGTACACGGTGGGCCGGACGCTGGCCGTGCTGAGCTTCCCGTTCAAGGGCTACACCACCAAGTGGGAGACGAACCTGCCGCCGCGCGAGGAGGTGCCCGTCCTCGCGCGCCACGAGTCCTACGACCGGCTGCTGCGCCGCGCCACCCACGCCGACCCGGACTTCCGGTTCCAGGACGCCTCCGACATGGCCGACCAGCTCACGGGCGTGCTGCGCGAGGTGCTGTCCGCCGAGGACGGCAAGCCGCGCCCGGCGGCCTCGACGCTGTTCGGGCCGGAGCGGTTCACGGCGGGGGACGTGTTCGACCCGCTCGTGCCGGCGGACGCCGCCGCGACGTTGCCGGCGCCGCTGGTGGACTCCGCCGACCCGGCCGCCGGTTTCCTCGCCGGTCTCACCGCGCTGGAGCCGGAGCGGCTCGCCGACGCCCTGACGAACGCGCCCACCCGTACGCCCGAGGTCGACCTGACGCTGGCCCGGGTGCGTGTCGAGCTGGGCGACACGGCGGGGGCGCACGCGGTGCTGGACGCCCTGCCGCAGGAGGACTGGCGCGTCGGCTGGTACCGCGCGGTCGCGGTGCTGGCGGCCGGGCAGGTCCCGGAGGCGGCCGGCCTGTTCGACGAGCTGTACACGCTGATGCCGGGTGAGGCGGCGCCCAAGCTGGGCCTGGCGTACTGCCGCGAGCTGCTCGGCGACCACGCCGGCGCGGCGGGCCTGCACGAGGCCGTGTGGCGCACCGACCGGGCGTTCGTCACGGCGTGCTACGGGCTGGCCCGGGCGCGGCTCGCCCTGGGGAACCGCGTCGGGGCGTCGCAGGCGCTGGACTCGGTGCCCAAGATCTCCAGTCACCACGTCGCGGCGCAGATCTCCGCGGTGCACACGGCCGTACGCGACCGGGACCCGGCGGAGATCACCGAGCCGGACCTGGTCGGCGCCGGCGCCCGGCTGGCCGCCCTCGACCTCGACCCCGGCCGCCACGGGCTGCTCGCCCTCGGCGTGCTGGAGGCCGCGCTCGAACGGGTGCGCCGCGCCGGCGACGGCACCGGCTCGGTGCTCGGCACGCCGCTGACCGAGTCCGGGCTGCGCCGCAAGCTGGAGGAGACCTACCGGTCGCTCGCCCGGCTGGCCACGACCCGCGCCGAGCGGCACCGGCTGGTCGACCAGGCCAACGCCGTACGCCCGATGACGGTGGTCTGAGCGTGGGCGCCCAGGAGAGCTGCCCGTGGTGCGGCAGCGAGGTCTTCGCCGGTGAGGCGTTCTGCGAGGCGTGCGGCCGGTCCCTGACCGCCGCGCCCGCCGCCGGGGACGGCGGGTCCCCGGCGAGCGGACCGGCGCCGGCCGGGGCCTGCGCGGAGTGCGGTTCGACGGCGTTCAGCGAGGACGGGTACTGCGAGCGGTGCGGCCTGCTGCGGCCCGGCGACCGGGATCACGTCGAGGTGGAGGCGGGCGGCGCCGCCGGGGTGACGGACCGGGGCCTGCGGCACAGCCGCAACGAGGACGCGATGGGCCTGGCCGTGGCCGGCGCGGGCGTCGCGGCGATCGTCTGCGACGGCGTGTCGAGTTCTCCCCTGCCCCAGGTGGCCTCCCAGACCGGCGCCGACGCGGGCCTGGCGGTGCTCACCGAGCGCCTCACGGCGGGCGACGACCCCGAGAAGGCCACCCGGGCGGCGCTGACGCGGGCGGTGGAGGCGGTCACGGCGCTCGCCGAGTCGCCGCACGACGCGCCGGCCTGCACGTACGTCTCGGCGTACGCCGGGCCGACCGGGGTCACCGTCGGCTGGGTCGGGGACAGCCGCGCGTACTGGCTCGGCGGGGAGGCGTCACGGCAGCTCACCGCCGACGACTCCTGGGCCGCCGAGATGGTCGCGCACGGCGCGCTGACCGAGGCCGAGGCGCAGGCCCACCCGAACGCCCACGCCATCGTCGCCTGGCTCGGCGCCGACGCGGGCGAGGTCGAGCAGCACGTGACGTCCTTCGTCCCGGAGGGACCCGGCACGCTGCTGCTGTGCAGCGACGGGCTGTGGAACTACTACCCGGAGGCGGCGGGCCTGGCCGCCGTCCTGCCGGACGCCGACCCGCTGACCGCGGCCCGGCATCTCGTACGCCTCGCGCTGGACGCCGGAGGGCGCGACAACATCACCGTCGTGGTGATCCCTTTCACACAGGAGAGCACGCGCAATGAGTGAACAGCCGGACTTCAGCATCCGGATCGACCAGAACAAGTACCTGCCGCAGGGCGGCCAGGAGGTCCACGCGGTCGTCACGGTGGAGTCGACCGGGGCGCCGGTCGCCGCCGCCACGGGCGCCGGGACGTCCGCCGCCGAGGTCATCATCATCGACACCTCCGGGTCGATGGACTATCCGCGGAACAAGATGATCTCGGCGATCAAGGCGGCGCAGGCCGCGGTGGACACCCTGCGCGACGGGGTGAACTTCGCCATCGTCTCCGGGTCGAGCCGCGCCACGATGGTCTACCCGCGGGCCGAGGAGCTGATCCCGGCGAACGCGCAGACCCGCGCGGAGGCCAAGGACGCGCTGAGCCGGCTCAAGGCGACCGGCGGCACCGCGATGGGCGCCTGGCTGACCCTCGCCGGACGGCTGTTCGCCGGGCACCCGGACGGCATCCGGCACGCGATCCTGCTCACGGACGGCAAGAACCAGCACGAGTCACCGGAACAGCTCGACGCGGCGGTGGCCCAGGCCGTCGGCCGGTTCGTCTGCGACTGCCGCGGCGTGGGCACCGACTGGGAGGTCGCCGAGCTGCGGAAGGTCGCGTCCGCGCTGCTCGGCAGCCTGGACATGGTGGCGAGCCCGGAGGCCCTGGAGGCCGACTTCCGGGCGATGACCGAGGCCGCGATGGGCAAGGCCGTCGCGGACGTCGCGCTGCGGGTGTGGACGCCGCAGTACGCCAAGCTGCGGTTCGTCAAGCAGGTCCTGCCGAGCGTGGAGGACCTCACCGGACGGCGGGCCGACGTCGACGAACGGTCCGGGGACTACCCGCTCGGCGCGTGGGGCAGCGAGAGCCGCGACTACCACGTCTGCGTCGAGGTCCCGGCCGGCGAGGTCGGCCGGGAGATGCGGGCGGCGTGGATCAAGCTGATGCTCGGCGACCAGGTGGTGGCCAGCGGCAACGTGCTGGCCGAGTGGACCGACGACGAGGCCCAGTCCACCCGGATCAACCCGAAGGTCGCGCACTACACCGGCCAGGCCGAGCTCGCCGAGAACATCCAGGCCGGCCTGCAGGCCCGCAAGGACGGCGACCTCGACACCGCGACGGCGCGGCTGGGCCGGGCCGTCGCGCTGGCCCACCAGTCGGGCAACGAGGCGATCGCCTCGCTCCTGGGCAAGGTCGTGGACGTCGACGACCCGGCGACCGGTCGCGTACGGATCAGGAAGGACGTCGACAAGGCCGACGAGATGTCCCTCGACACCCGCTCCACCAAGACCGTGCGCACGCGCCGGAGCGAGGGCTGAGCATGGCGACCTGTCCGGCCGGGCACACCTCGACGGCCACCGACTACTGCGACGTGTGCGGCGCCCGCATCGGCGACGCGGCGGCGGTCCCGGCTCCCGCGTCCGCCGCCCCGGTGACCCCCGACTTCGGGACGCCGGCCCCGGGGGCCCCGGCGGCCGGTGACCCCTGCCCCGACTGCGGCGCGCCGCGTACCGGGCGCTTCTGCGAGGCCTGCGGGTACGACTACGCGGTCGGCGGCGGCCGGCCCACCCCGCCTCCCCCGCCCGTGCCGCCCCCGGCGGCCGGGGACCCGGACGAGGAGGATCCCGTCACGCGTGACTGGGCGCCCCCGAAGGCGCCCCAGCCCGAGCCGCCGGCCACCGACTGGGCGGCCGTCGTCATCGCGGACCGGGAGTACTACGACCGCGTGGTGACCGAGGACGAGGACTTCACGTTCCCGCCGTACTGCCCGTCCCGGCGCATCCCTCTCTCCGGCGAGCAGGTGGTGATCGGGCGGCGGAGCGCGTCGCGGGGGCTCACGCCGGAGATCGACCTCAGCGAGCCCCCCGCCGACCCGGGCGTCTCGCACACCCACGCGGTCCTGCTCGCCAAGCCCGACGGCACCTGGACGCTGGTCGACCCCGGCTCCACCAACGGCACGACCATCAACGAGAGCGACACGCCCATCCCCGTCAACGTGGAGGTTCCGCTGCGCGACGGCGACCGCGTGTACGTGGGCGTCTGGACCACCATCACGCTGCGGAGGCTGCGGTGACGATCACGACGACTCCTCCGTCCTCCCCGGTCCGGCGGGGACGGGTGACCGGGCGCCTGCGGATCCGGACGATGCCGGGCCGCATCCGCGCGCTGGCCGCCCTCGCGGCCCTGGCGGTGCTCGTCGTGCTCCTCGTCACCACGCTGACCGTACGGGACGCCCGGGACGGGCTGCGGGTGATCGGCCACGACGCCGGCCCGCAGGTGGTCGCCACCGGCGACCTGTACTTCGCGCTCAGCGACATGGACGCCCAGCTCGCCGACGCGCTGCTGATCGGCGGCGACCCCGGGCTGGCCGGCCGGCGCGCCGCGGCGCTGCGGTTGTACGAGCAGCGCCGGTCCGAGGCGAACGGCACGCTGCTGCAGGGATCGCGGCTGGCGGGCAGCGACCCGACCGAGCAGCGGAACGCGCAGGCGATGCTGGACGCGCTGGGCCGGTACGAGCGCCTGGCGGGCCAGGCGCTGCTCACCGACGAGAACTCGAGGCACGCCGCCGGACCACCGCCGTCCGCCGTCACCGCGCTGTACCGGCAGGCGACCGACCTGATGAAGCTGGACGTGCTGCCGAAGGCGTACAACCTGACGCTCGACAACGGCACGAAGGTGCGCCGCACATACGAGGCGAAGCGGTCGGCGGTGCTGCGGGGCCGGATCTGGGTCGTGCTCACCGGCCTGCTCCTCATCGTCGTCCTCGCCGGCGTCCAGGTCTACTTCGCCACGCGCTTCCGCCGCCTGGTCAACCCGTTCCTCGCCCTGGCGACGGTGGGCACCCTCGTTCTCGTCGTGGTGAGCGTGGCGCTCCTGTCCAGCGAGGCCGGACGCCTGCGGACCGCCAAGGAGGACGGCTTCGACTCGGTGCTGGCGCTGTCGCGGGCCCGGGCGATCAGCAACAGCGCCCACGCGGACGAGAGCCGCTATCTGCTCGACCCGGGACGTGCCGACACGTACGAGCAGGTCTACCTGGACAAGTCCGAGGCGATCCTCTACGTCCCCGCGGGCAACCTCGACACCTACTACTCCCTGCTCGACGAGAAGATCGGCGGCAGTGACTTCCTCGGCTTCTACGGAACCGAGGCGCACCACATCACGCTGCCCGGGCAGCAGGCGGCGCTGCGGAAGGTGCTGTCCGGATACCAGAAGGTCCAGAACGACGACCGGACGATCCGGCTGGTCGCGACCGGCGACCGCCGCCGGGCGCTCACCGTCAAGCTCGCCGGCGGGACCGACGACTTCGACGCCTACGACAAGGCGCTGGTCGCCCTGAAGGACCTGCACGGTCGCGCGTTCGACCAGGCGATCGCCTCCGGTGACCACGGGCTCCGCGGGTGGAACGTCACCCTGCCCGGCGCGGCCGTCGTCCTCATCATCCTCATCCTCGCCGGGGTCCGGCCGCGGCTGTCCGAGTACCGGTAAGGGAGCACGCAGATGCGACTACGTCGAATCGGCCTCGCGGTGGCGCTGTTGCTGGCGTCGGCCGGGTGCGGGGTGGCCGGCGGAGAGACCTCGTCGGTCAGCGGCAAGGACCACCTGGTCGTCGGCGTCTCCAAGGACCAGCCCGGTCTGGGCTTCCGCGACTCGAGCGGCGCTTACAAGGGCTTCGACATCGACGTCGCCCGCGACGTCGCGCGGCGGCTCGGCGCCAAGCACCTGACGTTCAAGCCGCTGACCAGCGGCCAGCGGGAGGCGGCGCTGCGGGGCGGCGACGTCGACATGATCGTGTCGAGCTACTCCATCACGCAGGAGCGCAAGACCCAGGTCGTCTTCGCCGGCCCGTACTACGTCGCGCACCAGGACACCCTGGTGCGCGCGGGCGAGACGACCGTACGGAACGTACGCGACCTGCGCGGGAAGCGGCTGTGCCAGGTCACCGGCTCGGTCTCCTGGCGGCGCGTCACCGAGGAGCGCAAGATCGCCGCCCGGCTCGTGCCGGCCTCCTCGTACGGGGAGTGCCTGGACGACCTCGTATCCGGGAAGGTCGACGCCATCTCCACCGACGACCTGATCCTCGCGGGCTTCGCCGCGCAGCGCGGGAACCAGGTCCGGTTCGTCAACGCCCCGTTCTCGGACGAGCGGTACGGCGTCGGGCTGCGCCCCGGCGACATCCGGGGCTGCGAGGACATCAACAAGGCGATCACCGAGATGTACCAGGACGGCACGGCCGCGACCCTGCTCAAGCGGTGGTTCGGATCGACGGGACTGAACGTCACGACGACGGTCCCGCAGTTCGAGGGCTGCGGCTGAGCCGGTA
>NZ_BAABHJ010000014.1:7580-33583 GCF_039542035.1 Actinoallomurus liliacearum
CTGTCGGCGCGGGCCGGCGACTCGCCCGGAAGAGTCACGCCGTGGCGGGCCGGGTGCCCGGTTCGAGGATCGTGGCAGCGGGTCGCGGGTCGGCGCGCATCAGTGCCGCGGCACCGAGACGGCGCCCTCGATGTGGAGTTCACGGCCGGAACGCGACGGTACGGCGGACCGCCGGGTCGCGGCGGAGCCGACGGCGGGCCGATGGGTCCGCGGGCGGCCCTGGAGCACGGAGTCCCGGCCGACCTGGCACTGCCGGCCGGGCGTCCGGGCGGTGTGGGCCGGGGCCGTGACGTCCGCCGGTTCGAGGCCGGCGGCGGGCGAGGAGACCGCGGTCGTCTCCCGTCCCGGTCCGACGTCCGCGACGGGCGAGGAGAGGGGGGCCGTCTCCTCCACCGATGCGGCGTCGGCGGAGGAGACGGCCGGGGACGCGAGGGCCGCTTCCGCCGACGCGGCGTCGGCGACGGGCGGGGACGCGAGGGCCGCTTCGGCCACCGGCTCAGTGGCGGCGGACGGCTCCTGGGCGGACTCGGACTGCGGCAGCAGACGGTCCTCGTACATGATGGTCACCAGTACGGCGAGGGCCACCGCGGGCAGGGCGAGCAACGCGGCCATCGATCCTCACCCTTCCCGCGCCGGGACGCGTCGGTGCGGCCTTCGTCCGCCCGCCCATCGGGTCTCGCTCATGGTTCGAGCCTCCTGTCTCGACGACCGATCAGTGCCTCGGTGCGCCCTGCCTACCCGCGAAAATGTCCCGCTAACGCCCGTTTTCAGGCGGACCGAAATCGGCATCGCCCCGTTCCGGCCGCCCCGCTCCGGCGGCCGGCACCTACCCGTGAGTAACGTAGGTGGAGAGAGCCCTTCCTTCACCCATAGAGGAGACGAACGCCATGAAGACGCGCGAGGTGCACCTCGTATCCCGCCCCCACGGCTGGCCGGAGCCGACGGACTTCGCGCTGGTGGAGCGGGAACTGCCGGCTCCCGGCGAAGGGGAGGTGCTCGTCCGCAACGCGTTCATGTCCGTCGACCCGTACATGCGCGGACGGATGAACGACGTGAAGTCCTACGTCCCCCCGTTCGGACTGAACGAGGCCATGACCGGCGGCGCGATCGGTGAGGTCGTCGAGTCCCGCTCCCCCGACCTGAAGCAGGGCGACCTCGTCCTGCACGACCTCGGCTGGCGGGAGCACGCGGTGGCGCCCGCCAAGCGGTTCCGCGCGGTGCGGCCGGTCGAGGGCGTGTCTCCGTCGGCGTACCTCGGTGTCCTCGGCATGCCGGGGCTGACGGCGTACGTGGGACTGCTCGACGTCGCCGGCCTCAAGGAGGGCGACACCGTCTTCGTGTCGGGCGCGGCCGGGGCCGTCGGCTCGCTCGTCGGCCAGATCGCCCGGTTGCGCGGCGCCGCCCGCGTCATCGGCAGCGCCGGATCGGAGGAGAAGGTCGCGTACCTGACCGACCGGCTCGGTTTCGACGCGGCCTTCGACTACAAGTCCGGCCCGGTGCGCAAGCTGCTGGCCGAGGCCGCCCCCGACGGCATCGACGTCTACTTCGACAACGTCGGAGGCGACCATCTCGAAGCGGCGATCGAGGCGTTCAACGACCACGGGCGGGCCGCCATCTGCGGCGCGATCTCGATGTACAACGCCACCGCCCCGCAGCCCGCTCCACGCAACCTGCCGCTCATCATCGGCAAGCGCGTCACCCTCCAGGGCTTCATCGTCAGCGACCACTCCGCCCGGTTCGGCGACTTCGTCCGCGAGGTCGGCGGCTGGCTCGCGGAGGGGAGGATCGAGTTCGACGAGACGGTGTTCGAGGGCGTCGACCACGCCGTCGAGGCGTTCCTGGCCATGCTGCGCGGCCGGAACACCGGCAAGATGATCGTCCGGCTGTAGCCGGACGACCCGCCGGGCCGCGGTCGCCCGGGGCCCGGCGGGTGTCGCGCGTTCGGTTCGGACGGACCTCACGGCGGTCCGTTCAGACGTCACGGCGGTCCGGTCAAGCGGATGTCACAGTGGTCCGTTCAGGCGGCGCGCTGCCGGATGAACACGGCGGTGACCGCGAGGGCGACCAGCACGAAGATCGTGCCGACGGTGAACGCGACGTTCACGCCGTGGGTCAGGCCGCCGTGCCGGAGCGCCGGTCCGTACACCGAGACCAGCACGGCCATCCCCAGCGCGCCGCCGACCTGCTGCGCGGTCTGCAGCGTGCCGGACGCGGCGCCGGAGTCCTCGCGCCGCACCCCCGCCAGGACGGTCGCCGTGACCGGGAGGAACACCACGCCGGCGCCCAGCCCGAAGAAGAGCATCGGCCCGAGCACGCCCGACGCGTACCCGCTGTGCGGGGACAACTGGGTGAACCACACCATCCCCACCGCGATGAGCGGCAGGCCGGCGAGCAGGAGCCGTCGCGGGCCGACCCGTGGGACCAGCCGCGGGGTGATCCGCGCCATGACGAACAGCAGCCCCGACATCGGCAGGAAGGCGACGCCCGCCTTCAGCGGGCTGAAGCCCAGGATGTTCTGCAGGAACTGGACGATGAAGAAGAACATCCCGAACATCGCCGCGGCCAGCAGGAGCATGACCAGGTAGGAACCGGCACGCGCCCCGTCGGCGAACAGCCGCAGCGGGATGACCGGCCGTTCCGCCCGCGTCTCCACGGCGACGAAGGCGCCGAGGAGCAGGACGCCGCCGGCGAACGCCGCCAGGGTCACGCCGTCGCCCCAGCCGGCGTCGGCCGCGCGGATGAAGCCGTACACCAGCGCGACCATGCCGGTGACGACCGTGACCGCGCCCGCGACGTCGAGGCGGCCGCGATGGCGCTCGGTCTCCTGGAGGATTCGCGGGGCGAGGAACAGGACGACGGCGCCGACCGGAACGTTGATGAACAGCACCCAGCGCCACGACGCCCAGTCGGTGAGCAGGCCGCCCAGGACGAGACCGATCGAGGCGCCGGCCGACGAAGTGGCCGAGAAGACCCCGAGCGCCCGGTTGCGCTCCGGCCCCTCCTGGAAGTTGGTGGCGATGAGCGCGAGCGCGCTCGGCGCGGCGAGGGCCGCGCCGACGCCCTGCGCGACACGGGCGGAGAGCAGCCACGCGGCCGAGCCGGAGAACCCGCCGAGCAGCGAGGCGAGGGTGAAGACCGCGATGCCGACGATGAACGTACGCCGCCGCCCGAGGATGTCGCCGGTCCGGCCCCCGAGCAGGAGCAGCCCGCCGAACGCGAGCGAGTAGGCGTTGGTCACCCACGACAGGCCGGTCGCGGAGAAGTGGAGGCTGTGCTGGATCTTCGGAAGGGCGACGAACATGACGCTCGCGTCGAGCACCACCATCAACTGGCAGGCCACGATGACGGCGAGCGACAGCCCCGGGTGACGTGTTCGTCGTCGCCGCGGCTCGGAGTCGAGCGACGGCTCGCCCATCTGGACGGTCTGCTGGGACATGGGTCGTAGACTCCTCGTGCAGGAAGGGTTACGGCCGTCCCCCGAAGTGGCTGTCGGGGATCGGCCTCTAACCGGAGGGTGCCTCCGAAACAATACGGAGGTAGCCTCCGGTTGGCAACCGTGCTTTGGGAGGGGCGATGTCGACGACCACCGGGCAGCGTCCGATGCGTGCCGACGCACGCCGCAACTACGAGCGGCTGCTGGCCGAGGCGAAGTCCTCGTTCCTCGAGCACGGCGCGGACGCGTCACTGGAGGAGATCGCCCGGCGCGCGGGCGTCGGGATCGGCACGCTGTACCGCCACTTCCCCACCCGCCTGGCCCTCCAAGAAGCCGTCTACCGCGACGAGATGGAGCAACTCGCGGCCAAGGCGTACGAACTGGCCGAGACCTGCCCCCCGGACGAGGGCTTGGCCGCGTGGATCCTGGCCATCGCCGAGTACTCCCGCGCCAAGCGCGGGCTCACCCAGACCCTGAAGGCCGTCATCGACCTGCACTCGGACCTGTTCGTCCGTTGCCACGACGAGATCCAGACGGCCGCCGAGACCATCCTCGCCCGCGCCCGGGCGGCGGGCACCGCCCGCTCCGACCTCACGACGAGCGACCTGCTCCGGCTCGCCCACGCGCTGTCCGTGGCGAGCGAGCGAGCGCCGGAGGACACCGGGCGCCTGCTGTCCTTCATCCTGGACGGGGTACGCCCCCGCTCCTGACACCGCGCTCCGGAGCCGCGGCCCGGCCTGTCATCGCACCGGACCCGCGAGAAACCGCCGCTTACCCGGCCTCGGGGAACGACGACCCGGCGTCGCCGCCGAGGACCACGGCGAGGAGTCCGGGAAAGCGGGCCTCGAGATCGTCCCGGCGCAGGGTCAGGTAGTTCCGGCGCCCCTCATGGCGCAGGCGGATCACACCGCTCTCCCGCAGGACCCGCCAGTGGTGCGTGAGGGTCGACTTCGGCGCCCCGGTCTCGATCGCCCCGCAGTACGTCTCCGCACCGGAGGCCAGCGCCTGAACGATCTTCATACGGACCGGGTGCCCGAGCGCGGCGAGCACGTCCACCAGGTCGAACTGCTCGCGCGCCGGGTGCAGTAGAGCAGCCATGGTCCGATCGTACGGCAATTACGTACGGTTCCTGGATCGACGACCTCTCTTCCCGTTAAAGTACGAAAATCCCGTACATTCGTACCAACGTAGGAGACCGTATGCCCGGTGCAGTGTCAGACGTCGAGTTGGCGCGTTCGCTGGACGGAGGGTTCGTCAGTGACCACGCGGACGTCAACGGAATCCGCCTGCACTACGTCGCGGGAGGCCGGGGCGAGCCGCTGGTCCTGCTGGGCGGATGGCCGCAGACGTGGTGGGAGTTCCACAAGATCATGCCGCCGCTGGCCGAGCGCTTCCGGGTGATCGCCGTCGACCTCCGGGGCATGGGCGGCTCGGACAGGCCGGCGGGCGGATACGACAAGAAGACCATGGCCGGCGACATCCTCGGGCTCGTGCGCCACCTCGGCCACGAGACGGTGCACATCGCCGGGCACGACATCGGCGGGATGGTCGCCTACGCGTTCGCCGCCAACCACCCGGCGCACACGCGGCGGATCGCGCTGCTGGACATCGCCCACCCCGACGAGCGTTTCTACGCCTACTCCCTGCTCCCGAAACCCGGACGCCAGCAGGTCGGCGGCGACATCCACGCCGGGCCCGGGCGGTTCCTGTGGTGGTTCGCCTTCAACCAGGTGCCCGGCCTGCCCGAACGCCTGCTCGCCGGCCGGTCCCGCCATCTCATCGACTGGATGTGCGACTACCTGATCGAGGATCCCCGCAGCATCGACGAGCACGACCGGAACGTCTACGCCCACGCCTACTCCACCGAGGACGCGATCCGCGCCGGCAACGCCTGGTATCGGGCCTTCGGCCAGGACATCGAGGACGAGAAGACCTACGCCCCGGTGACCGCGCCGATCCTGGGCCTGGGCGGCGGCGAGGGAGGCCACCGGCTCCTGCAGGCGATCCTGGCGGACAAGGGCACCGACGTACAGGTGGTCGAGGTACCGGACAGCGGCCACTACATCCCCGAAGAACAACCGGAGGCGGTCGTCCGGCACCTGACGCGATTCCTCGGCTGACTCCCGCCGGCCCGGCGAGACGGACCGCCGCCGGGAGACGGACCCGGGAGGCGGATCCGGCCCCGCGGGGCGGATGCGACCGGACTCATACGATTTGTCACCCTCAGTGGGAATTCTCGCCGGTCCGGAACCGGTTCCCCGAACGGATGTGCGCCGACCGCGGCGCGGAGACCGACGAGGGGTGACATGGCCGCGACGGCGAACGAGACGATCGAGGTGACACCGACCCGTGCCGGTCGGCTCCGGTTGGCCCTCATCCTCGGGGCGCTCAGCGCCATCGGTCCGCTGTCGATCGACATGTACCTGCCGGCCCTGCCGAAGCTGACCCAAGACCTGTCGGCCGGGGCGTCGCTCGTTCAGCTGACCCTGACGGCCTGCCTCGTGGGTCTGGCCGTCGGGCAGGTCGTCGCCGGGCCGGTCAGCGACACCTGGGGACGGCGCCGGCCGCTCCTCGTCGGCGTCGTCCTGTACACGGTCGCCTCGCTCCTGTGCGCCGTCGCCCCGAGTGTGCCGATGCTGATCGCGCTGCGCCTGGTGCAGGGCGCGGCGGGCGCGGCGGCCATCGTGATCGCCCGCGCCATCGTCCGCGACCTGTACGACGGGCCGGAGGCCGCCCGGTTCTTCTCCCTGCTGATGCTGGTCAACGGCGTCGCGCCGATCGCGGCGCCCGTCATCGGCGGGCAGCTGCTGCGCCTCACGTCGTGGCGCGGGGTGTTCGTGCTCATCGCGGTCCTCGGCGCGCTCATGGTCGCCGCCGCGGGGGCCGGACTGCGCGAGACCCTCCCGTCGGGCGCGCGCCACACCGGCGGGCTGGGCTCGGCGCTCCGGACGTTCGCGGGGCTCTGCGCGGACCGCGTCTTCGTCGGCTACGCCCTGTCGGGCGGCCTGGCCTTCGCCGCGATGTTCGCCTACATCTCCGGGTCGCCGTTCGTCGTCCAGGACATCTACGGCCTCTCGCCCCAGGCGTACAGCCTGATCTTCGCGGTGAACGCCCTCGGCATCGTGGCGGCCGGCCAGGTCAGCGGGCGGCTGGTCGGCCGCGTCCCGCTGCGGACGCTGCTCACCGCCGGGCTGTGCGTGTCCCTGGCGGGCGGCGTGGCCCTCGCCGTGGCGATCGGGACCGGTCTCGGCCTGCCGGGCGTGCTGCCCGCGCTGTTCCTCGTCGTGTCCGCGATCGGGCTCATCACGCCGAACGCCACCGCCCTCGCCCTGACCGGCCGCCCGCCCGCCATGGCGGGCAGCGCCTCCGCCCTGCTCGGCCTCGCGCAGTTCGTCATCGGCGGGGTCGCGGCGCCGCTCGTCGGCGTCGCCGGCTCGCACACCGCCGTGCCGATGGGCGTGGTCATCGCCGCCCTGACCGCCGCCGCGCTGCTGGCCTATCTGGTCCTCGCCCGGGGGCATCGACCGATCGGTTGATGTCCGGGATCCACCGGAGCCGTACCCGACCGGTCGATCCGCCGGCACCCCGCCGCAGGCCATCCTCGAAATCCGCCACCACGGAGACGAGGAACGAGAGGCCATGCCGGTCATCGAGGTCAGGAACCTGCACAAGCGGTACGGAGCGAAGGTCGCGGTCGAGGACGTGTCCTTCGCCGTGGAGGAAGGTGAGATCTTCGGCGTCCTCGGCCCCAACGGCGCGGGCAAGACCACCACGGTCGAGTGCGTCGCGGGGCTGCGCGCCCCCGACCGCGGCACGGTGTCGGTGCTCGGTCTCGACCCGCGCCGGGACCGCATTGAGCTGACCCGCCGCCTCGGCGTGCAGCTCCAGGCGAGCCGGCTGCCGGACAAGATGAAGGTCCGCGAGGCCGTGGAGCTGTACGCCTCCTTCCACGACCGGCCCGCCGACCCCGGACGGCTCATCGAGGAGCTCGGCCTCGCCGGCCAGCGGGACACGCGCTTCGGCCGGTTGTCCGGCGGCCAGCAGCAGCGCGTCTCGATCGCGCTGGCGCTCGTCGGCGACCCGAAGATCGCAATCCTCGACGAACTGACCACCGGCCTGGACCCGCAGGCGCGGCGCGACACCTGGCAGCTGATCGAGAACGTGCGGGACCGGGGCGTCACGATCGTCCTCGTCACCCACTTCATGGAGGAGGCCGAGCGCCTCTGCGACCGCCTCGCCGTCATCGACGGCGGCCGGGTGATCGCCGTCGACACCCCCGCCGGCCTGGTGGCACGGGTCGCCCCCGAGCAGCGCGTACGGTTCCGGCCCTCCGCGCCCCTCGACGACCGCCTGCTGCAGGACCTGCCCGAGGTACGGACCGTCACCAAGACGGGCGGGCAGGTCGTGGTGACCGGGACCGACGGTCTCGTGCAGGCGGTCACCTCGGTCCTCGCCCGCAACCACATCATCGCCGCCGACCTGCGCGTCGAGCAGAGCAGTCTCGACGACGCGTTCGTCGCGCTGACCGGCCGCCCCCTCGACCCACCGACCCTTTAGGAGACCCCCATGCTCGCCAAGCTCACCTACCTGGAGCTCAAGCTCTTCACCCGCGAGATCGTCCTGCCGGCGATCGTCCTGCTGCTGCCGCTCGCGCTGCTGCTCGGATTCGGGTTCCAGCCCGGTGCGAACAAGGCCCAGCACAACCTCGGCGGTCAGACGACCGCCGAGTACATGGCCGCGCTGGGCGTCGGGATCGCGCTGGCCATCCTCGGCCTCACGGTCCTGCCCGCGACGCTCGCGTCGTACCGGGAGAAGGGGGTGCTGCGCCGCATGGCCACGACGCCCGTCCGTCCCGCCTATCTGCTGATCGCCCAGGTGCTCCTCTACGCCGTCATGGCGGTCGTCGTCGTCGCTCTGATGATCACCGCCGCCCGCGTCCTGTTCGGCACGCCCGTGCCCGAGCGGTTCCCCGCCTTCCTCGCGGCGGTCGTCCTCGGCCTGGCCGCGCTGTTCGGGATCGGGCTCGTCATCGCCGCCGTCGCGCCGAGCGCGAAGGCGGGCAACGGGATCGGCATGGTGTTGTTCTTCCCCAGCATGTTCCTCGGCGGGGTCTACATCCCCCGGGAGCAGATGCCGGACGCGCTTCGGGCCATCGGCGACTACACTCCGCTGGGCGCCACTCTGAAGACCATGCGGGACTCCTGGATGGGCACGGAGCCGCGCCTGGCGCAACTCGCCATAATGGCGGCGTACGCACTGGTCGCCGGGCTCGCGGCCGCCAAGCTCTTCCGCTGGGAGTAGACGATGGGAGTGCCTTCGGACGGTCTCGTCCGGCCCTCGGGCGGCCCCGACCGACGCGAGGCGATCCTGATCCGGGTCATCCCGTACGGGGCACTCGCCGTCTCCACGCTCCTCGTGCTGCTCGCCGACGCGAAGACGCCCGCTCAGGTCTGGACGACGTTGGGCCTGGCGGTGACGGCCGCCGGGTGGATGCTGATCGTCACTCTGCCCGGCACGTCCGCTCCGGGGCCACGGCTGGGCGGCGTCTACTACGCCGGCCTGCTCGTGCTGTTCGCGCTGCTGATCCTGCGCAGCCCACTGTTCGGCCTCTTCGGCTGGACGGGCTACCCGCAGGTGGCCTACCTGCGGGGACGCTGGAAACAGGTCGGCGTGGTGGCGACGGCGCTGATCGTCTCCGTCACCTACATCGGCGGTTTCCAGTCACTCGGCGCCACGACCGTCCCGGTCTACCTGATCCTCGCCGCGGCCACGGGCGCCGTCGGCATGCTGTTCACGTTCCTCGAGTTGAGACAGCGGGCGACCCTCGACCGGCTGGCCGAGGCCAACGCCGCGCTGGAGGCCGCGCTGGAGGAGAACGCCGGGCTGCACGCCCAGCTGCTGACCCAGGCACGCGAGGCCGGCGTGCTGGACGAGCGCCAGCGCATGGCCCGCGAGATCCACGACACCCTCGCCCAGGGCTTCACCGGGATCGTCGCCCAGTTGGAGGCGGCCCGGCAGAACCCCGGCGAGTGGCGGCGCCACGCCGACCAGGCACAGGCCCTCGCCCGCGACAACCTCGCCGAGGCGCGCCGGTCGGTGGAGGCACTGCGGCCGCCGCATCTGGACAAGGCGCGGCTGCCGGAGGCCATCAGCGGCCTGAGCGAACGCTGGTCGCGCACCTCCGGGATCTCCGTCGGCGTCGAGACGACCGGCGAGCCCCGGCCGATGCTGCCCGACGTGGAGGTCGCGCTGTTCCGCGTCGCTCAGGAGGCGCTGACCAACGTCGCCAAGCACGCGGGCGCGTCCCGGGTCGGCCTGACCCTGTCCTACCTCGACGACGTCGTGCTGCTGGACGTCCGTGACGACGGCGTCGGCTTCGACCCGGCCGCCGACGGGCGCGGTTTCGGGCTGACCTCGATGCGGCAACGGCTGCTCCGGGTGGCCGGCCGGCTGGAGATCGAGAGCAGTCCCGGTGAGGGCACCGCGATCAACGCGACCGTCCCCGCCCTGACCGTGGGAGCGAACCCGTGATCCGCCTGCTGATCGTCGACGACCATCCGATCGTCCGGGACGGCCTGCGCGGGGTGTTCGCCGGTGACCCGGATTTCGAGGTGACCGGCGAGGCCGCCAACGGAGCCGAGGCGCTCGCGCTGGCCGACGGCGCCGACGTCGTCCTCATGGACCTGCGGATGCCGGAGATGAGCGGCGTCGAGGCGATCGCCCGGCTCCGCGAGACCCACCCCGGCGTGCGCGTCCTCGTCCTCACCACCTTCGACACCGACAGCGACGTGCTGCCCGCCATCGAGGCCGGGGCGACCGGCTACCTGCTGAAGGACGCCCCGCGCGAGGAACTGATCCGGGCGGTCCGCGCGGCGCACCGCGGTGAGTCGGTGCTGTCCCCGTCCGTCGCCGGCCGCCTGATGGGCCGGGTGCGCGCCCCCTCCCCCGGCACGCTGAGCAAGCGCGAGCGCGAGGTGCTCGCCCTGGTCGCCGACGGCACCACCAACCGGGAGGTGGCGCGGCGGCTGTTCGTCAGCGAGGCGACCATCAAGACCCACCTGCTGCACATCTACGACAAGCTCGGGGTCCGGGACCGTGCCGCCGCCGTCGCCAAGGCGTACGAACGCGGGCTCCTCCCCTGACGGGAGGGGACGGCGGCGGCCCCGGTCTCAGTGCGCGCCGGTCCCGGTCAGCGACCGTACGGACAGTTCGGTGAACCGCTCCGCGTCGGTCCGGTCCCGGCCGACGAACGTGCCCACGACCGCGCACAGGAACCCGAACGGGATCGACACCAGGCCGGGGTTGTCGAGCGGGAACCAGTGGAAGTCGATGCCCGTGGGGAACAGCGACAGGCTCCGCCCGGTGACCGGGTCGACCTTCCCCGACACCACCGGTGAGAAGACGACCAGCACGATCGAGCCGATCAGCCCGCCGTAGATCCCGGCCACCATTCCCGTGGCGTTGAACCGGCGCCAGAACAGCGCGAAGACGATCGCGGGCAGGTTCGCCGACGCGGCCATGGCGAAGGCGAGCGCGACCAGGAACGCGACGTTGAGGTTCTTGACGAAGACCGCCAGCACGATGGCGACCGAGCCGATGAGGAAGGCCGCGAACCGCGCCACGGCCACCTCCTGCCGCTCGCGCGGCCGGCCCAGCATCAGCACGTTGCCGAAGTAGTCGTGCGCCAGCGACGTGGCCGACGCCATGACCAGGCCGGCGACCACCGCCAGGATCGTCGCGAACGCCACCGAGGCGACGAACGCCAGCATGACGTCGCCGCCGATCCGGCCCGCGACGTGCCGGCCGAGCTCGCGGGCCAGCAGCGGCGCGGCCGTGTTGCCCGCCGGATCATGCGCGAGGATCTCCCTCCGCCCGACCAGCGCGGTCGCGCCGAAGCCCAGCGCGATCGTCATCAGGTAGAACGCGCCGACCAGGCCGATCGCCCAGTTCACCGAGGTGCGCGCGGCCCGGGCGTCCGGGACGGTGTAGAAGCGCGTGACGATGTGCGGCAGACCGGCCGTACCCAGGACGAGGGCGAGCGCCAGGCTCACGAAGTCCAGCTTGTTGAACAGCGTCTGCGACGAGTGCCCGGCGACCTCCTTGCCGTACTTCAGGCCGGGTTCGAGGAAGGCGTGCCCCTTGCCGCTCGCTCCGGCCGCCGCGCCCAGCAGGCGGCTGAGGTCGAAACCGAACCGGCCGAGGACGAGGACCGTCATCAGGGTCGCGCCGAACATCAGCAGCGCCGTCTTGACGATCTGCACCCAGGTGGTGCCCTTCATCCCCCCGAAGGTCACGTAGCAGATCATCAGCGCGCCGACCACGACGATCGTCGTGACCTCGGCCGTGCCGGCGGACATGCCGAGGAAGGTCGCCCCCGGCCGCACTCCGAGGAGCAGGGCGATGAGCGCGCCGGCCCCGACCATCTGCGCGATGAGGTAGAACACCGAGACCGTCACCGTGGACACCGCCGCCGCGATCCGCACGGAGGACTGCCGGTGTACGCGCTGGACGAGCACGTCGGCCATCGTGAAGCGGCCGGTGTTCCGCATCAACTGCACGATCAGCAGCGCCGGCAGCCAGGCGACGAGGAAGCCGATGGAGTACAGGAAGCCGTCGTATCCCGACAGCGAGATGATCCCGGCGATGCCGAGGAAGGACGCCGCGGACATGTAGTCGCCCGCGAGCGCCAGGCCGTTCTGCGGGCCGGAGAACCTCCGCCCGCCGGCGTAGAAGTCGACCGCCCCGTCGGTGTGCATCCGCGCCCAGACGGTGATGGCCAGGGTGACGCAGACGAGCGCGATGAACAGGCCGAACGTGATGGTCCGCCCGTTTCCGGCCAGAGCGGCCGCGCCGGCGAGGGTCATCGGGTCCCTCCCGTCCACGGCCGGGTGGCCGGCCCGCGCCACGAGGGCGGCGTGCCCGGATCGGCGGGCGGCGTCATCCCGTCCGGGGGCGTCGGTCCCAGGAACGGCGCCATCCCGTCCGGAGGCGTCGCACCCGGCGATGACGCGGCAACGTCCGGCGGCGTCGCGTCCCGCCATGACGCGGCACCGTCCGGCGGCGTTGCGCCCAGGAACGGCCGCTCACCGCCGGGCGCGGCGCAGTACGAGGGACCGGACGAGCCAGCCTCGCGGCGGCGGACCGCCTCGCCGACCCGCTCGTCGGCGTCGGCCACGATCTGGGCGGCCAGGGGATCGAGGACCGCCCGGGCGTAGCGGGTGTAGCGCCAGGCGAGCACGAACGCCGAGGCGAACTGCAGGAGGCCGCACACCAGCGCGACGTTGACGTTGCCGAAGACCCGGTACGCCATGACGTCACGGGCGAAGGCCGACGCAAGGACGTAAAGGAAATACCACCCGAGGAACGTCGAAACGACAAGGATCGCTAATCTCCGAAATTTCCCTCTCAACAGGGCGAATCTTTCATCTTGCCTTATCGCCACAAGACGGGCGCGATCCCGCGGATCCGTTCTGCGACGTGGCGATGGCCGTGACCCGGTGACCATGCCGCACCTCTCTCTGCTCGGCCGTGACCGTACGTGGCCCTCCCACTCCGTAATGAGATCAGACCGGCGCGCGCCGCATTCACCACTTCACAGGAATTCGCCCGGCGAAAACCCGGGCTCCCCGGCGAGGTCCGCCGGGGAACCCGTCCCTCAGCGGCGGCCGCGGCGCGCCAGCGCGGTCAGCGCGAGCGCCAGGGCCGGGGCCATCGCCGCGGCGAAGCACCACCCGAGCGGCAGCCGGCCGACCAGCTGACCGACCGCCGCCGCACCGGCCGAGGAGCCCGCGTTGAACGCGGTGTTGACCCAGGTGCCCGCCCGGGTACGGCCGCCGGGCGCGGCGGACTCCTCCGCGAGCAGGTACGCGGTGGTCAGCGCGGGCGCGACGAACAGTCCCGCGACGCCGACGACCGCCGACAGGACGTACAGGTCCGGCGCCGTCCCGGCGGCCGCCAGCGGCACCGCGACGGCGACGGTCAGCACCGGGAGCCGCGTCCGCCCGGACATCCGCCAGGAGCGCGATCCGTAGGCCAGGCCCCCGACGGCGCTGCCGACGGAGAGCGCCGCCTCGGCCCACGCGGCGCCGGCGGCCTCATGACGATGGGCGGCGAAGGCGACCATGAGCAGGCCGAGCGCGCCCAGGCACAGGCCGACCCCCGCGGAGAGGACGACCGGCCGCCCGAGGCCACCGAGGAGACCCGTTCGCGGCCGATGCGCGCCGGAATCATCCTCGGCCGGTGACGCCTCCTCTCCCGTCCCGGCCCGGGACCGGGCGACCGGAGACGAGACCAGGGCGAGGGTTCCGGCGAGGACGAGCCCGGCACTGACGGCCAGGCCCGCGGGCGGGGCGAGGAGCGCGGCGAGCAGGCCGGCCAGCAGCGGCCCCGTCACGAAGAGCAGTTCCTCCGCGACGGTGTCCAGGCTGTACGCGCGCTGCAGCAGGCGCCGATCGGGCAGCAGGTCGCTCCACAGCGTCCGCATGACCGGGCCGAGCGGAGGCGGGAACGCGCCCGCCCCGAGCGCGAGGACGGCGACCGGAACGGCGGACACGTCGTGCCGCGCGGTGAGAAGGGCGAGCGCCGCCAGCAGCAGCGCGTACGCGACGGCCATCGGCGGCAGCGCGCGCCGGGGCCCGTACCGGTCGATCAGCCGGGCGCGGACCGGGGACAGCACCGAGACGGTCAGGCCGAACAGCGCGACGGCGGCGCCGGCCGTGGCGTACGAACCGGTCGCGCCCGCCACCGCGAGCGTCAGGGACAGCGAGACCATGCCGTACGAGAGACGGCCCAGCAGCGCGGCGCCGAAGGTGCGGCGAGCGTGCGGAGCGCGCAGGACGGCGGCGTACGAGAGGGAGGGAGAAGACACGAGATGGTTCCTCGGGGGAACCGGCGCGCGAGCGCCGGAAGCGTCAGGGGACACCGAAGGACCGCGCCACTACGCCGGCGCGGTCAGAAGTGGTGCCTAGACACGGGGAGGGAACACGCCGATCAACTTAATCCCTCGAATCGGCAGATGTCGCGCCGAGAGTCGGGGTCGCCGTGACACCGGCCGGAGGCGTGATCACCGGCGTCCACCGCGCTCTTGCGGCAGCATCCGCCAACGATCACCGGAGGGTCACGGGCCGGGCCGTACGAGGCCGGACTGGTAGGCGATGACGACGAGTTGGGCGCGGTCGCGGGCGTCCAGCTTCGCCATCGCGCGGTGCAGGTGGGTGCGCACGGTCAGCGGGCTGACGACGAGCCCCTCGGCGATCTCACCGTTGGACAGGCCCTCGGCGGCCAGTGCCATCACCTCGCGTTCGCGGGCCGTGAGGGCGGCGAGACGTTCGGGCGGTGCCGTGCGGACGCCGGGCTCGGGGCTCGTCAGGAAGCGGGTGATGAGCGCGCGAATGGCGAGCGGGGAGAGCAGGGCATCGCCGGAGGCGACGGTGCGGATGGCGGCGAGCAACTGGTCGGGAAGGACGTCCTTGCCGAGGAAACCGCTCGCGCCGGCGCGGATCGCCTGCGCGACGTACTCGTCGTTCTCGAACGTGGTGAGGATGAGGACGCGGGTCCCGGACAGGCCCGGGTCGCCGCAGATGGCGGCGGTGGCGGTCAGGCCGTCGGTGCCGGGCATGCGGATGTCCATGACGACGACGTCGGGACGCTCGGCGCGGGTGAGGTCGATGGCCTCCTGACCGTCGGCGGCCTCCCCGACCACCTCCAGGTCGGCGCAGGAGTCGATGAGCATGCGGAAGGTCGCCCGCAGGAGGGCCTGGTCGTCGGCGAGCAGGACGCGGATGGTCATCTGTTCCGGGTCTCCTCCGTGTCGCGGGGGCGCAGGGGGAGTTCGGTGGTGACCTCGAAGCCGCCTTCGGGACGGCGCCCCGCGAGGAGGAGTCCGCCGACGGACAGGGCGCGTTCCCGCATGCCGATGAGACCGAAGCCGGCGGCCGGTCCCGGAGCGGCGGGGATCGTGGCGTCTCCGTCGTCGGTGACCGTGATGGTCAGCCGGTCGCGCGAGTAGGCCAGGCGCACGCGCGCCGCCTGCGCGGCGGCGTGCTTGGTGACGTTGGTGAGCGCCTCCTGCACGATCCGGAACGCCGTCAGGTCCACGCCCGCCGACAGCGGCCGCGGGTCGCCCTCCGTCACCACGGTGACCGTGAGCCCGGCGGACCTGAACGAGGCGACGAGGTCGGGAAGCCGGGCCAACCCCGGAGCGGGCTCCATCGGCGCGTCCGGGTCGCCCGTCTGGCGCAGGAGTCCGACGGTGGCCTTGAGCTCGCGCAGCGCCGAGGAGGTCGTTCCGGTCAGGTCGGCGAGAATCCGCTGCGCCTGGTCGGGCCGGGTGCGCGCGAGGTGCGCGGCGGTGCCGGCCTGCGCGTTGGCCAGCGCGAGGTGGTGGGCCACGACGTCGTGCAGTTCCCGGGCGATGCGCATCCGCTCCTCGGTGACCCGGTGCCGCGCCTCCTCCTCACGCATCCGCTCGGCGTGCTCGGCGCGGGCCCGCAGCGAGTCCAGGTAGGCGCGCCGGAGCCGGACGGAGCTGCCGACGACGGCCGGCAGCATCACCAGGGCGAAGGGATTGATGATCTTGAAATAGATCGGGTGCGCGTAACCGTGCTCGGCGATCAGCGCGGCACCCACCAGCACGACGGCGACGGTGAACGCGTAGGCGCGTGCGGTTCTCCGGTCGGTGCGGACGGCCAGGGAGTAGAGCGCGGCCATGACCGGCCCGATCAGCAGCGGGGTGAGCAGGTACCCGAGGGCGGCCACGGCCACCGCGCACAGGGCGGTCAGCAGGACGGCGACGCGAGGGCGGCTCCGGTGCCAGAGGAACGCGACGGCGGCGACGCCGGTGACCGGTACGGCGAGCCACCACACGGACGGGCCGGTCGTCCTGAGGCGGCCGAGCATGCCTCCGGGCACGGAACCGGCGAACATCACCAGGGCCACCGCCACGGTGAACGCCCGGGGATGGTCCCGTACGAGCCGCTGCCAGTTGGAGATCATCGAATCTTCCCGTCGGGTACTGCGACCATTCTCGACGCCGGCCCCGAACGACCGACGGGCCACCCGCCTCTGCTGCGGATGGCCCCCGGGTCGTTCCGAGAGGTCAGACGCGGCTGGACTCGCGGTCGGTCGTCCGGCGCGCGGCGGAGACGGCCGGCGACCGGCCGCCGAGCGCCTCGCCCTCCACGTCCACGCGCGGCAGCACCTTCTGCAGCCGGCGGGGCAGCCACCAGGCCCGCTCCCCGAGGAGGGCGAGGACGGCGGGGACGATCGCCATCCGGACGACGAACGCGTCCAGCAGGACGGCGGCGGCAAGACCGAAGCCGATCATCTTGATCATGGATTCGCCGGCGGTGACGAACCCGGAGAACACCGCGATCATGATCAGGGCGGCGGCCACCACCACACGGGCGCTGTGCCGGAATCCCGAGACGACCGCCTGGCCGGGCTCCTCACCGTGGACGTACGCCTCGCGCGTCCGTGAGACCAGGAACACCTCGTAGTCCATCGCCAGTCCGAAGACGATGCCGACCATGAAGATCGGCATCATGCTCATGATCGGACCCGGCTGATCGACGCCGAAGAGGGCGTCGAGCCAGCCCCACTGGAAGACCGCGACCACCGAGCCGAGGGCCGCCAGTACCGACAGCAGGAAGCCCAGGGCGGCCTTGAGCGGCACGAGCACGGACCGGAAGACCACCAGCAGGAGCAGGAAGGCCAGGCCCACCACGACCGCCAGGTAGGGGATGAGCGAGTCCTGCACCTTCTGGGCGGTGTCGATGTTCACGGCGGTGGCACCGGTGACCTCGAAGGTCGCGCCGGTGGCGGACTCCAGCGCGGGGCGTTCCGCGCGGATGGCGTGGACGAGGTCCTTGGTCCTCGCGTCGCTGGGGCCGGTGGCCGGCACCGCGGAGAAGACCGCGGTGTCCCCGGCCGCGTTCGCCCGTGCGGGCGAGACGGAGACGACACCGCCGGTGGCGCCGACCTTCCGGGTGATGGCGCGCACGGCGGCCTTCGGGTCGCGGGCGTTCCTGGCGTCGACGACGACCGTCAGGGGGCCGTTGAAACCGGCGCCGAAGCCCTTGGCGAGATCGTCGTAGGCGCGCCGCTCGGTGGTGGAGGTCGGTTTGGCCTCGTCCCCGGGCATGCCGAGGTTCAGGTGGGCGGCCGGTACGGCGAGCGCGCCCAGTCCGATGACTCCGAGGAGGAGCACCGGAAGCGGGCGGCGCAGGACGAAACGCGCCCAGCGGGTGCCGCCGTTCGGTTCGTCCCCGCCCCCGGTCCGCGCTCTCCGGCGGGCGGCACGCGACAGCACGGCGCGCGGGAAGAAGCCGAGCAGGGGCGGCACCAGGGTCAACGCGACGAGGACGGCGACGACGACCGTTCCCGCCGCGGCCAGGCCCATCTTGGTCAGCATCGGGACGCCGACCAGCGAGAGCCCGGCGAGCGCGATGACGACGGTGAGCCCCGCGAAGACCACCGCCGACCCGGCGGTGCCGACGGCGAGGCCCGCGGCCTCCTCCGGCGCGTGTCCCCGGGCGCGTTCTTCGCGGTAGCGGGAGACGATGAACACGGCGTAGTCGATGCCGACGGCAAGCCCGAGCATCGAGGCGAGGGTGGTCGTCGTCATGGAGAGCCCGAGCGTGCTGCCGAGGGCGATGATCGAGGTGACGCCGACTCCCACGCCGATGATCGCGGTGATCAGCGGCAGCCCCGCGGCGGTCAGCGAGCCGAACGTGACGAGCAGTACGACGGCGGCGATGGCGACACCGATCACCTCACCCGCCCCGCCCGCCGACGGCCGGGTCGCGAGCACATTACCCCCGACCTCCACGGTCAGGCCCGCGTCCCGGGCGCGCTGCGCGGCGTCCTTGAGCGTGGTCTTGGCGGCGTCGGTGAGGTCGTCGCTCTTCACCTTGTAGGTGACGGTCGCGTAGGCCGTCGACGCGTCCTCGCTCACCGCGTGGGCGGTGAACGGGCTCACCGCACTGGCGACCTGCGGATCGCCGGCCGCCTCGCGCACGGCCTTCTCGACGGCCGAGCGGTTCTCCGCGGCGGTGACCTTCTGCCCGTTCGGCGCGACGAAGACCAGGCGGGCGGTCGCGCCGTCGGCGCTGGCGCCGGGGAACCGCTGTTGCATCAGGTCGAAGGCCTTCTGCGCCTCGGTGCCCGGCATGGAGAATCCGTCGTCGGGCGCCGCGGGCGCCTTGACCGCTCCGAACCCGATGGCGGCCAGCACCGCGACCCACAGGAAGACGGCGTACCAGCGCCGCCGGAAGGCCAGCCGGCCCAGTCGATGAAGGAATGTGGCCACGGGAACGAGGTCTCCGATCTACTGTCGAGTACCTCACCAGGCTGCCGGTGGCAGGACCGTCCCGTCGTCGTCCGCCTGCCGACACATCCGCCTACTGCGAACGCAGTACACGCCGCCACGACGGCATCGCGAAGCATGATCACTGGCATCCACCGCGCTCTTGCGGCAGCATCCGCCAGTGATCGGACCGATTCGCGCGACATGCCGCTGGACAGTGGGCGGGCGGGGCCGGGACGATTCTGATCGTGGACCAGGGCCTGCGGCTGCGGCCGGCCGAACCGGATGACTACGATCGCATCGTCGGGGTGGTGGACGACTGGTGGGGGCGGCCGGTCAGGTCGATTCTGCCCCGCCTGTTCCTGGATCACTTCCATCGCACCAGCCTGGTGGCCGAGGACGGTGACGGCCTGGCGGGGTTCCTCATCGGGCTCCTGTCTCCTTCGATGCCCGACGCCGCCTACATCCACTTCGTCGGCGTCGCGCCCCGCCTTCGTGGCAACGGGCTGGCCCGTCTCCTTTACGAGCGGTTCTTCGATCTCGCCGCGGCCGAGCACCGCACGAAGGTCAAGGCGATCACCTCCCCGCAGAACCGCGGTTCCATCGCCTTCCACACCGCGATGGGCTTCACGGTCACCGGCCCCGTCGCCGACTACGACGGCCCCACGGTCGACCGCGTCGTCTTCCAGCGCCGGCTCTCTGCGGATGCTCAGCCACATTGACGTCGGCATTGACGCACCAAGCCCGGCGAACCGGTCATCCACCCGCCAACAACAACGGCATCGTGACCACGACGGCGGCGAAGTGCGGCTGACCCGTCATCAATGAGGTCGGGTCAGCGGCGGCGGGGGTTCACCCTCCGGGTGGGTTCGGCGGTGGCGGGGTCCTCGGGCCAGGGGTGACGCGGGTAGCGGCCGCGCAGCTCGGCGCGGACGTTCCGGTAGCCCTCGCGCCAGAACGACGCCAGGTCGGCGGTGACGGCGGCGGGCCGGCCGGCGGGCGACAGCAGGTGCACGAGGAGCGGCACCCCGGCGACGCGCGGCGTCTCGGTCCAGCCGAACAGCTCCTGCAGCTTCGCGGCGAGGACCGGTCGCTCGCCGGAGTAGTCGACCCGGATCCGTGAGCCGCTCGGCACCGTGACGCGCTCGGGGGCGACGTCGTCGAACCGGGCGGCGCACTCCCACGGCAGCAGACCGCGCAGCAGCGCGGCCACGTCCACGCGGGCGAGGTCGGCGCGCCGGCGGGCGCCGCCGGCCGCCAGGTCGAGTGAGTCGAGCAGCGCGTCGTCGTCCATGGCCGGCCATGGCGGGCCGAGCACGCGGTGGCAGAACGCCAGCCGGGCGCGCAGTTCCTCCGCCTCGCGGGTCCAGGTGAGCAGGCCGAGCCCCTCCCGGCGCAGGCCCTCGCGCAGCGCCGCGCGTACGAGGCCGGGGTCCGGGTCCGGAAGCGGCACGGCCGACAGTTCGATCGCGCCGAGGCGTTCGACGCGGCGGGCGACGACGTCGCCCCGCCAGGCGACCTCCTCCTCCACGGTCGCGCCGACGGCCAGCCGGGCCACCTCCTCGTCGATGGGGACGGCCTGCCGGATCCGCGCCGCCGGGGCGCCGGCGGGCCGGTCGGCGACCGCGATGGCCAGCCACTCGGAGCCGCCGAGCGCGGAACCCCTGGCCGGTTCGGCGGCGGTCCCGGACGCCATCAGGTACCCGCCGCCCGCGCGGGCGCGGGCGACCCGCTCGGGGAAGGCGAGGGCGACCACGACGCCCGCCGTCGTCTCGTCGTCCGGCCCGGACTCGGCGGCGTCCGGGACCGCCCGCCGGAGCCGGCGCGCCTCGTCCCGCCACCGCGGGTCGCCGCGCAGGCCCCGCCACTGCCGTACGAGGTCCTCGTCCGCCCGCTGCTGGTCGGACAGCACCGTCACCACCTCGGCGGCCCGCGCGCCGACGTGCTCCGCGCCGTCGAGGAGGGCGCGGGCCAGGCGGGGGTGGACGCCGGCGCGGGCCATCCTCCGGCCGCGTTCGGTGACCCTGCCGTCGCCGTCCACGGCGCCGATCGCGCGCAGGGTCTCGCGGGCCGCGCGCATCGCGGCGGGCGGCGGGGCGTCCAGCAGCGCGAGGCCGGTGGCGTCCGGGTCGCCCCAGCAGGCCGCCTCCAGCGCGAACCCGGTCAGGTCGGCGAGCGCGATCTCCGGTCGCGGACGCTCGGGGAGCCGCTGGTGCTCGGCCTGCGTCCAGCACCGGTACACCGTTCCCGGCGCCTCGCGCCCGGCACGCCCGGCGCGCTGGTCGGCGGCGGCCCGCGACGCCCGTACGGTGGTCAGCGCGCCGAGCCCGCGCGCGTGGTCGGTGCGGGGCTCCCGGGACAGCCCGGCGTCCACGACGGCGCGGACGCCCGGCACGGTCAGGCTGGACTCGGCGACCGACGTGGCCAGGACGACGCGCCGCCCGCCGTCCGGGCCGCGCAGAACCTCCTCCTGCACGTCGGCGGAGGCCCGGCCGTGCAGCCGCAGCACGTGGAGGCCGCCGAGGGCGCGCGCGACCCGGTCGATCTCGGCGACGCCGGGCAGGAAGCACAGCACGTCGCCGTCCCACTCGGCCAGCGCCCGGCGGACCGTGGCCGCGACGTGGTCGAGCAGCGCCGGGTCGACGGACAGGCCGTGCGGCGGGCGTACCGGACGGGGCGGTGGCGCCCAGACGACCTCCACCGGATGCGCGGCGCCGTCCGCGGCGACCACCGGCGCGCCGCCCATGAGCTCCGCCCAGGGCCCCGTGTCGGCGGTCGCCGACGCCGCGACGAGCCCGAGGTCGGGGCGCAGGGTCGCGCGGACGTCGAGGAGGAACGCGAACGCGGTGTCGGCGTCGAGGTGACGCTCGTGGCACTCGTCGAGGATGACGACGTCGGCGCGCACGTCGGGGTCGCGCTGCAGGCGGCGCAGCAGCACGCCGGTCGTGACGACCTCGACCGCGCTGCCCGGCCGGCGCTCGCCCCGGATGGCGTACCCGACCCGGTCGCCGACCGCCTCGCCGAGCATCCAGGCCATCCGGCGGGCGGCGGCGCGCGCGGCGAGCCGGCGGGGCTCGGCCACGATCACCCGGCGGCCGGTCTCCGCCAGGGCGAGCGGCACGAGCGTGGTCTTCCCGGTCCCGGGAGGCGCGGCCAGCACCGCCGTCCCGGCGGAGTCCAGGGCGGCGCGCAGCTCCGGCAGCGCGGCGGAGACGGGCAGATCGGACGAGCGCACCCCACCAGTGTGGCGGACCCGGCGGCGGCGCCCGTCAGCCCGGGCTCTTGTCGCCCTCGTGCAGCGCGTGCCGGGCGAGCACGAGTTCGACCAGCTCGAGCGGCCGGGACGACGAACGGCCGGAGAGCCGTTCGAGGGTGCGCAGCCGGTTGAGCACCGTGTTGGGATGGCAGTACAGGCGCCTCGCCGCCGCCGTCGCCGACCCGCCGCACTCCAGCCAGGCGTCCAACGTCTCCAGCAGCAGGCCACGCTTGACCGGATCGAGCGCGGTCAGGCCGTCGAGGACCGAGCGCCGGAGGTGCTCGGCCAGTTCCGGCTGGGAGACCACGAGCGCCGCCGGCAGCCGCCGGTCCAGGCGGGCGACCTCCGCGCGCGGCGACCGGCAGGTGCGCAGCGCGAGTTCGGCGAGCCACCGGGCGTGGCCCAGGTCGGCGGGCGAGTCGACGACCGGGCTCAGACCGACGTGATGGCAGGCGTACGCGCGCAGGACCTCGGTCAGGTCGTCCAGGCCGGCGTCGCCGAGGTCGACCACGGCGAGGTGGGCGTCGGCGCGCAGCCGCCACAGGAAACGGATTCCGTTCACCGTCTCGGGACGGCCCGCGAGGGGCCGGCTCAGCGCGTCGTCCTGCCGGAGCACCGCCACGGCGAACCGGCCGCGCGCCGGCAGGCCGAGGACGGTGGTCGCGGCCGCGAGCAGCCGCCCGTCCGCGCCGCGTCCTTCCAGCAGCGCGTCGACGATCGCCCGCACCTGCTCCTCGTCGCGCCGGAGCAGTTCGAACTCCGTGCGGCGGTACGCCTCCGCGGCGACGCTCGACTGCTCGTCGATGGTCTGCCAGACCCGTACGGCGTGGTGGGCGAGGGCGGGCAGCTGGTCGGGGTCGTGCTGCGCGGCGACCTCGACGAGCGACTCCCAGAACACCCGCCCCGCCAGCCGGTACGAACGCAGGAGCTGGTCGAGGGGCAGCCCCTGCTCGGCCCGCCGGCGGCCGAGCTCACGGGCCCAGCGCAGGTCGGCGCGCCGGCTCGGATCGAGGATCGCCTCGATCCCGTGCCGCAGGCCGATGTGGCAGGCGTCCCACAGGTCGTCGGTCAGGCCGGTGGGCCGCGCCACGTCACCGCCGAGGATCTCGGCGGTCAGCCGGTCGGCGAGGTCGGGCAGCCGCGTGACGAGACGCGAGGCCGCTCTGCGGGTCAGCGCGCCTGCGGAACGGCCGGTCGTGCGGGCACGGGCGTCCACACGTCACCTCCAGGGCCGGTGATCGTTCATCGTCCCACCGCCGGCCCACGGCCGCCAGCGTCCCGCCGCCGTCGGCCGCCCGCTCTGTGGCCGGGCACAGTCGCGGTGCCCTCGTGTTGTGCCGTCGCCCCGGTTTAGGAGCGCACTCTGGACGCGCCCCCGGATGCCTGCTGCCGTATGGGCGCGAAAGTCCCTTTTCCTCTGGAGGAACCCTCGTGTTGCATGGGCGGGAGCGCGAGCTCGCGGTCGTGGCGGAGACCCTGAGTCGCGTACGAGACGGCGGCGGCGCGGCGCTGGCGGTCGTCGGTGATCCCGGAACGGGGCGGACGGCCCTGCTCGAGCACGTGCTCGGCCGGGCCACGACGTCGTTCCGGACCCTCGGCACGTCCGGGTTCGAGCAGGAGACGGCGTTGCCGTACGCGGGTCTGCACAAGCTGCTGTGGCCGATCTCCGACCGGATCGGCCGGCTGCCGGCGGCCCAGGCGGCGGCGCTGGCCCCCATCACCGGGGAGGACCCGGCGCCGTCGGCCGAGCCGTTCGTCCTGGGCACGGCGGTGCACCGGCTGCTGACGGACGCCGCGGCCGACGGCCCGGTGCTGTGCTGGGTGGACGACGCCCACCTCCTGGACCGCGTCTCCCTGAACGCGGTCGCCTTCGCCGCCCGCCGGCCCGGTGACGAGCCCCTCGCCATCCTGCTGACCGCGGGCCTGGAGACCTCCGCCGCGACGGACCGGCTGCGCGGCGTCCCGTCGCTCCGGCTCGGCCCGCTCGGCGACGGGGCGGCTCGCGCCTTACTGGACGACCTGCTCGGCGCGGAACCGGGCGCGGACCTGGCGGCCGACCTCATCGACCTGGCCGCCGGCAACCCGCTGGCCCTGTCGGAGCTCGCCGCCGCGCTGACGCCCGAGCAGGTGGCCGGCGCGGCGCCGCCCCCGGCCGCGCTGCCCGTGCACAGCCGGCTGCGCGCCCTGCACCGGCGGCGCTACCGCGCCCTGCCGCCCGACGCGCGGCGGGTCGTGCTGCTGGTCGCCTGCGACGAGAGGCTGGAACTCCGAACGCTGGCCCGCGCGGCCGCTGGAGCGGGCGTCGACCCGCGGGCGCTGGAGACGGCCCGGCGATCCGGTCTGATCCGCGTGGACGGTGAGACGGTGGAGACCCCGGACCCGCTGATCCGGTCCTCGCTGTACGCCGACGCCTCTCTCGCCGAACGCCTGGCCGCGCACCGGGCCCTCGCCGCCGTACTCGACCAGGACCGGCTGCGGCAGAGCCGGCACCGCGCGGCGAGCGCCGGTGGGTCGGACCCCCGGCTGTGCGAGGAGCTGGTCTGCGAGGCGACCGCGGCGCGCCGGTCCGGCCGGCACGCGGACGCCGCGCCGGCCTGGCGGCAGGCCGCCGCGCTCACCGCCGACGCCGGTGGCAGGGCGGTCCGGCTGCTGGCGGCCGCCACGGACTCCTGGCTGGCCGGCCGCACCCGGACGGCCCGTTCGCTGCTGCGCGCCGCACGCCCGTACGCGCGTTCCGACGAGCTCCGGGGACTGTCCGGCCTGCTGTACGGGCAGATCGAGCTGCGCGACGGCGCGCCGGCCTCGGCGGTGCAGATCCTGGTGGACGCCGCCGACCGGCTGGCGGGCTCGCACCGGACGCGGGCGGTGCTCGCCCTGATGTTCGCGGCGGAGGCCGGCTGCGTGGCCGGGGACCATCGTCAGTACCGGAGGATCGGCGAACGGGCGGCCGCGATCGCTCTGGACGGCGCCCGCACGCCGGTGGCCGAGCTGATGCTCGCCCATCTCGACGGCATGTCGGCGACGTTCGGCGGCCGGCACGACGAGGCCGCCGGTCCGCTCCGGCGGGTGCTGCAGCTCGCCGAGGGTCTCGACGGCTGCGCGGCGAAGACCTGGGCGAGTCTCGCCGCGTTCGCGCTCGGCGAGGACCGCAGGGCCCGGGACCTGGCGACCATGGCGGTCACCCGGGCGCGCCTGCGCGGGACCGCCGCGCTGCTGCCGTGGGCGCTGAGCACTCTGGCGCTGACCCAGGTGAGCCTCGGCGAGTTCGCGGCCGCGACGTCCGTGAGCCTGGAGGGGCTCCGCACCGCGCGGGCCTGCGGTCAGGAGAACTGCGCCGCCGACCACCTCGCCATGCTCACGTTGCTCGCCGCCGTCCAGGGCGACCGGGACACGGCGCGGGCGCGCGCGAACAGCGTCGCCGAGGCGGCGAAGAAGCGCGGCCTGACCCGGCCCGCGGCGTTCGCGGCGTGGGCCCTCGGCTGCCTCGACCTGGCCGACGACCGCCCGGAGGAGGGCGCGGCCCGCCTGCGCTCGCTGGCCGGAACGCGCCCGGCGGACCTGTTCACCCGCGTGCTCGCGACCCCCGACTTCATCGAGGCGGCGGTCCGCTGCGGTGACCGGGAGGGCACCGAGACCGCGCTGGCGGCGTTCGACCGCTGGGCGCGCAGCACGGCCGGTCCCGCCAGAACCGCCCTCGCCGAACGCTGCCACGCGCTGCTCGCCGAGGACGACGCCACCGCCGAGGAGCACTTCGCCGAGGCGCTCCGGCTGCACCGTCAGGGCGGTTCGGCGTTCGAACTGGCACGGACGGAGTTCATGTACGGCCGGCGGCTGCGCCGGAACCGCCGGCCGCGCGCCGCCCGCGGCCACCTCCGCGACGCCCGGCAGCTCTTCGATGCGGCGCGCCTCGTCCTCAGCCCCCGCACCGTCGACCACCACCTGCGAAACATCTTCGTACGCCTGGGCGTCCGTTCCCGCGTGGAACTGGTCCACCTCTTCCGCTGACCGGA
>NZ_BAABHJ010000015.1:0-79296 GCF_039542035.1 Actinoallomurus liliacearum
GCCCGGCCGCGCGCAGCGGTCGTCGAGCGCGGCCGCGGGCGGTGGGACGGCGGCGGCCGGGGGCGGCACGGCGGCCGCCGGGGCCGGGGTGGCGGCCATGCCGCAGACGTCGCAGTAGCCGTCCTGGACGGTCCCGGTGCAACCGGGCTGGGTACACCGGTCGTTCACCGGCGCGGCGGCGGTGGGTGCCATACCGCATACGACGCAGTACCCGTCCTCCACGGTTCCGGTGCAGCCGGGCTGAGTGCAGTTCACTTTCTGTCTCCGATCGCACGCTGGTACTCCGCCAGCGCCGCGGTGGACCGCCGCAGGTCGCAGGGGGAGGTCCAGAGCAGGTCGTAGGCACGTTGGTAGAGGTCCGTCAGCTCGGGGTCCTCCGCGCCGCCGAGCCGCCCGGCCTTGGCGCGGTACGCGTCGAGCCGGCCCCGGAGTTCGTCCCGCCGCTCCAGGAGCCCGGCGATCGTCGCCACGGTCGTCCGCGCCTGTTCGAGGGCGCCCGCGGAGGCCTCCTCAAGCTGCGCGACCCGCGCGGCCAGTTCGGTCCACCGGCCCGGTACGGCGCCCATCGCGGCCAGCCGGTCGGCCAGCGCCGCCGACGAGTCCGGCAGGTCCGGCAGCACCGGCGAGGCGATCTTCGCGAGGACCCGGTCGCGTACGAGCACGGCCTCGTCCTCGGCGGCGCGGACCAGGCCGATCGTCTCCTCGATGCGCCGCAGCCGCTGGTCGTACTCGGCCCGGACGCGGACCGCCTCCTCCAGGCGGGAGCGCAGCGAAGCGAGGGCCGCGTCGACGCCGTCGAAGGCGGCCGGGCCGATCGACAGCGGGTTGGTCCGCACCGTCTCGCGGAGTCCGTCCAGCTGGCCCTTCACCCGGTCGTACTCCGGGTCGGGGCCGAGGGACTCCAGCATCCGCTCCACGGCGCGCGCCGCCCCGGCCGCCCGGTCGAGCCGGGTGAGCAGCGCCGACCAGGCGGTGTCCACCTCGGCGATGTCGCGCGCCGCCTTCTCGTACAGCGCGGTCATCCGGGCGACGACGTCGTCGAGGGAAAGGCGCTCGGTGGACGGGCCGAGCAGTGTCCGCTTCTCGAGCGGGATCGAGGTGGCCAGCTCGATCGACGGGCCGCGCAGCAGGCGCTCCAGCTCCGTCAGCTCGTCGTCATCGGGCCGCTTCCGCCGGGCCCGGATCTCCTCGGCCCGGCCGAGCACGCCGCCGTACGCCTCGAACAGCCGCCACATCGACGCCATCCGGTCGCCGATCTCCGCCCAGCGGTCGGCGGTGCGTCCGGTCAGCGGCGCCCCTTTGAGGAGTTTGTACCCCTGCTGCGCCTCGAGTTCGAGCAGCCCGGAGGTGATGCGGTCCCGTTCGTCGCGCAGGCGGCCGAGGACACGGTCCACCTCGTCCCGGTTCACCGGCCCCCGCCCCACTTCTAGCCCGCACGCGGGTCGACCCCGGAAAGCACCGCTGTGCAAGCGAGTTTGTGCTGTTGTCACCTTTTGTCGGCTGACCAGTGTTCCCCAAAGCCCGAGTCGTCACAAGCGGCCCCGCCAACCGTTACCGTGCGGCGACCGCGGATATCGAGAAGGCGAATCCGTCAGAGCGATGTCACACTTCCGCGCCGGCATCGCTCTCAGGTGGTGACCCGAACGCTCACCCGGAGGAACCCATGTCCCACAGCCCGCCCGATCCCGCCGCGGCCGCGGAGTCGTCGACGCGAGTCTTCGTCGACCACCGTGAGCTGCTGTTCTCCATCGTCTACTCGATGCTCGGCAGCGTCGCCGACACCGAGGACGTGCTGCAGGAGACGTGGCTGGCGTGGGACGCCCGCGGCCGCGAGTCCGGCGGCGAACCGGTCGTGAACCCGCGGGCCTACCTCGTCCGGGTCGCGGTCAACCGGGCGCTGGCCCGGCAGGCGAGCGTCAGCCGCCGCCGGGAGGAGTACGTCGGGCCGTGGCTGCCCGAGCCGCTCGCCACCGCGCCGAACCCGGGCGACGGCGACGCGGGCGACGGGGACGCGGCCGACGGCGTCGTGCGCGCCGAGTCGGTGTCGATGGCGCTGCTCGTGGTCCTGGAGACGCTCTCCCCGCTGGAGCGTGCGGTCTTCGTGCTGCACGAGGTCTTCGGCTATTCCCACCCGGAGACCGCCGCCGCCCTCGGCCGCAGCGCCTCGGCGGTCCGGCAACTGGCGCACCGCGCCCGCGAGCACGTGCACGCCCGCCGTCCCCGGTTCCGGACCGACCCGCGCGTACGGCGTCAGGTGACCGAACGGTTCATCGCCGCCGTGACCGGGGGTGACGTCCAGGCCCTCATCCAGGTCCTGGCACCGGACGTGACCCTGTGGGCCGACGGCGGCGGCAAGGCACGCGCGGCCGGCTCGCGTCCCGTCCGGGGACGGGACAGGATCGCCCGCTTGATCGTCGGCGACGCGGTCCGGCGTCCCATCCCGGACCTCACGGTCCGCTACCGGTACGTCAACGGCGATCCGTCGGCGCTGCTGCTGTCGGGCGACACGCTCTACGCGGTCGTCGTCCTCGACCTGACCGCCGACGGCACCCAGGTCAGCGGCATTTACACCGTCACCAACCCGGACAAGCTGTCCCGCCTCGGCTGACCGCCGGGCCGACCATCTCGAGGGAGTCTCCCGTGCTCACCGCCTATGTCGTCGTCGCCGTACTCGCCATCGCGGCGAACGGCTTCTCGGGCATCGCGGCCATCGCCCACTTCAAGCCGATCCTGCCGCCCATGGTCCGGGCCGGAGTGCCGGAATCGTGGCTGACGTTCCCGATCGGCACCCTGAAGCTCGCGGGCGCCGTGGGGCTGCTGCTCGGCCTCGCCGGCGTTCCACTGGTCGGCGCCGCCGCGGCGATCGGACTGATCCTCTTCTTCGTCTGCGCCCTGTACACCCACATCCGCGCGAGCGACTACTCGTCCCAGTTCGGCCTGGCGTGCGGCTTCCTGGCGCTGGCGGTCGCCGCGCTCGCCCTCGGCCTGACGACCTGACGGATCCACGGCCGGTGGTCAGGCGCCGGGGCGGCGGTAGACGAAGTCCGCGTCGGCCGGGGTCTCGGTGAGCTCCCGGATCAGGTGGTGGTCGGGGGACAGCCGGCAGGCCGGGTCCGTACGGGCCGGGTCGCCGGTCAGCGCGAAGGCCTGGCAACGGCAGCCGCCGAAGTCGACCTCCCGCTGCGGGCAGGTGCGGCACGGCTCGCGCATCCACTCCGTGCCGCGGTAGGCATTGAAGGCGGGGGAGTGCGCCCAGATCCAGGCGAGGGAGTGGTCGCGGGCGTTCGGCGGGGACAGGGCCGGCAGGGCGTAGGCGACCGGGCACGGCAGCACGCGCCCGTCCGGGGCGATCGTGATCGAGCGGTTGCCCCAGCCGCCCATGCACGGTTTGGCCACGCCTTCGTAGTAGTCTGGCACCACCCAGATCAACTCGATCGGGGAGCGTTCCCGCCAGCGGCGTACGGTCTCCTCGGCGGCGGCCAGCGCCTCCCGGCCCGGCAGCAGGGCGGCCCGATTGCGCAGCGCCCAGCCGTAGAACTGGGTGTTGGCCAGCTCGATCCGCTCGGCACCCCACTCCACGCCCAGCCGGATGATCCCGTCCAGGCCGGTGAGGTTGTGCCGGTGCAGGACGACGTTGAGGCCCAAGGGCAGGCCGGCGGCGCGTACGACCTCGGCCGCGCGCTCCTTGTCCGCGAAGGACCGCCGGCCCGCGATGCGGTCGGAGGCCGCCGCGGTCGCGTCCTGGACCGAGAGCTGGACGCTGTGCAGCCCGGCGTCGACGAGCGCGCCGAGCCGGTCCGCGTCGAGGCCGACGCCGCTGGTGACGAGCTGGGTGTAGATCCCGGCGCGTTCGGCGGCCGCGACGATCTCGGCCAGGTCGGGCCGCAGGAGGGGCTCGCCGCCGGAGATGTGGGCGTGCACGACGCCGAGGTCGCCCGCCTCGGCCATCAGCCGGACCCACTCGGCGGTGTCCAGCTCGGCGGAGCGCCGCACCAGCTCGAGCGGGTTCGAGCAGTACGGGCAGTGCAACGGGCAGGCGTGCGTGACCTCGGCCAGCAGCGCCCACGGCGGCTCGACCCCCTGAGGGCTCACCGCAGCCACCCCTCGTCACGGACCCGGTCGAGGAACGCGCCGACGTCGTCGGCGACGGGTGCGCCGGGGAAGTCCTCCGCCAGCTCGCCGACGATCTGGTCCGCCGTGCGGCTCCCGTCACACAGCCGCAGGATCCGGCCCGCCTCCGCGTTCAGGACGACGACGCGCTCGGGCATCACGAGCAGGTCCCGGTCCCGCACCCGGTCCCGGCGCAGCACGATCGAGGCGGCCAGCGCCGGCCGCCACTCGGCGCTCATCCGCGCTCCACGGCGTCGAGGAGGCTCCACAGGACGTCGCACTTGAACGCCAGGGCGGCGAGCGCGCGCTCCTGGTCGGCGCGGCCGCGCGCCCAGTCCCGTACGAGGCCGATCGCCTCCTGACTGTCGTTGCGCCCCTGGGTGATCCGGCCGCGGAAGTACCGCAGCCCGTCCGCGTCGACCCAGGGATAGTGGCGCTCGAACGCCTCGATGCGCACGCGCATGAGGTCCGGCGCGAACAGCTCGGTCAGCGAGGACGCCACGGCCTCCAGCGGGGAGCGCAGACGGCAGAAGTTGACGTAGCCGTCCACGGCGAGGCGTACGCCCGGCAGGACGTCCTCGCCCGACAGCAGCCGGTCCCGGTCGAGGCCGGCCGCCTCACCGAGCCGCAGCCACCGCTCGATGCCGCCCTCGCCGGGGGCGGTGCCGTCGTGGTCGTGGATGCGGTGGATCCACATCCGCCGCAGCTCGGACGTCTCCAGCTTGGCCAGGATGAGGGCGTCCTTGATCGGGATGTGCCGTTGGTAGTGGAAGCGGTTGAGGATCCAGCGCTGCAGCTCCTCGGGCGTCAGCGCGCCCTCATGCATCCGCAGGTTGAAGGGATGGCGGTGGTGGTAGCGGCGGAGGACGACGTCCCGCAGCCGCTCCTCGAACCCGGCCGCCGTCCAGGGGCTCAGGTCCGGGTCCATGTCGGTGACGCTCACAGCTCGATCACCGTCCTGTCGGGCGCGACCTCGATGCCCAGGGCCGCCAGTGACGCGTGGGCCGGGGCGGTCGGGTCGACCAGTGGATTGGTGTTGTTCAGGTGGGTGTAGAGGCGCCGCCGGGCCCGCAGCCGCGACAGCGGGCCGGCGGTCCACGTGATCGGCAGGTGCCCCATCTGGGTGGCGGTCCGCTCCGAGATCCCCATGCGGCGGGGCTCGTCGTCGTCCCAGAACGTGCCGTCGATGATCACGCAGTCCGCGAGCGCGAGGACCTCGTCGAGGGCGGGCGACCAGTCGGCCACGCAGGGCGCGTAGACCGCGGTCCGGTCGCCGTCGGCGAGGAGCAGCGCCACCGACCACGCGCCGTCGGCGCCGGCGTCGGCGGCGTAGCGCGGCCGCTTGCCCGACACGCGTACGGCCTGCACGGTGACGGCGCCGCCGAGCCGCAGCGGCCGGTCCTCGGGCAGGTCGTGCCAGGTCAGGCGGGTGTACGGGGTCAGGACGTCGTCCAGGCGGAGCCGGTCGCGCAGCGCGCCGGTGACCGCGGGTGTCGCGATGACGTCGACGGACGCGGCCTCGCGCAGCCGCGCGAGGCCGAGGGTGTGGTCGAGTTCCGCGTCGGTGAGGATCACCCCGGCCAGGGGCGTGTCACGCGAGCCGGGGACCGGCGTGCCGCAGAACTCGACCTGGTCGGCGATGTCCGGCGTGGCGTTGATGACGAACCATCGGTCGCCGGCGCGGATCGCCGCCGAGGCGTGCCGGCGCCGTCGCTCCGGGTGGGAGCGGGCGCCGGCACACCCCGGGCATGCGCAGTTCCACTGGGGCACGCCGCCGCCGGCGGCCGTGCCGAGGATCTGCAGCAGCAAGGGTCTTACCGAGTGGAGAGGAAGTACGCGGACGCCTCCATCGACGTCTCGACGATGTCGTAGTCCGGTTTCCTCCAGGTGGTCTGCTCGCCACCCCGGCGCTTCCCCTTGCCGTGGATGTCTGCCATCGTCACCATCCCTTCGATCGATCGGTGCCTCCGGCGGACGGTGCCCGCCGGACGTCGTTCATCGGGTGCCGCCGCGGCCGGTGGGGAAGCCCCGCCCACGCGGACCTCGTCGATCGCGACTTCTCGTGGTGGTTCTCGTGGAAGGCGGGCACGCTCTCGGCGGCCCGGGCGCCGTCCACCTCCAGCTTGACCCACCGCGGCACGCCGGTCGTCGGCAGGTCGATGAACCGCACGGCCTTCGCGTCGCACGGCGTTCCGGTCCTGATCGGGTCGCTCCAGGTCGCGCCGTCAACATCGACGTGGACCGGGTAATCCCTGATGCGACCGGAGTCCTCCTCGTCGTCGTTTTCGAGATCGACACCCATGCCCTTGTAAGCCGGGTGAGCCATGGAGTCAAGCGGTTCGCCGCGGTTTCCGTGCCGTGGGTCGTCGATCGTGTGGCCGATGACAGGCGACCCTCGACGCGGTCACACGTGCAGGTCGGCGGCGAGGAACGACGTCAGCAGCGGGAGGAGGGCATCGGGCCGGTCCAGCGGGATGATGTGGCCGCAGTCGTCGATGACGTGGGCGGTGAGATCGTCGCTGACCGGCCGCAACTGGCGTTCGAGGGCGTTCCCGACGGGGTGCGCCCCGATGGCCATGGTGGGCACGGTGAGCCGGTGGGACTCGACGGCGTCCTGGATCTGCCGAGCGCCGGCGGGCAGGGCCCGGTAGTAGGAGAAGGCGCAGCGCAGCGCGTCGGTTCCGGTGTAGGCGCCGACGAACGCGTCGCGAATCGGGCGCGGCACGCCGCGGCCACGGGTGCCGGTGGTGAGGAACCAGTCGATGTACTCGGCTTCGTGGCCGGTCAGGACCGTCTCGGCGAGGCCCGGAACCGAGTGGAAGCCGAACCACCACGGCGGCCCGCCGGCGAGGAAGTCCTCGGCGCCGGGCAACCGGCCCAGCAGTGACTCCATGAGGACGAGCCGCCGCACGCGGCCGGGCCGCCGCATGGCGAACAGGAACGCCGGCGGGGTACCCGCGTCGATGCCGACGACCGCCGCCGTCGGTTCGCCCAGAGCGTCGAGGAGCCGTTCGGCGTCGGTGGCGAGGGTGCCGGCGTCGTAGCCGTCCGGCGCCCTCGTGGTGGCGCCGAACCCCCGTAGGTCCGGGGCGATGACGCGGTACCGCCCGGAGAGACCGGCGATCACCTCGGTCCACAGCCGCCAGGTGTGCGGGAAGCCGTGCAGCAGGAGGACGGCGGGCCCGTCCCCGGCGGTCGCCACGTTCACCTCGATGCCGTTGACCGGCACCCGGTTCAGGGAGATCTCGGGTGCGGAGGGGCGCGAGGGGGCTGTGCCGGGCATGGTCTCTCCCAGGTGGTTACCAATGGTGACAAGGAGAGATTAGGTAACCTTTGTGCCTCTCCCAAGACGGCACTTTCTCGACAGGCGGTGAGCTCCGGGTGACCTCCTCTCCGGCCCGTACACCGAAGGGAACGCGCGGCGACCTCTTCGACCCCGGATGTCCGACCCGTCGGCTGCTGGATCGCATCGGCACGAAGTGGACGTCCATGGCCGTCAAGGTCCTGGCGGACGCCTCGCCGCAGGAGGTGCGCTTCGCCGAGCTCCAGCGGCGGATGCCCGGGGTCTCGCAGAAGATGCTGTCCACGACGCTGCGGAGCCTGACCCGCGACGGCCTGGTCGCCCGCCGGGTGGAGCCGACCGTGCCACCGCGCGTCCACTACCGGCTCACCGACCTGGGGCTGTCGCTCGAGGTCGTGCTCGCCGCGGTGCGGGACTGGGCCGAGGAGCACATGGCCGAGATCGACCGCGCCGACACGACCGACCGTCCCCGGCCCGGCGACGCCGGCGGGTGACCCCGATTTCGAACGCATCCCGTGTCGCTCCCCGGGATGAGCGGTGCCATGGATACTCGGTTTCGGATCGAAGAACCGGACAGGTGCGGTGGACCGGCCGTCGCGAGGGGCTGGGACGGCCGGTCAACCGGTCTGGATCGCGGGTCAGAGGGGATGGGCGCGGATCAGGCGCGTCTCTCCGGGCCGGAGGGTCGCGCTGTAGGAGTCCGTCACCATGCCGGTGTCCTTGCCGGACCACAGGTCGGTGACGTCGGCGCTGCCGGAGAAGCCGACCTGTGACCAGGTGACGCTGATGGCGGAGTCGCCGGACGTGCCGGTGTTGAACAGCGCCACGACGTAGTCGCCGTTCGACTCCTTCTTGCGCCAGACCTGCTTGACGCCGCTGTTCACGATCCGGCTCGCGGCGACACCGTCCTGGTCGACGCCGATGAGCCGGTCGTTGGTCAGCATCGCCTTGTCGGTGCCGTTCAGGGCCGTAAGGTCGGTGCCGAGCAGCAGCGGTGAGGCCGCCATCGCCCACAGCGTGAACATCGACCGGCGCTGGTCGGCGGTCAGGCCGGCCTGGTCACCGTTGCCGATCTCCAGGGAGTCCAGGTCGTTCCAGCCGCCCGGCCCGGCGTACTGCTGCCAGGAGGCGGCTGACCCGAACCGGGTCGACACGTGCGACCAGTCCGTCAGCGGGTAGCCGCTGCCGTTGGAACCCGAGCCGCAGTAGCACTCGACGTCGCCCTGGGTGCGCCAGCTGTTGGCCAGCTTCTTCCAGGTCGCGGCGTTGGCGATGGGCAGATTGTTGGACAGCGCGAAGTTGATCGGACGGCCGGTGGCGCGCAGCGCCTTGTCCCACGCCTGGACGTCGGCGACGTCGGCGCCGCCCACTCCGTCGATCTTGAGGTAGTCGACGCCCCACGAGGCGAACTGCTTCGCCCAGGAGTTCACGAACTCCTGCGCGCCCGCCTTGGAGTAGTCGATGTAGTACATGTTCTTGCAGTTGTAGTTCTTCTCCGTCTTGGACGTGTCCGCGATGTCCTTCGCGTGGTATGACGTGCCCTCCACCGGGGTGTTCTTGGTGACGGCGTTCTTGGCGATGCCGGGCGTCACGTAGAAGCCGAACTTCAGTCCCTTGCCGTGCACATAGTCGGCGAGCGCCTTGATGCCGGACGGGAACTTGGACGTGTCGACGGCCCAGCGGCCGTACGAGTCGACGGTGAAGCCGTTCGAGTCGCACTTCTGCCAGAAGTCGTCGAGGTTGACGTAGACGAAGCCGTGGTCCTTCAGGCCGCTGCTCGCGAGAGCGTCGGCCTGGGCCTTGATCTTCGCCTCGGTCGGCCAGCGGCGGACGAAGCTCCAGCTGCTCCAGCCCATCGCGGGCCGGACCGATTGACCGTTGTCCGACGCGTGCGCCGCGCCCGGTACGGCCAGCGCGGTGGCCGCCACAACGAGGGCGCGCCCGATGGCGCTCGCTCCGCGAGCGCGGTTCGCGGCGCCCAACGCGCCGTCTTCCCTCGTCGCTCTGGTCGCTGCGCTCCCGGCGCTCCTCAGTCCAGACGACGCGCGCCGCTCACGACGGGCCCTCACCGTCAGCTCCCGCACGACCGGGTCGAGCCGCCGCTGGTGGCGACGCGCAGCGATTCGCCGGAGGTGTTGGCGCTGTTCGTCGCGCAGTAGCCGTCGATGCTCTGGAAGAGCATGTCGGAGGGGCTGTCGCCGCCGCGCTGCGCGGTGAAGCGGTCGAAGCTGATCGCGCTGCCGGTGTTGGCGATGACCGCGGGCCGGCCGTCGTCCTTGCTGAACCGGACGGAGCTGTTGACGAACTTGATGTTGTTCGCGTTGTGGATGTACCAGCCGTACGCGGGGCGGGTGCCGATGCTCTTCGGGTTGTAGTCACCGCTGTCGCTGGGGACGCCGGTGCCCATCGTGCCGTTCCCGCCGGGCACGGTCAGGTTGACGTTCGTGAACGTCACGTTGCTGATCTGGTTGCCGCCGGACTGGCCCCAGATGGTCGGGCTGAACGACGGGCTCACGCCGGTGCCGGCGACGTTGTCGAACGTGATGGCCGAGATGTGACCGACGCCGGGGCTGTTGCCGCAGCGTTTCCGGGTGCCGACCTTCAGCATGATCGGCGAGTGCACGCCGGACATCGTGATGTCGCTGTAGTGGACGTCGGAGATGTTCGCGCCGTCCATTGACACCATGCCGAGACCGGACTTCTCCGCGCCGGTGATGGTGATGTGGGAGAACCTGTAGTCGGTGAAGTCGCCGCAGGTCTCCGAGCCGAACATCAGCGCGTTGCAGCACTTGGCTGACAGCTTCGAGTCGGTGACGGTGACGTGGCCATTCGGCAGCTTGGTGCCGAGGGCGTAGTCGCTCTTGAACGGCAGGGCGTCGTCGTTGGCGGCGATGTTCGCATTGCTGATCGCGACGTTGGTCGTGCTGATGATGTTCCAGCCGTCGCGGTCGCTCGCCGTGTCGATGGTCAGATGGTCGGACGTGACGTGGTCGCAGCCGTTGACGAGCGCCGCGAAGTGGCCACCGCGCCGCAGCGTGATGCCGCTGAGCGTGAGGTTCGTGCAGCGGGTCAGCGAGATGATCTTGTCGGCCTGCCCGCTGTCCGGGTTGCCGGTGATGAGGTGGCCGCCGCCGTCGATGGTCCCGGAGCCGGTGAACCCGATGTTGGTGAGCTTGTCACCGTAGATCATCGCGTCGTGGAAGTGGCTGTGCCCGTAGTCCTGGTACTTGTCGTTGGAGTTCGACTCGGCCTTGTCGTAGCCGCTCCCGCTCGCGCCCTTGATGGTCGAGCCGGAGTCCAGCTGCAGCGTGACGTTGCTTTTCATGTGGATGGTGTTCGAGGACTTGTACGTCCCGGACGGGAAGCGCACCGTTCCGCCGCCCGCGTCGTTGGCCGCGGTGATGGCCTTGTTGATCGCGGAGGTGTCGTTGGCGTCGCCGTCGCCCTTCGCGCCGTAGTCCTTGACGTTGAAGGTGCCGGCGGCCGTCGTACGGGCGGTGGCCGCGAGCACGGGCGGTTGCACCAGCCCGAGGACGGCGACCAGCCCGATGAGCGCCGCCAGTGCCTGGGCGAGGGGTCTCAGTGTGGTCTTCACGATTTCTTCCCTTGGTATCCGCGCATGTTGGTGAGGAGCATGTAGCAGTCCTGGAGGGAGCCGGAGGTGTCGCCGAGGGAGCGGTAGATCCCCCACTTGGGCCGGACGCGGTCGGCGAGGAAGGTGTCGACGCCGCTCTTCGCGGCGTCGATGACGGTCGTGCCGCCCTTCTTGAGGATCCAGCGGACCGCGCCGGTGGATCCGTCGCCGATGGTGACCTGGAAGTCGACGTCGATCCAGGTGTCGTGCAGCGGCGCGAGGGCGGTCCGGCCGACGAGGACGTCGCCCTCGATGACCTTGAGCTCGATGGTCTCCGCACCGCCGACCCGGCGCAGCGACTGGACGACGATCGGGCTGCTGCCCGTCCCCGGCTGCTTCAGCTGCATGATGTGCGTGAAGGTCGTCGTCGCCTTGAGCGAGCTCGGGATGTACATCGAGTACGTCATCCGCCAGATCTCACCGGCGTGCCACGTCAGGTAGGAGTCGCCGTTGCGCATCCCGGTGACCTCCTGGCGCTGCCGGTCGGTGGAGGTGTCCCGGTCGACCATGTGCATGTTGAAGCGGAAGTTGTTGCCCTGCGCGAAGATGTGCGGCTGCCCGGCCGGATGCGAGTCCGCGCGGTCGTCCTCGATCGTCTCGAACGCCTTGAGGCCGACGCTGCTCGCGGCGGGCGCCCACTTCTGCGTCCACGCCGTTGCGGCGAGGGCCGGGGCGCGCAGTGCGCCGGGCAGGGCCGTGGCGGCGGCGCCGCCGAGCGCCGTGCCGAGAATCGTGCGCCGAGAGAGGCCGGCGCGGAGCGGTTCGGGGGTCATCGCGTCGTTCCTTCGGTGTGGATGAACTGCTCGTTCATGATCAGGAAGGCGCCGAGGCCGTGGAAGTCGTTGGTCGCCCGGGTCCGGCCGACGTAGTAGGAGTACGAGCCGACGTTCGTGCCGACCGAGATGTCGGTCAGGTTCGTCCGTCCGTCGCTCCCCAGCGAGATCTTCTTCAGCACGCCCTGGTAGGCGCGGTCGGCGACCGCCTTGTAGTGCGCGTCGACGTAGCCCTGCTCCACCGCCCGCGACAGCGCGAACGCGAACATGCTCGAGCAGGACGTCTCGGTCCAGTCGCCGGACTGCGTGCCCTTGTCGACCACCTGGAACCAGCGACCCGTTGCCGAGTCCTGGTAGCGCTCGAGGCCGGCGGCGAGGTCGCGCAGGATGGTGAGCAGCTGCGGCCTCCGCGCGTTGGTCGCCGGGACGGCGTCCAGCACGTTGACGGTGGCCATGGCGTACCAGCCGATCGCCCGGCACCAGTGCTCCGGCGCCAGGCCGGTCTTCGAGTCCGCCCAGCTCGCCTTCTTGGAATCGTCGTAGGCGTGCCGCAGCAGGCCGTTGGAGACCTGCAGGTGGGTGCCGTACGCCACGAGCTGCTTGGTCGCCTCGTCGTCGGTGTAGGCGGTGTCGCCGAACTCCTCGCCGTACTCGACGAGGAACGGGTTGACCATGTACGCCCCGTCGGCCCACAGCTGGTGCGCCCGGCTGCTGGACGTCCCGTGCCAGAACGCGCCATCGGAGTTCCGCGGGTACGTCTTCAGCCGGTTGCGGATCTTCGCGGCGGCGGTCCGGTAGCGCGCCTGGCCGGTCTCGTGGTGCAGCAGGACGAGGATCCGGCCCGCCTGCATGCTGTCGAGGTTGTCGAAGCTCTGGTCGATGTTCCCCTTCGAGTCGACGAAGCGGTCCGCCCAGCTCTTGATGTACGACAGGTACTTCGCGTCGTGGGTGCGCTGGTAGACGAGGTACTGGCCGTACAGGTACAGCCCGACCGGGTACGACCAGCCGCCGATCTTGCTCGGGGTGTCCCGCGCGATGGTCGAGTCGACCACCGCCACCGACCAGTCGGTGGCCGCCGTGGCGGCGCGCCCGTGGCGGACGGCCGACGCCGGCACGGTGAACGCGGTCAGCGCCGCGCAGAACACCGCCGTGAGCGCGACGAGGGGCCGCCCCGAGCCCAGAATGCGCTTTCTCGGCCTACGCATAGTCGGACCCCAGCCACATCTCGTCGATGAGCAGCTTCTTGTAGAACTTGGTGGCCGAGGACGCGGCCCACGTGCTGTCGACCTCGAGGCGGACGTAGCGCGCCGAGGAGATGCCGAGGTCGATGAACCGCACGCCGCGGGCGCTGGGCATCGTCCCGGACTTCACCGTCGACCAGGTCTTGCCGTCGGTGCTGGACTGGACCTTGTACGCCTTGATCCGTGCGGAGTCCTCGGTGTCCGACCGCTTGTAGCTCACCGACCACTCGCGCTGGTTGACGCCGAGGTAGGCCACCTTCTTGGCGGAGCCGAGGTCGAGGGTGACGGTCACCGGCAGGGTGCCGTTGTTGTCCCACCACTTCAGGTAGCTGCCGTCGACGAGGTCGCCCGCCGGGTAGCCGCTCTTGGACACGCTCGCCGTCGCGGTCACGCCGGAGTAGATGCCGGTACGGCCGGACGTCTGGACCTTGAAGACGGTGTCGTAGGGGTCCCAACTGCTGATGCCGGTGATGGTCACGGAGCCGCCGGACTGGCTGAAGCTCATCGCCGCGCCGGTGCGCAGGTTCGTGACCCCGGTGACCTTGTAGCCGTTGTCGCGGACCTTCAGCGTGCTCGTCGACGGCTTGGTCAGCACGTGGATGTAGTGCAGGTTCGGGTCGGTCTTGCTGATGGTGGTGACGCCGTACGCCCCGTCGTTCCACGAGCCGGGCTGTAGGCCGCCGTACATGTAGCCACCGCCCTCGGTCCCGTCGATCGAGCTCCAGATCGGGCCGAGGTAGGTGTTGAGGAAGTCGTTGTAGGAGGTCTGGTTCGACGGGAACCTGCCGTTGACCTGCGCCGTCTCGGCCATCAGCGACTTGATGGAGGAGCCGGCGTTGCTGACGAGCCGCCCGACGTTCAGCGCCTTGTCGACCGAGGAGTTGCTGCCGTCGTACCACCAGGCGCCAGTCGACGGGAGCTTGTAGCAGGCCTCGGTGAGGCGGGGCGCGGGGGACCAGGTCGCGGCCGGGTAGTCGTACGCCGGGGTCATGCCGGTCTTCTGCTCGTTGCTGACCGTGTCCATGATCGGCGTGTCTTCGTTGTTGTTGGACAGCAGCATGTCCGGCCGCTCCTGGCGGATCTTCTCGTAGAGACCGTGGTCGATCCAGTACTGGCTGTCGTTGTCGATCCAGAACCCGGCCAGGTCGGGGTAGTTCTGCATGACCTCGACGAAGTTGTCGTAGGAGAACTGCCCGAAGCCGTCGTTGGTCGTGAGGTCGACGGTCTTGCCCTTGTACTTGGAGTAGGCGGAGGAGTCGAGCCACTCGTGGCCGCCCTCGTCGTGCCACTGCGGGTCGTTGGTCATGTAGAGGATGACCTTCAGGCCCTTGGCCTTCGCCGCGCTGATCAGCTCGCCCAGGAAGTCGCGCTTGGTGGTGCAGCTGCCCGGGATCTTGGACGGCCAGGCTCGCGCGTAACCGAGCCGGCTGTGGAACGACGCGAGCACGAGGTACTTAGCGTGCAGCTTCTGGGCCTCGCTCACCCAGTAGTCCGCGCTCCAGCCGCCGTTCGTCACGTCGGACTCCCAGGCGCTGCAACTCGTGTGGGCGGGGCTCGTACGCAGGCCCCAGTGCAGGAACAGCCCGGCGGTGGAGTTGCGGAGCCAGTCCTGGCGCGGGTTGGTCAGCTCGGCCCGGGCGGGGCCGGCCGTCGTGGTGAGGGTGAGGGCGAGCGCCGCCAGACCGGCGGCCGGCAGGAGCAGTGATCGTCGTCGCATGGGCGGGGTTCTTCCTGGGGGGAGAGGGACCGTCGCGGTCGGGGTGAGGGGTGACCGCGCCCCGGCCGGTGGGGCCGGGATGAGGGTGACCGCGCCCCGGGCCCCTGGCGCACCGGGGACGCGGTCACGTATTCGGGGGGAGGGCTATTTCAGGTCGATCCGGAACACCTTGTCCGAGCCGTCGGCCTGGTTCCCGTTGTTGTCGCAGTTGGTGGTGGACAGCCACAGCGCGTTCTTGCCGGGGATGGTCTCCACGGTCCGCAGTCGGCCGTACGTGTTCACGTAGTAGGCCGCCGGCGTGCCGGTGGTCGTGCCGTCGACCGGGACGCGCCACAGCCGCTGGCCCTTCAGCGCCGCGACGTACAGGGCGCCGTCGGCGTACGTGATGTCGCTGGGCGAGGCCTGGGACACCGACCACTGCACCTTCGGGTTGGTCATCCCGGAGGTGCTGCACTTCCCCTCACAGGTCGGCCAGCCGTAGTTCTTGCCCGGCTCGATGAGGTTGACCTCGTCGTACTTGCTGTTGCCGAACTCCGCCTCCCACAGGCGGCCCTGCGGGTCCCAGGTGATGCCCTGCGGGTTGCGGTGCCCGTAGCTGTAGACGAGCGTGCCGAACGGGTTGCCGGGGGCCGGCTTGCCGTCCGTGGTCATCCGCAGGATCTTGCCGTTCAGGGAGGTCTTGTCCTGCGCGAGGTCCGGCGTCTGCGCCTCGCCGGTGGTGGCGTACAGGTAGCCGTCCGGGCCGAACTTCAGCCGCCCGCCGTTGTGGTAGCGGTTCTTCTTGATGCCCTGGACGAGGACCGTGTAGCCGCTCAGCGAGCTGCCGTCGTAGGTCATCCGGACGATCCGGTTGCCCTCCGAGGCCGTGTGCATGATGTAGACGTAGTGGTCGTTGTTCCAGTTCGGCGAGACCGCGATGCCCAGCAGGCCGCCCTCGCCGTCGGTCGTCATGGCGTTCGGCACGGTGCCGACCTGGGTCTTCGTGCCGCTCTGGGTGAGCTTGAAGACCTTGAAGGAGTCGCGTTCGGTGATCAGCGCGGAGCCGTCCGGCAGCCAGGACATCCCCCAGGGGATCGTCCAGCCGGACGAGACGGTGGTGATGGTCGAGGGCACGCCGCCGCCGGAGGAGGCCCCCGTCTTCACCGTCACCGCGTTGCTCGCGTCGGAGACGTTGTTGCCCGCGTCCTTCGCCTTCACGGTGAACGTGTAGGAGGTGTTCGCGGCCAGGCCGTTGATCGTCGTGGAGGTGGTCTTGACCCCGGTGACGATGGCCGTGCCGCCGCTGTAGACGTCGTAGCCGGTGACGCCCACGTTGTCGGTGGACGCGTCCCAGGCCAGGGAGACGCTGCCGCTCGTCACGCCGGTGGAGCGCAGGTTCGCCGGCGCGGTCGGCGGCTGCGTGTCGTCGGTCGCCGCGGTGGTCACCGTGACGGTGGCGCTGCTGGGCGACACGTTGCCCGCGGCATCCCGCGCGAACACCGTCAGCCGGTACTGCGTCTTCGGCGTCAGCCCGGTGATGGTCTTGCTCGTCGCGGTGCCGGCGGCCTCGGAGATCTTGTTGCCGTCGTTGTAGATGTCGTAGGCGGCCACGCCGACGTCGTCGGTCGAAGCGTCCCAGGCGAGTGTGACGCTGTCGCTGGTCACTCCGGTCGAGTGGACGTCGCCCGGGGTGGTCGGCGCCTGGGTGTCGCCGCCCGTCGCGCCGTAGACCTGCAGCTCCTGCAGGGAGTAGCCGTAGCTGCTGGTGTTCCGGCAGCGCTTCGTGCCGTATACGCGGACGTAACGGCCGCTCGCCTTCAGCCCGGTCAGGTCGTCCGTGCCGCCGTCGCCGGAGGTCGTCGAGTAGACGTCCGTCCAGGTGGAGTGGTCGCCGGAGGTCTGCACGCGGTACGCCGTGGCGCACGAGGCGTCCCAGGTCAGCTTGACCTCGCTGATCTGGGCGGTTGCGCCGAGGTCGACGTAGATCCACTGCGGGTCGGAGTCGCGTACGCTCGCCCACCGCGTGGAGGTGTCGCCGTCGACGGCGTACTTCGCGGCGTACCCCGATCCGCCTTCCGAGGACGCCGTCGTGGGTTTGTTCTGGCTCAGCAGCACGGGCGCGGCCGCGTGCGCCGAGGAGGTTGCGATCAACAGCCCGGCGCCGAGCACGCTCGCGCCGAGCCAGGCAAAGGTTTTCTTCATGATCCTGCCGCCGCTCTGCGGTAAAGATGGGATCTTTGCTGGAAATCTAACAGCGACTTTTCCGCTGTCAATGGCTTGTTGGATTTTGGTAGATGCAGCTCCACCGGGTGTTCGATTGGTCGTCAGGCGGCCGGACCGAGGTGTGCCTGTGGGCACATACATCGGATGTATCCACCTGGTCGTCGCCCGGCGTGCCTCACACGGAGGCACGCCGGGCGAGAGCGTCAGCCCGTGTACTGGGCGAAGATCTTGGAGTAGGCGTAGGCCGACTGGGAGACGCCGCTGCACGAGTCGCCGGCGCTCTCGCCGGAGCCGCACTTGCGGTCGCGGTTGACGGCCCAGAAGGTGAGCCGCGCGATGTGATGGCTCTTGGCGTACGACAGGATCGTCTGGAAGTCGCCGGTGGACACGGTCTCGTCGGACTCGTCGGTCTTGCCGTTCATCGACGAGATCCCGATGTGGGCGTAGGCCTGCGAGTCGCTGTAGCCGTACGCGCTCTTGACGGCGTTCTTCAGCCCGTCCGCGGCGGACGTCGTGGCGCTGCCCATCGAGCCGCTGTGGCTGCCGAAGTCGAACGGCATGATCGTCCAGCCGTCATTGTCGAGCCCGGCCTTGGCGCCCCGGTTGATCAGCGACTTGCCGGTGGAGTCCGGGCCGCTGGGGGTCGTGCCGAACGTGATGTACGTCTTGATCCCGGAGTTCTTCGACTTGACGATCTTCAGTGCGTCGATGACCCGCTGCTGCACCGTCCCGTTGGAGAACTCGGTCGACTCGATGTCGATGTCGATGGCCTTCAGTCCATAGGCGTCGATCACCTTCTGGTACGCCCCGGCGAGGGTGGAGGCGCTGGAGCAGTGCTCGCCGAGCTTGTTCCCGCTCCAGCCGCCGAACGAGACGACGACGTCGCCGCCCGCGGAGCGGATGGAGTTGATGGCCGTCTTGTCGGAGCCGGTGAGCGAGCGGCTGCCGTCCCACTTCGGGTTGCAGCCGCCGTCCGACAGGACGAAGGCGAGGGTGAGCCACTTGACACCCGTCGCGGACAGCACCGAGGCGGGTGCCTGCGGATTCCCCCAGCCGAGGTACTCGTACGGGGCGACGGCCACGCCGGGGGAGGCGGCGGCGCTTGGGCCCGCGTCGCGGGCGGCGGGATCGGCGTGGCAGGGCGTGGCGACCATCTGGGCGGCCGTCACGGCGGCGGCGGCGACGAGCAGGGTGCGCGGGGCAATGGGCATGGGTCGGGCTCCTTCCGCCGACGCGGTACGCGGCCCCCGACGCGCTCCCGGCAGGCAATGTCCGAGTAACGGTCATAGGTTAGGAAACCTTCCTAACCTATGACCGTAGATGTCATACCACCCGACGGGCCATGTCAAGCCCCGCCGTGCGGGTGGCCGGTGTGGGCCACATGGCAGGCTGGGAACGCGCGACGATCCGGTGGCGTTCACCGGAGGGGCCGGTAGGGGAGGGGCGACGATGCCGATCACGGACGACGCGATCGAGAAGATCAAGGGCATGATCGTGTCGGGTGAGCTGCGGCCTGGTGACCGGCTTCCCAAAGAGGCGGACCTGGCGGCCCAGCTGGGGCTGTCCCGCAACTCCCTGCGGGAGGCCGTCCGGGCACTGTCACTGGTCAGGATCCTCGACGTCCGGCAGGGCGACGGCACGTACGTCACCAGCCTCGAGCCGAAGGCGCTGCTCGACGGACTCAGCTTCATCGTCGACCTGCACCACGACAAGACCGTCCTGGAGTTCTTCGAGGTACGCCGGATTCTCGAGCCCGCCGCCACGGCGCTGGCGGCGCGGCAGATCAGCCTCGAGACCGTCGACGCCCTGCGAGACCACCTGGCGAAGGTCACCGACGAGTCCGCCGTGGAGGACCTCGTCGAGAACGACCTGGAGTTCCACCGGCGCATCGCCGAAGCCGCCGGGAACTCCGTCCTGTACTCCCTCGTCGACACCCTCTGCGGCCCGACCATCCGGGCGCGCGTGTGGCGCGGGCTCACCCAGGAGGGCGCGCTCCGGCGCACTCTGGACGAGCACCACGCCATCCTCGACGCCCTGGCGGCCCGGCAGGCCGAAGTCGCCCACGCCCTGGCCACCGTGCACGTCGCCGGCGTCGAGCAGTGGCTGCGCAAGGCCCTCTGACCCGCCGCCGCGCCTCCTCCGTACCGGCGTTGAACCCCGCCCCGGGCGGGACCCGTACTGCCTGACGGCTCCACCACCGCCGGCACGCGGGAGGGATCACGATGGGACCGCATCGGCACGGCCACGCTCCGTGGGTCCGCACGGCCATGGACGAGTCGGCGTACGCGGCGCGGCACCCGCGATCCGGCCGCCGCGAGGTCTATCGTTGACCACCGCGCTCCCGACCGTCCCGGAGAACCCCCGCCATGGCATTTCCCGGAGCGCGCGGCAGGACGAAGGCACGGACCTGGTTGCGCGCGCTGCGCCCGGTGACCGACGCCGACGACGAGCTGATCATCGCTCGGCTGTATCAGGAGTACCACGACCCGCTGCTCGCCTTCGTGATCCGGCACACCGGCGGGGACCGCCAGTGGGCGGAGGACATCGTGCAGGAGACGATGATCCGCGCGTGGCGCAGCCTCGACCAGCTCGACGCGGAGGCGGCCAGCCTGATGCCTTGGCTGGCGACGGTCGCCCGCCGTATCGTCATCGACGAGAGGCGCCGCAGAGGAGCACGGCCCCAGGAGGCGGGCGAGGGCCCTCTCGAGAAGCTTCAGACCCCGGACGGCATGGAGGATCTGCTGCGCGGCGTGGTCGTGTCCGAGGCGTTGAAGGCGCTCAGCCCCGCGCACCGCGAGGTGCTCACCGAGACGGTCCTGCGCGACCGCACGGTCAACGAGGCCGCGGAGGTTCTCGGCATCCCCGTCGGAACGGTCAAGTCACGGGTCTACTACGCACTGCGGGCGCTGCGCGTCGTACTCGAGGAGATGGGGGTGACGCCGTGACCGAGCGGAGCGAGGGAACCGGAGAGCAGCCCCTGCGAGTCGCCCCTCCGACGAAGGAGGGCTCGTGACCGAGCGGAGCGAGGGAGCCGGAAACGCAGCCCCTGCGAGTCGCCCCTCCGACGAAGGAGGACTCGTGACCGGGCGGGGGACTCCTCGGCACACCGACGTCGGCGCGTACGCCCTGGGCCTGCTCGAAGAGGGCGACCGGCGGGCCTTCGAGACCCACCTCGCCGACTGCCCCGCGTGTTCGACCGAGGCGGCCGACCTGTCCGGCCTCCGGGACCTGCTGGTCGGCCTCCATCCGGCGCCGGACACAGTGGGGACGGTGGCGGCCGGGCACGGCTCGGCCGGGGCGGGGGACGCCGCGGGCTCCGCCGACGTCACGAGCCTGCTTCGCCGGCGCGGGGTCGCCGCGCGGCGCCGGCGCCGGGGCACCGCGATCCTGGGGACGGCGGCCGGTCTGGCGCTGCTGGCGTGCGGGGCCGCCGTCGGCGCCGCCGCGGCCGGGCGCGGCGACGGCACGGTGCTGACGCACGACCACCAGAACCTGCCGGCGGACCTCCTCGGATGGGGGGAGACGCACGAGGCCGCGAATCCCCGTACCGGCGCGCGCGGCATCGTGGCACTGGAGCGCAAGGCCTGGGGCACGCACGTCGCCCTCGACCTCGGCGACATCCGCGGCCCGCTCACCTGCCGGCTCGTCGCGGTCACCCGGTCGGGGCAGCGGCACGTGGTGACCGAGTGGGCCGTGCCGCCCAGGGGCTACGGCCTGCCGCGCTCGCCCGACCACCTCCAGGTCCACGGCGGTACGGCCGTCCCGCGCCAGGACCTGGGCAGGTTCGACGTGGAGGTGGAGGGCGGCGGCACCCTCCTCAGCATCCCCGTCTGACCCGCGGGCCCGGCGGGGCCGGGCCCGGTGGCTACACCTTGACGGGTCGTTTCTGTTTCCGCGTCTTCATGGCGTGCTGGACGAGTGTCACCAGGACGTTCTTGCAGGACTCCCTGTCCCGTGCGTCGCACAGCACGATCGGCACGTGCTCCCCGAGGTTGAGCGCCATCTCCACCTCGTCCAGCTCGAACCGCCGGGCACCGTCGAAGCAGTTCACCGCGACGATGAACGGCGTGCCGCGCCGTTCGAAGTAGTCGACCGCCGGGAAACAGTCGGCGAGCCGCCGGGTGTCGGCGAGGACGACCGCGCCGAGCGTCCCGAGCGAGATCTCGTCCCACATGAACCAGAATCTCTCCTGGCCGGGCGTGCCGAAGAGGTAGAGCACGAACTCATCCTTGATCGTGATGCGCCCGAAGTCCATCGCGACCGTCGTCGTGGCCTTCGCCTCGACTCCCGCGACGTCGTCGACGCCCACGCTCTTGTCGGTGAGGAGCTCCTCGGTCCGTAGGGGTTTGGTCTCGGAGACGGCGCCGACCAGCGTCGTCTTTCCCGCGCCGAAGCCGCCGGCGACCACTATCTTGATCGCCTTCGGCAGTCTCCGGCCCCGTCGATCAAAGCGCCTTGAGTCCATCGATCACCGCCAGGTACAGGTCGTCGTCGTCCGCCAGCTCGGCCTCCGTCTGCGGGTCCTCGACCGAGATGAGGCCCTTGGCGAGCAGGTCGCCGAGAAGAACGCGGACGGTGACGGTCGGAAGGTTCAGGTGCCCCGCGATCTCGGCCACCGACATCGGCTCGTCACAGAGCCGGACGACGGCCTGGTGCTCGGGGTCCAGGCCGAGCTCCGGGGCCGGGGGCAGCCCCGTCGCCACGACCATCGTGATGAGGTCGAACTCGCCGTGCACCGGTTCCGTGCGGCCGCGGGTCATGACGTACGGACGGACGAGCGGCCCGGCCTGCTCGTCGAGCCATCGTTCGTGGGCGTCCCCCTCCACGGGGGTGCCTTCGGACGTGGCGTCTGGAACGTTCCTCGGGTCCTGCTCGGACGGGTCGTTGGTCATGGTCACGGCACCGGGTCCGCGGAGCGGGACGCGGCCGTGAGGTGGTGGCCGAGTCCGGTGACGAGCATCTCCATCTCGTACGCGATCAGGCCGATGTCGGCCTCCTCGCTGCTGAGGACCGCGAGACAGGCGCCCTGGCCGGCGACGGTCACGAGGAGGTAGGCCGAGCGCATCTCGACGATGGTCTGGAGCACGGGACCGCCGTCGAAGCGTTCGCCCACCCCCTTGGCCAGGGACTGGATACCGGCCGCGACCGCGGACAGGTGCTCGGCGTCGTCCTGGTCGAAGTCCTTCGACGCGGCCATGAGCAGGCCGTCGGCGGACAGGACGATCGCGTGCCTCGCCTCCTTGACGCGCTTGACGAGGTCGTCGAGCAACCAGGCCAGTTCGGCGGGAGGTTCTGTCTTCTGCGCCACTACTAGTCCTTCTACGCTTCTTCGTCTGCGGTCGGGTCGTCTTCGGGGTCGGCGCCCCGCTGGAACCTGGTCGCCTCGGCTCTGCCACGCCGGGTGCCGGCCTGCAGGCCGCTGATGGACCTGCGAAGTTTCTCGGGTGATCGGCCGTCGCCGACGTTCCTGTCCTCGTTCCCCGCGACGACGGTCGGCCCGTCCGTCCGCAGCGGGGCGGCGATGTTCGCCTGGGGAACGCGGATCGGCAGTCCCGAGGGCGTGGTCGACGCATCGGCGGCGGGCGTCGGCTCGTCGTTCCTCTCCTCCGGGACCGTCTCGGGGCTGTCCCGTGGTAGCGGTGCGAGCGCTGTCACGGGCGCCACCGTGCGCCCCGTCGACCGGCCGGTCGGACGGCGGCTCGGGCTCTTCCGCCGTCTCCGCGGGAAGCCGTCGGGGGTCCGCTCCTGGGGCTCGTCGCCGGGACCGGTGCTGGACTCGTCATCGGCATCGTGGGATTCGTCGGAGGACAGGACAGGGGAGACGGCGGTCGCCATGGCGGTCGCGGTGGCCGCGGGCGCGGCGGCGCCGATCGCGACGGGCCGGCTCTCGGCCAGGACCCGGGTGCTCTTCTTCGGCGCGGCGTCGTCGGGCGCCGTCTCGCTGATCAGCTCACGGGGGATCAGCGCGACCGCGGTGGTCCCGCCGTACGACGAGTGCTTGAGCGAGACCCGCACGTCGTAGCGCTCGGCCAGCCGGCCGACGACGTACAGCCCGAGGTGCACCGAGCTCGACAGGTTGAACTCGGGCGGGTCGCTGATCCGGTCGTTGAGGGACGCCAGCAGCTCGTCGGTCATGCCGAGGCCGTGGTCCTCGATCTCGATGACGTAGCCCTTGGCGACCTTGCGGCCGCTGATCTCGACCTGGGTGTAGGGCGGGGAGTAGGAGAGCGCGTTCTCGATCAGCTCGGCGAGCAGGTGGACGATGTCGCCGACGGACCGGCCGGCCAGCGAGACGTCGCCGATGGTCGAGGCGACGGTCACCCGGGTGTAGTCCTCGACCTCGGCCACGGCGGACCGTACGACGTCGATCATCGGGACGGGGCGACGCCAGCCGCGGGCGGGGGTGGAGCCGGACAGGACGATGAGGTTCTCGGCGTTGCGCCGCATCCGGGTCGCGAGGTGGTCGACGCGGAAGAGCTCCTCCAGGTCCTTCGGGTCGTCGTTCCGGCGCTCCATCTCGTCGAGGAGGGTGAGCTGCCGGTGGACGAGGGCCTGGGACCGGCGGGCGAGGCTGAGCAGGATGTCGCGGAACCCGCGCCGCAGCTCGGCCTGCTCGACCGCGGTACGGATCGCGGTCTCCTGGACCGTGTTGAACGCGTGGCCGACCTGACCGATCTCGTCGTTGCCGAACACCAGGGGCGGCGCCTCGGCGGCGACGTCCACGTTCTCGCCGTGGCCGAGCCGTTCCACGACGCCGGGCAGGCGCTGGTCGGCCAGTTCGAGCGCGGCGTTGCGCAGCTTCTCCAGCTGCCGGAGGAGGGCGCGGGTCGTGGTGATGGACACGACCACGGACGCGATGACCGCGATGAGGCCGAGGCCGCCCGCCAGGGCGAGCCGGACCATGACGCCGATGGCGACCGGTTCGGCGCGGTCCACCAGCTCGTTTCCGGCGTCGAGGGTCAGCTTCTCCAGCTGGGCCATGATCGGCTGTACGGTCGTCTGCCACTGCGCGGCCGAGACGGGCGGGCGCGCGCCCGTCCGTCCCTTCTCCACCAGCCGGTCCTCCATCTGACGGAACCGGACGAATTCGGCGTTCTTGGTCAGCCGGTCGTACCGGGCGCGGTCGGCCGCGGGCAGCTCCGCCGCGGCCTGCTCGTGGAGCAGCCGCTGCGCGCCCACCAGCTCGGCGTACTGCGCGTGCTCGGTGCCGGTGAAGCGGCCCGCCGCGAGGGACCCGGCGAGGAGCGCGTCCTCCCGGGAGAGGACCTCCTTCGCCCAGGTCATCGAGACCAGCGTGCGGCTGTCCGCGGCGACTCCCTGGTCGCTGAGGGCGCCCGCCGCGCGGTAGATCCGGAAGGCGGCGTCGATGATGTCGTCGAAGGCCACCGTCGCCCGGTCGCGCTGCACCAGCCGGGTGTCGATCGACTGACGGCTCATCCCGAGGTCGTCGAGCTTGGCGAAGGAGTCCTTGATCCGCGCCTTGAGGACGGAGCTCGCGACGCGGGAGACGTCACCGCCGGCGGCGAGGGACCGGAACCGCCTCGCGGCGACGTCGGTGCGGGGCCGCTGGGCGTCCAGGGCCTGCCGCTGCGCGGCCCCGGGCCGGCCCAGGTACACCATGGACAGCCGGCGCTCCTGCTGCAGCGCGGTGACCAAGGTCACGCCGGGCCGGCTGATCTTCTGGTCGATGGTGTTGACGCCAAGGAGGTTCAGACCGTCCCGCAGCGTGACCCAGGCGGCGAAGGCCCACAGCGCGGCGAGCGACACGAGAAGTGCGGTGATCTTCGTGCGAAGACGCGAGTTACGAAAGCGCATCCACCAGTTCCAAACGAGATCCTCAGGGATCCGCAGCCCGTCGCGAAGGTATGGACGGTGCCGGCACCCGATGTCGAAACGCCTCACGGCACCGTCGCGCCGATCAACGCCCGTCGCACTTTAGCAATGGATGACTTACAGACTGCAATTACAGAGAACGCGCAGCGTTTGACCGTTTATGTGGCGATTTGTTCGCTAGTGTCGGAATCGTTTGCCTCGAAACGGGGCGGGGCCGTCAGTCGCCGATCGCCGTGTCCTCCCGGACCAGCGCCATCACTCCGGGATCGCGCCGCGCAAGACGCACCGCGGCCAGGACCGCCGCCCGTACGATCGCCGTCGGCCGGTAGAGGTCCTTGTCGTGCCAGAGCGCCGGACCGTCCCCTCCCGAATCCCCGGACCGGACCAGGTAGGCGTATCCGCGCGCCGCCGTGGCCCGGCAGGCGCCGTCGTCTGGTCCGACCAGGAGCAGGACCTGCGTCGCGTAGGCGGTCTCCTCCGCGGTGCCCTCCCACCGGCCCCACGAACCGTCGGCGCGCTGGGTCGCGAGCAGCCACCGCACGGCGCGCCGGACCGTCGCCCGCGCGCGGTCGCCGCCGAACCGGCCCAGGGCGAGCGCGCAGCACGCGGTGGCGTAGTACGGCGAGGCGTGCCACCGGTCGTGCCAGCTCCCGTCGGCCCGCTGATGGTCGCGCAGCAGCGCCGCCAGCCCGGGGACGACCTCCGCGATCCGCGGCGGGGAGTCCGGGCGCCGGACGAGGTACTGCCCGAACGCCTCCAGGACGTGGGCGTTGGTGCTGACGGAGAACCCGTCCTCACCCTGCCACGTGCAGAAGTGCTTCTCCATCCGGTACGGCTCCAGGCCGTCCAGCCCGAACGGCAGGCCGAGCAGGCCGAGCGCGTACAGCGCCCCGGCCGTGGTGTCCGCGTCGGCCGGCAGTCCTTCCCCGGCGGGCGTCCCGGCCGGGTCGAGGGCCTGCCGCAGACTGGAGAGGACGGTGGGCGGCACGGTCACGCCGATCCCGGCCCGTACGAGGGTGGTGATCACCCAGGCGCGCTCGAACACCGTGATCGGCAGCCCGCAGGGCACCGGGCCGCCATGCTGCTCGACCACCATCTCCAGGAACCGCCGGGCGGGGTCCTCCGGGACGGGCGCCTCCCCGCCGAGCCAGGCCGCGGTGGCGGCCGGCGAGGCGCCGACGATCCCCGTCGGGCCTGGGCGCGCCGCCGGGACGCCGCGCGCGTCCCCGCCCACCGCCTCCAGGGCGTGAAGGAGCTTCTCCGGCGCCGCGGCCCCCGCGCCGAGCATCGCGCGTACGGCGGAGAGCCGCTTGGTGCCGTCCAGCCCGCGCGGCGTGCGCGGACGCCCACCGGCCGGCCCGCCCGCGACCCCCGGGACGGGACCCGCCAGGGCCCGGTCGATGGACTCGACGAGCGCGGCCGCGATGAGGTCGGCGGCGGGCATGTCCGGCATCGTCCGGCCGTCCAGCTCGTCGGCCAGCCGAGACAGCGCAGTCAGCCCCCGGTCGGCGGCCCGGGCCAGATCCGTACGGTCGTGGTCGCCGCCCGACCGGCGGAGCTCGGCCAGCAGCGCGTCGGTCGCGCTCAGCGTGGGGACGACGGCGTAGCCGTCCGGTCCGCCCCAGCCCCCGTCCGGCCGCTGCGCCGCCAGCAGGAAGTCGAGCCGCCGGGTGTGGCCCACCAGCCAGGGCGCCAGGGCCACGAGCCGTCCCGTCTCGTACACCGAGGGGGAGACCTGGCCCCAGGGCGTCGCCGCCAGCCCCGCCATCAGGTCGGCGGCCGCCGCCGTGACGTCCGGCGCCGCCGGGCCGGCCTGCTCGATCGTGCGCGCGGACGGGTCCCCGCCGACCGTCACAGGGCCTCCCGTTGGTCGGTGGGCTCCTGGAACCCCTCGCAGAAGTCGACCTGGCGTTCCATGTACGCGGCCAGGTGCGGGTGACCGGCGCGCAGCGGGTCGAGGAGCGCCCGGAACCGCGCGCCGACCGCGGCGAGGTGGTCCCGTACCTCGCCCTCGGTGACCCCGGGCACCAGCGCGTTCAGGTCGCCCCGGGACAGGTCACGTTCGTAGGTGCCCAGGTCGTCGATCAGGCGCATGGTCCGCTGGGCCTCCCGGCTCGCCGCCATGATGGCGGGAACGTCCTCGGCCCGGGGCGCCTCGGCGGTGGCCGCCCAGTGCGAGACGAACGCGAACGAGAAGCCGAGGTCGTCGGTGTTCTCCAGGCGGTCCGCGAAGCCGGGCGCGGAGCCGTCCGCGCGGGCCGCGTTCCCGTCCCGCTCGAGCGTCATCGCGGTGAGGAAGCGGCGCAGCTCCTCGCGCCAGACGTCCCGCAGCGCGGGGAACGCGGGCGACGACGCGAGGTCGTCGCGGATGTCGGCGAGGGCACGGGCCAGGTCGTCGCCGTCCGGGGCCGGCGCGCCGTCGGCGACCGCCAGGCACCGCTCGACCACGTTCCGCACCTCGGCCCGGGGCGTCGCGGCATGGCCGATGAGCCGCTCGACGCCGGAGCTCCAGACGGCGACGCGGTTCGTCATCCGAAGCTCGGCCGCGCCGAGCCACGGCGCGCTGAACGCCGTGCGGAGGCAGACGGTGTTGAACAGAGTGGCGTCGAACGGCTCGGCGCCGAACAGGCCCTCGTAGCGCGCGGTCCACTCTCGCGCCTCGCGCTGGGCGCGGCCGGCGACGGCGCAGACCCGCCCGCTCTCGACGGCGGGCAGGACCGTGCCACTGATGTCGGAAAGAGTCATGAGGCCTCCTTCGTCGGCCTCATGACCAAGGTGCTCTGCTCACCGATTCCCTCGCTTCGCTCGGTCATGAGCGCGCCTCAGACGTTCGAGGTGACGCGGCCGCGAGGACGCAGCAGGAACTGGATCCGCTCGCTCGGCTTCAGGGTCAGCCCGAGCCGGGGCTCGATCGACGGTGAGCCGTGGATCACCGGCTCGAACCGGCTCAGCATCGCCGCCATGATGAGCTGTGCCTCGATGGTGAAGAAGTAACTGCCGACGCACTGGTGCGGGCCGCCGCTGAAGGTGAGGAACGCGAACCGGTGCCGCGACTGCCCGGGCGCGAATCGCTCGGGGTCGAAGACCCGCGGATCGGGCCACACATCGGCCAGCCGGTGCGTGAGATAGGGACTGATGACGAGGATCGATCCCTTTCGAATGCGGACGCCGTCGATGACGTCGTCCGCGACGACGGTTCGGGGAATGATCCACCCCGGGCTGTAGAGCCGCAGTACCTCTTGGGTGACCATTTTGGCGTACCGCAGCTCGGACAGGTGGGCGCGCCTCGGGTGATCCGTCCCGACCACCCGGTCGATCTCCGCGTAGAGCTTGGCGGCGATGTCCGGCCGGGAGTCGAGCACCATCCAGAGGAAGGACAGGATGCTCACCGAGGTCTCCGTCGCGGCCACGAACAGGGCGACCACCCCGTCGCGGATGTTCTGCTCGTCGAGGCCGTTGCCGTTCTCGTCGCGCGCCCGGATGAGCCGGGAGACGATGTCGCCGCCGTCCGCGCCCCGTCGGCGGGAGTCGCGGACGATCGGAAAGATCAGGTCGTCGACCGCCTGGACGGCGCGGCGGAACGCGCGGTCACCCGGGAGCGGCACCCAGAACGGCACGAACGGGAGCAGCATCCGCGAGCGGAAGGAGGACGTCGTCGCGGTCGCCAGCACCCGGCCGAGTTCGTCGATCTGGTCGAGGGGCATCTTGTCGCCGACGATGACGCGCGTGATCGCCCGATAGACCAGCCGGGTCATCTCGTCGGCGGCGTCGACCGGGCGGTCGACCGCCCGGTCGGCGAGCTCGTCGACGGCCTCGACGATGGCCCTGGCCACGTCGTCCGTGAAGGAAGCGATGTTCGGACCGGAGAACATGGCCTGGTAGGCGCCCTTCTTGAGCGCCCACGCCGGGTCCGCGCCCGAGGGCTCGCCGACCAGCCGGCTGAGCGGCTTCCACAGCAGACCCTCGCGACGGTAGTTGTCGGCGTGATCGCGGAGGACGTGCTGCACATGGTCGGGATGGGTCACCAGGTAAGGGCGGAACGGTCCGACGACGCCCAGTCGCACGATGTCGCCATCGGAGATCCTGCCGACCTCGTCCGTCGCCTGAACGGGATCGCGCAGCAGTGCCGGGAGAAAGCGGAACGAGGAAATGGTCTTCGCGTCCCGTGGTCTGGGCATTCGAGCGTCGGTCGACGTCACAGTCGTCCCAATCTGGAAAGTCGATGGCGGAATCCGGGAATGGCGGATCGACGCCGGGGAGTTTCGCCGTCGTGATCGATAAAGGAGGCGCGGCGATCGAGTCCTGTCTGGTCAGGAGGGTGTCAGCCGAGCAGGGAAGACGGAATTCAGGCCGCCGTTGCGGCCGATGCCTCGTTTAACACGCCAATCCTCGCCTCTTTGTGGTCAGCGATCCGAAATGTCACATGAGTCGTACACATGACGCTACTAACTATAAGGTAAGGATGTCGTTACCTCGTTCGTCGGGAGCGCCGGGGAGGGGCGGAACGCCGGAGACGGTGCCGGTCTCCGGGGCGGCTCGAAGGGGCGCGCGGAGAGCGGTCGGCGTTCCGGGCGGACCCGAATGACGCGACGGAGCCGACGCGGCGCGGTCCGCGCTGAGCAGCGCGAACGGGCCCGCGGGAGGCGTGGCCGCGGGCGTGGCCGGAGACGGAAGGGCGGTGCGGGCGGGAGTGCGCGGCGGGTGCCAGAGGGGCTGGAGTCCCACGGCCCGCGCTCGCCGGGGTGCGGAGTGTGATTTTCTTCTCAGCGAAACCCAGGTTTGGGCCTGTCCAACTGTCGGGAATGCGTAGTTCGTCGATCTTCCTACCTTGGCCGCGGAACGGACCCCGTATGCCTCTCGACGTCTCCCCGCCGGCGGAGGCCGGTGACGACGCCGCCGTGATCCTGTCCCGTTGGAGTTCGCTGGCCGCCCCGGCCCTGCGGGCGGCGGTCGAGACGTTGCATCCCTGGCCGGCCCGGATGGCGGCGTACGCCTTCGGCTGGGCCGGCCGCGACGGACGGCCGTCGGGCGGGAGCCCGGCGACCGGCGGCAAGGGCCTCCGGCCCGCGCTCGTGCTGCTGTGCGCCGGAGCGGCCGGAGCGCCCGCCGATTCGGCGCTGGCCGGCGCGGTCGCGGTCGAGCTGGTGCACGCCTTCTCCCTCGTGCACGACGACATCATGGACGGCGACGAGCGTCGTCGGCACCGCGCGTCGGTGTGGCGCGCCTACGGGGTCGGGCCCGCCATCCTGACCGGCGACGCGCTCCTCGCCCTGGCGATGGCGACGCTGGCCCGGGTGCCGGGGCCCGGCGCGGCGGCCGCCATGGAGCGGTTGTCGGCCACGCTCATCGAGCTGGTGCACGGTCAGGCCGAGGACATCGCCTTCGAGGGCCGGCCCTGGACCGGGCGGGACGCGGTCACGGTCGAGGAGTACGTCGCGATGGCGGAGGCCAAGACGGGTGCGCTGCTCGGCTGCGCCGCGGCGATCGGGTGCCTGCTCGGCGGGGGCCCGCCGGAGCGGGCGGAGCGGATCGCGGTGATGGGACGGCAACTCGGTCTGGCCTTCCAGATGACGGACGACCTTCTCGGCATCTGGGGCGATCCCTCCGTCACCGGCAAGCCCGCGTCGAGTGACCTGCGGCGCGGCAAGAAGACCCTGCCGGTCCTCGCCGCGCTGGAATCCGGCACGCCGGCCGCGCGGCGGCTGGAGGAGGTCCTCGCGGCGCCGCTCACCGGCGAGGAGGAGCTCGAGCTGGCACGGAACCTGATCGAGGACGCCGGTGGACGGAGGCGGACCCGGGAGCGGGCCGCCGCCTGCCTGCGCCGGGCGCTCCACGTCCTCCACGCCGAAGGCGTGGGCGGCCCCGCCGCCGAGGACCTCGCGGTGCTCTTCGGTCTTCTCCTCGACCGAGCCCGCTGACCGGCGTCGAGCTTAATGATCTACAACGTAAAGGCGGCGACTCGTCCGCCGGCGAGAGTCGCCGCCGCGACCGCGTCGATCAGCTCCCGGCGCGCCGCGCCGAGAACTCGAGGCGTACGTAGTCGACCACCGGCTCGGGCAGCTCCGCGGCGACCGCCCGCACGAAGTCGCGGTGCTCGGCGGCCGGGAGCCGGTCGAGCTGTGCGCCGAGGACCACGGTGGTCAGGTAGCTCTCGAACTGCTCGCCCGCCTCCAGCCGGGCCGGGTCCGGTACGAGGGCGACCTCGACGTCGGTGAAGCCGGCCGCCTCCAGGCGCCGCCGGGTCTCCTCCGCGCCGGCGAAGTTCCACGTCTGGGGCTCCTCTCCGGTGACCTTCGCCAGGGCCGCCCGCACCCGGGCGACGTTGCCGTGCCCACCGCAGTCGGCGACGAACGGCGCACCCGGCCGAAGCGCCCGCGCGATGTTCGCGAACAGTGTGTCGTGTTCGTGGATCCAGTGGAAGGTCGCGACGCTGAACGCGGCGTCGGCGCCTGTGATCGGCAACGGCCGGGTGAGGTCGGCCTGATGCATGTCGACCCGGTCGAGGCGGTCCGCGAGCCTGTCGCGGAGCCGGTCCAGCATCCGTGCCGATCCGTCCACCGCGATGACGCGTCCCCGCGGCAGCAGTTCCAGCAGCGCCTCCGTGTCGCGGCCGGTGCCGCAGCCGGCCTCCAGCACCGTCTCGGCGCCGGTCAACGGCAGCCGCTCGAGGGTGCGCCGGCCCCAGCGCAGATGCGGCAGCGGGAGGGAGTCGTACGTCGCGGCGTCCCATTCTCTGATCACGGTGATCACCCCTTCTCGCCGATCACCTTAGCGACTATCTCACATTACAAGAAGAATCGTCTCACATTATGAACAGAGCGACAGGATGCTTGCGTATACTGAAAGTAGCGAGTTGACTACTTAATGTGGCTGCACTGTCTCGTGCGCATAGTCGGCCCGCCGCGTCCCGGGCACGGCTCGCGTGAACGACGACCTCGCCCGGGCGCTTCAGGAGTTCCGCAGCGTCCTTGCGCTGCCGACGGTCGGGCGGGCGAGCCGCCTCGCGGATCTGGGCGAGCTGCGGCGGCTGATCGAGAGCTATCCCGAGGAGGCGCGCGTGATCCTGCGGGAGGTCACCGGAGACTCGCCGGTCGCGTGACCCGGAGGTTCAGGATCCGGCGGGCCTGCGGAACTCCGCGCGCCAGCGGCGTACGGGCGGGTCCTCGTCGTCGAAGAGGTCCTCGATCCGTACGGCGGGCAGGGGGAACGACTCGACCTCGGCGCGGGTCAGCGGCCAGGGCATCCGGCCCGGATCGTCGCTCTCCTCCCTGGCGCGCGCGATGACGAGCAGGGTCCCGCCCGGGGCGACCAGGTCGGCGACGCCGGCGATGGCGCGCCTCCGCGCCTCCCCGCGCAGCACCTGGACGGTGTAGCTCTCGACGACCAGGTCGAAGGCCCGCCGCCACTCCGGGGGAGGGGAGAGCAGGTCCGCCGCGTGGTACTCCACGCGGGAGTCCGGGAAACGGGAGCGGGCACGCGCGACGGCGGACTCGGAGACGTCGAAGGCGGTCACGTGGTGGCCGAGCCCGGCGAGGTACTCGGCGTCGTCGCCCAGCCCGCAGCCGACGACCACGGCGCGATCCGAACCCGGGCGCGCCCACGCCCGCAGCATCGGGTTGGGCGCCAGGTCGGCCCAGGGCACCGCCGCCTCCCCGCGGTCGGCCGCCGCGTACAGCCGCTCGAACCATCCCGTGGCGTCACCCGCGGCGATCGACTCGGCGGCCAGCCGCCGCGCGTACCCCCGCTGCTCTTCGACGTTCATCGCGACGGCCTCGTCAGGACCGGGGGCAGGCGGGGAACAGCCCGCGCGTGCCGGAGGGATAGGCGGTCGCGTCGGTGAACCGGCAGCCGAAGTCGGGACGCGCCACCGCCGCCGGGTCGGTGACCGGGTCGCCGGCCGGGCGGGGGCCGCCCTGCACCCAGCGGGCCAGGTCGTCCCAGGCCTGCCCGGCCTCGGCGGCGGAGAACTCACAGTGCTGCGCGGTCCGGATGGCGCGCTGCACGACGAGGCCCGACCGGTGGGCGCGGGCGACCTCCGAGCCGTAGATCTCCTCCATCGAGAACGGCACGAACATGTCGCCCAGGCCGTGCAGGGTGACGACCTTGGCGGTGGGCAGCCCGAAGACGCGCGGGATCTGGGAGAGCCGAGCGGAGTACCGGTCGACCGGGTCGGCGGGGCGGACCCGCTGCACGGTGGCGTTCACGTCGACCGGCGTGTTCGGCGTGTACCGCGTACCGGCGTTGCCGGCGACCCGCGCGGGGTCCTGCGCCAGGCTCGTGCCGGCCGCCGGGGCCCCCAGGCTGAACAGGAAGTCCTTCCAGAGCGGGAAGGCGGCCTCGGCGCCGGGCCGGGGCCCGCCGGAGCGGTCGATCGTGATGGCCCGCAGTTGCTTTCCGAGGTCGTTGGTGGTGTCCGGGCCGCCCGGCTTCAGCCCGCCGAGCCCGAGCGCCTGCTCGATCCTCGGCACGGCGTTCGTCAGGTAGTCGGCCGGCGCGGGATGGGCGCGCACGCCCGCCAGGTCCTGGGCCACCAGGTTGTAGTCCAGGAAGAAGTCGAAGAGCCGGTCGTCGCCGAGCACCCCGCACATCGGCAGGGCGCCGGAGTAGAAGTTCGGGTACTGCTCGATCGACCGGCCGATCACGTGGCCGCCCATGGACACGCCCGCGATGTAGGTACGGCGCGGTCTGCGCAGCAGCCGGGTGAACAGGTCGGCGAGGTCGCGGGTCTCCACGACTCCGGAGCGCACGTCGTAGTCGTTGTCGGCGTACGACGACGCGGCCCAGGCGTAGCCCTCGCCGATCAGCTTCTGCCGCAGCCCGAAGGCGGGCGGATCCACGGTCAGTGCCGTCGACGCGCCGCGGTAGCCGTGCGCCCACATCACCAGTTCGCCGTTCCAGTCCGCCGGCACCTCGATGTCGTACGCCGCGTGATGGAAGACGCCCTGGCGCACGGTGGTCGTCCGGCCGTCGACCGTCAGCGGCGGGAGCGCCGGGTTGCTGATCGTGTACGGCGGCAGCGGCCGGTCGTCGGGCACCGTCGTCGCGCCCGCGGCCGGTGCGGTGCCGAGCGACACGGTGACGGCGGCGACGGAGACGAGGGAGGCGAGCCGGCGCAGGCGCATGGACGATCTCCTCGAAGGCAGCCGTCGCGACCCGGGACCGGGTCACGGGGAACGGCCGTCGCGCCGTCGTCGGCGGGCGTTGACCGGTCGGACTCCGCACCTTAGAGGCGCGGTCGCCCGACGGCAAGATCGTTCGGTTTGTCCGTGCCGGCCGATCGGTGCGTCCCGGCGGCCGGCGCGTTCCGCGCGGTCAGTGCATCCCGCTGGCCATCATGACGATGAGGATGGCGACGTGCGTCACGATGACGAATCCGATGATGAACATGAACACGAACTTGGCGGGGCCGTGCTCGAAGACCTTGCCCTCCTTGAGGGGCGCCCGCCCCGCCTGCCGCTTGGCGAGGCGCTCCGCGAACTTCTCCTCATAGGACTTCTTGCGCGGAGTGAGCTGGTCGCCGGTGGTGGGCTGCTCGCTGGTGGTGAGCTGGTCGCTGGTGGTGAGCTGGTCGCCGGTCATCGATGGAACCCCAATCGTGTGCCTCCGATGAAGAGTAACCATTGCCAGGGTGGGGTGATTCCGTCCGGTGTCCTGTCGTCCCTGCTCAGGCGACCGGAAGGGCGGTGACGTCCACGGATGCGGGTAGGACCGGCCGGAGCGCCGGGCCCTCGGACCGGGGCGCGGGCCTGCCCGGCCGCCGACCTGTGCGAAAGGACCCGGACGAGACTGGATAATCGGCGGCACAAGATCGTGATTCCGGTCCGTTGAGAAGGGAATCCATGAGCAGCCACGTCGTCATCGCACCCGACAAGTTCAAAGGGTCGCTGACCGCTCCCGAGGTGGCCGCGCGCGTCGCAGCCGGGCTGCGCCGCGTCCATCCGGAGGTCCGGCTGACGACCATGCCGGTCGCGGACGGCGGCGACGGCACCGTGGACGCCGCGGTCGCCGCCGGCTTCACCCGGCGCCGCACCGTCGTCAGCGGGCCGACCGGTGAGCCCGTCACGGCGTCCTATGCGGTCCGTGACGAGACGGCCGTCGTCGAACTGGCCGAGGCGTCCGGGCTGCGTCTGCTGCCCGGCGGCGTGCCCGCGCCGCTGACCGCCTCCAGCCACGGCACCGGCGAGCTGATCGCCGCGGCGGTGGCGGACGGGGCGCGCCAGGTCGTCCTCGGCCTGGGCGGCAGCGCCTGCACCGACGGCGGCGCGGGCATGGCCGCCGCCCTGGGCGCCCGCCTCCTCGACTCACAGGGCCGGGACCTCCCGCCGGGCGGCGCCGCGCTGCGCGACCTCGACGCCGTCGACACGTCGGCGCTGACCGACCGGATGCAGGGGGTCACGGTCGTGGTGGCGAGCGACGTGAACAGCCCGTTGCTGGGCCCGGACGGCGCCGCCCGCGTGTTCGCGCCGCAGAAGGGGGCCGATCCGGAGCAGGTCGAGATCCTCGTGGCGGGGCTGGCCCGCCTCGACGCGATCGTCCGCCGCGACCTCGGCCTGGTGATGGCCGGGTACCTCGGGGCGGGCGCGGCCGGCGGAGTGGGGTTCGGCGCACTGGCGTTCCTGGCCGCCCGGGTCGAACCGGGCATCGCCTACCTCCTCGACCTGCTGGGGTTCGCCGCCCAGCTCGACGGCGCGCGCCTCGTGGTGACGGGCGAGGGTTCCCTGGACGCGCAGAGTCTGCGCGGCAAGGCGCCGGTCGGTGTGGCGCGGGCGGCCCGGCGGGCGGGGGTGCCGGTCGTCGCCGTGTCCGGGCGGCGGGCGCTGAGCGACGACCAGCTCCGCGCCGCGGGATTCGCCGGGGCGTACGCGCTCACCGATCTCGAACCCGACCCGGGGCGATGCATGGAGGACGCGGGCCCGCTGCTGGAACGGCTCGCCGAGGAGATCGCCCGGACGGTGCTGGAGGAACCGCTGAGCCGCCGAGAGCCGACCTCATGAGCGCTCAGCCTGCCGGGGAGGAGGTTCCGAGCCGGCCGACGCCGGCCAGCAGCCGCCCCTTGGTCTCCGGGCCGTCGGACCGCCACCTGGCCACGTGGACGAGGCCCGGTTCGACGAGGTCGAAGCCGGTGAACAGCCGTTCGATCTCCGTGCGGGAGCGGATCACGGCGGGGGCGCTGGACTTGGCGTAGGCGTTCTCTATCCGTTCGCGCTGCTCCAGGGTCAGGCCCTCGTACGTTCCGGTGGACAGCGCAAGGAAGCTGCCGGGCGCCATGTTCTCCCGCAGCGTCCCGATCACCTCTTCGCCCTCCGGGACGAAGTGCAGGACGGCGATGACGAGCAGGCCGATCGGCCGGTCGAAGTCGAGCAGCCGCTCGACGGCCGGGTCGCCCAGGATCTCGCGGGGGCGGCGGATGTCCGCCTGCACGGTGGCGATCCGGTCGTCGGTGGCGCGGAACGCCTGGTTGTGCGCGAAGACGATCGGGTCGTTGTCGACGTACACGACGCGGGCGGCCGGGCGGATCTCGCGGGCCACCTCGTGCACGTTCGGTGAGGTCGGGATCCCCGTCCCGAGGTCCAGGAACTGCTCGACCCCCTGCTCCGCGAGGTGGCGTACGACGCGTACGAGGAAGTCGCGGTTCGCCCGCACGAGCTTGCGCTGCTCGGGGTGGGCGGCGATGACCTTCTCGGCCGCCTCCCGGTCGGCGGCGAAGTTGTCCTTGCCGCCCAGCCAGTAGTCGTACATGCGGGCAGGGGACGGGGTGTGGACGTCGATGACGTCGGGGATCCGTACCTCCATGATCGACAAGCCTAGGGGGCGGCCCGACAAACAGTAATGAACGCGGTAAATCGTGGCCACCTGCGGCCACGCCCGTAAGTGTTGTTACATGTCCGGAAATAGCGGGTCGTCGCCGGGCGGGCCGTCCGCGAGGGCGGCGGCGAGCGGGGCGGGCGGCCGGCCGATCGCGACGCCGAACCGCGCGTGGTCGGCGTAGTCACGGGCCTCGACGATGAGGCCGTCCCGGACGCGGAGGACGAAGACGTTGCGGATCGCGAACCGGCGACCGGTGGTCGTGACCTGGCCCGCGTACTCGAACTCGCCGATGACGACCTCCGGGTCCGCGGTCTCGTGGACCACGACGTCCCGCGCGCTCATGCGCAGGGGAAGTGTGGCAGCGTGCTCGAAGTGCCGCCGCAGCGCGTCCCGGCCGACGAGGGGTCCGTCCGATGCGGCCATCGGATGCACGACGACGGCGTCCTCGGCGTACAACTCGGGCAGCACGTCCCAGTCGCGGGCCGTGACGCCCTCGATCAGCCGCTCGAAGACCTCGCGCGGCGTCATGCGGGCTCCTCGGCGAGGGCCGTGGCGAGGGCGCGGAGACCGCCGGTGGCGCGGGCGATGGTGAGGTGGTCGTGGTAGTCGCGCGTCTCGACGATCAGGCCGTCGCGGACGCGCAGCACCTGGATGTTGGCCGCGGTCAGCACCTCCTCGCCGGCCGGGATGTCGTAGTCGAACTCCGCGATGACCACCTCGGGATCCGCGGTCTCGTGCACGACCACGTTGCGGACGCCGAACCGCAGGCCCATCCGGGCCGCGCTGGCGAACCGCGCCCGGATGACCTCCCTGCCCTCCAGGAGGCGGGGCGCGTCGGGTCCCGGCGGGGCGAACGGCTGATGGGCCACGGCGTCCTCGGCGTACAGGTCCGCCAGGTCGTTCCAGCGTCCCTCCGCGATGCCGCGGCTCAACCGCTCGAAGACGGCGCGCGGACCGGTGGGTTCGGGCATGCGAGACTCCTGTCCAGATCGTCGAAGTTAATCGGAGCGGTCACTCCGGATTGAATTATCCGGAGTGATCACTCCGCCTGTCAATGAGGAAGGTGTGCATGACCGCACCGCGGCGCGCGTCCGCCCCGGACGGCGGACGGCCGGTCCGCGCGGACGCGCTGCGAAACCGCGCGCGGGTCCTGGAGGCCGCGGAGGCGGTGTTCGCCGAGCACGGCACGACCGCCTCCACGGAACAGGTGGCCCGGCGGGCCGGCCTCGGCGTCGGCACCGTCTTCCGCCACTTCCCGACGAAGGAGGCGCTGCTCGAGGCGGTGTTCGTCGCGCGGCTGGGCCGGCTGGCCGCCGAGGCCGACGCGCTGATGAGCGCGGAGGACCCGGGCGCGGCCTTCTTCGGGTTCTTCACTCGCGTCGTCGACCACGCCGCGACGAAGAACGCCCTGTCCGCCGCGCTGGCCGAGGCGGGCGTCGACGTCCGGGAGACCACGGCCGGGACGGGCCGGGAGCTCAGGCGCGCGCTGGGCGCGCTGCTCGGCCGCGCCCAAGAGGCCGGGACGGTGCGGGCGGACGTCGGGCTGCCCGAGATCCTGACCCTCCTGGTCGGCGCGTCACAGGCGGCCGAGCACGTCGGCGGTGACGCCGAGGTACGGGCCCGCGCCCTCGCCGTCGTCTTCGACGGCCTGCGCGCCACCCCGCCCGCCGCGGGCGGCCACTGAGCGACGGCCTGCGCGCGGTGACCGCGAACGCTCGCCGGGTTCGTGACAGCGCCGATGGTGTGAAGTTCGCCACTCGGCGGCCGAACGTGACGGTCAGGGTCCTTCCGCTGGAGGTTGGCACCCATGCCGGACTCGATGGCCCGTTCATCGTCCTCGGGTTTCCAGAGGACGTCGCGCCCGACGTGGCTTATGCCGCGACCAGGTTGGGCGATGCGTTCGCGGAGAGCGCGGAGATCGTTGGCCGGATCAAGGTGGATTTCGAGAGCCTTGAATCCGTGGCGTCGTCTCCGGATGCTTCAGCGGAGCTCTTCGCTAAGGAGTACCCCGGTCGCCATGAGTCCCGAGCAGGAGTACCCCCGCTTTCCGTGGCGCAAGAGTAGCCATAGCGGCGAGGCCACCAACTGCGTTGAAGTTCTCGTCTTCGAGTCCCTCGGCGAGAGCGACGGATAGTCGGCGAATCAGCCGCCGTCAGGACTTGAGGGCCAGTTCGGCCAGGTGGCGGGCGATGCCGTTGACGTCGGTGTCCTGCACGTTGCTGAGGACGGCGACGGCGATGTCGTCGTCCGGCAGGTACACGTTGCTGGCGTGGTACCCCTCGAGCAGGCCGGGGTGGTAGAGGTACCGGTGCCCGTTCAGCCGGTCGACGAGCCACCCGAAGGCGTATCCGGTGGAGGGGGAGTCGAGGCAGCCGCCGGACGGGCAGTCGGCCTGAGAGGTGAAGGCCAGCTTCACCGTGGCCGCCGGCGCGACGAGGTCGGCGCCGAACGAACGGTCCCAGCGGGTCAGGTCGTCGGCGGTCGTGTAGACGCCGCCGGCCGCGTACGCCTGCGACCCGTTGATGCGGCCCGCCGGCTTGCCGGTGGAGAGGTAGCCCTTGGCCCAGCCGTCCGGCGGGTCGCCGGTGCTGTAGCCGGTGTGCTGCAGCGCGAGTGGCGCGGTGATCTGGTCGCGCAGCACGTCGCCGAGGCCCTTGCCGGTGACCTTCTCGATGATCGCACCGGCGAGGATGTAGCCGGAGTTGCTGTACTTCCAGCTCGTGCCCGGCTTGAAATCAAGGGGTTTGTGGACGAACCGGCTGATGATCTCCTTGGGCGTGGTCGGCTGGTCCAGCTTCGTGAAGAAGTCCGGCATCTCGGAGATATCTGGGATGCCGGAAGTGTGGACGAGGATCTCGCGGATCGTGATCGGCTTCCATGCGGCCGGGCAGGCCTTGATGTAGGTGGGGACGAGGTACGGGCAGACCTTGTCGTCCAGCTTCAGCTTGCCCTGGTCCTGCAGCTTCAGCACGAGCATGGCGGTGAACTGCTTGCTCACCGAGGCGATCCGGAAGATGGTGTCCGGACTGTTCGGGACGTTCTTCGCCTCGTCGGCCTGACCGGCGGCGAAGCGGGCCAGCACCTGACCGCGCCGCACCACCGTGACCGCCCCCGTGAACTTCCCCTTCTTCGCGAGCCCGCGAAGGTAGGAGTCGATCGCGGCCGCGCTCGGGTCGCCGGACGGCGCCGGCGACGTGGCGAGGGGGTTGGGCGTGGGCGTGGCGGCCGGGGACGCGGAGGTTCCGGCCGCGCGCGGCGGGTGCGCCGTACCTCCGCCGGAATCGCTGCTGCACCCCGTCACCGTCGCGGCGAGCAGCGCCAGCGCGGCGCCGGATCGGGCCAGATGAAGACGTGCCATGGTCACTCCACGGCGTGTCGGTCGCACTTGTCGAACCTGCCAATGATCCCCAGGGGCACGGACCCCTGCAGGTTATCCGCCGCAGCGAGCAAGATCGCCATTTCGCGTCGCGACGAATGAGCCTTGATTACCCAGGGTAGTGCTCGGAGCAGCGCACTGGATTTCGGGGGGACCAATGCGAGCCGTGACGGTGTCCGATTTCGGGGCCCAGCCGGAGCTGACCGAGCAGCCGGTACCCGAACCGGGTCCCGGCGAGGTCCTGGTCCGGATCAGCGCCGCGGGCCTGAACCCCTTCGACTGGAAGGTCATCGACGGCGCCATCCCGGACGCCGTCTTCCCGCTGGTCGTGGGTACCGACGGGGCGGGCACCGTCGAGCGGGTGGGACCGGGCGTCACCGGCGTACGGCCCGGCGACCCGGTGTTCGGCCAGTTCGGGGACCCCCGGCGCGGACACGGCTCGTACGCCGAGCGGGCCGTCGCTCCGGTGGACGCCATCGCGGCTCCGCCGCGGACGATCGCGCTGAGCGAGGCCGCGGCCGTGCCGACCGCCGGGACGACGGCGCTGAACCTGGTCGATCGGGTCGGCGACGCCCGTCGGCTGCTCATCGTGGGAGCGACGGGAGGCGTCGGCACGTTCGCCACGCAGTTGGCCGCCGCCCGCGGGATCATCGTCGTCGCCACCGCGACCGCCGACAAGGCCGACCTGATGCGGGCGCTGGGCGCGGCCGAGATCGTCGACCCCACCTCCGGCCCGGTCGCCGGACGGCTCTCCGCTCCCGTCGACGCCCTGATCGACCTGGTCAGCGACACGCAGGGGCTGCGCGAGCTGCTGCCGGTCGTCCGGCCCGGCGGTACGGTGCTCAGCCCGGTGTTCGCGGTCCCGGAGGAGGGGCTGCCCGGCGTCGAGGCCGTCAACTTCCTGAACGAGGCGGGCACCGAACGGCTCGAACACCTCGCGCGGGAGATCGACGCCGGCCACCTCCGCGTGCTCATCGGCGACACCGTCACCCTGCCCCAGGCGCCGGACGCCCTCGCACGCAGCAGGGCCGGGCGGGCCCGGGGGAAGACGGTCATCGTCATCTGACGACCGCAGGGCAGACTTGGCGCATGCGCGCGAGCCGCCTGGTGTCCCTCCTCCTGCTGCTGCAGTCGCGGGGCCGCATGACCGCCCAGGAACTGGCGGATGAGCTGGAAGTGTCCCTGCGCACCATCTACCGCGACGTGGAGTCCCTGTCCGCGTCGGGGGTGCCGGTGTACGCCGACCGCGGCCCGGCCGGCGGGTATCAGCTGCTCGACGGCTACCGGACGCGCCTGACCGGGCTGACCGCCGAGGAGGCCGAGTCGCTGTTCCTCACCGGCCTGCCCGGACCCGCCGCCGAACTCGGTCTCGGCACGGTCCTCGCCGCGGCGGAGCTGAAGCTCATGGCGGCGCTGCCCCGGCAGTTGGCCGAGCGCGCGGCGCGGCTCCGCGAGCGCTTCCACCTCGACGCGCCGGGCTGGTTCCACGACGGCGAGCCCACGCCGTACCTCAACACCGTCGCCGACGCCGTCTGGAAGCAGCGCCGCCTGCACATGCGCTACCGCCGGTGGAAGACGCCGACGCCCGTCACCCGCACCATCGACCCGCTCGGCCTCGTGCTGAAGGCGGGCAGCTGGTACCTCGTCGGCCGCTCGGAGGGGGACGAACGCACCTATCGCGTCGACCGGATCCAGACGCTGCAGATGCTCGAGGAGCGGTTCGAGCGGCCGGCGGACTTCGATCTCGCCGAGTTCTGGCGGTCCTACCTGGCGCGGTTCCGCGACACGATGTTCACCGGCGAGGCGGTCGTCCGATTCTCCCCGACCGGGATGCGGATCCTCCAGCACCTGGTCACGCCGGAGGTGATCCGCGCGGCGCGGCGCAACGCCGGACCTCCGGACGAGGACGGCTGGGTGCGCACCGTGATCCCCATCGAGTCCGTCCGCCACGCCCACACCGAGCTGCTCAAGTTCGGGGCGGAGGCGGAGGTCCTCGAACCCCCGGAGCTCCGGGAGCGGGTCATCGCGTCCGCGCGCGCCATGCTCGACCGCTACGGTGCCTGACTCCTCGGTCGCACGGGCCGGCTCGCCGGCGCCGCCGCCGGACATGGAACGTCCCGCCGGGGGAGGCCGACGCCCACCCCGGCGGGACACTCGCGGATCAGACGCCTTCGCCAGGCCGCCGGAACGTTCCGGTGTCCTCGCCCGGCCGCCGGAAGGTGCCGGTGTCGTCGGCGGAACCGCCGGCGACCCGGCGATCCGTCGGCTCGGGCGCCCGCGGCACGGTGTGCTCGGCCGGCCGGGGCATCGGCTGCTCGGGCGGGGTCATCGGAGGCGGGGCGGTACGGCGCGGCAGCGGCTGCGTCGCCTGGATCGGACCGGGCCGGTCCTCACGTACCGGCCGCGGCGCCTCCACCGTCGGAGCCTCCTCGACGTACGGCGCCTCACGCTCGGCGAGACGGGCGTCCTTGACGCCGACCACGGCGAGACGGCCGAGGGCCACCGCGGCGAAGAACAGGGCCACCGCGCCCACGCCGTACAGCAGCGCGATCTGCTCCACCACCTGGCGCGTCGTCCCCCCGACGGGGGCGCCGAGCCGGTCGGGGGCGGACCACAGCGCGCTGAGCGGGCCACCGACGACGAACCAGGCGCCGCCGAGCGCGGCGATCCACGCGCCGGCGGCGGCCGTGGCCCGGTTGGCGCTCACCAGCAAGATCAGGCCGCCGACCAGCAGGGCGCAGGCCGGCAGGAGCTCCAGCCAGACGCGGCCGGCCGTGAACGACCACGCCTTGTCCGGAGCGAACGCGAAGTGGAAGTACGGGCCGAGGAGCGCGGCCAGCCCGCCCCACAGGCCGAGCAGCACGAGGATCACGCCGCTGAGCGCACCCCTGCTGCGAGGTACTCGTAGCATCCCGGTCATCGAAAATCAGCTCCCTGAAGTCTCGGGCGCCTACGGATTACCCGGGAAGAAACCTTTCAAGCGCGTCGTTCCTCCGCGCTTTGTGTTGATGTGGCCCGGTATAAACGGGCGGAGTCGTCGTCACGATGGGGGGATTGGTGACAGAGGAAGTCGGGGCCGTTCCGAGCGACCGCGACCTGGCACTGCTGCGGCGGTACGAGCCGATCCTGACCTACACGCGGGGGGAGCGGTTCTTCCCCGTCGACGCGGAGGACTACATCCGCTGCTGCAGCCTGTGGCAGGGTGAGCGGCAGCTCGTCGAGGCGGGTGAGCTCACGGCGGAGCGCCTGGTCGCCACGGCCGCCGAACGCACCGGCACCGCTCTGTCGCTGCTGCTCGTGCAGCGGCCGTTCGACCGGCGGGAGGTCCGCGCCCACCGCGCCCACGCCAAGCCGCCCATCGCCCGCTCCGGCCGCCTGGCCGCGGTCGGCCTCATCGGGCGGGTCTTCGACGTGCTGCTGCGCGCCTCGCTGTTCCTGCGCGGCTCGGTGCCCGGCGGGGTCGCGGCGGCAGCCGCCGACCTGGGCGAGCGGCACCTGAGCCGGGACCGCGCCACCTACTACGGCCGGGTGGTCCGTGAGGGCGGCTACATCGTGCTGCAGTACTGGTTCCTGTACGCCATGAACGACTGGCGGACGACGTTCGCCGGGGTCAACGACCACGAGGGCGACTGGGAGTCGGTGACCGTGTACGTCGCCGACACCGAGGACGGCCCGCGCCCGGCGTGGGTGGCGGTGTCCGCGCACGACGAGCGCGGCGACGACCTGCGTCGCCGGTGGGACGACCCCGACCTGCGCAAGGAGGGGGACCATCCGATCGTGTTCGTCGGGGCCGGGTCGCACTCCGGAGCGTTCCTGCCCGGCCAGTACCTCGTCACCGTCAACCCCGTACGGCTCCGGCGCTACGTCCGCTGGGTGCAGCGCCTGATGGGACTGGCCTTCCCCTGGTCGCGGGAGGAACGGCATCACGGGGTCGGCATCCCCTTCATCGACTACGCCCTCGGCGACGGGGAGCGCATCGGCTCCGGCCGGGACCGTACGTGGCGGCCGGTGCTCATCTCCGACGAGACGCCGTGGGTCCGGGGGTTCCGCGGGCTGTGGGGCCGGGACACCCGGGACTGGGTCGGCGGCGAGCGCGCCCCGGCCGGCCCGCGCTACGACCGGGACGGCCGCGTGCGGACCCTGTGGGCCGACCCCCTCGGCTGGGCCGGGCTGCAGAAGATCCCGCCGAGCCCCGAGGCGGAGCGGCGTGACCTGCGAGCCCGGATCGTGGCCCTCGATGAGGAGATCAAGGCCGCCGACGCCGAGATCGAACGCGGCCGCGAGGAGCTGCGACGGCTCCGTACGACGGCGGCGTCCCTGGCCGGGCACCGCAACACCAGGAACCTCGCCCGCCGGCGCAGTGGCGAGGTCGCCAAGGCGGAGGCCGCCCTGGCCGTGCTCGTCCGCGACCGCACCGAGCTGGCCGAGGAACGCAGCGCGCACGAGGCGACGCTGACCCGCCCGCCCGTTCCGGACGCCCCGCAGGCGCACCTGCGGGAGCCGCACCTGCCGTACACGCCGTTCCGCGGGCCGCGCACGCGGTTCCTGCACGCGTGGGCGGCGCTGAGCACGCCGTTGTTCCTGCTGGCGGTGGTCGGCGTCTTCGTGATCCCGCACGAACCCGTCGCCTTCCTCCTCGCCGCCGTCGTGCTGCTGTTCGTCACGATGGAGGCGTGGGTCCGGCGCAAGCTCCTGGCGTTCGCCACCGGGCTGCTGATGCTCGCCGGCGGCCTGGCCGTGGCGGTGGGGCTGGGACTGGCGGTCAAGTACGGCGGCCGGTACGTCCTGCTGGCCCCGCTGGTGGTGGTCGCCGGAGTGCTCCTGGTCGTCAACCTTCGCGAGCTGTTCCACCGCTGAAGAACGCCTCGTCGACCTGGTCGGCGAGCGGCCGGGCCCCGGACCGGTTGTCCAGGACGGTGTGCGGCACGACCGGCGGCTCGCCGGCCCGTACGCCCGCGAGGAACCGGTCGAAGCCCTCCAGCTTCCCGGCGTCCCGCCCCAGCCCCCGGCTGAGCAGACGGGCGCGCAGCGTCTCGGCGTCGGACCGGACCCAGACGAGACGGACCGGCGGCCCGCCCAGCTCCTCGACCCAGGCCCGCCAGCCCCCGGCGTCGTGGATCTGACCGGTGAACGGCGCGCTCAGCAGCACCGGGCAGCCGTACGACCGGACCTCCCGGGCCGTGGCCGTCATCCCCGCGTACTCGTGGACCTTGACGTACTCGTCGTACCAGGGCCCCTCACGCTCACCGTCCGGACGTCCCGCCACCCGCAGCGTCGCGCCGACGAACGGCCCGTACATCGTGTCCTTGTCCAGCAGGGCGGGCACCGGCCGCAGCCGGGACAGCAGCAGCCGCGCCACCGTCGACTTACCGGCGGCGGGCGGGCCGGAGACGATCCAGAGGTCCGCGGGGTTCGGGTCGCGCATGGCCCGATCCTGCCCGGCCGGCCGCGCCGGGCCGGCAGCAGGGCCGGTCATCCGGGACCGGCATCAGGGTCGCTCGCCGGAACGTGCCCGCTTCGGGCCGGACGGCGCCGAGGCGGCGGCGTGGCAGGCGCCCCGGCCGTCGGCGCGGGCGACGATCCGGCCGGCCTCGACGCGGACGGCCGTCTCGGTCACGTCGCTCACCGCGGCCAGCCCGGCCGCGGCGGCCAGGGTCCCCGCCGGGTCGTGGACGACGCGCAGGCCCGGCCACGCCGACGGCGGGAACGCCCGGCGGAGGCAGTCGCACAGGTCGGCGACGGCCAGCCTGGCCAGCGGCGCCAGCTCACCGGGGTCGCCGGTGACGACGGCGGCGGTGACCCCGGCGCCGGGCGGAGCGGCCCGGACGGCCTCCTCCACGGCCTCGAGGCGGCGCAGGCCGAGGATCGCCACGACGCCGTCGCCGGCCGGCCGGACGGGCGCCGCCCGCACCGCGTCGACGGCGTCGGGCGGGTCCCACGGGTCGTCGGCGGGCCGGGTGGGCGGGACCGGCGGCACGGGCGGCCACCCACCCCCCAGGTCGAGGTCGGCCAGGCTCGCGCAGACGGTCACGAGATCGAAGGGCTCGAGAAGGCCGGGCGCGGCGGCGCTCATCTGGCTCGCGCCGTGCAGGATCGTGAGCGCGGCCTCCGCGACGCGGACGAGGCGGACGGGCGGCGCGCCGGCCGGGCGCAGCCGCTCCAGGGCCAGCCCGAGCAGGATCGCGTCCAGCCTCATCAACTGGGCGAACGGCTCCCGGGCCGCGTCATCGGCGAGGATCTCGGGCAGCACCTCCCGGCCGATCCGCCGGCCGTCCGCCTCGTCGGTGACGAGGGGCAACCGGTCGACCCAGACGCGGGCGAACGCCGCGAGCGCCTCCCGCGCGGTGCCGGCCGTCGCCGGAGCGGGCGCCGGAGCCGCCCGCTCGGCGTCCTCGGCCAGGACCGAGAAGTACAGGGCCCGCTTGCCGGGGAAGTTGGAGTAGACGGCGCCGCGGGTCAGGCCCGCGCGCTCGGCGATGTGGTCGACCTTGGCGTCGCGGTATCCGCACTCGGTGAACTCCGCCCGGGCGGCGGCCAGGACCCGGGCGCGGTTGCGCTCCTGGGCCTCCGCCCTGGTGAGCCGGATCATCGTCCCCCGATCGCCGGATTGCCGTACGTGGCGGTAGAAGATACCGTCGCCGTCAGATGATGGGATCATATGGTCTCGTCATCCGGCACTGGCGGACTCGTGAGGAGACGTTGTCGATGACCCGCACCGAGACCGACGGCGACCCGCTGACCTGCACGTTCTGTGGCAAGAGCCAACGGCGGGTGCGAAGGCTGATCGCGGGCCCGGCGGGCGTCTACATCTGCGACGAGTGCGTGGCGATCTGCAACGAGCTCATCGAGGACGACGAGGACGGTCCGGCCGCCGCGGGCGCGCCGCCGAAGCCCCAGGAGATCCACGCCTTCCTCGATCGGTACGTCGTCGGCCAGGACGAGGCGAAGAAGATCCTCGCGGTGGCCGTGTACAACCACTACAAGCGCCTTCGGGGGCGGCCCGGCCGCCGGACGGACCGGCGGGACGCCGTCGAGGTCGGAAAGTCCAACGTCCTCCTGATCGGGCCGACCGGCTCCGGCAAGACGCACCTGGCCCAGACCCTGGCCCGGATCCTCGACGTGCCGTTCGCGATCGCCGACGCGACCTCGCTGACCGAGGCCGGCTACGTCGGAGAGGACGTCGAGAACATCCTGGTCGCGCTGTTGCGGGCCGCCGACCACGACGTCCGGCGGGCCGAGACCGGGATCGTCTACATCGACGAGATCGACAAGATCGCCCGCAAGGCCGACAACCCGTCCATCACGCGGGACGTCTCCGGGGAGGGGGTCCAGCAGGCGCTGTTGAAGATCCTCGAGGGCACGGTCGCGAGCGTTCCGCCGGAGGGCGGCCGCAAGCATCCCCAGCAGGAGTTCGTCCAGATCGACACGACCGACGTGCTGTTCATCTGCGGTGGCGCGTTCGCGGGCCTGGAGCGGATCATCGAGCGGCGGGCCGGACGCCGGGCGGCCGGGTTCGGCGCCGCGTTCGGCGCCGAGGACCGGGAGGACTCGTCCGCCCGGGTGATGCCGCAGGACCTGCGGGAGTTCGGGCTGATCCCGGAGTTCGTCGGCCGGCTCCCGGTGCTGTCGGCCGTCGAGCCGCTGGACCGCGCGGCGCTCGTCCGCATCCTCACCGAGCCGCGCAACGCCCTGCTCCGGCAGTACCGCGAGCTGTTCGCGATGGACGGCGTCGAGCTGGAGTTCACCGACGACGCCGTCGACGCGATCGCCGACCAGGCCCTGCTGCGCCGCACCGGCGCCCGGGCCCTGCGCGCGATCTGCGAGGAGGTCCTCCTCAACGTCATGTACGAGGTGCCGGGCCGGGACGACGTCGCCAAGGTCGTGGTCACCCGCGAGACGGTCCTGCGGAACGTCAACCCCACGCTGGTGCCGCGCGAGCACCCGTACGACGGGGCGGAGCGCCCGGAGAAGTCGGCGTAGCCGTTCGCCGGCGCCGGACGACGGGGCTCCTCGCGGTGGGCGTCGCCCCGCCTGGACGCGAGTGATGCGACGACTCGTCTAGGCTCGTGGGCATGCCGGACACGCAGTACGAAGACCTGCTCCGCCACGTGCTCGACACGGGTGCCCGCAAGGAGGACCGCACGGGAACGGGCACGCGGTCGATCTTCGGTCACCAGTTGCGCTACCGGCTGGCCGACGGCTTCCCGCTGATCACGACGAAGAAGGTCCACTTCCGCTCGATCGCGTACGAGCTGCTGTGGTTCCTGCGCGGTGACGCGAACGTCACGTGGCTGCGCGAGAACGGCGTCACGATCTGGGACGAGTGGGCGGCGCCGGACGGTGATCTCGGCCCGGTCTACGGCGTGCAGTGGCGGTCGTGGCCGACCCCGGACGGCGGGCACGTCGACCAGATCAGCGAGGTGCTGCGCACGCTGCGTGAGAACCCCGACTCTCGGCGGATCATCGTGTCCGCGTGGAACGTCGCCGACATCCCGCGAATGGCGCTGCCGCCGTGCCACGCGTTCTTCCAGTTCTACGTCGCCGACGGCAGGCTCTCCTGCCAGCTGTACCAGCGCAGCGCGGACCTGTTCCTCGGCGTGCCGTTCAACATCGCGAGCTACGCGCTGCTGACGCACATGATCGCCGAGCAGGTGGGCCTCGACGTCGGTGACTTCGTCTGGACCGGCGGCGACTGTCACATCTACGACAACCATGAGGACCAGGTCCGCACGCAGCTCACGCGCGAGGCGCGGCCGTTCCCCACGCTGAGCCTGAAGCCGGCGGACAGCCTGTTCGACTACACCTACGAGCACATCACGCTCGAGGGCTACGACCCGCATCCGGGCATCAAGGCGCCGGTGGCGGTGTGATCGGGCTCGTCTGGGCGCAGTCGGCGAACGGCGTCATCGGCCGCGACGGCACGCTGCCGTGGCACCTGCCGGAGGACATGAAGCACTTCCGCTCCCTGACCGCGGGCGCGGCCGTGCTCATGGGCCGCCGCACCTGGGAGTCGCTGCCACCGCGGTTCCGGCCGCTGCCGGGCAGGCGCAATCTCGTGCTGTCGCGCACGCCGCAGGAGGGCGTGGACACGTTCCCCGACCTGCCACAGGCGCTCGCCGCGGTGTCCGGGGACGTGTGGGTGATCGGCGGCGCGGCGGTGTACCGGGCGGCGCTGCCGCTCGCGGACCGGATCGTGGTCACCGAGATCCGGGAGTTGTTCGACGGCGACACGCACGCGCCCGACGTGGGGCGTTCGCCGGACTCCGTCGGGGCGTGGCAGGAGTCGTCGACCGGGCTGCACTACCGGTTCCTGACCTGGGGCTGAGGCCGGCGACAGGCGGCGGCCGTCTTCCGGTCAGATCCGGCGGCCGTGGGCGGCGGCCTGCTCCTCCAGGGACCGCCGGGCGTCGCCGGTCAGCGGTTCGTACCGCAGGTCCCGGCCGGGCCGCCACCAGACCTCGCCGCCCCGCCACGCCTCCCGGTGCAGCGGCCGCTTGTCGACCTTGTTGGTGGCGGTGAGCGGCATCGACGGGACGATCCGGACGAACCTCGGCGCCCACTTCGTGCCGAGGTCCGGCTGTTCCGCCAGGAACCTCGCGAACGCCTCCGGCGCGAACGGGACGTCCAGCTCCAGGGCCGCCATCACCTGGTCGCCCGTACGAGGATCGGGCACCGGGTAGACCGCGCACATCACCACGGACGGCCAGCGGGACAGGATCCGCTCCACCGGAGCGGCCGCGAAGTTCTCGCCGTCCACGCGGAGCCGGTCGCCGGCCCGGCCCGCGAAGTAGAAGAACCCGTCGGCGTCGCGGTAACCGAGGTCACCGCTCCAGAACACGCCGCCGCGCAGCCGCTCGGCCTCGGCGGCGGGGTTCCGGTAGTAGCCCTCGAAGGCGACGCCCCGGCCGACGATCTCCCCGATTGCCTCGTCGGGATTGCGCAGCCGGCCGTCCGGGCCGAAGCGCGCGCGGGGACACTCCTCGCCGGTCGCCGGGTCCGCGACGGCGACGTCCGCGCCGCCGGACGGCCGGCCGAGCGCGTCGGGCGGGCTGTCGGGGGTCTTGCGGATGGAGATCGCGCCCTCGCTCGAACCGTACGACTCGATCAGCCGGCAGCCGAACCGCTCGGCGAACCCGGCCATGTCCCGGGCGGACGCCTCGGTGCCGAACGCCACGCGCAGGGGGTTGTCGGCGTCGTCGTCGCGTTCCGGAGTGGCCAGGACGTACGCGAGCGCGCGGCCGACGTAGTTGAAGTAGGTGACCCCGAACCGGCGTATGTCGGGCAGGAAGCCGGACGCGGAGAACCTGCGGCGCAGCGCGATGGTCGCGCCCGCGGCGGTCGCCAGCGCGATGTTCGCCATGAGGGTGTTGCCGTGGAACATGGGCATCGCGGCGTACGTCACCGAGCCGGCCGTGATGTCGAAGGCCGGGGCCTGCCGGCCGATCGCGGCGAGTCGGCCCTGACCGCACACGACAGCCTTCGGCGCGCCGGTCGATCCTGAGGTGAACAGCAGGAGGAGGGGATCGCGGGCGCTCGGTTCGACCGCCCGCGCCGGCCCTGTCGCGGCGAGCCGCTCCGCGTAGGCGGGGCCGTCGACGAGCAGCACCCGCTCCGGCGGCACGCCGGTGTCCAGGCCGTCGAGCAGCGGGGCGTGGGCGGTGTCGGTGACGATGAACCGGCAGTCGGTGTGCCGGACGTCGTGGGCGAGCTCCGCGCCCCGCCGGGTCGGGTTGACGCCGACGAGGACCGAGCCGGCCAGGGCCGCCCCGCCGAGCCAGAACAGGTACTCCGGGACGTTGTCCAGCAGCACGCCGATGTGCGGCGGTCGATCTCCTCCGAGCAGGGCGTGGGCGAGCGCGGCGCGGCGGCGGCTCTGCCGCAGGACGTCGGCCCATGTGTACCGCTCGTCCTCGAACAGCAGCCCGGTGCGGTCGTCACCGGCCCGGTCGAGCAGTAAGCGCGCGAACGTGTCCATCCCGTCCTGTGTACCAAGCGATTGCTCGGAACGACAAGAGTGATCTCGGTCGCGCCCGGGAGCCCCGTTTCCGGCGACGCTGCAGGTCGGCGGGTCGGTGCGCGGCGCATCGTCGATTTGACGCTATCCCGGTCGAATCGGCAGGATTAACCGCATGAACAGCTTCCTCGTGACGCGCAGGCACATCGACCTGCTCCGCGTCACGTCGATGAGCTGTCGGCCGTGCTTCGGCCGCCCCGTCACGCACTGACCGGGCGCCTTCGCAGGCTCGGGACCCGACCCGAGCCGATCGTCGGGCCGTCCTGCCGACGTCCTTCCGCCGCTTCCGCGTCGCGGCACCCAACGACGCGGGCACACACGCGCATAACGCCCCCAAGAGGAGAACCCCCATGCGTCCGTTGCGAGCCCTCGCAACCACCGCCGTCGCCGTCGTCGCCGCCAGTGCCCTGGCGGCGTGCGGCGGAGGCGGCTCGAAGGCGTCCGCCGACAACCCGTACAAGCTGATCCAGCCGGGCGTCCTGCGCACGGCCACGCTGACCGACGCGCCGCCGAACGTCTACCTGAAGAACGGCAGGTTCACCGGCTACGACAACGATCTGCTGACCGCGGTCGCCGCCAAGATCGGGCTGAAGGTGCAGTTCGCCGGCACCGACTTCTCGGCCCTGCTGTCGCAGGTCGCCACGCACAAGTACGACGTCGGCAGCTCCTCGATCACCATCACCGAGGCCCGTAAGAAGACCGTCGCGTTCACCAACGGCTACGACTTCGGCTACTTCGGCCTCGACGTGCCGGCCGGCTCGCCCATCAAGGGCTTCGACCAGCTCAAGGGCAAGCGCGTGGTCGTCGTCCAGGGAACGGTCCAGGACGACTACGCCACCAAGCAGGGCCTCAACCCGGTCCGGGTGCCCGACTACAACGGCGCGCTCAACCAGCTGAAGAGCAAGACCGCCGACGCCTGGATCGCCCCGGCCGAGATCGGCGAGAAGACCGCCAAGGACAGCGGCGGCAAGGTCGTGGCCGCGGCGAAGCAGCTCGGGTCGACGCCGATGGCGTTCGCGGTCGCCAAGGACAACCCGAAGCTGCTCGAGGCGCTCAACAAGGGCCTCGACGAGGTCATCAAGGACGGCACCTGGACCAAGCTGCAGGAGGAGTACTACCCCGGCCGCCAGGTGCCCCAGGAGTTCAAGCCGGGCAGCGGCACGGTGACCTTCCCGCCGGTCCAGGCGTCGGGCGCGCCCGCCGCGTCGCCGTCGTCCTGACCGGCCGACCGAACACTGACGCGCGCGGGCCGATGAGAGAGGGCCGATGGACCAGCTGAGCACGTTGTGGGACACCTTCTTCAACTGGCAGTCCATGCGGCAGGCCCTGCCCGACATGCTCAAGACGGGCCTGCCGAACACGCTGATCCTCTCGGCCATCTCGGCGCTGATCGGCACGGTTCTCGGGATGCTGCTGGCCATGGCGGGCATCTCCCGGCACCGCTGGCTCCGGTGGCCCGCGCGCGTCTACACCGACATCTTCCGCGGCCTGCCCGCCGTGGTCACCATCCTGCTGATCGGCGTGGGCCTGTCGCAGATCGGGATGAAGGTCTGGGGGCCCAACCCGTACCCACTGGGCATCCTCGCCCTGTCGCTCATCGCGACCGCCTACATCGGGGAGATCTTCCGGTCCGGGATCCAGAGCGTCGACCCCGGTCAGGTCGAGGGGGCCCGCGCGCTGGGGTTCTCCCACTCGGCGGCCCTGGTGCTGGTGATCATCCCGCAGGGCATCCGGCGGGTGCTGCCCGCCTGGGTCAACCAGCTGATCGCGCTGATCAAGGACTCGAGCCTGGTCTACTTCCTCGGGCTTGCGGCCGGCCAGCGCGAGCTGTTCCGGATCGGGCAGGACGCCGCCGCGAACACCGGCAACGAGTCGGCGCTGCTGCTGGCCGGCATCGTCTACCTGGTGCTCACGGTGCCGCTGACCCACTTCGTGAACTTCGTCGACCACCGGCTCCGCCAGGGCCGCCGTACGAGGACCGGCCCGCCGGACGCCGACGAGACGCTTCTGATGGCCGGCGAGACCCCGCTTCCCGCGACCAGTGAGGGCGCAAAGTGACCGAAGAGCAGCAGGAGACGTTCGCCTCAGTCAGTCTCGCCACCCGCGACATCCACCTGGCGTTCGGGAACAACCGGGTGCTGCGCGGCGTCGACCTCGACGTCGGCAAGGGCGAGACCGCCTGCGTCATCGGTCCGTCGGGCTCGGGGAAGTCGACCTTCCTGCGGACGATCAACCGGTTGATCGAGCCCGACAAGGGCGACATCCTCCTCGACGGCGCCAGCGTGCTCGACCGCGACCCGGACCGGCTGCGGCAGCAGGTCGGCATGGTCTTCCAGCAGTTCAACCTGTTCCCGCACATGAACGTCCTGCGCAACCTCATGCTCCCGCTGCGCCGGATCCGCAAGCTGTCCGCCGACGAGGCCGAGCAGGTCGCCCGCGACCAACTGGAGCTCGTCGGGCTCGCCGACAAGGCCGGCTCCCGGCCGGGCCACCTGTCCGGCGGCCAGCAACAGCGGGTGGCGATCGCCCGCGCGCTGGCCATGCGGCCGCAGGTGATGCTGTTCGACGAGGCGACCTCGGCCCTCGACCCCGAGCTGGTCAAGGGCGTCCTGAGCCTGATGGCCGACCTGTCGCGGCAGGGCATGACGATGGTCGTCGTCACGCACGAGATGGGCTTCGCCCGCGAGGCCTCCGACGTCGTAGCCTTCCTCGACCAGGGCGTCGCGGTAGAGACAGGTCCCCCGGACAAGATCTTCGAGTCCCCGGACAGCCCGAGACTCCGCCAGTTCCTCAGCGACGTCCTCTGACGCCGGCTCCGGAGGTTCCCCTGGCGATCGCCGCGCTGTAGCAGCGGCGATCGCCAACGATCACCGTTTCGCGGTCTTGACCGCCCCGCCGCGGCGACTCAGGCGGGGATACGGAGGGATCGGCGGGAGAGGCGGGTGACCAGGTCGTGGTCGATGTCGTGGCCGAGGCCCGGCTGGGTGAGGGGGACGGCGACGACACCGCCGTGGGCGCGGACCGGCGGGGAGACGACGGCGGTCTGGGACGGGGTCTCGCTGACGTCGCTGGGCAGGTCGCAGCCGGGTAGCGCGGCCAGCGCGACGGCCGCCGCCTGACCGATGCCGAAGCCCGCCGCGCCGCCGCACCAGGCGTCCCAGCCGGACGCCAGGGCGCGGTCGTGGGCGCTGCGCGCGGCGGTGAGCCCGCCGAGGCGTGAGATCCGCAGGCCGAGCATCCGGCCCGCGCCCAGCGCGATCGCCGCGTCGACCGTGTCCAGGTCGGCGGGGTCCAGGCACACCGGGGTCTCGATCACCCGCTGCAGGCGGGCGTGGGCGGCCAGCTCGGCGCCGGCGAACGGCCGCTCGATCGCGAGGAGCCCATACGCGTCCAGCGCCTCCAGGGCGGCCAGGTGCGCCGCGTCCTCGGTGTAGGACTCCCCGGCGTCGGCCTGCAGGGCCAGCGCGGGGAACGCCTGGCGCACGGCGCGTACGGGCTCGATGTCCCAGCCGGGCTGCACGGCCAGCGTGACGCGGGCGTAGCCGGCGCTGACCAGCCGGTTCACGCGGGTCAGCAGCACGTCCAGCATCGGTTCGGCGGTCAGCCGGGCACCGGCCACGATCGAGGTGCGGGTGCCGCCGAGGGCGTGCGCCAGCGGGGTGCCATGCCGGCGGCACCACAGGTCCCAGCAGGCGATGTCGATGGCGGAGGCGGCCGGGTGGCCGCCGAGGCCGCCGACACCCACGACCTCCTCCGGCAGCTCCCAGTCGAGGCCGAGGAGCGCCGGGCCGACACGCTCCTCGATGTCGGCCCAGCAGGCGTCGGACCCCGCGACCTCGCCCCAGCCGGTGGCGCCGTCCTGGTCACAGACCCGCACGATGATGCTCTCCGGCCGCCGGCCGTGAGGCATCGTCATGCGGTAGGCCTCGAACCCCTCGATGCGGGGCATGTCACCGTCCTCGCCTAGACATCACATCTATGATCCACCCATCACGGGCATGCCCTGACGCCGGAGGCCGATGCCCGGGCCGCGTACGGGGATCGGCGGATCACCAGCTGGCGTGGAGCGGCTTGCCCTCCGCGTAGCCCGAGGAGCTCTGCACGCCGACCACGGCGTACTCGTGGAGTTCCTCCAGCGTCCGGGCGCCCGCGTAGGTGCAGGCGCTGCGCAGGCCCGCGATGATCGTGTCGAGCAGGTCCTCGACGCCGGGGGACTGCGGGTCGATGTACATCCGCGACGTCGAGATGCCCTCCTCGAACAGCGCCTTGCGGGCGCGCTCGAAGGGGGAGTCGTCGGCGGTGCGGAGCCGGACGGCGCGGGCGGAGGCCATGCCGAAGCTCTCCTTGTACAGCCGTCCGTCGGCGGCGCGCTGGACGTCGCCGGGGGACTCGTACGTCCCGGCGAACCACGAGCCGATCATGACGTTGGCGGCGCCCGCGGCGAGCGCGAGGGCCACGTCGCGCGGGTGGCGCACGCCGCCGTCGGCCCAGATGTGCCGGCCGAGCCGGCGCGCCTCGGCGGCGCACTCCAGGACCGCGGAGAACTGCGGGCGTCCCACGCCCGTCATCATCCGGGTGGTGCACATCGCACCGGGGCCGACGCCGACCTTTACGATGTCGGCGCCCGCCTCGACGAGGTCGCGGACACCCTCGGCGGTCACGACGTTGCCGGCCACGATCGGGACCCGCGGATCGAGCGCGCGGACGCGCCGCAGCGCGCCGAGCATCTTCTCCTGGTGCCCGTGCGCGGTGTCGATGACCAGGAGGTCCGCGCCGGCGTCGAGCAGCGCGCCGGCCTTCTCCTCGATGTCGCCGTTGACGCCGAGGGCGACGGCGACGCGCAGCCGGTCGTCCGCGTCGACGGCGGGCTGGTACAGCGTGGCGCGCAGCGCCCCGGTACGGGTGAGCACGCCCACGAGCAGGCCCTGCCCGTCGACGACCGGGGCGAGCCGGTAGCCGCGGGCGTGCAGCGTGTCGAACGCCTTCTGCGGGTCGATGTCGTCGGGGAGCGAGAGGACGTCGCGCGACATCACCTCGCGGAGCTGGGTGAACCGGTCGACGCCCATGCAGTCGCCCTCGGTGACGACACCGACCGGGCGGTCGTCCTCGACCACCACGACCGCGCCGTGCGCCCGCTTGTGCAGCAGGCCGAGGGCGGCGCCGATCGTGTCGCCCGGGCCGAGCTTGATGGCGGTGTCGACGATGAGGTGGCGGGTCTTCACCCAGCGGACCACGTCGGCGACCACGTCGAGGGGGATGTCCTGGGGGATGACCGCCAGGCCGCCGCGCCGGGCGATCGTCTCGGCCATGCGTCGGCCGGAGACCGCCGTCATGTTCGCGACGACGATGGGGATCGTCGTACCGCTGCCGTCCGCGGTCGACAGGTCGACATCGAGACGGGACCCGACGTCCGAGCGTCGGGGGACCATGAAGACGTCGTTGTAGGTCAGGTCATGGGCCGGTCGCTCACCGTTCAGCAGGCGCACGTTCTTCTACACCGTCCGGAGCTCGGGGATCATCGGCACGAGGGAGGCCGCCGTCCATTGTCGGGGATACCCGGCAGTGCCCGGTTCAATGGGGATTGGGAAGCTGCAATGAGTGCTGACGAGTTCGGCGGGTCGGTGAGTGCCGAGGAGCGCGGCCGGTCAGTGGGTGCCGAGGAGCTCGGACACCTTGACGAGACGCCGTTTCCGGGCGCGCAGGCCACTGATGATCTTCGGGAGCGCGGCATGGGTCTCCGGCGCCGTGGGGTGCCGTTCAGGTGCGTGTGGCCGGGTACGTGCCGGTCGAGGATCGCGGGGGTCCGCCGACGCATTGGCTCGGGATGGCCTGCCCGCCCGGCCTCCACGACGTTCCCGGCCGGAAACTTTCCTGCCAGGGGCATTGACCATCCGTCATTTACCCATGGAACACTTGACGTCTGAGCTGTCCCACCGCACTTTGCGGATCCGGCGCCGCCCCCGGTCCGGTGGCCGGGTGCGCGGGCCCGCACCCCCCGCTGAGAGGCATTGATGCAGTTCAGAGTCCTGCGTGCCACGCCGCCCCGGGCCGTGGCGAACCAGTGGACGCTTCCATCGCCCCCTGCACATGAGGAGATCGGACGTCGCCGAGCGCACCCGCCCGGCGCGCGTGTGACGAGCGTCGCGCGAATACCGGCGGAACTGGTACGCGAGTACTGGCGAGATGATCCCGGACGTTGCCATGCCGTCGGATCGTGCCACGCGCCGAATTCGGCACCGACCACGCGCCTCACCGACACATTCGTGGTCCTTCAGCGAACAAACACGAACAACGCTTCGTTTTCGCGACGAACACGTCACTAATGAAATGATCATGCAAACAACTGCAGGACCATACATCCCCAGGAGGAACCCCGTGCTCGATGCGGTCGACGCCGTGCTCGTACGCGAGCTGCAGCGGGATGGGAGGGCCACCTTCCAGGCGCTCGCCGACCGTGTAGGGCTGTCCCGCACGGCCGTGCGCACGCGCGTACAGCACCTCCTCGATTCGGGGATCGTGCGTGTGGTGGGAATCGTGCACGCGTCGGTGGTCGGGACCGGAGCGATCGGTCACCTGGCCATCGATGTCGACGGCCCGGCGCGACAGGTCGCCGAGGCCGTCTCCCGGCGCGCCGCCGCGTGGTTCGCGGCCCTGGCCGCGGGGGCGCACCCCGTGGTCGCGGAGCTGCGCGTACGCGACGACGCTGCGCTCGTCCAGGAGGTCGACGCGGTGCGCGCGCTGCCCGGCGTCCGCGGCATCGAGGTGTTCCGCGTGACGACGGTGGTCAAGGACGCGCACTCGGTCGTCACCGAGCTGCCCGACGTGTCGCTGGACGAGATCGACTGGCGGCTGCTGCGGGAGCTGACCCATGACGGCCGTACCCCGTACACGAGGCTGGCCGAGGTCGTGGGGCTCTCGCAGGCGGCGACGCGGGCGCGCGCCGTACGCCTGATGCGCTCCGGGATCATCCATGTGACGGGAATCGTCGACTCCCAGGCCCTCGGCTCCGGCGAACTCGCCGGGCTGGGCGTCCGGGTCTCCTCCGACATCGGCGCGGCGGCATCGCGGATCGCGGCGCTGCCCGGCGTCAACTACGTGGTGACCGGATTCGGCCGTCACGACCTTCTCTGCGGGATCGACGCGACCTCGCGGGACGTCCTCCTGAGCACGCTGGAGGCGGTCCGGGCGGTCCCCGGCGTGTGGGTCGGGGAGACCTGGCAGCACCTCGACGTCCTCAAGCGCGTCTACGGCGCCGAGCTGCCGTGACGGCCGGGGGCAAATCCGCCGGTCTTTTACCCGATCGTCTGACCGGCCGGAGAAAACATCGGCAACCCCGGATGTCCAGGCCAATTCCGGCTATGTCAACGACCAATCCGGCGGGTTGTCATACCGTCGTGGCATGAATCTGCGGCAGCTGCGCTATGTCGTCGCGACCGCCGACCACGGGACGATGACCGCGGCGGCACAGGCCCTGTTCGTCGCGCAGCCCGCGCTGTCGCGGGCCATCCGGGACCTGGAGCGAGAGCTCGGCGTCGAGGTGTTCGCGCGCGCCGGTCGCGGCGTCGCGCTGACGGACACCGGCGAGCAGATCGTGCGCTACGCCCGCGACGCCCTGCGGGCCGTCGACGCCATCACCGCGGTTTCCTCCGCCCCGCCCGGCGGCCGCCCGGGCGGGCGGACGGCGGAGCTGCGGGTCGCCTCGACCCTGACGCTCGAGCCGGAGCTGACCGCCCGCCTCCTCCCGGAGTTCGCCCGCGACCAGCAGGCCGTACGGGTCCGGGTGATCCGCTGCGATGGCCGCGACGCGGTCGGCGCGGTGATCCGGGACGGCCGGGCCGACCTGGCCCTGACCGACCTGCCGGTGCCGGGCGACCTCGCCGCCCACCCGCTCGAACAGCGGGAGATCGTGCTGATCTGCCCGCCCGCGCTGCAGATCCGGGAGCCGGTCCCGGTGGCCGCACTGGACGGCATGCGCCTGGTCCTGCCCGCGCGCGGCGGCGCGCGGCGGGCCGAGCTGGACGCGCTGCTGGCCCGTCTCGGCGTCGCGCCCGTCGCGGCGGTGGAGTCCGACGACCGCGGCTCGTGGCTGCCGTCGGTGCGCGCCGGCCGCGGCTCCCTCCTCTGGTACCGCAACCAGGTCGAGGCCGCGGACGGCGTCACGGTGCGTTCCTTCATGCCGCCCATCACGGCGACCATCGGCCTGGTCCACGCCCGTCGTCCGCTCACTCCGGTCGCCCGCGACTTTCTCGCCTTCGCCAAGTCACGCGGCTGAGCCGTCCCCCTTTTGCAGCCCGGCACGACAAGCGCGGCTCGTCTTGTGAGAAAGCCAAGACATCCGCCGGATGCTCGTTGAGCACGGGAGTAACGACCCGCCGCGGCCGGGCGTGTAATACCCGCCAGTCGACCGCAGGGAGCTGACTTATGAAGTACAGGCTGCTCGGATCGCTGGTGGGCCTCCTGATGACGGGCGCGGCGCTCACCGCCGTCGAGGGGGCGCAGGCCGTCGCCGCTCCGGCCGCGTGCGATGCCTCCGACGCCGCGATCTACACCCCGCCCGCCGCCGTGTCCGCGGCTCCGGGAACCCTCCTCGCCTGCGAGGCGGTGACGCTGCCGAAGGTCCCCGGGAGCATCCCGATGAAGGCGTGGAAGGTGCAGTACGCCTCCACCGACCTCCACGGCACGCCGATCGCCGTCTCGGGCACCGTCGCCGTGCCGACCGCCGCCTGGACCCGCGGCGGTTCCCGGCCCGTCATCGGCTTCAACCCCGGAACGCTCGGCCTCGGCCTCCAGTGCGCCTTCTCCAAGCAACTGGCAGGGGCCTACCAGGACGAGTACGAGGGCGACCAGATCGCGGCGATCCTCAAGGCCGGGTACGCCGTCGCCGCCACCGACGGCGTCGGATACCTGAACGGCCAGACGCACACCTACGTCGTCGGCCGGAACGCCGGCCACGCCCTGCTCGACGCCGTGCGGACCGCCTTCCAGGTGCCCGGCGGCGGCCTGAGCACGGGCGCGAAGGTCGGCGTGTGGGGCTACTCCGAGGGCGGCCAGGCCTCGTTGTGGGCGGCGCAGCTCGCCTCCTCGTACGCCCCCGAGCTGCGCGTCGTCGGCGACGCGGCCGGAGGCGTCCCCGGCGACCTGAAGATCACGGCGGCGGGTCTGAACGGCGGGCCGTTCGCCGGATTCCTGCTCGCCGCCGTGCTCGGCCTGCACACCGCCTACCCGTCGATGCCGTTCGACTCACTGCTCAACGACGCGGGACGGAGCGCCATCCAGCAGGGCAAGACCCTGTGCCTGGTCGGCACGGTGACCGCGTTCGCGCTCGCGAACATCAAGAACTACACGAAGGACGCCCTCACGCTCGACCAGATCTACGCGCTGAGCGGACCCGACGGGACCTGGAGTGACCTCATCGACGCGCAGAAGCTCGGCGTGGGCGTCGGACCCGCGTGGTCCGGCGCGCAGTACCGGATCGGCTTCCCGGTCATGCAGTACCGCGGTCTGGCCGACGAGGTCATCCCGGCGGCGACGGAGGACGGCACCCACAAGGCGTATTGCTCGGCCGGGGTCACCACCCAGTGGAACACCTACGCCGGTGACCACCTGACCGCCGACAACCAGGCGATCAACGACGTGATGAGCTTCTTCGCCGACCGGATCGCCGGCTGGCCCACGCTCGGCAACTGCTGACCCGGCGCGGCCCCGCCGCCGCCGGGCCCGCGCTCAGGCGGGCTCGGTGGCGGCGGTGCCGGTGGGCCCGGGGGTGGTGGTGGGGGTGCCGGGTTCGAGTGGCGGCGCGCCGACGGGGCAGTTGACGTCGCACTCGGGGCGGGCGGTGGCCCGGTCGGCCCGGAGGGCGTCGTTCCGGACCGTGACGAGCGTCAGGACCGCGCCGACGGCCAGGAGGGCGGCCGCGAACGTCATGGCGGTGTGGAATCCGTGGTCGAAGACGCGCGGGTCCGCGTAGGCGTTCCCGATGAGGCCGACGGCGGGCGGGACGCCCGCGACGGCGAGGAGACCGGCCGCGCGGGCGACCGCGTTGTTGACGCCGCTGGCCACGCCGGCGTGCCGTACGTCGGCGCTCGCCAGCACGGTCGCGGTCAGCGGAGCGACCGCCGCCGACAGGCCCAGGCCGAAGACCACGGCCGCGGGGAGCACGTCCGTGACGTACGACGCGTGCGGGCCGATGCGCAGGGTCAGGAGCATTCCCGCGGCGGCCAGGACCAGCCCGACCGTCATCGGGGCCCGGGGCCCGACGCGCTGGGCGAGGGCGCCCGCCCGGGAGGACAGCAGCAGCATCAGCACGGTCACCGGCAGCAGCGCCGTGCCCGCGATCATCGGGGAGTAACCGGCGACGACCTGCAGCTCGACGACGAGCAGGAAGAACTGTACGCCCATGCCGCCGTACATGATGAAGGTGACCACGTTGACGGCGGTGAACTGGCGGGACCGGAAGATCCCGAGCGGCAGCATCGCGTCCGGCCCGCGCCCGGCCGACCTGCGCCGCTCGACCACGACGAACGCCGCTCCCGCCGCCACGCCGACCACGGCCGCGAGGGCGACGGCGGCCGGGGACACCCCCTTCTCCGGCGCCTCGGTGAGGGCGTACGTCACGCCGGCCAGCGCGAGGGCCGCGAGCGCCGCGCCGAGGACGTCGAAGCCGTGGTGCTCGGTCTCGTCGCGGCTCTCCGGGACGTGCCGGGCGGCGACGAGGAGCACGGCGGCGGCGAGCGGGAGGTTCAGCAGGAAGGCCCAGCGCCAGCCGGCCGCCGCGATGAGCCAGCCGCCGAGGAACGGGCCGACCGCCCCCGCGACGCCGCCGAGACCGGACCAGGCCCCGACCGCCCGCGGCCGGTCCTCCTGCGAGAAGGACGCCTGGATGATCGCCAGTGAACCCGGTGCCAGCAGCGCGCCGCCGACGCCCTGCAGGGCGCGGGCGGCGACGAGCACGCCGACGTTCGGCGCGAGACCGCACAGGGCGGAGGCGACGGCGAACCACGCGACGCCGATCGAGAAGACCTTGCGGCGGCCGTACCGGTCGCCGAGCGACCCGCCGAGGAGGATGAGCCCGGCGAGCGTGAGGGTGTAGGCGTTGACCGTCCACTGCAGACCCGCCACGGACGCGTGGAAGTCCGCGCCGATGCGCGGCAGCGCGACGTTGACGATCGTGGCGTCGAGCATCGCCAGGCTGGAGCCCAGGACCGTGGCGGCCAGTACCCAGCGGCCACGGGCCTCCGACAGCCGGAGGTTCAAACGATCACTTCGTCGTCGTAGCACCAGCGCCACTCCTCGCCCGGCTCGAACGAGCGCACGATCGGGTGGGAGGTCTCATGGTGGTGCGCCGTCGCGTGCTTGGCGGGCGAGGAGTCGCAACAGCCGACGTGTCCGCAGGTCAGGCACAGACGCAGGTGCACCCAGCGGCCACCGGAGCGCAGGCAGTCCTCGCAACCCTCCGGAGTCCGCGCCTGGGGCGCGGGGTCCGGCAACGCGGAGACGTGTGTACAGGTCGAAGTCGTCATAGAGCGCATACTCGCACGCTCACGGGTCCACGCGCGCACCGCGGTCACGGCCGGGGCGTTCGCCGCCGCCGGCCGGTCCGGACAGGGCCTGTCACCAGTGGTCGAAGCTGAGCGGCTCGTCCTCGGGGCGGTCCGAACGGGACAGCAGCGCCAAGTCCGACTCGACCATCATCGCGACGAGTTCTTCGAAGGACACGCCCGGCTCCCAGCCGAGCTGGTCGCGGGCCTTCTTCGGGTCACCGCAGAGCAGGTCGACCTCGGCGGGCCGGGTCAGACCCGGATCGGCCGCCACGTGGTCCCGCCAGTCCAGACCCGCCGTGCTGAACGCCAGTTCGACGAGCTCGCGCACCGACTGGGTGCGGCCGGTGCCGATGACGTAGTCCTCCGGGGTGTCCTGGGCGAGCATCAGCCGCATCGCCTGGACGTAGTCGCCGGCGTACCCCCAGTCGCGCCGCGCCTCCAGATTGCCCAGCCGGAGCTCGCGGGCCAGGCCGAGCTTGATCCGCGCCACGCCGAGGGAGATCTTCCGGGTGACGAACTCCGCGCCCCGGCGCGGCGACTCGTGGTTGAACAGGATGCCGCTGACCGCGAACATCCCGTACGACTCGCGGTAGTTCTGGGTGATGAAGTGACCGTAGGTCTTGGCGACGCCGTAGGGGCTGCGCGGGTGGAACGGCGTCCGCTCGTTCTGTGGCGTCTCGCGCACCTGGCCGAACATCTCCGACGACGACGCCTGGTAGAAGCGGATCTGGCCGCCGCCGGGCGTGCGGGAACCGCTGATGCCGCTCACCACCCGGATCGCCTCGAGCATGCGGAGCACGCCCATGCCGGTGACCTCGGCGGTGATCTCCGCCTGCTGCCAGGATATCGGCACGAAGGAGATGGCGCCGAGGTTGTAGACCTCGTCGGGCCGGACCTTCTCCACGGCGGAGATCAGGCTGCCCTGGTCCAGGAGGTCGCCGTACGCCAGCCGCACGTCCCCGATGTGCTTGCGCAGCCTGGACACGTGCGGGTTCGCCTGTCCTCGGACCAGGCCCCACACCTCGTAGCCCTGCTCGAGCAGATGCTCGGCGAGGTACGAGCCGTCCTGACCGGTGATCCCGGTGATGAGCGCTCGCGTGGTCAGCGGAACCTCCAAGCTCACGGGGCTTTGCCCGTTTCGTGTGATCCCAGAGGTTAGCCGGACCACCGGGCGATGGCGATAGCGGCCCGATCGACTCCTGCGGCCGCGTCGCCGGGCGGGGCCGCAGGGAGTGGGGCCCGGCCGTCCCCGGGCCGCCACGGCCGGTACGGGCGCCCTCGCCGGGTGGGCCGCGCGCGTAGGATGTCGTGGTGCGCGATGAGGGAGGGGAGCGTCTCCGCCGGGCGGAGACGCCGGAGCCCGAGTCCGCGGGGGCCGGCGCGGCGACGACGGGCCGGGGCCCCGCTCCGCTGCGGCTCGGTGGGCGGACGCTCGACCGTCTCGTGGTGATGGCCGTGGTCAACCGGACCCCCGACTCCTTCTTCGACCGGGGCGCGACGTACGCCTTCGACGCCGCGCTGGCGGCCGTCGGGGCGGCGGCCGAGGCGGGCGCCGACATCGTCGACATCGGCGGCGTCAAGGCCGGGCCCGGCGAGGAGGTCGGGGTCGCCGAGGAGCTCCGGCGGGTCGTGGACCTGGTCGCGGCGGTGCGCGAGCGGTACCCGGGCGTTCTCGTCAGCGTCGACACCTGGCGGGCCGAGGTCGGCGAGGCGGTGGCGGAGGCCGGGGCCCACCTGCTCAACGACACCTGGGGCGGCCCGGATCCGCGGCTGGCCGAGGTGGCGGCGGCGTACGACATCGGGCTGGTCTGCGCGCACGCCGGGAGGTTGCGCCCGCGCACCCGACCGCACCGGATCGCCTACGACGACGTGGTCGAGGACGTCGTCCGGTACGTCACCGCCGAGGCCGAGCGGGCCGTCGCCCTGGGGGTGCGCCGCGACGCGATCCTCATCGACCCCGCCCACGACTTCGGGAAGAACACCCGCCACTCCCTCGAGATCACCCGCCGGCTGGGCGAGCTGGCCGCCACCGGCTGGCCCGTCCTGGTGGCCGTGTCGAACAAGGACTTCATCGGGGAGACGCTGGGCCGGCCGGTCGACAAACGCGGCGTCGGAACGATGGCGGTGCTGGGGGTCTCGGCGTGGCTGGGCGCCCGGGTCTTCCGGGTGCACGACGCCGCCGGCGCCCGGCGGGCGCTCGACGCCGTGGCCGCGCTGCGCCGGGACTTCGCCGAGCCGGGCCAGGGCGGCCCCGCGCAGCCGGGGCCGGGCGGTTCCGCGCCGGCCGGCGTGGACGACCCCGTGTTCGACCGGGACCACGCCGTCCGGAGCGCGGCCGCGGCGGGGGATCAGCGGGTCGTGGACTCCCGCTGACGCGCCCGGTAGGCGGCGACATGCATGCGGTTGCCGCACGTGCGGCTGTCGCAGTAGCGCCGGCAGCGGTTCCGGGACAGGTCGACGAGCACGCGGGAGCAGTCCGGGGCCTCGCACACGCGCAGGCGGTCGAGCTCGTCGGCGGCGATCACGTACGCGAGGGCGATGCCGCCCTCGGCGCCGAGGTGCTCGGCCAGGCGCGCGCCCGGCGCGAAGAAGTGCAGGTGCCAGTCGTACTCGTCGTGGTCGGTCAGGCGGGGGGAGATGCGCGCCTCGGCGATGACCGCGTTGATCAGCCGTATGGCCGACTCCTTGTCGTCCGCCGCGCGGAAGACCTCGTGCAACCGGTCGCGGAGGCGGTGGGTGGCACTGAGGTCGTCGGCGTCCAGGTCACAGGCGTCGCTCAGGTGGTTGAGGTCGACGAACCGCTGAAGGCTCGCCAGGTCGGGCAACTGCTCGGTCGTGGTGGCCGGCGGCCCGCTGTTGACCAGATCGACGACGATCTGGAGGGCGTGTTCGGTGTCATGGCTGAAGAGCACTTCGACTCCCGTTCGGGCGTCACGGTCCTTGGCGTAAGTAGCGTATGAGCTTACGCTACTTACAACGACTATCGGCCCTGCGTCTTCACATTGTGACGCCCCGCACGACCCCTGTGTGAACGAGCGCTGAGATTTGGGGAAGAGTGGGCGGCATGGGCCCGATGTCGCTTTTCCTGGGCGGGCTGGCCTTCGCCGTGGTGGTGCTGCTCGCCCGCAACCTGGCCGGCCGGCTGGGGCTACCGGAGGCGACCCTCCTGGTCGTGCTCGCCGCGGTGATGGGCTTCATCCCCGGAATCCCGCAGGTCCACCTCCCGCCGGACGTCGTCCTGATCGGTTTCCTGCCCCCCATCGTGTACCACGCGGCGTTCTTCACCGCGCCCCGCGAGGCCAAGGCGGACGCGGTCCCGATCATCACGCTGGCGGTCGCGCTCACCGTCGTGACGACGTTCGCGGCGGCGGCGGCCGCCCACACGGTCGTGACCGGGCTGGGCTGGGCGGCGGCCATCGCCTTCGGCGCGGCGGTCGCGCCGACCGACGCGGTCTCGGCGACCTCGATCCTGCAACGCCTCGGCGCGCCGCGCCGGGTCGTGACGATCCTCGAGGGCGAGAGCCTCATCAACGACGGCGTGGCCCTCACGGTGTTCAGCCTCGCCGTCGAGGCGCTGTCGCGCTCCTACACGTACGGGCACGGCGCGGCACGGCTCGCCGAGGTGGTCGTCGGCGGTGTCGCGTACGGCCTCTTCGTCGGTTTCGTCATCTCCCGGCTGCGGCGGCGGATCCGCGATGCGGGCAGCCAGATCGTCGTCTCCCTGCTGACGCCCTACCTCGCGTTCGTACCGGCCGACGAACTCGGCTTCTCGGGGATCCTCGCGACGGTCACGGCCGGGTTCTTCCTCGGCACGCGCGGCGAGGGCATGCTGCAGCCCGCGTCGCGCCTGGTCGGGCAGATGTTCTGGCGGGTGCTCGTCTACCTCCTCGAGTCGGCGCTGTTCGTGCTGCTCGGCCTGCAGCTCCGGCCGGTGCTGCGGGAGATCGCCGGCCACTCGCCGTCCCGGCTCGTCATGGGTGTCCTGGTGGTGGCGGCCATCATCATCGCCGTGCGCCTGGCCTGGTCGCTGTGGGTCTTCCCACTCGGGCGATATCTGCCGGGGCGGCACCTCGAGGTGGGCCACCTGAACGCGGGCGAGCGCTTCGCGATCGGCTGGAGCGGCATGCGCGGTGCCATCTCCCTGGCGATCGTGCTGTCCATGCCGGGGGCCGTCCTCGGCTCGCCGCTGCCCGGCCGCCAGGAGGTCATCTTCCTCACCGCCGCGATCGTCTTCGTCACCCTGGTCGGCCAGGCGATGACGCTGCCGGTGGTCCTGCGCAGGTTCGGGCTGGCCGAATCCGACCGGCAGCGCATCGAGCAGATGGCCGCCCGGCGGGCCGTGCTGGAGGCGGCCCTGGACCGGTTGGACACGCTCGTCGAGAACGACGAGGTGGACGAGCGCGCCGCACAGACCTACCGGCAGCTTTACGAGGACCGGCTCCGGCGTGTCCGGGCCGAGCTGGACGGGGGCGTGGAGGAAGATGGACAGGTCGACCCGATCGCGCTGCGGCGCGACCTGATCCGGGTACAGCGGGAGCGGCTCGACGGGCTGTACCGCAAGGGGAAGATCAACGCGGACGCGCTGCGGGCGGTGCGCCGGCGGCTCGACCTGGACGACCCGGATCTGCGCCGCGACGTCGGCTTGTCCGGCGCGTCCCACGTTACTCTCCGTAATTGCGACAAAGTCGGCATCGGGCCGGTGATGACGTCGACAACGGCGAGATCGGGGCGGCGATCACGCCGAGAACGTGTGACTGTCCGTAAACTCGGTACGGCGGATCAGGTGCGAGTCTAAGGAGTCAGATGGCCGAGCAAGCGGAGTTGCCGCAGGAACGGCCGGCGACGCAGGATCAACCACAGAACATCGGGCGGGCCGACCAGGCCGGGCGATCGGCGGCCTCCGGGCCGGTGCCGGGGCGTCCGGAGGGGCCCGGCGGCACGGTCCGCATCGTCGACCTGCCGGAGTCGGACCAGAAGTCCCTGCGGACGGCCCTGCGGCACGACACGCCGTTGCACGACCTGCTCGGCCTGGAGATGGTCGAGATCGGGGAGGACCACGCGGTGCTGTCCATGCCGATCCGGCCGCAGGCGTTCAACAGCACCGGCAACCTGCACGGCGGTGCGATCGCCACGCTGATCGACGTGGCGGCGGGCACGGCGGCGGCACGGGGGAGCGGGTTCGAGCCGGGCCGGCAGAGTCTCGTAACGGCCGACCTGCACGTCCGGTACCTCGGCCGCCCGCACGGCGACCAGGTGTACGCGCGCGCCCAGGTGCTGAAGGCGGGCCGCCAGCTCATCGTCGTCGAGTGCCGGGTCACCGACGTCGAGCATCGCGTCATCGCGGCGGCGGACTTCAGCATGATGATCGTTCCGTTGCGCAAACCGCTGCGGCCCGTCGCGAGCGCCAAGGACACCGACCCGGACCTGTGACCGCGGCGGGGCCCGGCACGCGGAACCGCGCGCCGGGCCACCGCGGCTCCGGTCAGCCCGGGTTGGCGACCAGCGTGTTGAAGAGGGCCGGCAGGTTGGGGCTGCCCATGCCCGTCGAGAGGTCGAAGCCGGCCGTCGCCGGGTAGTACAGGTTGTTGCCCGCGACGACGTCGGTGTACGGCTTGTTGGCCCCGGCCACGCTCAGCGCGTGGTAGAGGGTGTCCGGGCCGAAGCAGAACACGTGGGCGCGCGCGAGCAGGCCCTGGTTCACCAGCGCCATTCCGGCCGCCCAGATGGGCGCCGCCGCGCTCGTGCCGCCGGACGACACCCACCGGCCCCGGTAGTAGATCGGCAGGTCGATCGCGACCGCGGAGACGTCCGGCACCTCGCGGCCGCCGGTGGTGGAGTACCGGTTGTCGACGCCGGGCGCCTGCTGGAACGTCTCTCGCTGGTGGACCTTGCTCACGCCACCGCCGCTGCCCCACTGGTTCTCGCACCGGGACAGGTTGGACCGGTCGGACCAGACGGTCTCCTGCGTACGGGTGCCGTTCGGCGCGAAGCCCAGCCGGGTGCCGCCGACCGCGACCACGTAGGGCGAGGTCGAGGGGAAGGACACGTCGAGCGAGCCGTAGGTCCGGTCGCCGAACGCCCCGCAGTCACCGCTGGAGATGAACACCGTCATTCTCTCGGCCACGGTGAGGATGCGCAGGTTCTGGTCGATCGCCTGCATGATGGACGGGGACAGGTAGCCCTCCGGGCCGCCCATGCTGATGCTGACGATGCTGCCCGCGGGGTTCTTCGACAGGTCGTAGTTATTGTCGATGATGCGCTGCAGCGCGTTGTTCAGCGCGGCCCACGAGTCGGCGCCGTTGCCGGTGTTCAGCAGCGCCGGGTCCTCCTGGTAGTCCACGATGCGCAGGTTGGGGGCCAGCCCCGCCAGCATCTGGATGTCGAGGGTGGCCTCCGCGCCGACCGCCGGCTCGGTGGCGCCGAGGTTCACGTTGCTCAACTGGATGTGCGAGCCGGTGCACGCGACATAGTTGGCGACGTCGTTCCGGTCGTACCCGTCCATCTCGACGAGGTTGACCGTCATGTTCTCGCCGTGCCAGCCCTGGTTCCACAGCTGGTTGTAGCCGTACGCGGCGGCGACCCGGTCGTGGGAGGCGAACCGCTGCGGAAACCGCTGGATGCAGCGGGCCGCCCGCGCCGGGAGGGCCCGCCCGGGCAGCGCGGCGCCGAGCGGTCCACGGGACTTGGGCGCCATGCTGTAGCTCTCCAGGCCGGTGACGGCCAGGATGTACGGCTTGAGCGCCTCGGGGATCTGCGGCGGGTGGTTGGGGTCGGGCGTGAAGTACGTCCGGCCGTTCAGCCGGTGGGTGACGAAGGACGTCCGCAGCAGCTGGGCGGCCTGCCCGGCCTTCACGTCGAAGGTCACGTTCGTCCGCGTCTTGCTGGTCTTGGCCTGGATGTGGGCGCTGTTCAGGTAGGCCTGGAACTTCTGGATCGTCTGGTCGCTGACGCCGAGCTCCTTGCCGACGTCACCGGCGGTCTGCGACGGGCTCTTGCCGTGCCCGTACTTCTTCCAGGCCTCGTCGCTGACCTTCAGCGTGACGCCGACGTGGAGGGTCTGACCGTCCGGAACCCGGCCGGTCACCGGCGCCTTGAGCACCTTGTCCGGGATCCCGAGGTCGAGCGTCGTGTATTTCCAGGTGGCGGCGGCCGTCGGCGATGCCGACGGCTTGCTGGAGCTCCCCGAACTCCCGCATCCACTCAGCACGGTCAGTGCGAGCACCACACTGAGACATGCGGCCCGGCGCTTGCGCACGGATGTACCCCGTTTCCTCGTCTGGGACTGTCGACACACGCGGCGGATCCGCGCGTGAGCGCTCAGACGAGCGCGACATACCGCCGGTTCCACTCGTTGCGGTGGGTTTCCGTCTTCCCAGGCAGCGGAGGTCGGCCGGGGATGGATGTGACGCCGGTAGCCGGAGGACCGCTCCTGCAGCGTGTGCCCGCATACGATGACAGAACGGACATATCCCCGCAACAAGATCGGCCCCGCTCCCGGCGGGTCGCCGGGAGCGGGGCCGGAACGCTCCGCCGGGTCAGCCGCGGAGGTTCGGGGTGCCCAGGGCCGCGTGCGCCTGCCGGATCTGGGACCAGGACTCGGGCCGCGCCGTCGCGGCGGCCGGCTGCGGCGGGGCGGCCGGCCGTCCCGGCGTGTACAGCCAGGTCTGGAACAGCGCGCCGAGCCGCTGCCCGGAGAGGCGCTCGGCGAGCGCGATGAACTCCGGGATCGTCCCGTTGCCGTACCTCTTCAGTGACGCCCAGGTGCGCAGGGTCGTGAAGAAGGCCCGGTCGCCGACCTTCGCCCGCAGCGCCTGCAGGGCCATCGCGCCACGGTCGTACACGGCGTCGGCGAACTGGTTCTCACCGGGTCCCGGGTCGCCTGGCTTGACCTGCCAGAACGGGTCGTCGGCCGGATAGGAGTCGTAGGCCGTCCGCGCGAGCTCGGCGGCCGTGCCCTCACCGTGCTGCTCCGACCACAGCCACTCGGCGTACGTCGCGAAGCCCTCGTTCAGCCAGATGTCGCTCCAGCGGGACAGTGAGACGCTGTCGCCGAACCACTGGTGGGCGTTCTCGTGCACGACGAGGTACGGCCGGGGCCCGTTACGGAAGCCGTACGGGCTGTAGAACACCCGCGTCTGCGTCTCCAGGGCGAAGTGGGAGGTCACGTTCGGCACGTACCCGCCGAGCGAGGTGAACGGATAGGGACCGAAGATCTTGCTCTCCCAGTCGACGACCTCGGCGGTGCGCTCGACGCTCTGCCGGGCCGCCGCCGCCCGGTCGGCCGGCAGGTCGGGGCTGTAGGCGGTGATGACCGGCAGGCCGCTCTTCGTGCGGGACCGGTGGACGTCGAACTTACCGACGGCCAGCGTCGTCAGGTACGTCGCCTGCGGCCGGGTCTCACGCCAGCCGTACCGCGTCCAGCCGTTCGCGGTACGGGCGCCGGTCGGCTCGCCGTTGCTGATCGTCTGCAGGCCCTCCGGCACGGCGATCTCGACGTCGAACGTGGCCTTGTCGAGCGGGTGGTCGTTGCTCGGGAACCACCACCACGCGCTCTCCGGCTCCTGCGCGGCCACCGCGCCGTCCGGGGTACGGGCCCAGCCGACGTAGTCGCCGTACTTCTTCGTCGACGGGACGCCGGAGTAGCGGACGACGACGGTGAGCGGCCGCCCCTTCCGTACGACGGCCGCCGGGGTGATGACCAGCTCGTGGGCGCCGGACGTGGTGAACCGCGCGGACCGCCCGTCGACCGTGACGGAGGAGACGTCGAGCAGGAAGTCGAGGTCGAAGCGGGTGAGGTCCTGCGTGGCTCGCGCGGTGATCGTCGCCGTCCCGTCGAGACGGTCGTCGGACGGCCGGTACTTCAGGTCCAGGTCGTAGTGGGCGACGTCGTAGCCGCCGTTGCCATAGTCCGGATAGTAGGGGTCGCCGATGCCCGGCGCGCCCGGCCCCGCGTCGGCGTGGGCGGCGGTCGCCGCGAGGAGGACGCCGGCGGCGGCCAGGACCGCGGTCAGTGATCTGCTGCGCATTCACTCTCCCGATTTCTCCGAGTCAACCCACTCGGATAATAGAGATCTTTCGGGTGAGTGGAAGGCGCAGCAGTGGCCGAATTCGATCAGTGGGTCAGCCGGACGTGTTCGTGTGTCACCGCCTCGATGTCCGCCGCCGCCAGGTCCAGCAACCGGTGGGCGAGGTCGGACAGCGCCCGCGACGCCGCGAGCTCCGCGCCGATCTCGGGAACGTCCCAGTCGGCGGGGTTGCACCGTGCCCGCCCCTGCCCGCGTACCCTCTCGGTCTCCCGGGCGATCAGCCGCGCCTCCGCGTAGGTCTGACCGTCCTCCTCGTCGAGGACGACCTCGACGGACCAGCGGTCCTCCGTTCGCATCTCTGCCTCCCCTTTTCAACGCAACTGCCTTCTACTCACGAGGCTTCACCCGGGACGACGGCGAGGGCAGGGGCGAAGGTCCCTCACTGCCCCCATATGCGGCGCGACCTGCTATTCAGACCAGATGTGGTGACATATCGCGAACCGTCCGAAGCGGTGACGACCGTGGCGTACCGTGGGCCGGGTCTTCCTGAAGTCCTCCTGAAATCGATCGATCGGGAGTCGCCCGGCACATGGAGTCACCGCATCGGTTCGAGATTCCCCGCCTGACCGCTCTCCTCCTGCACGCGCTGCCCAGGGTCGTCGAAGGCATGATCGCCCCCGTCGTCGTGTTCTACGCGGGTCTCGTCGTCCTCGGGCTGAACGGCGCGCTGGTGACCGCGGTGGCCTGGGTCTACGGCGGGATCGCCGTCCGGGTCGTTCGCCGCAGACCGGTGCCCGGCACGCTGCTGCTCGCGGCGCTCGGCGTCACCGCCCGCGCCGCGCTGGCGGCCGTCACGGGCAGTGCCGTGGTCTACTTCCTGCAGCCGACCCTGGGCACGATGCTCGTCGCGGTCTCCTTCCTGGCCTCGGTCCCGCTCGGTCGTCCCCTCGCCGCCAAGGTCGCCACCGACCTGGTGCCGTTGCCCGAGGCGTTCCTCGCGCACGCCCGCGTCCGCCGCTTCTTCCTGCAGATCTCGCTGTTGTGGTCCCTGACCTTCACGCTCAACACCGCCATCAGCCTCTGGCTGCTGTTCAGCCAGTCGATCGGGACCTTCCTGTGGGTGCGGACCGCGGCGGTGGCCACCCTGGGCGCGACCGCGGTGCTCATCTCGGTGTGGGGTTTCAAGCGCTGCGTGAACCGGGTCACCGCCGCCCCCGCCTGACCGGAGTCAGCGCGCAAGAGCGCCGATGACCCGGGAATTCCGGCGAACAATCCCAAGGCGCGTGACATCTCTCAATATGAGGGCATCTGGCCCCGAAGAGTTGATCGTCCGCCCAAGGAGAGATTCGCGGTGAAGCGCCGAGTGATGCTCGCGGTGACCGGAGCGACGCTGCTGTTGTCGACCACGGGATGCGGATTGGGCGGCTCCTCGTCGTCGCCGGCCACGGTCACGATCACGCCGGTCAACGGCGCGGCCGACAGTCGCCCCGACCAGCCCATCGTCGTCAAGGCCGCGAAGGGCAGGCTGCGCGACGTGACCGTACGGGACGCCGGCGGGCAGGTCGCCGGAACGTTCGACAAGGGACACGTCCAGTGGACGTCGGCCGGGACGCTCAAGCCGGCGACGAAGTACACCGTCACCGCGACCGCGAAGAACTCCGGCGGCAAGACCACCACGGCGAACAGCGCCTTCCAGACGCTGACTCCGAAGCAGACGTTCGGCGTCGCCGACATCACCCCCATGCCGGGTGAGACGGTCGGCGTCGGCATGCCGCTCATCGTCAAGTTCAGCGACCCGGTCTACAACAAGGCCAACGTCGAACGCGCCCTGAGCGTCACCTCCTCCAAGCACGCCGAGGGCGCCTGGCACTGGTTCGGGAACCAGGAGGCCGTCTACCGGACCAAGGACTACTGGCAACCCCACCAGACCGTGACGTTCACCGCGCACCTGGCCGGGGTCCGGGGCGCCCAGGACACCTACGGGACCAAGGACTACAGCCGCTCCTTCACGATCGGTGACTCCCACATCAGCGCCGTCGACGTGAAGACGCACCAGATGACCGTCGCGGTCGACGGCCGGACCGTCAAGACCGCCGCGATCAGCGCGGGCAAGGGCGGCGAGCGCAAGTACACCACCACGAACGGCGTCCACGCCGTCATGGGCAAGCAGAGCCCGGTCACGATGACGTCCGGCTGGATGGGCGTCACGGACACGAGCAACCCGAACTACTACAGCCTGACCGTCTACCAGGCCGTGCAGATCTCCTCCAGCGGCGAGTACGTCCACTCCGCGCCCTGGTCGGTCGGCTCCCAGGGCCGGGAGAACGTCAGCCACGGCTGCGTCAACGCGCCGCCCTCCTTCGCCAAGTGGTTCTACGACCTGTCGAACCGCGGGGACATCGTCAAGGTCACCGGCACCGACCGGGAGCTCGAACCGGACAACGGCTTCGGCTACTGGCAGCTCTCCTGGGCCGACTGGGTCAAGGGCAGCGCCCTGCGCTGACTCCGGCCCGGCGCCGTGCGCCCACTCCGGGTGGGCGTCGTGCGCCGACCCCGGCGGATCGCGTGGTGACGAGCGGGCACGGGCCCCACCTGGCAGGATGGGCCCGTGCTCGATGTCGTGGGATGGGTTCACATGTCGCAGGGACGGCTGCTGGCCGTCCGCGCCCGGCAGCGCGACCGGCTCTACCTGCCCGGTGGCAAGCGCGAGCCGGGGGAGGACGACTGGACCGCCCTGTCCCGTGAGGTGCGTGAGGAGCTCGGCGTCCGGCTCGACCGGGGCACCTTCCGGTCGATCGGGGTGGTCGAGGCGCCCGCGCACGACCAGCCGCCGGGCACGCGCGTCCGGATGGCCTGCTACACCGCCGACTACGAGGGGGACCTGGCCGCCACCGGAGAGGTCGACGAGTGGCTCTACGTCGACCCCGACGACGAGCACCTCCTCGCCCCGGCGGTGCGCGCCGCGCTGGAGCTGACGCGGTGAAGGTGAGCGTGGTCGTGCCGGTGTACAACACCGGCGAGGACCTCTCCCGGTGCGTCGAGTCCGTCCTCGGCCAGACGCTCGACGACTATGAGGTGATCTTCGCCGACGACGGCTCGGACGACGGCACCGAGAAGCGCCTCGACGGGCTGGCCGCCGAGCACGACCGCGTCCGGGTCATCCATCTCCCGCCCAGCGGCGGGCCCGGCGGCCCGCGCAACGCCGGCATCGACGCGGCCTGCGGCGACTACGTCTACTTCCTCGATGACGACGACTGGCTCGGCCCCGAGGCGCTCGAGCGCATGCACGCCATGGCGGTCCGCAACGACGCCGACATCGTGATCGGCAAGATGGTCGGCCACGGCCGCGCGGTGCCCCGCGCGATGTTCCGGCAGTCCCGGGACCGCGCCGACGTGCTCAAGGACGCGTTGTACGGCATCCTCACGCCGCACAAGCTGTTCCGCCGGTCGTTCCTCGACGCGCACCGGATCCGGTTCCCGGAGGGACCGGTACGGCTGGAGGACCACCGGTTCGTCCTCAAGGCCTACTTCCGGGCCGGCGTCATCTCGGTGCTCGCCGACTATCCGTGCTGTCACTGGGTGCGGCGCCCCGGCAGCTACTCCCGCAGCCGGCCGGACCCCGCGCACTACTACGGCGCGCTGCGCGAGGTCCTCGACATCGTCGACGAGCACGTCGCTCCCGGTCCCGACCGGGAGCGGTACTACGCCCACTGGTACCGCGGGAAGATCCTCAAACGGCTCGGGGAGAAGAGCTTCCTGGAGGCCCCGCCGGACTACCGCCGCGCCGTCTACGACGAGGCCCGGCGGCTGGTCGTCGAGCGGTTCGGCGAGAGCATCGACCGGTCGCTGCCGCTCCGGATGCGCGTCCGCGCCGCCCTCCTGCGCGCCGACGCGTACGACGACCTGTTCGGCCTGGTCGAGGCCGAACGCGGCGTCACCCTCGCCACCACCGTGGACGACCTGCGGTGGGACGAGGACCGGCTCGTCGTGCGCTTCACCGCCCGTCTCGTCCACGCCGACGGCACGCCGTTCGCCGTACGCGACGGCCGGTGGCGGCCGCCCGTGCCGCTGCCGGTCCCCGCCGACGTGCTCGACGCCGCCGGCGAGGGGCGCCGTCTCGACCTCTACATCCGGCACCGGAAGGATTCGGCGGACCATCTCCTGCCGGTGACGGTCGAGTCGTCGGACGCGTTCGCGATGTCCGGCATGGCCGTGGTCGATCCCGCCGCCGACCCGGTGCTCACGCCCGGCGTCTGGGACTTCGTCGCGCGGTTCGACACCGGCGGGTGGACCGTCGCGCGTCGCCTGGAGGGCGGCGAGCGGATCGCCCACCGGGGGCGCCTGGCGCCGTACCGCACCGAGAACGGCAGGCTGAGCGTCCGCGTCCTCGCATCCGAGGCCGAGCGCGACGGTTCGCGGGGCCCGCTGCTGCGGCGCGCGATCAAGAAAATCCCCGGCGCCCGTCAGGCCGTACGCCGCCTGCGCGCCTGATCTGGAGTGATTCCGCCGCTCGGCGGGCACGGCCCCCCGCCCTGTTGTAGGGTCTCGTGATCATGACGAGATCGGTGCGAGCGTTCGCAGCGGCCGGGGCGATGGCCGCCCTGCTGCTGAGCGGGGCGTGTTCAGACGGCAAGCCCAAGGCCGCCGCGGCGGACTCCGGGAAGGTCGTCACGACCCAGGTCGTCCTGCTGAAGAAGTACGACGCCGGCTCGGGCGCCCTGGAGTACCAGGGCACCCAGAAGGTGCAGGAACCCGACGAGGCGATCGAGCCGACCGGGCCCGTGCGGACCGCCACCGTCGCGAAGGACGCCACCGTGCTCAGCGCGGTCAACATCTGCTCCGGCGACGACGCGACCGTCGACGAGAAGACCGGCGTCGGCGTCAAGCCCTGCACGCTGCAGCAGCTCGAAGCCGCCATCAAGGACGGCGCGCAGGTCGACGCCTACCTGACGATGAAGGGCAGCACCGTCACCAAGGTCGCCGAGGTCTACCACCCGTAGGGCCTGTCTCGAAGCCCCGCCGTCCTACCGCACGGACGGGAACTTCGAGATGATCCCCAGCCCGGCGGCCGCCACGGCATGTGCCCGCGCCGGCCGCCGATGGCCGGCGCTCAGACGGCGACGGTCTCCAGCTTGAGGCCCAGGGACGCGAACTGCTCCGCCGGCCGGTGGTAGCCCCGCTCGATGTGGTGCACACCGCGCAGGGTGGACGTGCCGTCGGCCACGGACGCCGCCAGGACGGCCGAGAACCCGGCGCGCACGTCGGGCATGGTCACGTCGGCGCCGGTCAGCTTGGACACCCCGCGGACGACCGCCGAGTGCACCGAGTTGCTGTCGTGGAACCGGCACGCGGGACCGCCGAGGCAGGCGTTGAAGACCTCGATCTCGCAGCCCATCTTCTTCAGCGCGGGCACGTACACCAGGCGGTTCTCGAACACCGTCTCGTGCAGTACGGACATTCCCTCGGCCTGGGTGAACAGCACCATGAGGGGCTGCTGCCAGTCGGTCATGTAGCCCGGGTGCGTGTCGGTGTGCACGGCGGCCGGGCGCAGCCCGTCCGGCGCGGACGCGGTGATCCACTCGTCGGTGATCTCGAAGCGGGCGCCCATCCGGGCCAGCGTGGTGATCGCGGTGACGAGGCGGTCCTGCGCGCAGCCGTGCACGCGGACCTCGCCGCGGGTGATGAGCCCCGCGACGAGATAGGAGAACGCCTCCAGACGGTCCCCGGCGAGCCGCGTCGACGCGCCCTTCAGCCGGTCGACGCCCTCGATGACGATTCGGCGGTCGGGGCTCAGCTCGATGTGCGCGCCCATGCGCTGCAGGAACAGCGCCAGCTCGACGACCTCGGGCTCCATCGCGGCGCCGCGCAGCACCGTCTTGCCCTCGGCCAGCACCGCGGTCATCAGCACGGTCTCGGTGGCGCCGACGCTGGGGTACGGCAGGTCGATCCGCGCGCCGTACAGGCGGCTCGCGCGGGCGGCGATGCCGGTGTCGCCCACCTCCACCTCCGCGCCCATCGCGCGAAGGGCGTCGACGTGGAAGTCGACGGGCCGGCGGCCGATCGGGTCTCCGCCGACCAGGGGCACGAACGCCTCCCCGGTGAGGTGGAGCAGTGGGCCGACCATGAGGATGGGAATGCGGTTGAGCCCGGTGAACGCCCTGGGCACGCGCGGCTCGGTCACCGCTCCGGGCGAGACCGTGATGTCGGGGCCGGTGCGTTCGACGGTGTGTCCGAGGGCCTCCAGCATCGCGCCGGTGATCTCCACGTCGCCCACCTCGGGAGCGTTGCGGATCGTGCTCTCGCCCTCGCCGAGCATCGCCGCGACCATGTGCTTGGTGACGGCGTTCTTCGAACCGCGCACGTGGATGTCGCCGCGCAGCGGTCCGGAGGGTTCTACCTTCCATGCCTCTTCAGCCACGGCGACCACTGTACGGTGCGACCGCGTCGCATCCGTGCCGCCCACCCGCCGGGGCCGCGCCGTGTCGCCACTAAGATGCGCGCGCCGGCAGGCGCCCGTCGCCTGCGACGAGGCGAGCGATAACCGCGGTCTGGTTCGATGAACGCCATGGACATGAGCGTCGTTATCGGAGATTGGCCCGACCGTCCGCCGGAGGAGGCCCTGCACACGGCGGCGATCGCCGACCGGCTGCGGTTCGGGGAACTCTGGATCGGTGAGACCGACACGTGGGATGCGTTCGCCCTGGCGTCCGCGATCGGCCTGGCCACCGACCAGATCGAGATGACGGTCGGCCCGTTGCCCGTGACCGTCCGCGACCCGATGATGATCGCGATGGGGGCCGCGTCGGTCGCCGCCCTCACGCGCAGGCGGATCGGGGTCGCGCTCGGCACGTCGAGCCCGCGGGTGGTAGAGCGGTGGCACGGCCGGTCGGGGGAGCGCCCGGCGACCGCCCTCGAGGAGAGCGCGCGGGCCGTTCGGGCGCTGCTGACCGGCGAGCGGGTCGACCTGGACGGCGAGGTCGTGCGGACGCACGGCTTCCGGCTCAGGCTGGCGCCGCCCGGCGGGCCGCTCAGTGTGGCGGCCTTCGGTGACCGGGCGGTACGGACGGCGGCCGAGCACGCGGACCGGATGCTGATCGACATGGTGTCGCCGGGGGTCGCCGCCGACCTGCGGGCGACACTGGACGCGGCGGCGGGCAAGGCCGGGCGCCGCGCGCCCCGGCTGGTCGCGTGGCTGCCCGCGGCCGTCGATCCGACGCCGGAGTCGTACGCGCAGTTGATGTGGAGCATCGTCCCGTACCTCGGGCTGCCCGGGTACGCCGAGGCGTTCACCGACGTCGGCCTGGGCGACGCGGTGGCCATGGCACGGGACGGAGCCCAGCCGAAGGAACTGCTGACCGCTCTGCCCTTCGACGTCGCGGGCCGGGTCGGACTGGTGGGCACCGCGGACGAGGTGCGGGCGCGCCTGCGGGAGTACGCCGACGCCGGGGTGGACGAGGTCGCGGTGGTCCCGGCGACGGGCGGCGATCCCGGGGGCGAGCGCACGCTCACCGCGATCCGGCGCCTCACCCGGTAGCCGGACACGTTTCACCGGGGCGTCACCCGGCGCGGTGGCCGGGCCGCTGGGCGGCACGCGCGTCGCCGGACGACCGGCCGGTGCGGCCGTGCGGCCCGGCGGCGACCGGCACACGCGCCGCCGGACCATCGGCCGGTGCGGCGGTGCGGCGGTGCGGCGGTGCGGCGGTGCGGCGGTGCGGCGGTGC
>NZ_BAABHJ010000016.1:0-197862 GCF_039542035.1 Actinoallomurus liliacearum
CGTCAGCCCGGCCGGCTGGGCGGCCGGGGCGGGCGGCCAGGACGGCGCGGACGGCGGCTGCGGCTCCGGCTGCGCCGGGGCGGACGGCTGCGGCGCCGGCGCCTCCTGCTGGGCGGGCTCGGGCTGGGCCTGCTCCTGCTGCGGAGCGGCGTCGGCGGTCGCCTCACCCTCCTGGGCGATGACGGCCAGCTCGGCGCCGACCTCCACGGTCTCGTCCTCGGCGACGGTGATGCTGCTCAGGACACCCGCGGCCGGCGACGGAATCTCGGTGTCGACCTTGTCCGTCGACACCTCGAGAAGCGGCTCGTCGGCCTCGACGCGCTCACCCTCCTTCTTGAGCCAGCGGGTGACGGTGCCCTCGGTCACGCTCTCGCCGAGCTGGGGCATGGTTACGGAGACCGGCATGGTTCTCTGCGACTCCTCTTGATGCGTCGTGTCTTGGTACGGGCGGGATCAGCCGTGGACGTGCAGCGGCTTGCCGGCGAGCGCGAGATGAGCCTCGCCGATCGCCTCGGACTGGGTCGGGTGCGGGTGGATGAGCTGGGCGACCTCGGACGGCAGGGCCTCCCAGTTGTAGATCAGCTGGCCCTCGGTGATGAGCTCGCCGACGCGGCTGCCGACGATGTGCACGCCCAGCACGGGGCCGTCCTTGGCCGCGATCACCTTGACCTCGCCCTGCGTGCCCAGGATCTTGCTCCGGGGGTTGCCGGCCAGGTCGTAGGTGACCTCGACGATGTCGTGACCGCGCTCCCGGGCCACCTCGGAGGTGACGCCCACCGACGCCACCTCGGGCTCGGAGTAGGTGATGCGCGGGACGCCGTCGTAGTCGATCGGCGCGGGGTCCAGGCCGCCCAGCCGCTCGGCGACGAGGATGCCCTCGGCGAAGCCGACGTGCGCCAGCTGAAGCGTCGGGATCAGGTCGCCGACCGCCGAGATGGTCGGGACGTTCGTGCGGCAGTACTGGTCGACCTTCACGAAGCCGCGCTCGGTCTCGACCCCGACCTCTTCCAGGCCCAGACCTTCCGAGACCGGGCCGCGGCCCACGGCGACGAGCAGGAGGTCGGCGTCGAGGGTCTTGCCGCCCGCGAGGGTGACGATGACGCCCGACTCGGTGTGCTTGACGCTCTCGAACCGCGCGCCGAGCTCGAACTTGATGCCGCGCTTGCGGAAGGCCCGCTCCAGCCGCTTGGAACTGGACTCCTCCTCCAGCGGCAGCAGGTGCGGCAGCGCCTCGACGATCGTGACCTCGGCCCCGAAGGACCGCCACACGCTGGCGAACTCGACGCCGATGACCCCGCCGCCGAGGACGACCACGGACTGCGGGATCCGGTCGAGCACGAGGGCGTGGTCGCTGGAGATGACGCGCTCACCGTCGATCTCCAGGCCGGGCAGCGACCTGGGCACCGAGCCGGTGGCCAGCACGATGTGCCGGCCCTCGTACGTCGTGTCGCCGACCTGGACGGTGGTGGGACCGGTCACCCGGCCCTCGCCCTCGACGATCGTGATGCCCTTGGACTTGATCAGCCCGGTCAGGCCCTTCACCGTGGTGCTGACGACCTTGTCCTTGTAGGCGTGCACACCCGGCAGGTCGATGCCCTCGAACCGGGCCTTGACCCCGAACGTGGCCGACTCGCGCGTCTGGTCGGCCACCTCGGCCGCGTGCAGCAGCGCCTTGGTCGGGATGCAGCCGCGGTTGAGGCAGGTGCCGCCGAGCTTGTCCTTCTCGATCAGTACGACGCTCAGACCCAGCTCGACCGCGCGCAGCGCGCACGCGTATCCGCCGCTGCCGCCACCTAGGACGACGATGTCGTAGGGGCTATTCGACACAGGACGCTCCTTCGATGCCCGCTCGGGCGCCTCCGGCCCGGAGCGATTTCTGTTCCCGCACGCATCTTTCCACTTCCGGCCGCCGGGCCGGGACAGCGCCTCCCGTTCGCGCCGTCCACTCGGCCGGTGCGCCGCGCCGGGGACGTCCCGTCCCCGCGCGCGGCCCGCCCGGTATCGCCCGGCGCGCGCCGCGCGCCGGACTTTCCGTGCTCACCTCGGTCACAGGGCGCCGGCGGCGGCGTCCTCGGCGATCTGCACGAGCGTGCGGACGGCGGCGCCGGTGCCGCCCTTCGGCGTGTAGCCGTACGGCTGGCCCTGGTTGAAGGACGGGCCGGCGATGTCGAGGTGGGCCCAGCGCACGCCGTCCGGCACGAACTCCTTCAGGAAGATCCCGGCCACCAGCATGCCGCCCCAGCGCTCACCGCTGATGTTGGCGATGTCGGCGATGGCCGAGTCCAGGCCCTTGCGCAGCTCCTCCGGCAGCGGCATCGGCCAGGCGGACTCGCCGGCGCGGCCGGCCGCGCCGGCGACCTTCTCGCGCACGTCGTCGTCGTTGGCCATGATCCCGGTCGTCCGGGTGCCGAGCGCGACGAGCTGGGCGCCGGTCAGGGTGGCGACGTCGACGATCAGGTCGGGCTCGTCCTCGCCGGCCCGGACGATCGCGTCGGCCATGACGAGGCGGCCCTCGGCGTCGGTGTTGAGCACCTCGACGGTCTTGCCGCCGTAGATGGTGAGCACGTCGGAGGGGCGCTGCGCGGTGCCGCTCGGCATGTTCTCCGCGATGGCGAGGTAGCCGACGACCTTGACCTTCGGCCGCAGGGCGGCGATCGCCTTGAGCGCGCCGAGCACCGCGCCGGCGCCGCCCATGTCGGACTTCATCCAGTCCATGGCCTCGCTGGGCTTGAGCGACAGGCCGCCGGAATCGAACGTGATGCCCTTGCCGACGAACGCGACCGTCTTGTCCGCCTCGGGGTGCTCATAGGCGAGACGGACGAGGCGCGGCGGGTTGACCGAACCCTGGCCGACCCCGACGATCCCGCCGTAACCGCCCTCGACCAGGGCCTTCTCGTCGAGGACCTCGACCGACAGCCCGGCCTCCTCACCGACCTCGCGCGCGGTCTCCGCGAGCACCTCGGGGTTCAGGTCGGACGGCGGGGCGTTGACCAGGTCGCGGACCAGCGTGACGGCCTCGGCGATCGTCCTGGCGCGCTCGAGGGCGCTCTCGACCTCGTCGTCGGTCTCGGTCACCACCGTGATCTCCGAGACCGGGCGCTTGTCCCCGTCGCCGGTCCGGTAGTTCAGGTAGGCGTAGTTGCCGAGCAGCGCGCCGGTCGCGACGGCGGCCACCTCGTCCGCGGTCGCGGCGGGCAGCCGGACCGCGACCGAGCCGGAGCCCGCGAGGGAGCGCAGCGCGACGCCGGCCGCCCGGCGCAGGGCCTCGGCGTCGTACGACTCGCCCAGCCCGACGGCCACCACCAGCGGGGCGGCCAGGCTGCCGAACGTCGGCACCTTGGTGACCTCGCCCGCCTTGCCGCCGGCGCCCAACCCGCTCAGCGCGTCGACGAGGCGCCCCTGGAACGCCTCGTCGATCCCCGCGGCGCCGGGCGCCAGGACCGGTCCGGAGTCATCGGTCACGACGCCGATCACGACGGCGTCTACGTCAAGGGATGCGGATTGAGCGTTGGCAAGTTTGAGGTTCGTCACACAGCCCGATGGTAGTCCTGCCTCGCGGTTCTTTGTTCGGGTCCACGGACTTGGGGGATCTTCGGCGCGCGTCGCGCGGGCCTTCGCCCTCGCCTGGTCGATTACCATTCCTCGACTGGCCCCGTCGTCCTGGGCGTTCCAAGGCCGCCTCTGGCCGAGGGGAAGCGGGCAGCGGCGGCAGCCTCCGGACGGCGGTCAGCGGGACGCCTCGCATGCGCCATGGCCAGGGCGCGTTCCGTGACCGGCGCGGGAGCTTCACTCTCGGGACGCTCCCGCGCCTTCTAGGCCACCGACAACACGACGATCGCCGCGGTCGTCGATGTCTCCACCAGGGCGCCGAGGACGTCGCCGGTGACGCCGCCCAGGCGCCGGACGGCGTGTCGCAGCAGCGCCGCCGCGACCAGGAGCCCGGCCGCCGTGGCCACCGGGGCGAGCACGGCCGGGCGCGCGCCCCCGGCGAGCAGGCCCGCGACCGCCGCGGCGACCACGACGGCCGCCGTCGCGGCCACCCCGTCCCGGAGCCGTACGGTCCCGGCGACCAGGGCGCCCAGGCCCTCCGGGCGGGCGGCGGGGACCCCGGCGCGGCAGGCCCATGTGACCGCGAGCCGCCCGGTCACCGCCGCGACGGTCACGGCGACCGCCCGGTGCGGGGCCTGCGCGAGGGCGGCGACCTGGATCAGCAGGGTGAACACCAGCGTGATGACCCCGAACGGCCCGATGTCGGACCGCTTCATGATCGACAGAGCGTCCTCGGCGGGGCGTCCGCTGCCCAGCCCGTCGGCGAGGTCGGCCAGGCCGTCCAGGTGCAGGCCGCGGGTGAGCAGCGCCATCGCCCCGACCGCCACGGCGGCGCCGAGCAGCGGCCCGGCGCCGAGCCGCCCCGCGACCGTCACGACCACGGCGGCGGCCCCGCCGACCAGGAGCCCGGCGACCGGGGCGAGCGTCATCGCCCGGCGGGCGATCTCCCGGTCCACCCGGCCGCACCGCACCGGTACGACGGTGAGCAGCGACACCGCCAGGCGCAGCCCCTCGGAACCGGGGATCCGCTCGTTCTCATGCTTCACGACGTCCTCCGGGCCGATCTGTGTCGAACGTCTCCCGCCGGGGCGCCCGGCTCCCGGCGGTCACGGCAGGTCGACGACCCGGCCGGCGACGACCAGGGCGGTCTCCTCGGACTCGGCCGCCAGGCGCTGGTTGAGCCGTCCCAGAGTGTCACGGAACGCCCGCCCGCTCGCGGTGGCGGGGACGATCGACAGGCCGACCTCGTCGCTGACCGCGACGATGTGAGCCCGGGTGGACCGCCACGCGCCGACCAGTTCGTCCAGGCGCGGCACCACCGCCTGCGGTCGCTCCCAGGCGCCCAGGGCGTCGAACACCGCCGTCAGCCAGGTGCCCATCCCGTCGATGAGGAGGGTGCCCGTCGCGTCGCGCAGCAGACCCGCCAGGTCGATCGTCTCGGCCGTGTCCCACCAGCCGGGGCGGCGTCGCCGGTGTGCGGTGATCCGGTCGCGCCACTCCGGGTCGTCGGCGTGCATGATCCCGGTCGCGACGTACGTGACCTCCGGGTGCGCCATCACCCGCAGCTCGGCCTCCTCGGACTTGCCGGACCGGGAGCCGCCCAGGACCAGCGACCGCCACGGCCCGGACGCGGGACGGGCCCAGAAGCCCAGCCGGCGGTCCAGTTCGGCCGGGGACGCGACGCGGTGGTCGACGTGGACGGCCTCGATCCGCGTCCCGTCGGTCACCGCGCCGGCGCGCCGCAGCCGTCCCAGGTGCGACGGGTCGCCGATGAGGTCGAGGAGCACGGCGTCGTACGGCTCGGGGCCGGCCGGTTCGGGCCGCGCGCCCGGCCCGGCCGCGAACAGGACCCGGTGCCCGCGCGGCGTGCGGACGTCGTAACCGCCGGGCACCTCCCGCCGGCGGCACTGGTCGAGCGGGACGCCGTCGAGAAGGACGCGGGTCGTCTCGAGGCCGCGGCGCGCGGCGCGCATCCGGGTGCAGGATGCGCAGCGGCAGCCGGCCTCGGGCCAGCCGCGTGGCCCCGCCGTGCCGAGCAGATCGATCTCCATCCGCGCCGCCCGTCAGTCGCCGCGGCCGTCGGCCGGGGCCTCGAACGCCGCCCGGCGGGCGGCGCGGCGCAGGGCGAGGAGCACCGGGCGGCCGGTGACGGTCACCAGGATCGCGGTGAAGATCGCTCGCGGCACGTCGAACCCGAGGGAGGTGGCGAAGCTGTACGCGACGAACCTCCCGAGATTGTCGGCGAGCGGGGCGCCCGGGTGGAAGGAGATCGAACTCGACATTCCCCCGACGAAGGGCCACGACCCCAGGTTCTGCAACCAGCCGTAGAGGAACGCGGCGGCCGCGCCGTACGCCGCGAGCATCGCGATCTCCGCCCGGCCCCGTGGCCGTCGCGGCAGGCATCCGGCGAAGAACCCCACCCACGCCGCGCCGAGGATCTGGTACGGCAGCCAGGGACCGACGCCCGCCGTGATCAGGGCGCTCGCGAACATCGCCACCGACCCCAGCAGGTAGCCGAACCCGCGCCCCAGCACCCGCCCGCCGTACACCAGCACGAAGAACATCGGCTCGAACCCCGCGACGTTCGTGCCGAGCGGCCGGAGTGCCGCGCCGACCGCGCCGAGCACGCCCAGCAGCGCGATCGCCTTTGCGTCGATCCCGCCCTCGGCGATTTCGGCGAGCGCCACGGCGAGCAGCAGCGGAAGGAGCAGCACGAACATCCAGGGGGCGAAGGTCGACTGGCCGATCCGCGCCCCGGGCGTGACGAACAGCGGCCAGCAGAACGCGGCCAGCCCCGCCAGCGACACCAGCAGCAGCGCCGTTCCGGAGCGCGCGCGCAGCCGGACCGCGGTCATGGGACCTCCTTCGTCGTCCTCATGACCAAGGTGCTGTGCCTATTGATTCCCTCGCTTCGCCCGGTCATGGCAGCACCTCCCTTGCCTGGCCCACCGTGAGGACCGGCGCCGGAGCGAGGATCTTGCCGACCTGCGGGGCGAACGCGGGCGAGGACACCACGACCTCGGCGGTCGGACCGTCGGCGACGACCTCGCCCTCGGCGACGACCACGGTGCGCGTCGCGACCTCGGCGACCAGTTCGACGTCGTGGGTGGCCAGGACCACCGCGTGCCCGTCGGCGGCCAGGTCACGGACGATCTCCACCAGGCGTTCCTTGGCGGTGTAGTCCAGGCCGCGCGTCGGCTCGTCCAGCAGGACCAGCGGCGGCCGCCCGGTCAGGATCACGGCCAGCGCGAGGGCCAGCCGCTGTCCCTCCGACAGGTCACGCGGGTGCAGCGCGTCGTCCACGCCGGGCGCGAGGCGCTCGAAGAGGGCGCGGCAGGTGCCCCGCTCCGCGGCCAGGTCGCGGTCCGCGGCGGCGCACTCGGCCGCGACCGTCTCGGCGTACAGCAGGTCGGCGGCGTCCTGCGGGACGAGGCCCGCGTTCCGGACCATGACGCGCGGCGGCGTCTCGTGCGGCACCGCGTCGCCGACCCGCACCCGTCCGCCCGACGGGCGTACGAGACCGACCAGGGCGCGCAGCAGCGAGGACTTCCCGGCGCCGTTCCGCCCCATCAGCGCGATCACCTCGCCCGAGGCGACGGACAGGTCGACGCCGCGCAGCGCCGGCACGGGGCCGTACCGGACCTCCAGGCCGCGTACCGACGCGAGCGTCCGGCCGTCGCCGGGCCCCGGGGACGGGGCGGGCGGCGGCGCCGCGGCGAGGCGCTCCCGCAGCGGAGCGGCGGCGCGCCGGGCGTCCCGCACGGACAGGGGGAGCGGCGACCAGCCCGCCAGCCGGCCGAGCTGGACGACCGGCGGCGCCACCGGGGAGTCCACCATGATCACGCCGGTCGGGCCGTACGCGGGCGGCCGCCCGTCGCCGGGCAGCAGCACCATCGTGTCGGCCAGGTGGACGACCCGCTCCAGGCGGTGTTCGGCGAGGAGGACGGTCAGGCCGAGGTCGTGCACGAGGCGCTGCAGCGTGGCCAGGACGTCCTCGGCGCCCACAGGGTCCAGCGCGGACGTCGGCTCGTCCAGGACGAGGACCCTCGGATGGGTGGTGAGCACCGAGCCGATCGCGACCCGCTGCGCCTGCCCGCCGGACAGCGTGCCGAGGGGGCGGTCCCGCAGCCCGGCCAGACCGAGCAGGTCCAGGGTCTCCTCGACACGCCGCCGCATGACGTCCGGCGGCAGGCCCAGGGATTCCATGCCGTACGCCAGCTCCTCCTCGACCACGTCGGAGACGAACCCGGCCCGCGGGTCCTGGCCGACGTAGCCGACGAGGTCGGCGAGCTCACGCGGCGGGTGGTCGCGGGTGTCCCGCCCCGCGACGGTCACCCGGCCGGTCAGCACCCCGCCGGTGAAGTGGGGGACCAGGCCGTTCACCGCGCGCAGCAGCGTCGACTTGCCCGTGCCCGTACGCCCGGCGACCAGGCACAGCTCGCCCTCCTCGATCCTCAGGTCGACGTCCGTGAGCACCGGCGCGCCGCCGTAGTGGAAGCCGACCCGGTCGAAACGGATCATGTCCGGATCCCCCGCAGGAGCACCGGGGCGAGGGCGAGCAGCACCCCGGCGGCCGGGAGGACGGGCAGACCGGGCGCGGTCCCTGGCATGGGCCGCAGGCCGTCCGTGCCGATGAGGCCGGCGACGGTCATCGCGGCGGCGGCCAGCACGCCCGAACCGCCGGTGACCCACTCCGGCAGCGCCCACGGATCCGGGCGGTACCGGGTCCGCGGCGACCGGCGGCCCCCGAGCCACAGGCCGGCCGCGGCGGCGACCGCCCCCGCGACCAGCAGCGGCGTTCCCAGCGCCGCCTGCGCCTGCCCGTCCAGGAGCCCGTACAGCCCGGCGCACACCGCGAGGAGCCCGCCCAGGACCAGCGCCGCGGTGGCCCGCCGCCGGGCGCGCGGCACGGCGGCGGTACGGCCGTACCCGCGCGCGTCCATCGCGGCGGCCAGCTGCACCGACCGGTCCAGCGCGCCCTCGAGCACCGGCATGGCGAGCCGCCGCAGCGACCGGATCCCCCGGTCGGAGCGGCCGCGCAGGCGCTGCGCGTCGCGCACCCGCCGTACGTGCGCGACCGCCTGCGGCGCGAACGTCATCGCGACCACGACCGCGACGCCCACCTCGTACAGCGCTCCGGGCACCGACTTCAGCAGGCGGCTCGGGGCGGCCAGCGCGTTCGCCGCGCCGACGCAGACCAGGACGGTCGCGAGCCGCAGCGCGTCGTACCCGGCGACGGCCAGGCCCTCGGCGGTCACCGGCCCGCCGACCCGCAGCCCCGCCATCCAGGACGGCAGGGTCACCGACGGCAGCGTGACCAGCGTGGTGCCCGGGGTCTGCGCCACGAACACCGCCCCGAACAGCAGCCGCACCACGACCACGACGAAGCCGATCCGCAGGAACATCCCGTACGCCCGCGCCCAGGGGTCATCGGTGCGGCGCACCGCCACGACCGTTCCGGTCACCGTGCCCACCAGCAGGAGGAGCAGCGGATCGGTGGTCCGCGTGGCCGCCGTCGCGAGTCCCAGCGCCCACAGCCACCACGCGCCCGGGTGCAGCCGTCGAGTCATCGACGCGACCGGCGCACCGCGACCAGCCCGCCGCCCGCGGCGACGAGCACGATCAGCCCGATCCCGGCGTACAGCCCGACCGGCGTACCGGAGTCCTTCTCGACCTTCTTGGACAGCACGCCCGGCGACGGGGACACGCGGCCCGCGAGGCCCGGGACGCCGCACGGGCCGAAGGCGTGGATCGCGCAGATCAGCCCGCTCTTGTCCGTCTGCACCGGCCGGTCCGCCGCCGCGAGGACGTCAGAGCCGGTGGCGTTCTGCGGGACGGTCGCGCAGTACTGCCTGGCGGCCGGCGGGACCTGATCCTTCGGGGCGTCGGCCGGGTCGCCGTAGTCGATGACGACGGCGACGCGCTTCTTGCCCGCCGGAGCCGCGGCCGTGGATCCGCAGATCGTGGCGAAGTCCGGCTTGGCGCGGGGCGGGGTGCCGGTGTTCCCGCTGGACCTGGCGAACCGCCAGCCCTCCACCGCGCCGTCCTTGGGATGGGCCTGGGCCGGGCCCGTGCTGGCGAAGGCCCACGTGTCGCCCTTGGCCTGCCAGTACCCCCAGAACGTCATGGGGTCGGCGTGCGCCTCGGGCATGGGGGCGAACAGCAGGGCGGCGGCGAGGACACCGGCTGCGATCTTGCGCATGGGCGCCTTTCTGGGGGAAGGCGGTCCCCGGTGAAGCGGGCGCGCCGAACGCGGCACGCGCCCGGACTCCATCCGCAGACCACGACGGAACGACGGAGCCGCTCGCGCCGGCGCGGGCATTCCGGCTCGCCGCGGGCGGGGTGCCCGCAGGCCTACGGTTGCGGGTCAGCGCCGGACTTCGACCGGCTTCCCCCACGTGGCGCGTGTGCTGCTGCCGATGAGTTGACCACGGGGCGGTGAACCGCGTCAAAACGACCGACCCCGGTAACCTGCGGATCATGAGGTGGGTCCGAGTGCGACGCCGACCTCGGAGGCTGCCGCGGCACCCGGTCGAAGCGGCCGGGCGAGCCGCACGGAGATGAGGAGAGCGATGCCCTGGAGCTGGCGGTACGAGAAGTCCGACGGGACACCGGTGGAGGCGCCCGGCTTCGGCGAGGAGACCTGGACCACTCAGGCCGACGCGGAGTCCTGGGTGGGGGAGAACTGGCGCGGCCTCCTGGAGGCGGGCGTCGACCAGGTGTCCCTCCTGGAGGACGGGCGCGTGGAGTACGGCCCGATGAGCCTCCACCCGCAGGGCGGCTGACCGGCGCGCTTCGCGACACGATCCGGACGGCGGGCGGTCCGCGACACGGCCGGGCCGGTGGGTGGGCCGGCCGGGCGGCCTCGTCCGCGATCGGCGCGCCCGGGCGGCGGGGCCCGAACGCCGCGGTCGGCGTCCGCCGGGCTCTCCTGGAGGGAGAGCCGGCGGACGCGGTCCCGTTACGGGCGCCGCGACGGGCTGACGGTCTTGGCCGGGTCGCGCTCGACGACCGGCGTGAGGATCTCGTCGACGCGCTGCAGCAGTTCGGCCTCGAGCTTGACGCCGGCGGCCTTCACGTTGTCCCGCACCTGCTCGGGGCGGCTGGCGCCGATGATGGCCGAGGAGACGTTCGGGTTCTGCAGGACCCACGCGATGGCGAGCTGCGCCATCGACAGGCCCGCCTCATCGGCGAGCGGCTTGAGCCGCTGCACGCGGGTCAGGACCTCGTCGTCCAGGAGCCGCTGGATGAACGCCGCGCCGCTCTTCTCGTCGGTGGCGCGGGAACCCGCGGGCGGGGCGGCGCCCGGCGCGTACTTGCCGGTCAGCACCCCTTGGGCGATGGGCGACCAGACGATCTGCCCGACGCCCTCCTTCTCGCACAGCGGCACGACCTCGGACTCGATGACCCGCCAGATCATGTTGTACTGCGGCTGGTTCGAGACGATCCGGTCCAGGCCCATCTCGTCGGCGATCTTCAGCGCACGGGCGATCTCCTCGGCGCGCCACTCCGACACGCCGATGTAGAGCACCTTGCCCTGGCGTACGAGATCGTCGAAGGCCTTGAGGGTCTCCTCGAGCGGCGTCTCGTGGTCGAACCGGTGCGCCTGGTACAGGTCGATGTAGTCGGTCTGCAGGCGCCGCAGCGAGCCGTGGATCGACTCGAAGATGTGCTTGCGGGACAGGCCGCGGTCGTTGGGACCGGAGCCGGTGGGCCAGTAGACCTTGGTGAAGATCTCCAGGGACTCCCGGCGCTGACCCTTCAGGGCGCGGCCCAGGACCTCCTCCGCGCGGGTGCCGGCATAGACGTCCGCCGTGTCGAAGGTGGTGATGCCCTCCTCGAGGGCCGCCTGGACGCACGCCTTGGCGGCGTCCTCCTCCACCTGGGAGCCGTGCGTGATCCAGTTGCCGTACGAGATTTCGCTGACCATGAGGCCGCTGCGGCCCAAATGACGGAACTCCATGACCGCACCCTAAGACGAAGGGTCAGACCTGGTCCTTCTGCCCCGGCTTGAGGCGCGGCTGCGGCATGCGGAACCGGCGGATCTGCATCGACCGGGTCGCGACGTAGAAGCCGAGACCGCGGAGATTGTCGTCGGGGAAGCGCTCCTGGGCGAGCTTCTTGACCCGCCTGCCGAGGAGGAGCGACTCGCCGATGATCAACACCAGCATGACCGGCCAGCCGAACTGGTAGACGTACGCCTTGACGGTCAGCGGCGCGACCATCGCCAGCAGCAGGATCAGCAGGGTGAGGTACATGAAGTACTCACCGAACGTCCGCCGGGAGTCGACGAAGTCGCGGGCGAGCCGGCGGGCCGGCCCCTGGTCGCGTTTGGGCAGGTAGCGGTCGTCGCCGCGGGCCATGCCCTCCTTGACCTTCTGGCGGTCGCGGGTCTGCCGGTCACGGGCCTGCTGGTAGGCCTCCTTGCGCGACTTGGGCGCGGTGATCGGCTGGCGGTTGCGCCTCTCCGCCTCGCGGCGCTTGGGCGTGGGACGGCCCTTCCCCCCCGGTTTGACGATCTCGGGGGTGGTCGAGGGCTCCTGCGTGTCGGTATCGGTACGGCGTCGGAACACGCAGATCAGCCTACCGGCGCTCGCGGCGAACATAATGACTGTCTTGGACGTTAACGCGTAGGGTGGTCAGCGAACCCCAGCAGCGTTGTGAGGCACCAGCAGAAGGGACCGGCCACGCGCGATGAGCGTGATGAAGCGTATGTCGATGATCTTCAAATCCAAGGCCAACAAGGCACTGGACCGGATGGAAGATCCTCGTGAAACCCTTGACTATTCCTACCAGCGCCAGCTTGAGATGCTGCAGAAGGTCCGCCGGGGCGTCGCGGACGTCGCCACCTCCCGCAAGCGTCTCGAGCTCCAGATCAACCAGCTCGAGCAGCAGCAGAACAAGCTGACCGAGCAGGGCAAGAAGGCCCTGCAGGTCGGCCGGGAGGACCTCGCCCGCGAGGCGCTGACCCGCCGGGCGGGTCTGGACGGCCAGCTGAACGATCTGCGTGCGCAGTACCAGCAGCTGCAGGGCGAGGAGGAGAAGCTCACGCTCGCCTCCCAGCGCCTGCAGGCCAAGGTCGACTCCTTCCGTACGCGCAAGGAGACGATCAAGGCCACCTACACGGCGGCCGAGGCGCAGACCAAGATCAACGAGGCGTTCTCCGGCATCTCCGAGGAGATGGGCGACGTCGGCCTGGCGATCCAGCGCGCCGAGGAGAAGACCGAGAACATGAAGGCGCGCGCCGGCGCCATCGACGAGTTGCTCGCCTCCGGCGCCCTGGAGGACTACTCCGGCCCGCGCGACGACATCCAGGCCGAGCTGGACCGCATGGGCAGCGGCCCGGGCGTCGACCTCGAGCTCGAGCAGATGAAGGCCGAGCTGGGCATGGGCACCGCGCCGAAGCAGATCGACGCCGCGCCGGGCCAGCCGCAGGGGCACCAGGCCGCGCCGCACCAGCAGGCCCAGCCGCAGATCCAGCGGCCCCATCAGCCGGGGGAGGGCCAGTGATCGTCCGGCTGATGGGCGAGGGACAGCTCGACGTCGCCGACGGCGATCTGTCCGCGCTGAACGACCTCGACGCGGAGCTCGAGAAGGCGATCGAGTCCGGCGACGAGGACCAGTTCCGCGGCGCGCTGCACGCGCTGCTCGAGCGGGTGCGCACGGTCGGCAAGCCGCTGCCGCCCGAGGACCTCGAGCCGTCGGATCTGATCCTTCCTCCCGCGGACGCCACGATGGAGGAGGTCCGCGCGATGCTGGGTGACGAAGGGCTCATCCCCGACTGACCCGTTACGGCACAAGCGGGCCTGTTCGCGCGTTTCACCAGTAGAAAGCGTCGGACGGGGAGGAAGGGGACAACACAATGGAGCGCTCGCGCTTCGCGCCCGACCGAGGACTCACATCGCGCATGCTGCTGACGATGTTCCTGCTGGGGTTGCTGTACGTCGTCTTCGTCGGGTTCTTCTTCGTGTTCGTGCCACGGCTATGGCTGGTCGTCCTGGTCATCGCCGTGGCCTTCCTCCTCGCCCAGTACTTCTTCTCCGACCGCCTCGCGCTGTTCGCCATGCACGGGCGCGTGGTGTCGGCGGAAGAGGCACCGGAGCTGCACGGCGTGATCGACCGGATCTGCGCCATGTCCGACATGCCGAAGCCCAGGGTGGCGATCGCCGACACCGACGTGCCGAACGCCTTCGCCACCGGACGCAACCAGCAGAACGCCGTGGTGTGCGTCACCACGGGCCTGCTCCGGCGGCTCGACCCGGTCGAGCTGGAGGCCGTGCTGGCCCACGAGCTGTCGCACGTCGCCCACCGCGACGTCGCGGTGATGACGATCGCGTCGTTCCTCGGCATCCTGGCCGGCCTGCTCACGCGGTTCGGCCTCGAGTGGGGCCTGTGGGGCGGCTTCAACGACCGTAATCGCAACAACAACGACCAGAGCACCGCGATGGTGCTGCTGGTCGTCATCGGCGTCAGCGCCGCCGTCTACGCCATCAGCTTCCTGCTGACCCGCGCCCTGTCGCGGTACCGCGAGCTGTCGGCCGACCGCGCCGCGGCGCTGCTCACGGGGCGGCCCTCCGCGCTGGCGGCCGCGCTCACCAAGGTCACCGGAGAGATGTCCCGCATCCCGACCAAGGACCTGCGGGCGGCCGAGCCGTTCAACGCCTTCTATTTCGCGCCGGCCTTCACCAAGGGCATCAGCATCTCCACGCTCTTCTCCACCCACCCGTCGCTGGACCAGCGGCTCGAGCAGCTCGCCAAGATCTCCGCCCAGCTCGGCAGGGGAGTGTGACCATGGGGTTCCTCGACACGCTGCTGGGCCGGTCGAAGCCCAAGAAACCCGACCTCGACCGGTTGTTCGCGCTGCCGACCGCGGCCGTGACACTCGAGGCCGCGGCCGGCCTGACGCCGACGGGCGTCGGCGCGGTCTGCTTCCGGGCGGCCGAGGGCGCGGCCTTCGCGCAGATCGAGAAGGACGTGCGCGAGCTCCTGGACGCCGGCGACGGACCGAAGGTCGAGCTGAGCACCGACACGTACGGCTACACCTGGCTGGTCGCCCGGCACGCCCCGACCGACCTCGTGGGCCTGGTCACGGACCTGCACGCGGTCAACGCCGCCTTGGAGGCCGGCGGGTTCGGCCCGCAGCTGCTGTGCTCGCTGGTCGCCTTCACCGGACCGGACGGCAAACGCTTCGGCCTCGTCTACCTCTACAAGCGGGGCACCTTCTACCCCTTCGCCCCACTGCCGGGAGAGAAGCGGGACAACGCCGTGGAGCTGCAGGTCCGCGGCGCGGTCGGCGCAGACCTGCCGGTCGAGGGCGACCTGAGCCGGTGGTTCCCGGTATGGGGCGCTCCCGGGCTGTGACCCTCGTTCTGGAGAGCGTCCGCGTCCGCCGCGGCGACGCGGTCATCCTCGAGGACGTCGGCGCCACCATCCGATCCGGCCGCTGTACGGCGATCGCCGGGCCCAGCGGGGCGGGCAAGTCGACGCTGCTGCGCCTGCTCAACCGGATGCTGGAGCCGACGAGCGGCCGCGTCCTGCTCGACGGCACGCCGCTGCCCGCGCTCGACGTCCTCGCGCTGCGCCGCCGCGTCGGCCTCGTCGCCCAGCAGCCGACCCTGCTGACCGACACCGTCCTGGACGATCTGCGGGTCGGCTGTCCCGACCTCACGGAGGAGGACGCACGTTCGCTCCTCGTCGAGACCGGGCTGCCCCCCACCTTCGCCGACCGCCCGACCGCCGGGCTGTCCGGGGGAGAGGCCCAGCGCGTCTGCCTGGCCCGTACGCTGGCGCTCCGCCCCGAGGTGCTCCTGCTCGACGAGCCCACCTCCGCCCTCGACCGCGCCAGCGCCGAGGCCATCGAACAGGTCGTCAAGGACCTGCGGGCGGCCGGCGGCACCGCCGTCCTGGTCAGCCACGACACCGCACAGGCCCGGCGCCTCGCCGACGACGTCATCGTCCTGCGCGCCGGACGGCTCACCGAACACGGCCCTCCCGAGGAGATCGAGTACCTGCGGGCCGTGGCGTCGTGAGCGAGGCGGCCGCGTGAGTGAGCGGAGCGAGCGAGCCGTGAGTGCAGTGTCTCTGGTCGCCCCTCCGACGAAGGAGGCCGCGTGACTCACGAGGTGCACGTCCCCTCGTGGCCGGGCGTCGTGGCCTCGCTCGCACTGGTCGCTCTGGCGCTCGGCATCGTCGCGCGGGCGCGCCTGCGGATCAGCCGCGACCTCGTCATCGCGGCCGTCCGCGCGGGCGTGCAACTCGTCGCCGTCGGCGCCCTGCTGCTCGCCATCTTCAGGTACGCCGGGCTGCCGGGGGCGTTCGCCTGGGCGGCGGTCATGGTGGTGATCGCCGGGCAGGTCGCCGGGCGGCGCGGCTCCGGGGTACCCCGGTCGCGGGTGGCGGCCACCGCGGGCCTGGCCGCGGGCGGCGGCACGACGCTGCTGGCCCTCGTGCTGCTCGACGTCATCCCCGCTCAGGCGCGCGTCGTCGTCCCCGTCGCCGGGATGATCATCGGTGCCTCGATGCAGGCCGTGGGCCTGGCTCTGCGGCGCGTACGCGACGCGGTCACCTCCGGCAGGGCCGCGATCGAGGCCCGCTTGACGCTCGGCCTCACCGCCCGGGAGGCGTTCGCCCCGCACACCCGTGACGCGCTGCACACCGCCCTGCTGCCCGTCATCGACTCCACGAAGGTCGTCGGGCTGATCACCCTGCCCGGCGCGATGACCGGTCTGATCCTCGGCGGCGTCGACCCGCTCACCGCGATCCGTTACCAGATCGTCGTGATGTACATGCAGCTCGCGGCCGCGGCCGTCAGCGCGTACATCACGACCCGCCTCGCCGAGGCGTCTCTGTTCGACGAGGCCCACCGCCTCCGCGTCTAAGTTGTACAGCGAGTTGTACAAGTAGCAAGTATTCTTAGAGACATGACGTCCTTCGCGCTTTCCGTGCACCCGTTGTCCGAGGTGCGCCGGCGTCTTTCCGAGACGGTCGCGCGATTCCGCCGCGAGGGGGCGTCCGCAGAGCCTGTGGTCTTCGGATCCCAGCGCAAGCCCGAGGCCGTTCTGTTGCCGTATGCGGCGTACGAAGAGTTCGTGGAGTACAAGCGGCGGCGTCGCGCGCTCGATCTGGCCGAGGGATCGATTCGCGCTGAGGGTCTGGTTCCCTCAGCGGAAGCAGTCGCACGAGCGGAGCGCTGGGCCAGAGGTGAGATCAGCGAAACGGACATGTACGAGGAGACTCTGCGGCAGTATCGGCGTCTGTGAGTAACGGCCCCTACACAGATCCGTCAACCGGAGTCCTCATCAACAGGCTCGGCATCAGCGACTCGGATGAGCTGTCGCAGGCTGAGGCCGATCTGACCTACCTGATGCTCGCCCGGCTTGAGACCCGCTCGCTGCCGGGGAAATACGATCTTGCTCACTTGCAGGCGTTCCACAAGGCGATCTTCGGTGACATCTACCCCTGGGCCGGTGAGTTAAGAACCGTGGTGATCGCCAAAGGCCGGCACTTCTGCCTGCCTCAATACATCCAGTCGATCTCGGACGAGATCTTCCGGAACCTGTTCCGCGAGCGCTACCTCAGGAGACTCGAACGACACGAGTTCGTCGAAAGGCTCACCTTCTATTTGGGCGAGGTCAACGCCATCCATCCCTTCCGGGAAGGCAACGGCCGTACCCAACGGGCTTTTTTCGGGCAACTTGCCCGAGATGCAGGGTTCACCATCAACTGGCATGGACTCGACGCGGACCGTAATAGGGAGGCATCGATCGCCAGCATGCTGGGCGATCCTGAACCGATGCTCCGGCTGCTGAACGAGCTCGTCGAGCCGGCTTGACAAGCCGACCTACAGCGGAATCCCTGGCCGCCGCCGGGATGGCGACCGCCAGGGATCGGATGGCTACGGGAGGGCGAGCATCTGGTCGAGGGCGGCGCGGGCGTAGTGCGCCGTCTCCTCGTCGACCGTGATCTGGTTGACGACCTCGCCTCGGGCCAGGGACTCCAGCGACCAGACCAGGTGCGGCAGGTCGATGCGGTTCATCGTCGAGCAGAAGCAGACGGTCTTGTCCAGGAAGACGATCGTCTTGTCGGGGTGCCGGTCGGCGAGTCGCTTCACGAGGTTGAGCTCCGTGCCGACGGCCCACGCCGACCCGGCCGGGGCCTGGTCGAGCATGCGGATGATGTACTCCGTCGACCCGATGTGGTCGGCCTCCTTGACGACCTCGTGACGGCACTCGGGGTGCACGAGCACGTTGACGCCGGGGATGCGCGCCCGTACGTCGTCGACGGACTCCTTGCTGAACCGCCCGTGCACCGAGCAGTGCCCGCGCCACAGGATCATCGTGGCGGCCCGCAGTTCGTCCGCGCCGAGCCCGCCGTCCGGCCGGTGCGGGTTGTAGACCACGCAGTCGTCCAGTCCCAGGCCCATCTCCAGCACGGCGGTGTTGCGGCCCAGGTGCTGGTCGGGCAGGAACAGCACCTTCGAGCCCTTGGAGAACGCCCACTCGAGGGCGCGGCGGGCATTGGAGGACGTGCAGACGGTGCCGCCGTGCCGGCCGACGAACGCCTTGATGTCGGCCGAGGAGTTCATGTACGTGATCGGCACGACGTCGTCGGCGATCCCCGCGTCCTCCAGGACCTCCCAGCACTCCTCGACCTGGTCGTAGGTCGCCATGTCGGCCATCGAGCAGCCGGCGGCCAGGTCCGGCAGGACGACCCGCTGGTCCGCGCGGGTCAGGATGTCGGCGGACTCGGCCATGAAGTGCACACCGCAGAAGACGACGTACGGCGCCTGCGGCCGGGCCGCGGCCTCCTGGGCGAGCTTGAAGGAGTCGCCCGTGACGTCCGCGAACTGGATGACCTCGTCGCGCTGGTAGTGGTGGCCCAGCACGAACAGCCGTTCGCCCAGGGCGGCCTTGGCGGCATGGGCCCGCTCGACCAGGGCCGGGTCGGAGGCGGGCGGCAGGTCGCCCGGGCAGGAGACCCCGCGCTCGCTCGCCGGGTCGGCGCCGCGGCCGAGGAGCAGCAGGGGGCTGCCGATGTCGATGGTCACTGGGAGGCTCCCTTGACAGGCTTATCGTCTCTTTGACGATACGTCATCGTACGCGGCGTCGGTCAAGCCGCCGGGAGCGGCTGTGAAAGAACCGGTCCATTGGGGAATGCCCCCGGGCAGCGGGTACGTTGTGCGGAGAGGCAAGCGACAACACCACGGCCGCCACAAGGCGACCGAGCCAATCGGGAGTCAGCACATGACGGTTCCAGCCGAGACCGGCACGCAGCAGGGCGTCGTCCTCACGGACGCCGCGGCGGAGAAGGCCAAGAGCCTGCTCGACCAGCAGGGCGAAGAAGGTCTCGCACTGCGTGTGCAGGTCCAGCCGGGTGGGTGCTCGGGCCTGATCTACCAGCTTTACTTCGATGACCGCCAGCTGGACGGTGACCTCGTTCAGGACTTCAACGGCCTCGCCGTGCGCGTCGAGCGGAAGAGCGTCCCCTACCTCACCGGCGCCACGATCGACTTCGTCGACAGCATCGAGAAGCAGGGCTTCACGATCGACAACCCGAACGCCAGCGGCTCCTGCGCCTGCGGCGACTCGTTCCACTGAGCCTTTAGGGCTTCACGCGACGATGCCCGTGACCGGGTCCACCCCGGGCACGGGCATCGGGCGTTTCAGCGGCCGGTGACGCAGTACCCTTGCCGGGTTTGGACCGCCATTCGAGACGGCCTCGCGGTGATGACGGGGCCGCCGAACCGACGAGGAGATCGACGTCGTGCGCATCGCTGTAGCCGGCTCCATCGCAACCGACCATCTGATGAGTTTCCCGGGCCGGTTCGCGGACCAGCTCATCCCCGACCAGCTGCACACCGTGTCCCTGTCCTTCCTCGTCGACGAGCTGGAGATCCGGCGCGGCGGCGTGGCGGCCAACATCTGTTACGGCATGGGCCTGCTCGGCCAGCGCCCGGTCCTCGTCGGCGCGGTCGGCGACGACTTCGCCGACTACCGCTCCTGGCTGGAGCGGCACGGCGTGGACACGTCCGCGGTGCACGTCTCCGACCTGCACCACACCGCCCGGTTCCTGTGCACGACCGACCAGGACCACAACCAGATCGCCTCCTTCTACGCGGGCGCGATGAGCGACGCCCGCCAGATCGAGCTGCAGCCGATCGCCGAGCGGCTCGGCGGCATCGACCTGGTCCTCATCGGCGCCGACGACCCCGAGGCGATGATCCGTCACACGGAGGAGTGCCGCACCCGGGGGATCCCGTTCGCCGCGGACCCGTCGCAGCAGCTCGCCCGGATGGACGACGTGCGGGAGCTCATCGACGGCGCCGCGTACCTGTTCACCAACGAGTACGAGGCGTCGCTGTGCGAGCAGAAGAGCGGCTGGTCGAGCGAGGAGATCCTCTCCCGCGTCGGCGTCCGCGTCACCACGCTCGGCCCGAAGGGCGTGCGCATCGACCGCGTCGGCGAGCCGAGCCTGCACGTCGAAGCGGCCCCGGAGGTTCAGAAGGTCGAGCCGACGGGCGTCGGTGACGCGTTCCGCGCCGGGTTCCTGACCGCGCTGGCCTGGGGACTGTCCCTCGAACGCGCCGCGCAGACCGGGAACCTCATCGCGGCGCACGCGCTGGAGGTCGCCGGCCCGCAGGAGTACACCCTCCACGGCGAGCGCTTCGTCGAGCGGTTCGCCGACGCGTACGGCGAGCAGGCCGCCGCCGAGGTCGCCCACCACCTCTGACCAGTACCCGAAGCGCTCGCTCCGCCGCCATCCGCCGGAGCGAGCGCTCACCCGTTAGACGGTGCATCAGGCACCGGCGAACCGCGCTCGCGGAGCGAGCGCAATTCAATACGTGCGGCGTACGTGGAAGGCCCAGCCGCGGGGGAGGGTCTCCTCGCGGACGAAGTCCTGGGACTTCATCCGGCACCACGCGGGCACGTCGGTGCGCGCGGCGACGTCGTCGGCCTGCACCGCGATGATCTGGCCGACCGGCACCTCGCCGATGCGCTCGGCGAGCATGATGATCGGGATGGGGCACTTACGGCCGAGCGCGTCGATGGTCAGGACCGGCAGCGGTCCGTGATACGCCGGGGGCATCGCCTCCTGCGGCGTCTCCCGCTCGGCCCGGCGGCGCCTCAGCCCCATCGCATCTCCCTACTCACTGACTGGTCACCCCCGCCGTACGGCGGAGTCTGGCCACGGCTCCGGGAAGAACCGCGAGGAAACGGTCGACGTCGGTCGCGCTGGTTCCGCGAGGGAGCGATACCCGGACGTTCCCGTGGGTAATCACCCCCATTGCCTCCAGGACGTGGCTGGGACGCAGCGTATCGGCCGTACAGGAGCTGCCGGAAGAAACGGCGAAACCGAGCCGGTCTAGTTCGGTGAGGAGCGCCTCGCCCTCGACGTACAGACAGGAGAACGTCACCAGGTGCGGCAGGCGGCGTACGGGGTCGCCGATGACCTCGACGTCCTCGACGAGCTGCGGCACGCGGTCGCGGATCCGGTCGACCAGTGCGGACAGCCGTGGGCCGTCGCGTTCCAGCTCGGCCGCGTACGCCTCCAGCGCCGCGGCAGCGGCGACGGCTCCGGGAACGTTCTCGAACCCGGGGACCCGGCGGCCCTCACGCTCGTCCTCCGGGAGCGGCGACCGCCACCGGGTGTTCTTCCGGATGACGAGGACGCCGACGCCCGGCGGACCGCCCCACTTGTGGGCGCTGGCGGCGAGCAGCGACCAGCCGGTGGGCACCTCGATCCGGCCGGCGGACTGCGCGGCGTCGACGAACAACGGGACGCGCGCCGCGCGGCACGCCTCGGCCACCTCCGCGACCGGCTGCAGCGTGCCGACCTCGTGGTTCGCGGACTGCAGGCAGGCCAGTGCCGTGTCGGGGCGCAGCGCCGCCGCGAACTCCTCCGGGTCGACCCGGCCCGTACGGTCCACGCCGACCGTGGTCACCTTCCCGCCCTCGCGCTCGTGCAGCGCCGCGGTGTGCAGGACGCTGGAGTGCTCGACGGCGCCGACCACCAGGTGGCGGCCGGTCCGGCGGCGGGCCGACAGGGTGCCCAGCATCGCCAGGTGCACCGCCTGGGTGCCGGAGGAGGTGAAGTACGTCTCGTCGGGGCGCACGCCGAACGCGACGGCGACCTTGGCTCTCGCCTGGTCGAGCAGCAGCCGGGCGCGCCGCGCGTCGCCGTAGAGCCGCTGCGGGTCGGCCCAGCCGCCGTCCAGCGCGGAGACAAGGGCGTCCCGGGCCGCCGGATGCAGGGATTCGGTGGACGCCGCATCGAAGTAGGCCACGAAGAAGACACTAATGGGGGTCCCAAGTGGGTGTCCGCGACCCTCACGCTAATGTTTGGTCGACAAGCGTGAACATCGAACTGATCGCCCGGAGATTCGGGCTTCATCGTGGGAAGGCAATCCGTGAGTCCGACCCGCCGTAGGAAGCGGCACATGCACGTGCGCACTGGAGCGCCGAGCCCGCGGCGACGCATGCTGCAGGGCGCCGTGGTGCTCTCCATGTTGGCGCTCGCCACGACGGCGTGCTCAGGCCAAGGCAAGCGTCTCGGTCTGCCGACACCGGTGACCGAGCAGGCCAAGCGCGTCGTGACCCTGTGGCAGGGGTCATGGATCGCGGCGTTCGTCGTCGGTGCGCTCGTGTGGGGGCTGATCATCTGGGCGGTGCTGTTCCACCGCAAGCGTTCTGACCAGCTGCCGCCGCAGGTCCGGTACAACCTGCCGATCGAGATGCTCTACACCGTCGTGCCGTTCATCATCATCGCGGTGCTGTTCTACTTCACCGCGCGCGACGAGACGTATCTCAACAAGGTCAGCAAGACGAACGATCCGGGCCAGGTCACGCAGGTCAACGTGACCGCCTTCCAGTGGAGCTGGCAGTTCGACTACCCGCAGTACCACACGAAGCCGATCGTCGGTCAGCCCACGAGCCCCGACGCCACCAACAAGCCCGTCCTCGTCATCCCGGTCGGGCAGCGGGTACGCTTCCACCTGGTCTCGACGGACGTCATCCACTCCTTCTGGGTCCCCTCGTTCATTTTCAAGCGGGACATCCTTCCCGGTGCCCGCAGCGGACAGGACTTCGAGGTCACCCCGACCAAGACGGGGACGTTCGAGGGACGCTGCGCTGAGTTCTGCGGCGTCGACCACAGCCGGATGCTCTTCCAGGTGAAGATCGTCACGCCGCAGGAGTTCCAGCAGTTCATCTCGAGCCACCAGGCGAGCGGGAGCGCTCAGTGACCACGACCATCACTCATTCCACCCCCTCCGCGCCGGCGTTCCGGCCGCGGCCGAGCAAGGGCCGCGTCCTCGTGTCGTGGCTCACGTCCACGGACCACAAGGTGATCGGGTACATGTACCTGATCACGTCGTTCGTGTTCTTCGGCATCGGCGGCATCATGGCGCTGCTCATGCGCAGCGAGCTGGCCAAGCCGGGCCTGCAGTTCCTGAGCAACGAGCAGTTCAACCAGCTGTTCACCATGCACGGCACGATCATGCTGCTGATGTTCGCGACGCCGCTGTTCATCGGCTTCGGCAACGTCATCATGCCGTTGCAGATCGGATCGCCGGACGTGGCGTTCCCGCGCATGAACATGCTGAGCTTCTACTTCTTCCTGTTCGGCAGCAGCATCACGCTCATCGGATTCCTCACGCCGGGCGGCGCCGCCAGCTTCGGCTGGTACGCCTACACCCCGCTCTCGGACATCGTCCGGTCCCCGGAGGTCGGCGGCGACCTGTGGATCATGGGTCTGACGCTCTCCGGCCTCGGCACGATCCTCGGTGGCGTCAACTTCATCACGACGATCTTCTGCATGCGGGCGCCCGGCATGACGATGTTCCGGATGCCGATCTTCACGTGGAACATCCTGCTGACCTCGATCCTCGTGCTGATGGCGTTCCCGGTGCTCGCCGCCGCGCTGCTGGCCCTGGAGGCCGACCGTAAGCTCGGCGCGCACGTGTTCGACCCGGCCACCGGCGGTGCGATGCTCTGGCAGCACCTGTTCTGGTTCTTCGGCCACCCAGAGGTCTACATCGTCGCGCTGCCGTTCTTCGGCATCATCACCGAGATCCTGCCGGTGTTCAGCCGCAAGCCGGTGTTCGGTTACATCGGCCTGGTCGGCGCCACCATCGCGATCGCGGGCCTGTCCGTGACCGTGTGGGCGCACCACATGTTCCCCACCGGCCAGGTGCTGCTGCCGTTCTTCTCGTTCATGACGTTCCTGATCGCGGTCCCGACCGGTGTGAAGTTCTTCAACTGGGTCGGCACGATCTGGCGCGGGCACCTGACGTTCGAGACGCCGATGCTCTGGTCGATCGGCTTCCTGGTGACGTTCCTGTTCGGCGGCCTGACCGGCATCATCCTGGCCTCGCCGCCGCTGGACTTCCAGCTCAACGACTCCTACTTCGTCGTCGCGCACTTCCACTACGTGCTGTTCGGCACCGTGGTCTTCGCGATGTTCGCGGGCTTCTACTTCTGGTGGCCCAAGATGACGGGGAAGATGCTCAACGAGACCCTCGGGAAGATCCACTTCTGGCTGCTGTTCATCGGCTTCCACACCACCTTCCTGGTCCAGCACTGGCTCGGCGCGGAGGGCATGCAGCGGCGTGTCCCGGACTACGCCAAGCAGTTCACCGCGCTGAACGTCGTCTCGACCATCGGCGCGTTCATCCTCGCAGTGTCGATGATCCCGTTCCTGTGGAACGTCTTCATCACGGCGAAGAGCGGCAAGCGGGTGAACGTCGACGACCCGTGGGGCTTCGGCAACTCGCTCGAGTGGGCGACGTCCTGCCCGCCGCCGCGGCACAACTTCACCTCGATTCCGCGGATCCGGTCGGAGCGCCCGGCGTTCGATCTGCACTACCCGCACACGGACCAGGCCGCGGTGACGGCCGGAGCCGGGAAGGAGGACTGACATGAAGATCGAGGGTTACCTGTTCGTCTTCTGCGCCCTGTTCTTCGCGGTGATGGACGCCATCTACTGGCTGTGGTCGCACGACCCGACCGGTACGACGGCGCTGGCGCTGACCATCGGCCTGGCGGGCCTCACCGGTTTCTACCTGCTGTTCACCGGCCGGCGGATCGACCCGCGGCCGGAGGACGACAAGGACGCCGACATCGCCGAGGGCGCCGGTGAGCTCGGGTTCTTCAGCCCGCACAGCTGGTGGCCGCTGTTCACGGCGCTCGCCGCCGCGACGGCCGCGCTCGGCGCCGTGTTCGGCTGGTGGCTGCTGCTCATCGGGATGCTCGGGGTCGTCCTCGCGGCGATCGGGTTCGTCTTCGAGTACTACCGAGGCCACTTCTCGCACTGAGGCAGAGGCAACGGAAGGCCGGCACCGCGCAGGCGGTGCCGGCCTTCCGTATGTCATGGGCCGTACAGAAGTCTCGGCGAACACCACAGCGGCCCGCCCGGCTCAGCCGGCTTCGCCCCACGTGCGCGGTCGGGCGCGCGACGTTCACCGAGCATTCCGCGCAGGCACCGAGAGTCCGCACCCGCGCCTCAAGGCCGGGTGAGGGTCGCGGCAGGCTGGGCGCCGACGGGAGCGGCCGACGGCGTGCGTCGTGGCGCGCCGCGGAATTCAGGCGGCGCGGTGGGGCTCAGGCCGCGTGGCGGCGGGTGGCGGCGATCCAGCGGTCCAGCAGGGCGGCGGCCGCACCGGAGTCGATGGCCTCCAGGGCGCGGGCGTACGCCGCCGCGAGCGTCTCGGTCAGCGCGTCGGCCTGAGGGGCGCCCTCCGCCACCACGAGCGCCGCCGCGGCGTTGAGGGCCACGATGTCGCGCACCGGGCCGCGCTCCCCGCCCAGCACCGCGTGGGCCACGCGGGCGTTGTGCGCGGCGTCGGCGCCGCGCAGGTCGTCCGGGGTGGCTCGGGGGATGCCGAGGTCGGCCGGGTCGAAGACGGTCTCGGTGGCGGTGCCGTCGCGGACCACCCAGATGACCGACGTGGAGGTGGTGGTCAGCTCGTCGAGCCCGTCGTCGCCGCGGAACACCAGCGACGAGCAGCCGCGCTCGGCGAACACTCCGGCCATGATCCCCGCCATGCGCGGGTGGAACACGCCCACCGCCTGAGCGGAGGGCCGGGCCGGGTTGGTGAGCGGCCCGAGGAAGTTGAACACCGTCGGCACCCGCAGCTCGGCGCGCGTCTTCGAGGCGTACTTGAGCGCGGAGTGGTAGAGCGGCGCGAAGAGGAACGTGATGCCGACCTCGTCGGCGACCCGGGCCGTCGCCTCCGGCGGCAGGTCGATGACGACGCCGAGCTCCTCGAGCAGGTCCGCGGCGCCGCAGGACGACGACGCGGCACGGTTGCCGTGCTTGACCATGCGCGCGCCGACGGAGGCGGCGACGATCGCGCCCATGGTGGAGACGTTGACGGTGTGCGCGCGGTCCCCGCCGGTGCCGACGAGGTCGACCGCGCGGCCGGGCACGGTGATGGGCCGCGCGTGCCCGAGCATCCCCTCGGCGAGCCCCGCGACCTCGGCGACGGTCTCGCCCTTGGCCCGCAGCGCGACCGCGAAACCGGCGATCTGCACGTCGGTCGCCTGACCGGACATGATCTCGTTCATCGCCCAGGCGGTCTCGTCCGATGACAGCGACTCGCCGTCGATCAGCGCGTTGAGGAGCGCGGGCCACGTCGTACGCGGGTCCATGGGTGCCTCTTCGGGGTACGCCGGCGTCCGCGGCGGCGGACGGCTACTGGACGGACAGGCGGGGCTCGGAGTCGCCGACGCGCCCCTCCAGGCGGCGGCGCATCAGGTCGGCGACGCCCTCGGCCAGCGCGACCGGGTCGATCGGCTGGGAGGCCACGGCGTCGGCGCGGGACCAGGTCGCCAGCCAGCCGTCGTCGCGGCGGGCGATGATGACCATGATCGGCGGGCAGTGGTAGATCTCGTCCTTGGCCTGCCGGCAGATGCCCATGCCGCCGGCCGGGCGCGCCTCGCCGTCGAGGATCACCACGTCGATGTCGCCCCTGTCGAGGTGGACGAAAACCGCGGGCTCCGTCGCGACCTCGACGAACTCGACCTTCGGCAGGCCGGGCGCGGGGCGGCGGCCGATCGCGAGTCGCACCTCGTTGCGGGTGTTCGCGTCGTCGCTGAATACGAGGACCTTCATGGTCTCTTCGGTGCTCATCGGCTCATCCATGGGTTACGTGGTCGCGTGATACGTGCTCGATGCTACCGGGAGATGGCGCGGCGGCGGGTAGGGCCGTCCGTCCGGGGCGCGGGCGACGTGCTGTGAGGAGGCGAATCGCCTCTACAGGGGGGTCCTGCACGGAGCGCGGGCAGGTGCCGCAATAATGCTGCCCGTGGCAACAGCAACCGCGACAGAAACGGCACCCCGGTCCCACGCCAACCGGCCCAACCTCGTAAGCGTGGGCACGATCGTGTGGCTGTCGTCTGAGCTCATGTTCTTCGCGGCGCTGTTCGCGATGTACTTCACCATCCGGTCGGTGACCAAGGGGGACGGCGGCGCGTGGCCCCAGGCCCACTTGGACATCCCGTACGCCTCGGCCAACACCTTCATCCTGCTGATGTCCAGTGTGACCTGCCAGATGGGCGTGTTCGCCGCGGAACGGGGTCAGGTCAGGCGCCTGGGGTCGATCTTCAACCTCAAGCGCTGGGGTCTGCGCGAGTGGTACGTCCTGTCCTTCCTCATGGGCGCGGTCTTCGTGGCCGGCCAGCTGAATGAGTACCGCAGTCTCATTCACGAGGGCACGACGATCTCCAGCAGCGCGTACGGCTCGGTCTTCTACCTGACCACGGGCTTCCACGGCCTGCACGTGACCGGTGGACTGATCGCGTTCATCTTCATGCTGGGACGCACGTACGCCGCGAAGCGCTGGACACATGAGCAGGCGACGAGCGCCATCGTCGTGTCCTACTACTGGCACTTTGTCGATGCGGTCTGGGTGGGGCTGTTCTTCACCATCTACGGGATCGACAAGATCTTCACCTGACCCAGAACGAGGGATCTCTTCCGTGAAATGGATCACCGCATGGCGACGGCGCCCGTGGGCGGGCTACGCCGTTGTGCTGGCCGCGCTCGCGATCATCGGCGTCGCCTACGCCGGTGTTTCGCCGCGCACTGACCGAGCACAGGCGGCCGCCGCGGCGGCGTCGGACCAGGACGTGGCCAAGGGCAAGCAGCTGTTCAACCAGGCCTGCTCGAGCTGCCACGGAGCCAACGCCGAGGGTACGAAGAACGCCCCCAGCCTGCTCGGCGTCGGCGCGGCCTCGGTCGACTTCCAGGTCAGCACCGGGCGGATGCCCGCCATGAACCTCGGCGCGCAGATTCCGCGCAAGAAGCCGGTCTTCAACGAGGAGCAGACGCGTCAGATCGCCGCGTACATCGCCTCTCTCGGCGGCGGCCCCGCGATCCCGTCGAAGGACCAGGTCGACCCGGCGAGCGGCGACGCGGCCATGGGCGGCAAGCTCTTCCGGGCGAACTGCGCGCAGTGCCACAACTTCGCCGGCTCCGGTGGGGCACTGACCGGAGGCAAGTACGCTCCGCCGCTGGACAAGGCGACGCCCGAGCAGATCTACGAGGCCATGCTCACCGGTCCGCAGGCCATGCCGGTCTTCAACGACACCACGCTGACGCCGGCGCAGAAGCGGGCGGTCATCGCGTACGTCACCCAGACCCGCAGCGAGCCGAACCCCGGCGGCAACGGTCTCGGCCGGGTCGGCCCGGTGGCCGAGGGCCTGGCCGGCTGGCTGGTCGGACTCGGACTGATCGTCATCGCGGCGATGTGGATCACCGCCAGGAAGCCCAAGAAGAAGCACAATGTCTGAGACCAACGAGACTCACGGAGCGCCCTCCGAAGAGGAGCGGGCGCCCAAGCGCGTCATCGGCACTCCGCCGCAGGTGCAGAGCCATGACCTGCTGCCGTCCGAGGGTGACGGCGGGGAGAGCACCGGGTACAAGCTCGACCCGGTGAAGGCGCGCAAGGCCGAGCGTGCGGCGGCGTTCTTCTTCTTCCTGACCTTCCTCGCGGGCGTCGCGTTCATCGTCTTCTACGCCGTGTGGCCCGGCCACGTCGGCAACGACGACATCGTCCGCGCGATGCACTCGAACTACGCCCTGGGCAGCGCGCTCACGGTGATCTTCCTCGGCATGGCCGTCGGCATGACGATCTGGGTTCGTCACCTGATGGCGACCAAGGAGATCATCCAGGAGCGGCACGACCTGGAGTCCCCGGCCGAGGACCGGCAGGTCTTCAACGAGTACTTCCTCCAGGGCGCCGAGGAGAGCGGCATCACCAAGCGGCCGCTGCTGCGCCGCTCGCTGCTGCTGGCCTCCGCGCCGCTGGGTCTGCTCCCGCTGATCCTGCTGCGCGACCTGGGCCCGCTGCCGGAGAAGAAGCTCCGCCACACCTCGTGGAAGAAGGGCACCCGGCTCGTCGTCGACGGCACCGGCCAGCCGCTGAAGCCGTCCGACTTCAACTCCCCGGGCGGCATCATCACCGTCATCCCGGAGGGCGCCGAGGACAACCTCGACGAGCTCGCCAAGGCCACGGTGCTGCTGATCAACGTTCCGGAGGACCAGCTCAAGGTCAAGAAGGGCCGGGAGAACTGGAACGTCGGCGGCATCATCGCCTACTCCAAGATCTGCACGCACGTCGGCTGCCCGGCCGCGCTGTACGAGCAGACGACGCACCACATCCTGTGCCCCTGCCACCAGTCGACGTTCGACGCGCTCGACGCCGCCAAGGTCATCTTCGGTCCGGCGGCCCGGCCGCTGCCGCAGCTGCCCATCGGCGTCGACTCCGAGGGCTACCTCATCGCGACGAGCGACTTCCACGAGCCGGTCGGACCCAGTTTCTGGGAGCGGGGGAGGCCCAAGGCATGACAACCCTCATCGGCGACCGATTCGATGAGCGAGGATCGGTGAGCGACCAATGACGACGCAAGCACCCCCGAAGGCGGTCGACGGCGCGATCGGCTTCCTCGACGAGCGCTTCGGCACCGCGGGATTCCTCCGCGGCAAGATGAAGAAGGTCTTCCCCGACCACTGGTCGTTCATGCTCGGGGAGATCGCGCTCTACTCCTTCATCATCCTGCTCGCGACGGGCACGTTCCTGACGCTGTGGTTCAAGCCCAGCATGTCCGAGGTCGTGTACAACGGGCATTACACCAAGCTCGTCGGCGTGCACATGAGCGAGGCGTACAGCTCGACGCTGAACATCAGCTTCGACGTGCGCGGCGGTCTGCTCATGCGGCAGATCCACCACTGGGCCGCGATCATGTTCGTGGCCTCGCTCACGGTGCACATGCTGCGCGTCTTCTTCACCGGCGCGTACCGCAAGCCGCGCGAGGTCAACTGGCTGATCGGCCTGGGCCTGTTCACGCTGGCGCTGCTGGAGGGCCTGTTCGGCTACTCGCTGCCGGACGACCTGCTCTCCGGCACCGGTCTGCGGATCACCCAGGGCGTCATGCAGTCGATCCCGCTGGTCGGGACGTACCTGTTCTACTTCGCCTTCGGCGGTGACTTCCCGGGCCACGACTTCATCCCGCGCCTGTACACGGTGCACGTTCTGCTGATCCCCGGCATCCTGCTGGCGCTGGTCGGCGCGCACTTCATGATCCTGTGGCACCAGGGGCACACCCAGTTCCCGGGCAAGAACCGCGCGGAGAAGAACGTCATCGGCAAGCCGTTCTTCCCGGTGTTCATGATCAAGGCCGGTGCCTTCTTCATGTTCACCTTCGCGGTGATCGCGCTGCTCGCGACGTTCGCCCAGATCAACCCGATCTGGCTGTTCGGCCCGTACACGCCCGACTCGATCACGGCGGGCTCGCAGCCCGACTTCTACATGGGCTTCCTCGAGGGCGCGCTGCGCATCATGCCCAACTGGGAGACCAACCTGTGGGGTCACACGGTCTCGTGGAACGTCCTGGTTCCCGCGCTCGTGCCGCTGGGGCTCGTCATGACCGGCGCGGCCCTGTGGCCGTTCATCGAGCAGTGGGCCACCGGCGACAAGCGGATCCACCACATCGCCGACCGGCCGCGGAACGCCCCGTTCCGTACCGCCGTCGGCATGACCGCGGTCACGTTCTACGGTCTGCTGTGGCTGGCCGGCGGTAACGACGTCCTCGCCGACAAGTTCCACGTGTCCCTGTACGCGACGACGTGGTTCTTCCGGTTCGCCGTCTTCATCGGCCCCGCCATCGCGTACTTCGTCACCAAGCGGCTCTGCCTCGGCCTGCAGCGCAAGGATCAGGACATCCTGCACCACGGTGTCGAGTCCGGCGTCATCATGCGGCTGCCGAGCGGCGAGTTCATCGAGGTGCACGAGCCGGCGCGCGACGAGGACAAGGCGGTGCTCACCGGCAAGAAGCCGCTGCCGGAGCTGGCGATCGAGGACGAGGACGAGAACGGCGTTCCGGCGCCGTCCGCGCGTGGCCCGCTGGGCAAGCTGCGCAAGAACCTCAACCGCGCCTTCACCGCCGACGACGTCCCGGCGGACGGTCACGACGAGGGGCACGACGACACCAGCCCGCACGCGGAGGAGGACCTCCAGGCGGGCGGCGTCGAGCCCGGCGGCACCGGCGGCAGCAGGGCGATCAGCCACCACTGACACCGCCACCCGCACACGAGTACGGCCCGCCACCCGATCCCGGGTGGCGGGCCGTTCCGCGTGTTCTGGAAGGAGAGGCGCCGAGCACGAGGGGCGACTCGCCTACGCGGGCCGCAGCGTGATCGCCGGGGCGGGCACGGGCGGACTCGCCGGCGCCGCTCGCCCCGGCCTGGTCAGTCCCCGTCCGGCAGGCCGAGGGCGAAGGCGGCCTCCAGGTCGTGCTGGGAGTACGTGCGGAAGGCGATGTGGGTCTCGGTGTGCGTCACGCCGGCGACCTTGTTCAGGCCGCCGGGGATGACATCCGCGATCTGCTCGTACTGCCGCACGCGCACCAGCGCGACCAGGTCGAACTCCCCGGTCACCGAGTAGACCTCGCTCACGCCGTCGAGGCCGGCGATGATCTCGGCGACCTCCGGGATGCGCGAGACGTCGGCCTTGATGAGCACGATGGCGGTGATCACGGAATGCCTCCTGCGTGGGTTGCGCGCGATGTCGGATCGCCCGTCGCAAAGCCTAGTGGAGGGGTTAGGTCCAGCTGAGGGCGGCCGACTTGCGGGCCACGGTGCCGCGCCGGACGAGCAGGCCGACGATCACCCCGGCGACGAAGCCGTAGATGTGCGCGACGTACGCGGTCTGGCTCTGGCTGTCGCCGAGGCTGAGCCACTGGAACACGAAGAACTGGGCGAGCAGCGTCCAGGACGGCAGCCGGAACGGGAAGATCGACAGGATCAGCGCGATCGTCCGCGACCGCGGATAGAGCACGAGGTGGGAGCCGAGCACGCCCGCGATGGCGCCCGACGCGCCGACCAGGGGGGTGTCGGAGCCGGGGTACGTGATCGCGAAACCGTACGCCGCGATGTAGCCGACCAGGAGGTAGAAGACCAGGAACCGGAGCCGTCCGAGGCGGTCCTCGGTCGCCGCGCCGAAGATGAAGAGGTACACCATGTTGCCGAGGATGTGGGCGACGCCGCCGTGCAGGAACATCGACGACAGCGCGGACAGCCACGGCCGCTTGTGGAACGGCTTCGGGGCGCAGACGTGGGCGACCTCCTCCGGCACCGGACTCTGCCGGTTCGAGACCATCTCCTTCGGGACGGCGCCGTACTTCAGCAGGAACGTCACCTGCTCGCACCGGCGCTGTTCGACGCCTTCGTCGTGGTGGCCGATCGAGGCGATCGGCGACAGCAGAAAGATGACCACGTTGGCGGCGATCAGCAGGTAGGTGACCAGAGGCGCGCGCCGCGTCGGCTGGTTGTCGTACAGCGGCAGCGCCACACCTGCTCCTATCGCATCGGCCGACCGGCGCGGTCAACCTTACGGGAATCGGGGCGTGCGGCGGCGCTCTCGATCCACTGACGCACGCTCTCGGCGCCGTGCGGCGGACAGGTCCATGTGCCGTCGACCTCGACGAGGCGCACGCCGGGGGAGTCGAGCCAGCGCAGCACGCACTCCATCTCCTCGGCGGAGGCCCGGGGGGTGGCCCCGATGCCGGGCCGTACGGTCTCGGCGGTGGCGACCAGCGCCTCGACGTACGGGACGGGGTGGGCGTGCGGTGGGACGGTGCCGGCGGCGGCGAGGCGCCCGTGGCGGACGACGTGCAGCTCCCAGCCGCCGTCGAAGGCCGGCCGGGCCGCGACCAGCTGAGCGAGCCCGGCCAGGGCGGACAGGCGCTGGCAGCGCGCCGCGCCGCGGACGAAGGCGGCGAGCCGGTCGCGCTGCACCGCCGCCTCCTCGTACCGCAGCTCGCCGGCGAGCCGGTCGATGCGGGCCCGCGCGGCGGCGACGACCGGGCGGACGTCGCCCTCCAGGATCCGCCGGGCCAGGGAGGCGTGGCGGGAGTAGTCCTCCGGCGCCTGCCGGCCCTCGCACGGGGCACCGCAGCGGCCGAGCTCGGCGAGCGCGCAGGTGGCGGCCCGGCGGGTCTCGATCAGCCGCAGGGTGAGCCGCTGGGTGCACTGGCGCAGGGGGACGGCGTCGTGCACGGCGGCGCGCGCCTCCTCGGCCGTGCGGGTGCTGCCGAACGGGCCGAGGTAGGCGGCGCCGTCGTCGCGCACCTCCCGGACGATCGACAGCCGGGGGAAGGACTCGGCGGTGAGCTTCAGCCAGACCGCCCGCTCCGGGTGGCGCGACCGGCGGTTGTAGCGCGGCTTGTGCGCCGCGATGAGCCGCAGCTCGCGGACCTCGGCCTCGAGTGGGCTCGCGCACACGATGGTGCGGACCCGCTCGGCGATGCCGATCATCTCGCGGACGTGCCGGCGGGTCTCCGAGGCGGTGAAGTAGGAGGTGACGCGGCTGCGCAGCCGGCCGCTCTTGCCGACGTAGAGCACCTCGCCGCGCGCGTCCTCGAAGAGGTAGACGCCCGGCGCGGCGGGCACACCGTCGGCCAGGTGGCGTTTGCTCCGCTGCTCCGGCGTCGGCGCGCGCTGGAAGCCGGTGAGCTCCTCCAGGGACTCCACGCCGAACGCCCCGGCGCGCTCCAGCAGACCGTGCAGGACGTCGACGGTCGCGCGGGCGTCGGTGAGCGCGCGGTGACAGGGCTCGACACGGGCGCGGAAGAAGCGGGCGAGGGTGGCGAGCTTGCAGTTGGGGACCTCGTCACGGGTGAGGACGCGGCGCGCGAGGTCGGCGGTGTCCACCACCGGCGGCGCCGGCCAGGGCCGCTCCTGCGCGGCGCAGGCGGCCTTCAGGAAGCCCATGTCGAACGGCGCGTTGTGCGCGACCAGGACCGCGCCCCTGGCGAACTCCAGGAACGACGGCAGGACCTCGCCGATGCGGGGAGCCGCCACGACCATCTGCTGCGTGATGCCGGTGATCACCGAGATGAAGGGAGGGATCGCCATCCCGGGATCGACGAGGGTGGCGAACTCACCCACGATCTCGCCGCCGCACACCTTGACGGCGCCGATCTCGGTGATCGCGTCCTCCTTGGCCGACCCTCCGGTGGTCTCGAGGTCGACGACGACGAAGGTGACGCCGGCCAGCGGGGTGCCGAGGTCATCGAGGGTGCCCTGCACCGCAGGGCCGACGGAGGCCATGCCGGAACCGTACGCGGGAAGACCGACAATCGTTCCGGCGGCCGGGTGCGGGGGCTACCTCGCGGTATCCACATTCGGCGCGGCGGCCCGGCGCGCGGATACCTTGTGGTATTCGTCGGAGGGATTGCGGACCGCAGGTCGCCGAGGCGTCTACGCTGGGCAGCGACGGCGACACGGAGCCCGGCGCACGCGTCCCGGCGCACCGCCCCGCGACCATGAGGAGCAGACCATCGACACCGGCCCGGGCGAACACCTCGATCAGCCGCTCCCCGAAGCGGTGCGCCAGCGTGTCGTCGAGGCCGCGGCCGGCGTCATCGGCGGGCTGCGCCCCGACGAGGTCCCGGCGCCGCTCCGGCGGGTCGCCCGGTTCGAGCCCCGGCGCCGCGCCCGGCTGGCCGCGACGCTGATCGCCGCCCAGCTCGAGGACGACAGCGGGTTCCGCGAGCGTGTCGCCGACGTCGTACGGGAGAGCGAGCCGGTGCTGGCCGAGGCGGTCGGCTCGGGCGCCGTGCCGCCCGCCGCGGACCCGGTGACCGTTGCCGCCCTCGCGTACCTGCTGCGCCCGCCGGACTGGGCCGAGCGGATCGAGACCGCGCGCCGGGACCTGGAGCGGTCGGCGGTGGCCGCCGAGGACGCCAAGGTCATGCGCCAGGTCGCCGAGCTCCGGGACCAGATCGCCGCGGTGAAGGCCACCCGGTCGGAGGAGACCGAGAAGCTCCGCGCCGAGCTGCGTGAGCTGCGCACCGAGAACGCCGAGCTGCGCAAGCGGCTGCACGAGGCGCGGGGCAAGGCGAAGCGGGAGCACGCGCGGGCGGAGGAGCTCGACCGGCGGCTGGGGGAGGAGCGCGCCGCGTCCTCCGTCGCGGCGGCCGCCGCCGAGGCGGACCTGCGCCGGCTGCGCAGCCGCCTGTCACACGCCGAGGCCGCCGCCGAGAGCGCCCGGCGCGCCGCCCGCGAGGGCCGCAACGTCGACGAGGCCCGGCTGCGCGTCCTCCTCGACGCCCTCACCGACGCCGCCAAGGGGCTCCGCGACGAGATCGCGCTGCCGCCCGGCATCACCCGGCCGGCCGACAGCGTCGGCGGCATCACGCCCAGCCGCCCCGGGCACCGCACGCTGCCCGGCCGGGCGCTGGCCGACAGCGACCCGGCGCTCCTGGACCAGTTGCTCACCCTCCCGCAGGTCCACCTCATCGTCGACGGCTACAACGTCACCAAGACCGGGTACGGCGACCTGCCGCTCGCCGACCAGCGGTCCCGCCTCGTCTCGGGCCTGGGCGTGCTGCACGCGCAGACCAAGGCGGAGGTGACGGTGGTCTTCGACGGCGCGGAGCTGAACGCCCCCGTCGCCGTGCAGGCGCCGCGCGGTGTGCGCGTGCTGTTCAGCGAACCCGGTCAGACGGCCGACGAGCTGATCGGCCACCTGGTCCGCGCCGAGCCGAGCGGGCGCGCCGTGGTGGTCATCTCCTCCGACCAGGAGGTCTGCGACTCGGCCCGGCGGGCCGACGCCCGGCCGGCGCCGTCGTCGCTCCTCCTCCGCCGTCTCGGCCGCACCTGACCGTCCGTTCCCGCCCTGGCCCGCGCGATATTGCGCGGGGAATTGTCGGTGGGTCCTCGTAACGTCTGGCAATGACGACGACACGAGGAGGAATTCGTGCTCATCGACTGCGACAAGTGTGAGCTACGCAACGTCGGCTGTGCCGACTGCGTCGTCACCATGATGCCCGCCATCCCCGAGTCCGGCCTGGACCTTGATCCACTCGAGCGCCGCGCGCTGGGCATTCTCGCCGCGGAGGGGCTGATCCCGCCCCTGCGAATGACGATCTCCATCGACCGCGCATCGTGACCATCCGCGCGCGCCCTGTTGCTCAAATGACGTGAATTGCTCGAATTCCCGGAGAAGCGGTTGTTACCAGCGTGAGACTTGACTAGTCTCACGCGCTGAGCCGGTCGCTGGTTCGTCGCCCCCCAGGCGACGGCGACGGCTTCCGCCGAGTCGTCACGTTCGGTGAGGACGCCCGGGTTCCGGGCCGTAGGATCCTCACCGGCACGACGAGCCGGGGAACCAGGTTTCAGGGGTGAATCGGAGCGCTGCGCGCTCCGTAGGGCGACTTCCACGCCCGAATCCGTCAGCTAACCCGGTAGGCGGACAGTGGGAGAGGGGCGTGCCGCAAATCGTGGCAACAGAGCGCAGTGCCGACGGTTCAGCCGTCGGACGGCCGATGAGCGGCTGGATCCGCGGTCGCACGTTGGCCACCCTGTGCGTCGCCGCCTCAGCGGCGCTGGCTCTGCCGGCCGGTACGGCCGAGGCGAAGCCCAAGGAGACGCTGAGTCAGGCGAAGGCCAAACTGGCCAAGCTGAACTCCCAGGTCGACCACCTGGACAACGACTACAACAAGGCCAAAGAGCAGTGGGCGGCGGCCGACAAGAAGCTGAAGGCGCTCAAGGCCTCGGTCAAGCAGCAGCGCCAGTCGTGGGCCGAGCTCCGCGTCCGCGTCGCGCAGATGGCCGCGTCCGCGTACAAGAACGGCTCGAACGGCGCCGACATCCCCGCCCTGGTCTCGGCCAAGGACCCGCAGACGGTGCTCGACCAGATGTCGGCCTTCGCGCAGCTGTCCAAGAACCGCTCCACCGAGCTCGCCCAGTTCCTCAACGCCGCCCAGTTGCTGCAGCGGCAGCAGGCGCAGGCCGAGCAGGGCACCACCGACCTGGTGCAGAAGAAGAACGCTCTCCTCGCCAAGAAGAAGACCATCGAGAAGTCGGTCGAGCAGCAGAAGGCCCTGGTCAAGAAGCTGGGCCCGGCGGCGGACTCCGGCGGCGGTGACAGCGGTCCCGTGGCGAGCAACTGCGGCGGTGGCTACCACGGCTCGGCGACCGGCAAGGCGCGGACCGTACTCGAGTGGGCCTACAGCAAGTGCGGTACGCCGTACCTCTACGGCGGCACCGGCCCGCGGTACGACTGCTCCGGCTTCACGATGAAGGCCTACGCGGCGGCGGGGAGGACCATTCCCCGCGTCGTCCCGGACCAGTACGACGCCACCACCAGGGTCACTCCCCAGTCCGCCCTGTCCCCCGGCGACCTGGTCTTCTTCGACAACCTCGGGCACGTCGGCATCTACGTGGGCGGCGGCAAGTTCATCCACTCGCCGCACACGGGCTCGTACGTCAAGATCGACAGCCTGAGCAACCCCTGGTACAGCTCGCATTACGTCGGCGCGGGCGCGCTCTAGGAACGGATCATCATGGCCAAGGAGCGTACGATCATGCCCAGGACCGGCCGCCGGTTCCTGACGACCGTCGGGTTCGTCGCCGTCGCGGGGCTCGCCCTGCCGGGGGTTCCCGCGCACGCGGACCCCGGCTCTTCGCTGAGCGCGGCGAAGAAGGAGCTCGCGCAGCTGAACGACAAGGTCGACCAGCTGAGCAACCAGTACAACCAGACCAAGGCGGACTGGAAGGCGGCCCAGAGCCGGGTCAACGCGCTGAGCAAGTCGGTGCAGGCCGAGCGCAAGACCTTCCAGCAGCTGCGGCTGCGGGTCGCGCAGCTCGCCGTCGACGCCTACAAGACCGGGGACAACGGCTCGATCCCCGAGCTGGTGAGCTCCAAGGACCCGGACGCCGTGCTCTCGCAGATGTCGGCGTTCAACCAGATCGCGCACAACCGGTCGGCGGAGTTCCAGCAGTACCTCGCCTCCGCGCAGCGGCTGGAGCGTGAGCAGGCGCTGCGCGTCCAGGCCGCCCAGCAGCTCACGGCCAAGAAGAACCAGCTCGAGACGCAGCGCAAGCAGGCCAACGCGGCCATCCAGCGGCAGCTCAAGCTGGTCCGCAAGCTCGGCGCCGGCATCGATCCGGGCAGTTCCAAGGAGAACTGCTCGGTCCTCGCCTCGGGCAAGGCGGAGACCGTGCTGAAGTTCGCCTGCGCCCAGCTCGGCAAGCCGTACGTCTTCGGCGGCTCGGGCCCGAGCACCTGGGACTGCTCCGGGATCACGATGGTCGCCTACCGCAAGGTCGGCATCAAGCTCAACCACTGGGTACCGGACCAGTGGGACGCCAGCCGCCGGATCTCCAAGGCCGACCTGCAGCCCGGTGACCTCGTCTTCTTCCATGACCTCGGGCACGTCGGGTTCTACCTGGGCAACGGCAAGTTCCTGCACGCCCCGCACACCGGCGACGTCGTGAAGATCTCCAACCTCAGCGACGCCTGGTACACCTCGACCTTCATGGGCGGCGGCCGGCTCATCTGAGACCGACCGACAACTGAACAACGGACGCCGACAGGCCGGGGGGACGGACTCCCGGCCGGCGCACCGAGGCGCGGACCGGATCCGGTCGGCCTGCCGGCGTCGACACCTTTCGAATCTTCCGCACCGACGGTGCGGATCGCGGCGCACGCCATGTGCCGCTCGGCCGGAGGGGGCCTCGGTCAGCGGGGTGCGGTTCGACACGCGCCGTGCGGACACGCCGCTTCCGGTCTGTCAGAGATGCAGAGACACGGTCATCACCGAAGTGGCCCGACCGGGCCGCGGGTGGCCGTGCACGCCTAATCCGTGGGCACACGGGGCCGGGGAACCGACCGCGCCGAAAGGCGCGGCTTTCACGGGGGTGAATCGGGGCGCCTGTTCTCCCGCAGGCATGCCGTAGGGCGGCTTCCAGCCCGAACCCGACAGCTAACCCGGTAGGCGTAGTGGAAGGAGAGACCTCTGTCTCGCAACCCCTCGACCGCTTCGTCCCTGCGCCTCCGCCTCGCCGGAGGCATGGTCGCCGCGGGTGCGGTCCTCGCACCCGTCGCCCTGACGGCCACCGCCGCGCACGCCGCGACCCCCCAGACGGCCGTCACCGTTGCCAAGGCGACGACGAAGCACAAGTCCTGGAGCCAGCGGCACAAGGTCGGTCTGGAGGCGGTCTCGATCGCCCGCAAGCAGATCGGCAAGTGGTACCGCTACGGGGGCGCCGGGCCCAAGACGTTCGACTGCTCCGGTCTGGTGCAGTACTCCTACCGCAAGGCCGGCGTCCGGCTGCCGCGCACCGCGGGCCAGCAGCACCGTCACATCAAGCGGCACATTCGCTGGAAGAACCTCGCGGCCGGTGACCTGGTGTACTTCAACGGCAACCAGCACACCGGGATCATCTCCAAGGTCGTCGGCCACAAGATCTACATGATCCACGCGTCGCACACCGGCACGCGGATCAAGCAGATCCGGATCGACAACAACAGCTACTACAAGCACGCGTTCTACGGCGCGGCCCGGCCGTACTGAGCCGGACCGTCCGCCGGGCCGGCACCGCGATGGCGCGCCATCCGGTGCCGAGTCCGCTGATCATCGCCGGGGTCGTCCGCACGGACGGCCCCGGCGTTCTCAGTTTCGCCCGCTACCATCACGCGCATGTCATCGGCGGGCACCTGGCAGGGACGGGTCGCCGCGCTGACCGGGGTGGCGATCGCGCTGCAACTGGTCACCGCGGTCGGCTACGCGGCCCTGCACCGCGAGACGGGGCACGCGGCCGCCTCGTTGCGGAGCGCGGCCACGGTGCCCGCGCCGAGCCCGGCGACGGTGACGACGCTGCTGCAACGCCGCTCCCGCGCCGTCCTCACTCATGACCGCACGGCCTTCCTCGCCACCGTCGACCCGTCGGCGCAGGCGTTCCGCGCCGGGCAGGAGACGCTGTTCGACAACCTGGCGAAGGTCCCCCTGGCGGCGTGGCGCGAGTCGCTCGCGGACACCCGCGCCGCGGCGGCCGCCGACGACGGCTGGACGGCGCGGCTGACGCTCACCTACCGGCTGCGCGGCTTCGACACGAAGGACGCCGCCTACACCCAGTACCTCACCTTCCAGCGGCACCAGGGCACCGGCTGGGTCGTGTCCGGCGACGGCTCCACGCACGGCCTGCGCGACGATCCGCAGATCTGGGACGGACCGGACCTGACCGTCATCCGTGGCAAACGCAGCCTGGTCCTCGGCGAGGGCGGCACGGGGGTCGGAGACGGCACCGGAGTCACCGAGGGCGCGGAGACGCGGACCGCCGAACTCCGCGACATCGCCCGGCGGCTGGACACCGGGGTCGGCCTGGTCTCGAAGGTCGTGGGCGACCGCTGGGCACGGCGCGTCGTGGCGCTCGCGCCCGCGACGGAGCAGCAGGCCGAGGAGCTCGTCGGGGACGTCCGGAACCTCGGCGACATCGCCGCGCTCGCGACCGTCAGCGGCGGCGCGGGCGAGGCCGACGGCGGCGTGGACCGCGTGGTCATCACCCCCACCGCCTTCGGCCGGCTGAACGGCCTCGGCCGGCACGTCGTCCTCACCCACGAACTCGTCCACGTCGCGATGGGCGGCGCCCGCGACGGCCACACGCCCATGTGGCTGGTCGAAGGGCTGGCCGACTACGTCGGCTACAAGGACGCCGGTGTCTCGACGCGGGCGGCGGCGCGCGAGCTGGCCGGTCTGATCTCCTCCGACGGCCTGCCGGCGGCGCCGCCGGGTCGGAGCGCCTTCACCGGGTCGGGCGAACGCCTGTCCGCCGCGTACGAGGAGGCGTGGCTGGCCTGCCGGATGATCGCGGAGCGCTACGGTGAGGGCAGGCTGGTCCGGGTGTACCGGACCGCCGAGGCCGTACCCGGCGACGCCGGCGACCCGCGCATCGAGGACCGCGCCCTGCGTGACGTGCTCGGCGTCGACGCGAGCCGGTTCGCCGCGCAGTGGCGGGCCTACCTGCGGAAGGAGCTCACTTGACGGAGGCCGGCGAGCAGGAGGGCGCCGGGTCGCCCGTGCGCACCGAGGCCGATCTCGGGTCCGCTCCCCGAGTGGAGCCGCGCGGGGCGCCCCGGCGCGCCGCGGCCGTCGCCGCCGCGGTGCTGGGCGCGCTGCTGGTCGTCGTCGTGGCGGCGGTGACCCCCTGGCATCCGCTGTCCGGCGGGCGGGCCGCCGCGGATCCGGCGCTCGACTTCACGCGGGAGCAGATCGCGCGCAACGAGAGGTTCAGCGCGGCCATGGACGGTCCGGCGTACGCCGGGCTCGCCGCCGGCCTGGTGGTGGTCCTCGTCCTCGGCCTGACGCCCTGGGGCGCCCGGCTGCTCGGCAGGGTCGTCAGGCGGCCGTCCCCGTCGGACACCAGGCCCGCGCCGTGGCGGTGGGGCCTGCGGCTGATCGCCGTCGCGCTGGTGCTGTCCGCGCTGACCCAGCTGGTCGCGCTGCCGTTCGGCGCGTGGTCGGAGTCGGTGCTGCGACGGTACGGCCTGTCGACCCAGGGCTGGGGATCGTGGTTCGGCGACCGGCTCACCGGGTTCGGGGTGAGCCTCGTCATCTGGATCGTCGCGCTGCTCGGCCTGCACCTGCTCATCCGCCGCTTTCCGCGGCACTGGTGGGCGGGCGCGGCCGTCGGCGGCTTCCTGCTCGTCACCGCCGTCTCGTACGCCTACCCGGTGGTGGTCGAGCCGCTGTTCAACTCCTTCACCTCGATGCCCGCCGGGCCGTTGCGCACGGACCTGCTCCGGATGGCGCGCGCGGACGGCGTACCGGTGAGCGACGTGCTCGTCGCCGACGCGTCGAAGCGCACGACGGAGCTGAACGCCTACGTCTCGGGGTTCGGCTCGACCCGGCGTATCGTCGTCTACGACACGCTCCTGGCGTCCCAGTCGCCGAAGGAGGTCGAGCTCGTCGTCGCGCACGAGCTCGGCCACGCCAAGCGGAACGACGTGCTGACCGGCACCCTCGTCGGCGGCCTCGGGGTCGCGACCGGCGCCTGCGTCCTCTACCTGGTGATGACCTCGCCGCGCCTGCTGCGCCGGGCCGGCGTACGGTCGGCGGCCGACCCGCGGTCGACCGCGCTGCTGCTGGCCGCGGTCACCGTTCTCGCCCAGGCGGCGGCGCCCGCGCAGAACCTCGTCAGCCGCCACATCGAGGCCCGGGCCGACGTGCACTCCCTCGAGCTGACGCGGGACCCGGCGACGTTCGCGGCGATGCAGCGGTCGCTCAGCCTCCGCAACCTCGACGACCTGTCCCCGAGCCCGTTCGCCTACGCGCTCTGGAACACCCACCCCTCCGGGCCGGAGCGCATCGCGATGGGCCGCGCGTGGGCCCGCCTGCACCACGTCGCGGTGCCCCCGCCGAGTGTCCGTCCCTGACCGGGCCCGCGCCTCTCACCGCGTACGCCCCCGCCCACGGCCGGCCGTGGGCGAGGGCGTACGGATGGTGAGCGCGGCGGTTACTGCGTGACCGGGGCCGTCTCCACGGCGCGGGGCCCGCCGAGCGGTCCGCCGACCGGCAGCGCGTACCGGCCGCCCATCCCGTTGACCACGCCGGCCGCGGACGCGTACCAGGCGACCAGGGCGGTGAGGACTCCCACCCAGCCGCCGAACTTGATCACGCCGCTGCTGTGCGACAGGTTGCCGATGAACAGGATGATCTCGGTGAGCTCCAGGGTCAGGAACACCCCGAAGACCGCCGCCGTCACCTGGGTGCTCCACAGGAGCATGTACGTGTTGAAGATCGCGAACGCCAGCAGGATCCAGCCGAGGTCGTTCTGGATGAGGTGCTCCGGGTTCGCCTTCGTGGCCGCCGCCGTCGCCGCGGCCGTGGGCGCGACCCAGCGGACGTACAGCCCGAGGCCGATCCAGAACCCGCCGTAGGAGGCGAACGCGGTCGCGCCGAAGACGTTCCGGTTGCGGAACTCCCACATGCCGGCCAGCAGCTGGATCAGGCCGCCGTACGCGAACGCGTAGCCGAGCCAGGCGTCCGTGCCGTCGGTCCACCCGGCGTTCTTCGCCGAGAGAAGGAAGGTGGTCAGCGCGAACGCCGCCAGCCCGAGCGGGGCGGGATCGGCGATCGTGGAGAGGGGGGTCGGGGGTCGGGGGGTCTCGGTCATGGGTGGCTCCTCCTCGTCGTGAAGCTCACCGCCGTGCCTCGTCGGGTCCGCCATGCACACTTCGCAGGCCGGGCGGGGACCGGGCGGCCAGGACGCGCGTAACCACATTAACTCCCTGTTTCGCTCTGGTCACGGGGGCGCGTAAAGGTGATCACAGAACACATGCGATGCTGACAACGATGGGGAAGACGCTCGTCCTGACCAACGACTTCCCGCCCCGGCCGGGCGGGATCCAGGCGTTCGTGCACAACCTGGCGGTCCGCCGGCCGCCGGGCTCCCTCATCGTGTACGCCCCCACGTGGGAGGGCGCTCCGGAGTTCGACGCCGCACAGCCGTTCCCGGTGGTCCGGCACCCCAGGCCGCTGATGCTCCCGGTCCCGTCCGTGCTGCGGCGCGCCGCCGAGATCGTCCGCGCGGAGGGCTGTGACTCGGTGGTCTTCGGCGCGGCGGCGCCGCTCGGGCTGCTGGCCCCGCGCCTTCGGCGGTCCGGCGTCGAGCGGTTCGTCGGGATCACGCACGGTCACGAGGCGGGGTGGGCGGCGCTGCCCGGGTCGCGCCGGTTGCTGCGCCGGATCGGGGACCAGGTCGACGTGCTCACCTATCTGGGCGAGTACACCCGCAGCCGGATGGTCCGCGCGCTGTCGCCCGCGGCGGCGGCGCGGATGCGGCGGCTGGCCCCCGGCGTCGACGAGACGGTGTTCCACCCCGGCGCCGGGGGAGAGGAGATCCGGGCCCGGTACGGCCTGGCGGACCGCCCGGTCGTGGTCTGCGTCTCCCGGCTGGTCCCGCGCAAGGGGCAGGACGTGCTGATCCGCGCCTGGCCGCAGGTGCTGCGGGCCGTCCCGGACGCCGCCCTCCTGATCGTCGGCGGCGGCCCGTACCGCACCACGCTCGACCGGCTCCGCGTCGAGCTGGACGTGGCGGACGCCGTGCGCCTGACCGGCACGGTCCCCTGGGAGGAGCTTCCCGCGCACTACGACGCCGGTGACGTGTTCGCCATGCCCTGCCGGACCCGCCATCGCGGGCTCGACGTCGAGGGCCTGGGGATCGTCTACCTCGAGGCGTCCGCCACCGCCCTGCCGGTGGTGGCGGGCGACTCCGGCGGCGCCCCCGACGCCGTCCTCGACGGTGAGACCGGCGTCGTGGTCGACGGCCACTCGGTGGGCGCGGTCGCCGGCGCCGTCACCGGCCTGCTGCGCGACCCGTCCGCGGCGCAGGCGATGGGCAAGCAGGGGCGTTCGTGGGTCGAGCGCGAGTGGCGCTGGGAGGTCCAGGCCGCCCGCTTCGCCGCCCTCCTCGGACCGCGCTAGCAGCCGCAGTAGGGGCTCGCCACCGGGGCGGTCAGTTCGTCGACCGGCCTGCTGCGGCGCCCGGCCGCGGTCTCGACCGGGAACCCCTCGCGTGCCCAGTACTCGTAGCCACCGATCATCTCCTTCACCCGGTAGCCCAGCCGGGCGAAGGCCAGCGCGGCGCGGGTCGCGCCGTTGCACCCCGGACCCCAGCAGTAGGTGACGACCGTCGTGTCCGGAGAGACGAGGGCGGGGGCCCGTTCCCCGATCAGCGCGGTGGGCAGATGCAGGGCGCCGGGGAGGTGGCACTGCTCCCACGCCTCGACGCCGCGAGAGTCGACGACGACCAGGCCGGGCACGCCGGCCTCCAGGTCGGCGTGGACGTCGGACACGTCGGTTTCGAAGGCCAGGCGGGCGGCGAAGTGACGGGCGGCCTCCTCGGGAGGAGCCGGCGCGGCGCTGAGGATATTGGACATACCGGTCATCGTGGTCGACGGCGTCTCCGGGGGAACAGTGGCGTCAACGTCACCCACCGCTAGGATCCCGCCATGCGATCGAGAGCGGGGTCGGCGGTCGCGGTGCTCGCCTATGAGGGCATGTCGCCGTTCGAGACGGGCATCGTCACCGAGGTGTTCGGGCTGGTCAGGCCGGAGCTGGACGTGCCGTGGTACGACCTGGCCGTGTGCGCCGAGCGACCCGGTCCGGTCCCGATCATCGGCGGTGCCGCCATCCACACCGAGCACGGCCTGGACACCTTCGCCTCGGCCGACACCGTCATCGTCCCCGGCGTCCCCGACGTACGCGGTGAGTGCTCCCCGGAGCTGGTCGCGGCCCTGCGCCTGGCCCACGAGCGGGGCGCCCGCGTCGTGTCGATCTGCTCCGGCGCGTTCGCCCTGGCCGCCGCCGGACTGCTGGACCACCGGCCGGCGACCACCCACTGGCAGTACGCCGGTCTGCTGCGCCGGCGGTTCCCGCTCGTCCAGGTGAACCCCGACGTCCTCTACATCGACGACGGCGACGTCTTGACCAGCGCCGGCAGCGCCGCGGGACTGGACCTGTGCCTGTATCTGGTCCGCCGTGACCATGGGCCGAGTGTCGCCAACGCGGTGGCGCGGCGGCTGGTGATCCCACCGCATCGCGACGGCGGCCAGGCGCAGTTCATCGAGGCGCCCGTGACCGTCGACGCCGATGACGACCGGATCGCCCGGGTGACGACCTGGGCGCTGGCCAACCTGCGGGAGGAGATCACGGTCGACGTCCTCGCCGCCCGCGCGCACATGTCCGCCCGCACCTTCTTGCGCCACTTCGCGCGCTGCATGGGGACCAGCCCCGCCCGGTGGCTGATCGGCCAGCGGATCCAGGCCAGTCTGACGCTCCTGGAGAAGACCTCCGCGCCGGTCGAGGAGATCGCCCGTGCGGTCGGGTTCGCCAGTCCCGTCACCTTCCGCTCGCACTTCCTGCGGGTCATGCGGACGTCGCCCTCCGCGTACCGCCGCGCCTTCACCGCGACGTCATGACGCACGGACCGTCGTCCCCTCGGAGCTCCGAGGGGACGACGGTCCGTGCGCCGGGGCGGTCAGCGGCGGGCGGTCAGGGTGAGCGTCGCGCCGAGGGCGAGCAGGGCCGCGAGGACGTACGCCAGCGTGGGCAGGCCGTGCGCGCTCAGCGCACCGGCGACCTGCGGGCCGACGCTGGCGCCGACGAAGAGGATGAAGGTGAACAGGGAGACCGCCGTGCCCCGCGCCGCACCGGCGTGGCCGCCGATGGTCTCGATCAGGGCGGGGGCGGTGAGGCCGACACCGGCGACGAAGGCGTTCAGCAGGATCGCGAGCCCCAGGGTGCCCGGGTGGGTCAGTCCGATCAGCGCGGCCGACACGGCGGACAGCGTCAGCGCCCCGGTCGCGCGGCGCGCTCCGGGGACGCGCTGCAGGACGGGCGTCACGAAGGGGACCGCGAGGATCGCCGGAAGCGCCGCCGCGCGCAGGGCGAGCAGCGCCGCCGCCCCGCCCGCCGCGCCGGTGAGGGCCAGGCCGGTGTAGAGGGCGACGAACGAACCGAGGACCACCGGGCTCGCCAGGTAGAGCGGGATGAGGCGGCGGTGGGCGAGGAGGCCCGGCATGGCGCGGTACGCGTCGAGCGGGGAGCCCGTGGTGCCGGGACGGCCGGGCAGCATCACCCGTCGCAGCGCGGTGGCGACGAGGGCGAAGGCGACCGCGAACACGGCGAACACCGCGCGCCAGCCCGCCACCGCCGCGATGCCCTGCGCGGCGAGCTGACCGAACACCGCCGACGCGAGGAACGCGCCGATCACCGCGGACAACAGGGTGGGGCGGTGCCGCGGCTCGGCGCGTTCGGCGATGTAGGTGAACGCGACGGGAGCGAACGCGGCGGTGGTCACCCCTTGCAGGACACGAAGGCCGATCGCCATGCCGAGGCTGGAGGACAGGGCCACCAGGGCGGTCGTCACCGCGGTGGCGGCGATGCCCGTCACGATGATCCGGCGCCGGCCGAACCGGTCCGACAACGGCCCGAACACCAGGAACCCGGCCGCGTACCCGAAACCGAACGCGCTGGCCATCCACGTCAGGGCGGAGGCCGGCGCGTGCCACTCCCGGCCCATCGCGCCCAGCAGGGGGATCACGCCGTAGAGCTGGCCGGTGGCCAGCAGGGCCGTCGCCACGAACGTCACCAGGGTCGCCACGAAGGGGGCGTGGGCGGGCTCCGCCTGGCGGGCGGTCGTTCCGGTACGGCCGGCGGAGATCAACGTCGTCATGCCGAGGAAGGTATCCAACCAACCGGTTGGGTGTCAACCAACTAGTTGGATTGACCTTCGGGTAAGCTCGTCGCATGCCCAGAGACACCGCCGCCGCCACGAAGGAAGCCCTGCTCAGTGCCGCGCGGGAGGAGTTCGCCGCGTACGGCATCGCCGGAGCGCGGGTGGACCGCATCGCCGAGCGCGCGGGCGTCAACAAGGAGCGCATCTACGGCCACTTCGGCAACAAGGAGAAGCTGTTCGACGCCGTCATGAGCCAGGTGCTCGACGAGGTCATCGAGATGGTGGCGCAGGACTTCAGTGATCCGGGCGACTACGTGGCCGGGATGTACGACTACCACCGGGCGCATCCCGAACTACTCCGCCTGATGCTGTGGGAGGCCCTGCAGTACGGCGACCAGCGCGACTACGACGACGGCCGGCGCGCCCACTACCGCAAGAAGATGGAGGCGCTCGCGAGCCGCCTGGGGGCGGAGCCGTCGGTCGACGTCGGGCGTGCCCTGGTGACGCTGTGCGGCATGGCCGGCTGGCCGAACGCGGTACCCCAGATCACCCGGCTCGTGCTGGGGCCGGACGCCGACGACCGGGACGCGATGCGCGCCCACCTGATCGACTTCGCGCGGTCCGCCGTCGTCCGCGAGACACCGGCCTGACCGCCCGGCGACCTCGGAAGGTCAGGCGTAGAGTGCCTCGATCTCGTCGGCGAAGTCCTTCTCGACGAGGTTGCGCTTGACCTTCAGGGTCGGGGTGAGGTGGCCGGACTCCTCGGTGAAGTCCACGTCGAGGATCCGGTACTTCTTGATCGCCTCGGCCCGGGACACCGTGGTGTTGGCGTCGGCCACCGCCGCGTCGATCTCCTTCACCAGATCCGGGTCCTTCACCAGCTCCGCGGTGGACAGCCCGGTCTTGCCGTGCTGCTCCTTCCACGGCTCGAGCGCCTCGGGGTCGAGGGTGATCAGGCAGCCGATGAACTTACGGGCGTCGCCGACCACCATGCACTGGCTGATCAGCGGGTGCGCGCGCAGCCGGTCCTCCAGCGGCGCCGGCGCGACGTTCTTCCCGCCCGCGGTGACGATGATCTCCTTCTTGCGGCCGGTGATCCGGAGGTAGCCGTCCTCGTCGAGCTCGCCCACGTCGCCGGTGTGGAACCAGCCGTCCTCGAGGGCGGCCTTGGACGCCTCCTCGTTGTGCCAGTAGCCGGCGAAGACGTTCGGTCCCTTGACGAGCACCTCGCCGTCGTCGCCGATGCGCAGCGTGCTGCCGGGGATCGGCTTGCCGACGGTGCCGATGCGGTTGTCGCTGGGCAGGTTGACCGCCGCCGGGGCGGTCGTCTCGGTGAGGCCGTAGCCCTCGAGGATCGTGATGCCGACGCCGTCGAAGAAGTGGCCGAGCCGCTCGCCCAGCGCCGCGCCGCCCGAGACGGCGTGGCTGACGCGGCCGCCGATCGCGGCACGCAGCTTGCCGTACACCAGCCGGTCGAACAGCGCGTGCTTGAGCCGCAGCCCGAGCCCGGGGGAGTCGGCGCGGCTGTAGGCGATCGCGGTGTCGGCCGCGACGCGGAAGATGCGGCCCTTGCCGTCGGCATTGGCCTTCTGCTCGGCGCCGATGTAGACCTTCTCGAAGACACGGGGCACCGCGAGCAGGAAGGTCGGCTGGAAGGAGGCAAGGTCGTCGACGACGTGCGCCATGTCGGCCGTGTGGCCGAGCGTCACGCCCGCCTCGACGCAGCCGACCTCGATGAGCCGCGCGAAGACGTGAGCGAGCGGCAGGAACAGCAGCGTCGAGCCGCTCTTCAGGCCGAACACCTCCGTCAGCGCGCCCTCGGTGACGTTCCGCGCGGTCGCGAGCAGGTTGCCGTGGGTGATCTCGCAGCCCTTCGGGCGGCCGGTCGTGCCCGACGTGTAGATGATCGTGGCCAGGTCGGCGACGGACCGCGACTCGCGCCGCTCCGTCAGGTCCTGGTCGGATCCCGTGCCGCTCGGCAGGTCGTCCATCCGCCAGACCTGCGCGAGCTCGGACAGCCGCTCCCGGACGCTCTCGACCGCCTTGGCGTGCTCGTCCGTCTCGACGAAGACGGCCTTGGCCCCGGAGTCGCCGACGATCCACTCGACCTGCGAGGCCGAGGACGTCTCGTAGATCGGCACGGTCACGCCGCCGGCCGCCCAGATCGCGTAGTCGGCGACGGTCCATTCGTAGCGGGTGCGGGACATGAGCGCCACGCGGTCGCCCGGCTCGACGCCGGCGGAGATCAGCCCCTTGGCGACCCGGGCGATCTCCTCGGCGAACTCGCGCGCGGTGACGTCCCGCCACCCGGATTCGGACTTGCGCCGAATGACGACGCGGTCGGGCTCCTCGGCGGCCCGGGAGAAGAGCGTGTCGGTGAGGTTCGCCGAGTCGGCGATCGTCACTTGTGCGGGAACGGTGTACTCGCGCACGACTTCTCCTCAGCTGATACGGCGGGCATTCGCACGGACGCTATCGCCTCAAGATACTGATCGGTAGCCTTTGGTGCGGTGACACGTCTCGCATTTCTTCTTACCACGCGTGTAACGACCTCGTTGATGCGCGTTCCCGGGCCGGTCTCGTGGTCGCGATAGCGGAACGAAGCGGTAACGACCTCGTCTGTTCGGCCTAAAGGCAGGTCAGGTCCGGGGGCGGTGGCGAAGGGGCCGGGCCAGAATACGCCTCACCGCGGGGATCGCGGCGCCGGTGTGCGGGGGAGGCGATGTCGTTGCTCGAGGTGGTCGCGATGAACGAGGTGGACGCCGAGGCCGCCGAGACGGGCGGTGCCGACCGCATCATGGCGGTCGCCGACCGGCAGGCCGGCGGCCTGACCCCGGATCCCAAGACCGTGGCCGCGATGCGCAAGACGACCTCCCTGCCGATCCGGGTGGTGCTCCGGGCCAAGAACGGCTTCCGGACGACCGAATCGGAGCTCGGCAGGCTCTGCCGCGCCGCGGCCGCCCACGCCGACGCCGGGGCGGACGGCTTCGTGTTCGGCTTCCTGCACGCCGACCACACCGTCGACCTGTCCGCGACCGCCCGGCTCGCCGACACGGTGCTGCCGCTGCCGTGGACGTTCCACCGCGCGATCGACCACGCCGCCGAGCCGGAGGCCGCCTGGCGGACCCTCCGCCTGCTGCGCGGCCTCGACTCCGTCCTGTGCGCGGGGGCGGCGGGCGGCGTGGGGGCGGGCATGGAGGCACTGCTGCGCCGGGCCGCCCACGACGCGCGGCTCATGCTCGTCGGCGGCGGCCTGCGGCGCCGGCACGTCCCGGCCCTCGTGGCGGCCGGGGTCCGGGCCTTCCAGGTCGGCGACGCCGTACGGCCGGTGGGCGGCGGGCCCCAGGCACCGGTCGACGCCGCGCGCGTCCGCGAGTGGCGCAGCCTCGTCGACGCCGCCGCCGACCACTGACCGCGGCCGAGACGCCGAGCGCGGCGGAACGCCGGCGGCGGCCGGGTGCCGGCCGCGGTCGCCGGTCCGCGGCGACGTGCCGTGCCGTCGGCGGGTCTTACAGTTGGCGCATGCGGGTTCATGTGGTCAGCGACGTGCATGGACGGGCGGACGCGCTCGCCCTGGCCGGTGACGGGGCGGACGCGTTCATCTGCCTCGGGGATCTGATCCTGTTCATCGACTACGACGACCACGGCAAGGGCATCTTCGCCGAGCTGTTCGGGGCGGAGCACGCCTCGACCTTCATCGAACTGCGCACCCAGAAGCGATTCGACGAGGCACGGGCGTTCTCCCGCTCGATGTGGGCGACTCTGGAGGGCGACGCCGGACCGTACATCGAGGCCGCCGTGCGCCGGCAGTACAAGGAACTGTTCGGCGCCATGCCCACGCCCGCGTACCTCACCTACGGCAACGTCGACATCCCCCGGCTGTGGGCGGAGAGCCTGCGGCCCGGCCAGCGGGTGCTCGACGGGGAGGTCGTGGAGATCGGCGGCCTGCGCTTCGGGTTCGTCGGCGGCGGGCTGCGCACCGAATACCGCACGCCGTACGAACTCGACGACGAGGTCTACGCCGCCAAGGTCGCGGCGATCGGCGCGGTCGACGTGCTGTGCTGCCACATTCCGCCCGCCGTTCCCGAACTGCTGTACGACACGGTCGCCCGGCGATTCGAACGCGGCAGCGAGGCGGTCCTGCGCGCCATCCAGGAGACGCAGCCGAGATACGCGCTGTTCGGCCATGTCCACCAGCCGCTCGTCCGCCGCACCCGCATCGGCCGCACCGAGTGCGTGAACGTCGGTCACTTCCGCGCACGCGGGGTTCCGTACGTTCTGGAGTTCTAGAGACTACGCTCCGCTCAAGGCGAAGCGCCGCACCCATTTATCGCCCGGAAGAAAGTTGAAAGAAGGAAACGCCGATGGCGGACCGTACGAGCTCCAGCATCACCATCGAGGCTGAAAAGCCAGAGATCATGGCGGTCATCGCCGATTTTGCGGAATACCCTGAATGGGCGGAAGGGATCACCGCGGCCGAGGTCGTCGCCGCCGGAGACGACGGCCGCGCCGAACAGGTGCGGATCACGCTGGAGGCTGGGCCGATCAAGGACACCTACGTCCTGGCCTATGACTGGGACGACGACGAAGCGGTGCACTGGCACCTCGCGGAGCGCGGCACCATGCTCACCGGCATGACCGGCGCCTACCGCCTCGCCGAGCGCGGCGGCGACACCGAGGTGACGTACGAGCTCGCCGTGGACGTGCGCGTTCCCATGATCGGTATGGTCAAGCGGAAGGCGGAGAAGCGCATCATCGACACGGCCCTCAAAGGGCTGAAACGACGTGTCGAGGGATAGCCGATGCGACGGGCACCGAGAGCGGGCGCGGCCCCGGCCGCCGCGGGCCACCCCGTGGCGCGCGCGCACCCTCCGAGACGGTACGGTTTCACGCCGGACGATAGGTAGATGATGACCAATGAGTGAGCAGCCACCATCCGTGCTGTACGAGGCCGTGCGCCTCGTCGACACGCTCCGTCGGCGGTTCAACGCCGGCGGCGGGTCGAAGGACGACGTATGGAGCCAGGCCACCAGCGAAGCGTGGGGCGACCACTTCGCGACCGGCGCGCCCGAGTGCCGCTACTGCCCGGTGTGCCGGGCGATCGCGGCGTCTCGCGAGTCCGGTCCGGAGGTCCTCTCCCACGTGATGGCGGCGGGTGAGCAGCTCTACTCGGCGGTCCGTGAGGCGATGGCAGGGTTCGAGCGCACGCGGCCGCGCCCCCGCGCGGCGGGCGACGACCCGGCGGGCGCCGGCACGGCGACGGGTTGACGGAGGAGAAGCGTCCATGACGCTGACCATTGGTGTGGATGTCGGCGGTACGAAGGTCGCCGCCGGAGTGGTCGACGACCGTGGGCGGATTCTGGAGAAGGTGCGTCGGCCGACGCCGTCCACGAGCCCGCACGAGACGGCCCGGGTGATCGCGGAGGTCGTCGAGCTCCTCAAGAGCCGCTTCGGCGAGGTCGAGGCGGTCGGTCTCGGCGCCGCCGGGTTCGTGGACGAGAGTCGCGCCACGGTGCTCTTCGCCCCGAACCTCGCCTGGCGCGACGAGCCCATCAAGAAGAAGGTCGAGGGCGAGGTCGGCCTCCCGGTCGTCGTGGAGAACGACGCGAACGCCATCGCCTGGGGCGAGGCGAAGTTCGGCGCCGGCCGCGGCGAGGACCACATGATCCTCGTCGCCCTCGGCACGGGCATCGGCGGCGGCCTGATCCTGAACGGCGAGCTGTACCGCGGCCGCTTCGGCATCGGGGCGGAGTTCGGGCACTACCGGGTCGTCCCCGACGGCCGGCGCTGCGGCTGCGGCAACCGCGGCTGCTGGGAGCAGTACGCCTCCGGCAACGCCCTGGTCGCCGAGGCCCGCGAGATCGCCCGGGTGTCCCCGGCGCTCGCCGGCCGGCTGCTCGAGCTGGGCGACGGCAGGCCCGAGGGCATCAGCGGCCCGGAGATCACCGAGGCGGCACGCGAGGGCGACAGCGCGGCGCTGGAGTGCTTCCGCACGATCGCCCGCTGGGTCGGGCAGGGCCTCGCCGACCTGGCGGCCATCCTCGACCCCGGGGCGTTCGTCATCGGCGGCGGCCTGTCGGAGGCGGGCGACCTGCTGCTCGGGCCGACGCGGGAGGCCTTCGAGAACGCCCTCACCGGCCGGGGCCACCGCGCGTTCGCCGACATCAGGATCGCCGAGCTCGGCCCGGACGCCGGCATCGTCGGCGCCGCCGACCTCGCGCGCTCCCGCTAGGACAGCGAGCCACCGGACCTCCTGGATGCCCACCGTTCGACTGGTCAGCTACAACATCCGGTCGATGCGGGACGACCGGGCGGCGCTCGTCCGCGTCGTCCGGCGGCTGCGGCCGGACATCCTCTGCGTGCAGGAGGCTCCGCGCTTCCAGCTCTGGCGGTACCGGCGGAGGTGGCTCGCCCGGCGTGCCGCGCTCGTCCCGGTGGCGCTGCGGCGCGGCCGCGTCGCCGGGCTGCAGCTGTACGCCGGAGCGCGGGCCACCGCCCTGCACGGACGGCACCGCCTGCTGTCGCCCGTACCCGACATGCACCAGCGTGGCCTCGCGCTGGCGCTGTTCGAGGTCGGCGGCGTCCGGCTGGTCGCAGCGAGCGTCCACCTCGACCTCGCCGCCGAGCCGCGCCGCCGCCACGCCGCGGAGATCATCGAGGAGCTCGACCGCGTCCGCGCGGAGACCGGCGCGCCGGTCGTGGTGGCCGGGGACGTCAACGAGGAGTCCGGGGGCGCGGCCTGGGACCTGCTCGCCGAGCGCTTCCAGGACGCGGGCGCGACCGCGCCGTACGGGCTCCGGGAGACGTTCAGCGCCGCGAACCCGACGCGCCGGATCGACGGCGTCTTCGCCGACCACGGCATCGAGGTCCTGCGCTGCGGCGTACCCGACGACCCCGAACTGCTCACCGACTACCCGGCCGCCACCGACCACCGTCCCGTCCTCGCCGAACTGCGCGTCGGCTGACGCCCGCTCCGCGCCGGACCGGCCGCGGACCGATCATCCGCCGGCGAGAGCGCGCCGCGCCGCCCGGTCGTCGATGACCACGGTGCCGACGATCTTGTCGTGCAGGCACTGGTGGAGGGGCGGGTCCCAGAACTGCCACAGCACGTTGAGCATGCTCAGCAGGCCCACCATCGGCACGATCTGGAGGGCGGCGAATCCGGGCGGATAGACCGCCGCGCGCAGGTACGCCTTCCCGGTGGACAGCGGGGCGCCGGGCGGCGTCGCCCGCACGACGCGCAGGCCCAGCCATCGCTTGCCCAGGGTCCTGCCCCACGCGGCGAGCTGCGCGCCCTCGTACAGGACGATGACCACGGTCACGATGAGGAACGAGCCCACGGCGCCCAGCGCGGCCAGGCCGGAGTCGCCGTCGGGGGCCAGGTAGTGCACCCAGAGCCACACGAGCGTGACCGGCACCGCCGCGATGGCCATCATGAGCACGGCGTCGATCATCCGGGCCAGGAGCCGCTTGCCCCGATGCGCGAGCGGCAGCACCGGGGCGGAGGCCGGATCGCCCGGCACCGGTCCGTACGGAGGCGCGGCCGCCGGATCAACCGGCGGCCGATAGGCGGGCGGCGGACCGTACGGGCCGGGCGCCGCCTGCGCCTCTCCGGGCGGCGGATCGTGGGGACCGGGCGCCGCCGATGCCTGCTCGGTGGGCGGTGCGTGCGCGCCGGACGCCGCCGGCACCTCCCCGGGCGGTTCGTGCTCTTCGCTCAGTACTGGCTCTTCGCCGGGCATGAGATACCTCGCGGTTTTCGAACGGCCTGGCCGCCGATCGTAGCGGTACGACGCGGGACGCCGCCGGGCGTTCACGCGCGAGGTGTCTCCGCCGTGATCTCAGGTGGGGAGCGTGACCGTCGATCGAGCCCGTCAGACGACGGCGCCGTCGTCGTCCGGGGGATCGTCGCCCATGCGGAGGACAAGTGCCACGAAGCCGCCGATGAAAGCCGCGACGGCGGCGAACGCCGCCCAGCTCGGCACGGCCCAGCCGAGGAACACCGACAGCACCAGGTACACCGGACCGCCGAGCAGCGCGATCCACGCGAACCGCGTCATCGGGTCCGCCTTCGGCAGCGGCGGCGGGGGAGGCGGAACGAAGTGCTCGTCCTCGTCCTCGGCCGCGGGCTTGACGACGCGGGCCGTCGCGGTGCGCTCCGACCCGGAGTCCTCCAGCGCGGGCCCGGCCGTGTCCTCCGGACCGTCGTCGAGGTTCTCCTCGGCGGGCCACGGCGTCTCGCCGTCGACCGTCGGAAGGTCGAACCCCGCCACGATCTCGGCGAAGATCTCGTCCTCGTCGCGGGAGGCCGCGTAGTCGGCGCGCAGCTCGGGGAGGTGCCTTTCCAGGATGTCCTCGGCGGCCTGCCGGGCCTCCGCGTCGGCGTACAGCCGGTCGGTGGGCTCCTCGGGCAGCCGCACGTCGAGGTAACCGCCGGTCTTGCCCGGCGCCGGGGCTGCGTAGGCGGCGATGCCCGCCTCCCGGAGGGCGGACAGCATCGCGTCGGCGAGTTGCGGAGACAGGTCGGCGAGCGGGACGTAGGCGTCCGCCGTGAGTCCGTTGCCCCGCCGACTCATACCCCGGTCTCCCGTCGCATCGTGGCCAGGCCGTCGTGCGGCACGTCGGTCACGCGCGACCGGACGTCCGGCGTCAACGCCATGGCGCCTCCCCTCGAACTGCCATCGGCCGACGCTTCAAAGATGAGCCTACGGCCCCCGCGCCGCGCAAGGTCGAAAACGTGCCGTGTGTGGATGTGGGTGTGTCCGGCCTGAGATGGGAAGATGATTATCATCCCACGGACGGGTGAACGGCAGGGGGTAACGAAAGGCGGGGCGTTGTTCTACTGGGTCGTCAAGGCCATCTTGGGTCCCATTCTGTATCTGGTCTGGCGACCGCGGGCGCACGGCACGCGCAATGTTCCGCGGCACGGTCCGGCCATCCTGGCCGGCAACCACCTCTCCTTCGCCGACCACTTCTTCGGGCCGCTGCCGTTGCCGCGCAAGGTGACGTTCCTGGCCAAGGCCGAGTACTTCACCGGAACGGGGCTGAAGGGCCTCCTCAGCCGGCTGTTCTTCAGCGGCGTCGGGCAGGTGCCCATCGACCGTACGGGCGGCCGGGCGAGCGAGGCGGCGCTGCGGACCGGGCTGCGGGTGCTGGCCGAGGGCAGGTTGCTCGGCATCTACCCGGAGGGCACGCGCGTCCCGGACGGCCGGCTGTACCGCGGCAAGACCGGCGTGGCGCGGCTGGCCCTGGAGTCGCGCGCGCCGGTCGTCCCGATGGCCATGATCAACACTTTCGAGCTGATGCCCGCCGGGCGGCCGCTGCCCAAGTTGCGCCCCCGTCCGGAGGTGCGGTTCGGCGAGCCGCTCGACTTCTCCCGGTACTACGGCATGGCGCACGACAGGGTCGTGCTGCGCGCGGTCACCGACGAGATCATGTACGCCATCATGCGGTTGTCCGGCCAGGAGTACGTCGACCGCTACGCCGCGGACGTCAAGGACGACGCCGCGCCCGGTCCCGCCGTGGCGGAGGAACCGGCGGACGATCTCACCCGAGCGGAAGAGCAGGGTGCCGAGGGAGCATCAAACACCTCGAAGGGCTGATCAGAGGGGCCGCTTTCCGCTATGGTCTAGACCAATCGGAGCGGTGTGCCCGGTGGGCGCGCCGTCTTCGATCAGGTCCTACCCGCGCCACTAGGCTGGCGGGTGAATCCAGGGTTACACGGAGGAGTTGGGCATGCGAGTCGGAGTGCTGACCGGCGGCGGTGACTGCCCCGGGCTGAACGCCGTCATCCGCGCCGTTGTCCGCAAGGGCATCCAGGTCTACGGATACGAGTTCGTCGGCTTCCGCGACGGCTGGCGTGGTCCGCTCGAGGGCGACACCACGCCGCTCGACGTCCAGGCGGTCCGCGGCATCCTGCCGCGCGGCGGCACCATCCTCGGCTCGTCCCGGACGAACCCGATCAAGATCGAGGGCGGCGTCGAGCGGATCAAGGACAACCTCGCCGGGCTGGGCGTCGACGCGCTCATCGCCATCGGCGGCGAGGACACCCTGGGTGTGGCGCGTCAGCTGCACGACAGGGGGGTCAAGGTGGTCGGCGTTCCCAAGACCATCGACAACGACCTCAACGCCACCGACTACACCTTCGGGTTCGACACCGCGGTCAACATCGCGATGGAGGCCATCGACCGGCTGCACACCACGGCCGAGTCGCACCACCGCGCGCTGATCTGCGAGGTCATGGGCCGGCACGCGGGCTGGATCGCGCTGCACGCCGGCATGGCGTCGGGTGCGAACGTCATCCTCATCCCGGAGAAGCCCTTCGACATCGAGAAGGTCTGCGGGTACGTCGAGAGCCGCTTCCAGACGAAGTACGCCCCCATCATCGTGGTCGCCGAGGGCGCCCACCCGGTCGACGGCCAGATGGACGTGCAGACGCAGGAGCTCGACGCCTTCGGTCACGTGCGCCTCGGCGGCATCGGTGAGCGTCTCGCCGCCGAGATCGAGAAGCGCACCGGCAAGGAGGCCCGCACCACGGTCCTCGGCCACATCCAGCGCGGCGGCACCCCGACCGCGTTCGACCGCGTGCTGGCCACCCGGTTCGGCGTGCACGCCATCGACGCGGTGCACGACGGCGCGTACGGCAAGATGGTCGGCCTGCAGGGCACCGAGATCGTCCGCGTCGACCTGAGCGCCGCCACCGACCAGCTCAAGACCGTCCCGGTCCAGCGCTACGAGGAGGCCGAGGTCTTCTTCGGCTGATCGCCGAGGCTTTCCGGCCCGTACGATCGTTGAAGGCACCGCACCGGAGTGTGGTGCCTTCATCATTCGAACGGCCGTCCGATCGGTGACACTGGAAGGGAACAGCGACCGCCGGCCGGGCGTTCGGTCCAGACAGTCGCGTTCGTGCGCGACACTTGATGTTCGCACCCGTCAGTGTCCGCTGGAGGTAGGACGCATGCCCACGCTCGAAACCACGACGCAGCCCCAGAACGCCGAGCGGCCCGCCGTCGTCGGTGAGCCCTGCGTTCTCCTCAAACTGGGGGAGATCGTCCTCAAGGGCAAGAACCGCGAGCTGTTCGAGCGGCGGCTGCAGAACAACATCCGGGCCGCCGTGAAGGGGCTCGGCATAAAGATCAACATCTGGCAGCGCGAGGGCGTCATCGTCGTCCGCACCGAGAGCGGCGAACTGGCCGACGTCGACGCCGTCGCCCGGCGGCTCACCGACGTGATGGGCATCGTGTGGGTGCACCGCGCCTGGCGGGTGGCCAAGGAGGTCGACGCGACCGTCCAGGCGGCCCTCGACCTCGTCGCGCAGCACCCCGCGCTGGCCCGCAAGGGCGCGTTCGCCATCCGCGCGCGCCGCCGCGACAAGCGCTTCCCGATCACCTCCTCCGACCTCAACGCCCTCGTCGGCGCGAAGGTGAAGGAGCGCTACGACCTGCCGGTCAACCTCAAGAACCCCGACCTGGCGGTGTTCATCGAGGTCGACCAGCGAGAGGTCTTCGTCTTCACCGACGGCATGCCCGGTGCCGGCGGCCTGCCGGTCGGCATGAGCGGCCGGGCGCTGGTGCTGATGTCGGGCGGCATCGACTCGCCCGTCGCCGCGTACCGCATGATGCGCCGTGGGCTGCGGGTCGACTTCCTGCACTTCTCCGGGATGCCGTTCACCGGCCCGGAGTCGATCTACAAGGCGTACGCCCTGGTGCGCGAGCTGGACAAGTTCCAGGGCGGGTCGCGGCTGTTCGTCGTGCCGTTCGGCAAGGCGCAGCAGCAGATCAAGTCCTCCGGAGCCGACCGGCTGCAGATCGTCGCGCAGCGCCGCCTGATGCTGAAGACGGCGGAGGTCGTCGTGGGGAACCTCGGCGGCGCGGCGCTCATCACCGGCGACTCGCTCGGCCAGGTCAGCAGCCAGACCATGCAGAACATCACGGCCCTCGACGACGCGGTGAGCCTGCCGATCCTGCGCCCGCTCATCGGCATGGACAAGACCGAGATCATGGCCGAGGCCCGGAAGATCCACACCCTGAGCATCTCGGAACTGCCCGACGAGGACTGCTGCACCGTCCTCACCCCCCGCCGCGCCGAGACCCGCGCCAAGATCGAGGACCTCCGGCAGATCGAGAAGCGCCTCGACGCGGAGGAGATGGCCGAGCAGCTCGCCACCAACCTCCAGGAGCACCGCCCCTCCTACGGCGAACCCACCGCCTGAGCATCCGAGACGACCGCCCGTCGCCGGAGCCGCGGCATGTACAGGGCTTGAGTGAGGCCCCGGCCAGAGCCGGGGCCTCACTGTTTCATGTGGCTACTTGATCGAGTCGAGGTCGAGCTCGGCGACTTCGACGCAGGTCGCGTTCCCGCTCCCGCTTCGGCTGCTCTTCCGCCAGGGCAGGCTGCGTACGGCGCTCTCGGGGATCACCATGAACTGGCTCACTCCTTGATCACAGCGGCGATGAACTCCGTCGATTCGTCAGGACTCAGCGCCGCAGCTGATTCGAGACCAGGGTGTGCGCCGGCTGCGTACGGCAGCACGCGCAAACTGACGTTCGGTCGCCGAGCGGCGTCCAGAAGCACGCGGAGTTGGCTGCGCATGACCTCAGGGCCGCCGACCGGCCGCCGTAGCGCGGCCTCATCGATGATCGCTATGAAGATCGGTGCGGTCCGGTCGGTACGCTGTCGACGACCAGGAGCCGACCGCACGCCGTACGGGACTCGCGTGCTCGCGGCATGGACTGCCGCATGACGGTAGAAGAGGGGCGAAACCGGGTCCGCCGCTGCCGGGGCGTCGTTCGTGGCCGTCTACACAGACGAGAAAATTCTCGCCTGTGTAGACGGCCTGGAGAAACGGACTCAGCGGGAGCGGGTCGGCACCGTGAGGACGACCAGGCTGGCGGCGAGGAGGGCCAGGCCGGCGAGGGCGAGCGCGCTCAGGTGCTCGCCGAGGACGCACAGGCCCAGGACCGCCGCGACCGCCGGCTCGGCCAGGGTGAGGGTGGTGGCGGCGGCGACCGGGGTCGTCCGCAGCCCCCGGCCGTAGAACAGGTAGCCGAGCCCGGTGGTGATCACGCCGAGGTAGAGGGCCGCGGCCGCGCCCGGCCCGGTGAGGAGCCAGCCGGCGCCCACCACGAGCAGCACCGGCAGCAGCAGCACTCCGGACCCGCCGAAGAGGACGCCGAGCACCGCCCGGCTGTCGTCGCCTCGGGTGATCAGGTACGACGCGACGGTGGCGTACGAGGCGTAGCCGAACCCGGAGATCAGGGCCAGCGCGACACCGATGGGTTCGACGCCGGCGGCCTGGCCGCCCAGGGTGAGCGCGGCGCACCCGGCGACCGCCCCCGCCGTGGAGAGCAGCCAGCGCCGGGTCAGCGTGCCCATGCGCAGCAGCCGGGACAGCAGGCCGGCGAAGACGGGCCCGCTGCCGATCGTGACGACGGTGCCGGTCGCGACGCCGGTACGGGCGACCGCGCAGAAGAACGCCACCTGGTAGACGGCGACGAGCGCCGCGCCGAGGAGGAGGATCAGCCGGGTGCGGGTGCCGCGGACGAGCAGGGGCCGCAGCCCGCCGCAGCGCAGGGCCACGGCGAACAGGAAGGCGCCGCCGATGAGGAGCCGGGCGGCGCCCACGGCGACGGGACTGGCGTGGACGAAACTGCGGACGGTGCCGGTCGTGCCCCACAGGGAGGCGGCCAGGACGATGTCGGCGGACCCGCCGAGCCGCCGGCGCGCGGGCGCGGCGGAGGAGACCTCAGTGGTGGTCAAGGAGAACGCTCCAGATATCGAACGGTTCGAAGGAACGCGAGATCCGGGGCGCGCCGAAGAGCCGCTCGGCGGCGGCGTCAGAAGAAGCGCCCGGCGGTGCCGGGCGTAGGAGTGGTGGCCCCGGTCAGAACCGGGGCGGCCCGAGCTGGGCGGTGTAGTACGCCATACGGGGCAGACTACCGTCCGCGTACCGCGAAGACGATCGGGGCGTCCGACCTCGAACCGGGCGCGCCGCCCGGAGGACCTCCGGGCGGCGCGCCGCCGCGGTCAGGCGGTGGCGAGGGTGCGGCCGACGATGGGCGGCAGGTCGCGTACCGTCTGCGCCAGTTCGCGGACGTCGTCGTCGACGAGGGCCTGCGGGCCGTCGCACAGCGCGCTCTCCGGGTTCGGATGCACGTCGATGATCACCCCGTCGGCGCCGACCGCGATCGCCGCGCGGGTCAGCGGCAGCACGAGGTCGCGCCGGCCGCCGGAGTGCGACGGGTCGACGATGACGGGCAGGTGCGACAGCCGCTGCGCGACCGGGACGGCCGAGATGTCGAGGGTGTTGCGGGTGGCCTTCTCGAACGTGCGGATGCCACGCTCGCACAGCACGATGTCGAGGTTGCCGCGCTGGGCGACGTACTCGGCGGCCATCAGCCACTCCTCGATCGTGGCGTTCATCCCGCGCTTGAGCATGACGGGCTTGCCGACGCCGCCGACGGCCTGCAGCAGCGCGAAGTTCTGCATGTTCCGGGTGCCGACCTGGAGCATGTCGGCGTACGAGGCGACGAGCTCGACGTCGTGCGCGTCCACCACCTCGGTGACGATGGGCATGCCGGTCTCGGCGCGCACGTCGGCCAGGATGCGCAGGCCCTTCTCGCCGAGTCCCTGGAAGGCGTACGGGGAGGTGCGCGGCTTGAACGCCCCGCCGCGCAGGAGGGTCGCGCCCGCGGCCTGGGCCATCCGTGCGGCCTGGAGCGTCTGCTCCGGCGTCTCGACCGCGCACGGCCCGGCGATGAGCGTCATGGTGCCGGGGCCGATCGGCACACCGCCGACGCGCACGACCGAACGGTCCGGGTGGTTCTCCCGGCTGACCAGCTTGAACGGCACCGAGATCCGCACGACGTCGGTGACGCCGCGCAGGGCGTGGAGGTTCAGGGTGCCGAACTGCTCGACGTCGCCGACCAGCCCGATGATCGTACGGTTGACGCCGCGGCTGACGAACGCCTCGCCGCCCGCGCCCTCGACGACCGTGACGACGGCCTGGATATCGGCTTCCTCCGCGTCGGCGGACATGACAACGACCATGATGCTTCCTCTTCCGAAACAGTCGGTTCTTGGCCGGAAACGACAGATGCCCCGGACCCATTGGGCCCGGGGCATCTGTCGGTGGTTGCCTTCTAGCGCAGCGTCCTTCCGGCAGTCACCCGTGTCCCGGGCCCGCCATAGGTAAAGGAGAAGACGTTGCGCATGGACGACAGCCTAGCCGATGCGCCGAGCGTCATGGGCGGAGGGGTTCGGCACACCGCGTGCGCGGGGGATGGCAGGATGGCCGATGACCATGAGCGGGCAATCGGAGAGTCGAGGACGACGCGGTGGGGCCTGACGATCGCCTCCCGCCGGGACAGTACGTTCCGCGCGGCTGGCCCGTCCTGCACTACGGCCCGGTGCCGAAGTTCCGCCCCGCCACCTGGGACCTGCGCGTGTACGGTGCCACCGAGGCCGGGCGGGAGTACCGCTGGACCTGGCCGCAGGTCCAGGAGATCCCGCGGGGCAGGGTCAGCGCCGACTTCCACTGCGTCACGAAGTTCACCGTTCCCGACGTCGAGTGGGAGGGCATCCTCACGGCCACGCTCGTCCGGCTGGCGCCCCCGGCCGACGACGCGACCCACGTTATGGTGTGGGCGGAGTACGGCTACAGCGCCAACCTGCGCATGATCGACTTCCTTGAGGAGAAGACGCTGCTGGCCACCCATCAGGGTGGCGAGCCGCTCACGCCCGACCACGGCGCGCCCCTGCGGATGGTGGTGCCGCACCTGTACGGCTGGAAGAGCGTGAAGTGGGTGCGCGCCATCGAGTACCTCACCGTGGACCGCCGTGGCTTCTGGGAGGATCGGGGCTACCACAACATCGCCGACCCGTGGCGCGAACAGCGGTACTCCTACCAGGAGGACGAGCCGCCGGCGTAAGAGGAGTTGCCGAAATCCCGACGTTTCCGTGACGATGGCATTACCGTCTGTGGTCATGGTGGGGATATCGGTCGAGGCGGTCCTGGCCGCCACGGCGGCGCTGATGGCGGCCGCCGCCGGTTGGTCGCTCGGCTCGGTCCGCCGGCGCGACGGGCCGGGCGCGCCGGGCGGTGAGGCGACGTTCGCCGTCCTGCACACCATCTCGCTGGCGTCGGCCTCCCTGCGGACCGGCCTGACCGAGGAGTCGGCGCGCCGGGCGGCCCGTCACCTGCGGGAGCTCCTCGGCGTCCCGGCCGTCGCCGTCACCGACACCGAGCGCCTGCTCGCCTGGGACGGCGCCGGGGACGCCCACTCCGAGACCGTGGTCCCGCTCGTCGCCCAGGTGCTCGGCACCGGGCGGCCCCGCGTGGTCGTGTCGGAGCTGATCGCGTGTGGCGACCCCGACTGCCCCATCCGGGCCGCGGTGATCGCCCCGCTGACCATCGAGGGCCGCGTCGCCGGGGCCCTCGCGGCGTACGGCGCGGGGGTCCGGGACGAACGCCTGCAGACCCTCGGCGAGGTCGCCCGCTGGGCCTCCGGGCAGTTGGAGCTGGCCGAGCTGGAGTCGTCGAAGACGCGCCTGATGGAGGCGGAGATGCGGGCCCTCCGCGCCCAGATCTCCCCGCACTTCGTCTACAACTCGCTGACCACGATCGCGTCCTTCATCCGCACGGACCCCGAGCGCGCCCGCGAACTGCTGCTCGACTTCGCCGACTTCGCGCGCTACTCGTTCCGCGACCGGCGCGACTTCACGACGCTGGCCGAGGAGCTGCGGTCGATCCACCGCTACCTCCTCCTCGAGCGGGCGCGCTTCGGCGACGAGCGGCTGCGCTTCACCGTCGAGATCGCGCCCGAGGTGCTCCCGGTCGCGGTGCCGTTCCTGTCCCTGCAGCCGCTGGTGGAGAACGCCATCCGGCACGGCATGCGGTGCGGCGGCATGGAGCGGCTGCACGTCCGGATCGTCGCCGGCGACGCCGGCGCCGAGGCGGCGATCAGCGTGGAGGACGACGGGGTCGGCATGGACCCCGGCAGGCTGCGGGACCTCCTCGCGGAGGGGCGGGAGAGCGCGCCGCACGGCGGCATCGGCCTGGTGAACGTCGACCACCGCCTGCGTCAGGTCTACGGAGAGAAGTACGGCCTGGTCATCGAGACGGCCGTCGGGGCGGGGATGAAGGTCAGCCTGCGCGTGCCGAAGAGCCACACCGCCGTCGCATCCCGGTAATGGAAAACAACTACTTGGTGAAATGAGTTGCATACTCTGCGTAAAAGAGGGAGTCTCCTGCCATGCTTCGCGTCCTCGCCACCGACGATGAGGCCCCCGCGCTGGAGGAGCTCACCTATCTGCTTCGTCGGCATCCGCGAATCGAGCACGTCACGCCCGCCCGCGACGCCGCCGAGGCGCTGCGCGAGATCGGCAGGATGATCAAGAGCGGGGAGCGGCTCGACGCGGTCTTCCTCGACATCTGCATGCCCGCACTGGACGGTATCGACTTCGCCCGCCTCGTCGCCGGCTTCGCCGACCCGCCCGCCATCGTCTTCGTCACCGCGCACGACGAGTTCGCCGTCACCGCCTTCGAGTTCGGCGCCGTCGACTACCTCCTGAAGCCCATCGACCCCGACCGCCTCGGCGAGGCCGTACGGCGCGTCGACGAGATCGTGCACCGGGACACCGCGCCGTATGAGCCGGAGGCGGACGAGGTGATCCCAGTGGAGCTCGGCGGCCGGACCCGGCTGATCTCTCGCGCCGACGTCACGCACGCCGAGACACACGGCGACTACATCCGCCTGCACACCGCCGAGGGCAGCTATCTCCTCCGGATGCCGCTCGCCGCGCTCGCCGAGCGGTGGCAGGCCGCCGGGTTCATCCGCATCCACCGCAAGACGCTCGTCGCGGCCGCGCACATCACCGAGCTCCACTTCGACGAGGGCCGCACGGTCGTACAGATCGGCGACCTGCGGCTGCCGGTGAGCCGCCGCCAAGCCCGGGAGGTTCGCGACCTGCTGATCCGTCGTTTCCGGCAGCGGCCGCCGTCGCCCGGTGAGCCGCCCTCGCCCGATGAGTGAACGCGTCACCGTCACCGGGCCGCCCAGCGGCTCGCCGCGGCCCCCGCACCGTGCCGCCGAAGACCGGGACGAGCCGGATCCGGCGCCCGTCCGGTCGCTCATGCGCGTCCAGGCGGGGCACGCCGCGCTGACGTGCGCGATCGTGGCGCTGGTCAGCGGCGGGCTGCCGCTGCTGTTCGCGTGGGAGCCCGCGCTGTCGCGGGTCCGGCTGTTCGGCGTCCGGCTGCCCTGGCTGGTGCTGTCCGCTGTCGTCCCGGTGGTGTGGGTCGCCGTCGCGCGCCGGCACGTACGCCTCGCCGAGCGGGCCGAGCGCGACTTCGCGGCCATGGCCCGGCGCGAGTGACCGAAGCCGCCCCGGCGCCGATGACCGGAGCCCGCGTCGACGCCGTACCCGCGGGGCGGCCGTACACCTCCCCACCGGGCGAGGAGAACAAATGATCACAATGCTCGCGATGGCCCTGCTCATCGCCTCGCTCGCGACCGTGCCGGCGCGGGGCCGGCCGGCCCAGGTGGCCGACCTGTACGCCGCCGCCCGCGAGGTCTCCCCGTGGTGGAACGCCTCGGCGATCAGCGGCGAGTACGTCTCCGCGGGGGCGTTCCTCGGCATGGCCGGCCTGGTCCTCGCGTACGGCGCGGACATGCTGTGGCTGCCCATCGGCGCCGCCGCCGGTCACGTCGTGCTGCTCGCCTCGGTCACGGCCCCGCTGCGGCGCTCCGGCGCGTACACGCTGTCGGACTTCGCCGAGTGGCGGCTGGGCTCGCGGCGGGTGCGCCGCGTCGTCAGCGCGTGCGTGCTCGTCATCGGCTGGTTCTATCTGCTGCCCCAGTTTCAGGGCGCCGGCGTCACACTGTCGGTGATCAGCGGACTGCCCGTGTGGATGGGCTGGCTCGTCGTCGTGGCGGCGGTGGTCGTCCTCGTCCTGCCGGGCGGGGTGCGCAGCATCACCGGCGTGCAGGCCGTGCAGTTCTGGCTGAAGCTGATGGCCGTCACCATCCCCGCGCTCGTCTTCATCGCCGTCTGGCGACTGCAGAACGACGCCGACGCGGCCCGGCCGCCGTACTTCCACCGCGACACCACCGTCACCGCCGACACGGCCGCGGGCATCCACCTGCCGGCGCCGGTCGCGGTCGCGGTCACCGGCGTCCTCGACGGCCGTCGTCACCACGGCGAGCGGCTACGCCTCGTGGCGGGCCGGCACCGGGTCCGCGCCGGCACCCGCATGCGGTTCCCCGCCGGCGCGCCGGTGCCGCACACGTCGCGGATCGCGTTGCTGCGCGGCGACCGCTGGGCGACGCCGTTCGCGGGCGGCCGCGAACATCCGCTGGCCGCGACGTACTCCGTGCTCCTCGCGACGATCCTCGGGACGATGGGCTTACCGCAGATCACCGTGCGGTTCTACACCAACTCCTGCGGGCGCACCGCCCGGCGCACGGCCGGGCTCGTCGTCCTCATGCTGGCGGTGTTCTCCCTGTTCCCCGCGCTGTTCGGCACCCTCGGGCGGGTGTACACCCCGGAGCTGCTGATGACCGGCGAGACCGACGCGACGCTGCTCCTGCTGCCGCACCGGATGGTCCCCGGAGTCACCGGCGACCTGCTGACCGCCCTCATCGCGACCGGCGCGTTCGCGGCCTTCACCTCCACCTCCTGCGGCGTCGTGGTGGCCGTGTCGGGCAGCATCGCGCAGGGACTCGGCGGGGGAGCGCGTGGCTTCCGCACCGCCGTCCTGGTCGCCGTCGCCGTGCCGCTGCTCGTCGCGCCCTGGGCCTGCAGCCCCCAGTCGGCGGCCCTGGTGACCGTCGCGTTCGTCGTCGCCGCCTCGTCGCTGTGCCCCCTGCTCATCCTCGGGGTGTGGTGGCGGCGGCTCACGCCGCCCGCTGCGACGGCGGGGATCGTCGCGGGCGGGGTGCCGGCGGCCGCAGCCGGGCTGGCGCGGGTGCTCAGCGACCCCGGCCCGGGCTCCGGCTGGCTGGGCACGCTCGTCGAGCAGCCGGCCATCGTCACCGTCCCGCTGGCCTTCGTGGTGACCGTCACGGTGTCGCTGCTCACCTCCGGGCAGGTCCCCGAGCGCACGGAGCGCGCGATGGCCCGCATGCACCTGCCCGAGGGCCCCGAGCCGGGCGGGCCGGACTGAGACCGTTCGTCGCGTCCCACCGACCGCTCGGCCCTGGCTTACCGAACGTATACCGCTCACTACGAACCGTTTGCCGAGGCGAGGGCCATATGGGTTTCGCGGCGGGCCGCGCGGACCCTAGGGTTTCGGACACAGCAACGTTCTCGGGACGGCCGCCAGGCTCCGACTCGGGGGGGTGGACGCCAGGCGGCGCGCCTGGGTGCTGCTGAACGGTCGGGGGGTTGTTCAGCAGCACCCAGGCCTTTTTCATGCCCGGCGCGGGCGTGGGAGGCGTGGGGGCGTCGGCACGACGTGAGCCTGAGCGGCGAACAGCCGGCGCGGGCGGGAGGCCGGAGTGGCGGCCAGCCGGGCGCGGACGGGGAGCCGGGCGATGGTCAGCCGGCGCGGAGCTTCTTGAGGGCCTCGATGTCCGCGCGGTGCGGTTCCGCGCTGCGGCCCGGGGTCTCGATGACGAGGGGCACCCCGCGGCTGACCGGATGACGGAACAGCTCGGCGAAGGGCGCCGCGCCGATCAGCCCGGCGCCGATGTTCTCGTGGCGGTCCCGGCACGACCCGCAGGGGTCCTTGCTGTCGTTCGCGTGGATGAGCTTGAGCCGGTCGGCCCCCACGGTCTCGGCCAGGGCCTCGAGCATCGCGGCGACGCCTCCCGGCGCCGTCAGGTCGTGCCCGGCGCTGAAGGCGTGGCAGGTGTCGAGGCAGACCCCGGCACGGGGGTGCCGGTCGACGGCGTCGAGGTAGGGGCCCAGGTCGGTCACGGTGGCGCACAGCATCTGCCCCTGGCCGGCCATCGGCTCCAGGAGCAGGTCGGGACCGTCGGCGGGGATCTCGTCCAGGAGCGGCAGCAGGTGCTCGCGGATCTGCCGCATCGCGTCCTCGCGCGGTTGCGACACCGCGGAGCCGGTGTGCACGACCACGCCCCGCGCGCCGATCACGGCACCGCGCTGGAGGGCGTGCCGGATCGACGCGACCGAGTGGTCGATCGTCTCCGGACTCGGTGACCCGAGGTTGATGAGGTACGGCGCGTGCACGAACACCGGCAGGTCGTGCTGCTCACTGTGCTCCCGCAGCCGCCGGTCCTCTTCGGGTTTCCCGGCGGCTCGCGCCCAGCCCCGTGGGTTGCTGACGAAGACCTGGACGGCCTCGGCCCCGATCTCGGCGGCGTAGCGGAGCCCGCCGGTCGCCAGCCCGCCCGCCACCGGGACGTGGGCGCCGATCGCGTTGAAATCTGCTCTGACCATGACCGATCCAGCCTAGTGCCCGGGCCCGTCCTGACGGGCCGGCACGGCGCGGTCGCCGTGCCGGCGGGACGCTCAGTGCCAGATTTTGACGACCGAGCCCTTCGGCGTCGGGGTGTTGGGGGGCGGGTCCTGTCCGGTCACGGGGTCGCCGGGCTGGCCGCCCGTGACCTGCACCTGGAAACCGGCCTCCACGAGCGCCTGGGCGGCCTGGGCGATCGGCTGGCCCAGCACCCCGGGGACCGGTGCCGGCTGGCCGTTCTGCTGGTCGTGGCCGTGCATTCGCTGCCACAGGCAGCCGAAGTCGAGCGGCGCGCAGTCCTTCTGCGCCTTGGTCACGGTGACGGTGACGGTCTGGCCCGGGGTGAGCTGCTGGCCGAACGGTGGGTCCTGGTTGATGACGGTGTTCGGCTGCTGCCCGTCGCCCGGGTCCTGCTCCTGCCACTGCGGGTTGAGACCGAGCTTGCTCAGCTTCTGGGCGGCGACGTCGCGCTTGAGGCCGACCAGCTTCGGCATCGTGATGCCCCTGCTGACCACGAGCGTGACGGGGTCCTCCGGGCTCTGCATCGTCTTGGCGGCGGGCCTGGTCCTGATCACCGAGCCGACCGGCACGGTGGTGCTGGCGTCCTTCACCACGTCACCAGGAGTGAGCCCCGCCTGCTGGAGCTTCTGCTTCGCCGTGTCGAGCGGATCGTTCTTGACATCCGGGATCGCGACCGGCTGCCTGCCCTTGGACAGGATCAACGTGAGCAGGGTGCCCTTCTCGACCTTGGTGCCCGCCTGCGGCTGGACCTCGGCGACCCTGTCCTTGGGGATCTTCGGGTCGAACCGCGAGGACCCGACCTTGACCTTGAGCCCGACGTTCTCCGCGGCGACGCGGGCCTGCTCCTCGGTCAACCCCGCCAGCTTGGGCACGGCCTCCTTGTTGCCCACCGTCTGGTACCACACGATCCCGCCGAGCAGCAGGACGATGGCGAGCGCGCCGGCGATGACGCCGTACACGCCCGGCGGCCGCAGCAGCCGGTCGCGCATCGTCGGAGGCGGCGGCGGCTCGTGGTGCACCGTCATCGTGTGCGCGCCCAGCATCTGCGTCCCCGCGTGCGGCGGCGCGTAGCCGCCGGCGTGGTGGCCGAGCATCTGCGTCGAGCCGTCCGTGACCGTGGGGCCGACGGCCGGCGGCGGGAGCGCGGGGGTCGGGGGAGGCGGCGGTGCCGGCGCGACTCCGGCCAGCGACGCGTCGACCTCCGGCGGCAGCAGGCGGTAGACCTCGCCCGCCGCGGCGTGGAAGTGGTCGGCGTCGGACGGCCGGCGCGCCGGGTCGCGGTTGGTGGCGCTGGCCACCAGCGCGTCGATCTGCGGCGGCAGGCCCGGGATGACGCTCGAGGGCAGCGGCACCGTCTCGTTGACGTGCTTGTAGGCGACGGCCAGCGGCGTGCCGCCTTCGTACGGCTGGCGGCCGGTGAGCAGCTCGAACAGCATGATGCCCGCGGCGTACACGTCCGTACGGGCGTCGGCGTCGCCGGAGATGACCTGCTCGGGCGCGAGGTAGCCGACGGTACCGATGATCATGCCGGTCTTCGTCTGCTTGCTCGCGGTCTCGGCGCGGGCCAGGCCGAAGTCGGCGACCTTCACCTGTCCGTCGGCGGTGAGCAGGACGTTCTCCGGCTTGACGTCGCGGTGGATCAGCCCGGCGCGGTGCGCGGCGCCCAGCGCGGACAGCACCGGCTGCATGGCCTGCAGCGCCTCGCGCGGGCCCAGCCGGCCGCGCTCGGTCAGCAGGTCGCGCAGCGTGCGCCCGGGGACGTACTCCATCGCGAGGAAGACATAGCCCTTGTCGGTGCCCTGGTCATAGACCGCCACCACGTTGGGGTGGGACAGGGCGGCCGCGCTCTTGGCCTCACCGATGAAACGCCGGACGAACTCCTCGTCCATGGCGAGGTTCGCATGCATGACCTTCAGCGCCACCGTACGGTCCAGCTTGGTGTCGTGACCGGCGTAAACGGTGGCCATGCCACCCCGGGCGACACGTGACCGTACGAGGTAGCGCCCGTCGAGCACCTGCCCGACGAGGGGGTCCGCAACCGTCGTATCCATCAGGGGGAGTGTATTAGGGATTCGGGGGCATACTCATCCTGACTCAGGATCAAAGCATCATTCCTTGCGGGATCGAGACCGACCGCGAGGCGAACGGCCTGCTCATGGGCGTATCCGGCGCGGCCGAGGATTCCCCGCCCGCCCGCCGGTCAGTCGGCGGAGCTCAGTCCCTCCCACGGCGAGGACGCGTGCGCGTACCGGCGCTTGGGGATCCGGCCCGCGAGGCGGGCCAGCCGGCCGGCCTCCACCGCGTGCCGCATCGCCGCGGCCATCATGGCGGGCGACTGGGCGCGGGTGACGGCCGTGGCGAGCAGGACAGCGTCGCAGCCGAGCTCCATGGCGAGGGCGGCGTCGCTGGCGGTCCCCAGGCCCGCGTCCAGGATCACGGGCACCCCGGCCCGCTCGACGATCAGCTCGATGTTGTGCGGGTTGCGGATGCCCAGACCGGAGCCGATGGGGGAGCCGAGGGGCATCACCGCGGCGCAGCCGGTCTGCTCGAGGCGCCGCGCCAGGACCGGGTCGTCGTTGGTGTACGGCAGCACGACGAACCCGTCGTCGACGAGCCGCTCGGCGGCGTCGACGAGCTCGATCGGGTCGGGCAGCAGGGTCCGCTCGTCGGCGATGACCTCAAGCTTGATCCACTCGGTGCCGAGGGCCTCGCGGGCGAGCTTGGCGGTGAGGACGGCCTCGCCCGCCGTGAAGCACCCCGCGGTGTTCGGCAGCACCCGGATGCCGCACCGGCGAAGCACGTCGAGGACGGACCCGGGGGTGTCCGCGCCGACGCGGCGCATCGCGACGGTGGTCAGCTCGGTACCGGACGCGGTCAGCGCCTCTTCGAGGATCCGCATGCTCGGCGCCCCGCCCGTGCCCATGATCAGCCGGGACTCGAAGCTCTCGCCCGCGATGACGAGCGGCTCCGGGCCGGTGCCACCCTCGGGGGCGTCTTCGGCGTGTCGCTGCATGGTCAGCCTCCCTGAACGGCGGTCAGCACCTCGATGCGGTCCGACTCGCGCAGAATCGTGGTCTTCCAGTCGGTGCGCGGCACGACCTCGTCGTTCAGCGCGACGGCGACGCCGGTGGGGTGTTCGGTCAGCGACGCGACCACGCCGGCCACCGACGAACCCTCGGGGGCGTCCCGTTCGGAGCCGTTGACAGTGATCTTCAATCTCGGAACCTTCCGGGTGCGAACGGCCGGATGACCTCAGGTGGCTCTCCGGTCGCGATGACGTCCGCCATGGCGTCGGCGGTGACCGGGGTGAGGAGGATGCCGTTGCGGTAGTGGCCGGTGGCGAGCAGCAGACCGGGCAGCGCCGACGGCCCGAGGACGGGGGCGTTGTCCGGCGAGCCGGGCCGCAGCCCGGCGGTCACCTCGGCGAAGGCGAGCTCGGTGACGCCGGGGACCAGCTCGTGGGCGTCGCGCAGCAGCTCCCACACCCCGCCGGCGGTCACCGTCGTGTCGTAGCCCATCTCCTCCTGGGTCGCGCCGATGACGAGCTCGCCGTCCGCGCGGGGCACCAGGTAGACCGAGGAACCGCGGACGAGGCCGCGAACGGTGCTCCCCAGGAGGGGGAACGGGCCGCGCAGGCGTACGACCTGGCCCTTGACCGGGCGGACCGGGGGGACGGCGTCCGGCGGCAGCCCCTTCAGCTCGTGACTCCAGGGACCGGCGGCCAGCACCACCTGGTCGGCGTGGACGGTGTCGCCGCCGGCGAGACGCACGCCGACGGCGCGGTCGCGGTCCGTGAGGACCTCGGCCGCGCGGTCCCGGACCAGAGTGCCGCCCAGCCGGTCGACGGCGGCCAGCAGCGCCGCGGACAGGCGTCGCGGGTCGACCGAGCCGTCGTCGGGCGCGAACAGCCCGCCGCGTGCCGACGGCGCCAGCATGGGCTCCCGGCGGCGGCACTCCCGGCCGGTGAGCGCCTCGGCGGCGAGGCCGAGCGACTCCTGGAAACGGCGCAGCTCGTCCAGTACGGCCAGGTCGTCGGAGTCGAGGGCGACCTGCAGCACCCCGTCGCGCCGGTACGCGGTGTCCCGGCCGGAGACCTCCTCCAGCTCGGCGACGAAGGAGGGGTACCGGTCGCGGGACTCGATACCGAGCCGCAGCAGGGCGTCCTCGCCGTAGTTCGCCTCGGTGACGGGGGTCAGCATGCCGGCGGCGACCCGCGACGCCTTGCTCGCCGGCTCCGGGTCGACGACCGTGACCTCGATGCCACGGCTCAGGGATCGCCACGCGATCCCGAGGCCGATCACTCCGCCGCCCACAATGACCACGTGCACGTGTGCGCTCCCTTCGCCGGCATGATCCGGATCAGGTCCAGAGCCCGCGCCGACCGGGGTGGTCGTCGAGGCGGGCTCATGCGGTCGGCGGCCGCTGTGCCGCCCTCTCAGCCCGGTGCGCCGGACTCCCGCGCTTACGTCAACAGACTATAAGGTCGCGAACATGGAGCGGGTGATCGTCGCAGGCGGTGGACTGGCGGGCGTCCGGACCATCGAGGCGCTGCGGGCCCAGGGCCACACCGGCCGGCTGACCCTCGTCGGAGCCGAGCCGCACCGGCCGTACGACCGGCCGCCGCTGTCCAAGGGTGTGCTGCGCGGGGACGTCGACGACACGACCGTCGAGGCCGACTGGACGGCGCTGGACTGCGAACTGCTTCTCGGCCACCGTGTGACCGGTCTCACCGACGTCCTGGAGACGACGGCGGGCCCCCTCGGCTTCGACGGCCTGGTGATCGCGACCGGCGCGTCGCCGATCCGGCTGCCCGGCGAGGGCCCACAGCACGTGCTGCGCACCATCGACGACGCCCGGGCGCTCCGCGCCGAGCTGCGCCCCGGAGCCCGGGTCGCGATCGTGGGCGCCGGCTGGATCGGCGCGGAGGTCGCGACGGCGGCAGCCGCGGCCGGCTGCCGTGTCACGGTGGTCGAGGCCGCCGACGCCCCCCTCTCCGGGGCCGTCGCCGCCGAGGTCGGCACGAAGACGACGGGCTGGTACGCCGAGGCGGGGATCGAGCTCCGTACCGGCGTCAAGGTCGCGTCCGTGGAGCGGGGCGGTCTCGATCTGGCGGGCGGCGGCTCGATCGAGGCGGACGTCGTCCTGACGGGCGTGGGAGTCCGTCCCGAGACCGCCTGGCTCGAAGGGTCGGGCCTGACCCTCGACAACGGCGTCGCCGTCGACGAACGACTGCGCACCGGCCGTCCGGGGGTCTACGCGGTCGGGGACTGCGCCGCGTGGTGGTCGTCGAGGTTCCGGCGCCGCCTGCGCGTCGAGCATTGGGACACCGCGCTGAACGCCCCGGAGGTCGCGGCCGCGGGCCTGCTGGGCGGCGACCGGCTCTACGACCCGGTGCCGTACTTCTGGTCGGAGCAGTTCGGGCACATGGTGCAGTACGCCGGGCATCACCCGGTGGCCGACATCATGGTCTGGCGCGGCGACCCGACGGCCGCCGGCGGGTGGTCGGCCTGCTGGCTGGCCGACGATCGGCTTGTGGCGATCCTCACTGTCGACCGACCACGCGATCTTGCGCAGGGCAGGCGTATCATCGCAGGTCAGAAGCGAGTTGACCGGTCAGCGCTGGCGGATCCCGCCATTCCGGTCAAGGAGACCGTCCGTGAGTGAGGTTTCAGAAGATGCCGAAGGTGGTAGGCAGGGTTCCGTGACGCACACCGTTGCCGAAATCGAGATCGACCGACAGACCGACGCACTGGTGGGCGAATGGCTCACCCTTCGCGAAGCGGCCGACAAGCTCGGCCTCGATCTCAAGCGAGTCAAGCAGCTTCTCCGCGACCACAAGCTCCTGGGAGTGCAGCGCGCCGAAGGGCTCTGCGTCCCGGCGGCGTTCATCTCCGGCGATCAGCCCCTCAAGGGACTCCAGAGCACCCTGACGGTCCTCGCCGACTCCGGCTTCGGCAACGCCGAGGCGCTGCGCTGGCTGTTCACCGAGGACGACTCCCTTCCGGGCTCTCCCGTCCAGGCGCTCATCCAGCACCGTGTCAAGGAGATCAACCGGCGCGCCCAGGCGCTGGCCCTTTGATCCGCGGAGGGCACGCCGCAGGTCCCCGCACCATCGGCGAAAGGGCCCGCGGTGGCCAGGCACCTGCCCTCTGAACGCGCCGTGACCCTGCGGGCCCGGCTCGACCGGGCCCGCCTCTACCTCTGCACGGACGCGCGCGAGGCACAGGGCGACCTCGAGGAGTTCCTCGACACGGCGCTGGCCGGCGGCGTCGACATCGTGCAGCTCCGGCAGAAGGGCCTCGAGGCGCGGCAGGAGATCGAGTACCTCTCGGTCTTCCGCGCCGCCTGCGACAAGCACGGCGCCCTGCTGGCGGTGAACGACCGCGCCGACATCGCTCACACCGTACGCGCCGACGTCCTGCACCTGGGCCAGGACGACCTCCCGGTCCAGGCGGCGCGCGCCATCGTGGGCCAGGACATCCTCATCGGCCGGTCGACGCACTCGGAGGCGCAGGCGGCCGCCGCGGCCATCGAACCCGGCGTCGACTACTTCTGCGTGGGCCCGACCTGGCCGACGCCGACCAAGCCCGGCCGGCCGGCCCCCGGACTCGGGCTGCTGGAGTACGTCGCCGGGCGCGGGTTCCCCCGGCCGTGGTTCGCGATCGGCGGTATCGACGCGGGCAACCTCGACCAGGTGCTGGCCACCGGGGCCCGTCGCGTCGTCGTCGTCCGCGCGATCACCGAGGCCGGCGATCCACGCGGCGCCGCCGCCGAGCTCGCCCGCCCGCTCCGCGCCGCGGACCAGACGTTCTGACCGACCCGGCACCCGATCGCCGGCTCGATGCGCGAGAATGGAAGACGTGATCAGCAACCCTGACGACGAGCGCCTGGTGGAGCTGGCCGACGACGACGATCTGGTGGTGTTGCCCGACCAGACGCGCGACGAATCCGAGCTCGGCTGGGGCGACTACCCCTCAGATGACGACGACGCCCGCCTCCTGGAGGACCGGCCGCCGCACTGGTGACGGACTCCGCCGGGGCGGTGAGTCCGCCGATACGACAGGAGCCCTTGGCCCGCGACGCGGGCCAAGGGCTCTTCTTCATGTGGGGGCGGTGGCCGGCTCTCGGCCGGCGGCTGCTCGGGGGCGCCCCCGTCGCGTCGGGTGCGGGCTCAGGGATGGACCGGCAGGCCCAGGCCCAGCAGGAACCCGGCGACGGCCACCAGCGTCAGCGCGAGGATGAGTCGGCGGCTGCGCGGGGTCCGGCGCGGCGCCGGCGCGGAGACGCGCACTCGGGTCGCGGGTTCGGCGATACGCGGCGGGTAAGGCGTGTCGAGCTTCATGCGGTCAATCGATCGGTCATGCCCCCATTGTTAACCACCGAAACCGCATTTGTCCGGCGAATGTTGATCCCCGGTCGTTCCGCAGGTCAGACGCGAGGGGCCGTGGGGCGGGGGCTCGTCAGACGCGGCGGGCGGTGGCGGCGATCGTCAGGTCCGACAGCGCCGCACGCGCCTCGGCGGTGAGCGGCGCGCTCGTGAGCGCGCCGGACGCCTCGTCGGCGTACCGGTCGATCATCCGCTCGCAGGCGTCCAGCGCACCGGTCTCCACGATGATCGCCCGGAGCCGTTCGACCCCGTCGGCGTCGAGCCCGGGGTCGCCCAGCAGGCGCTCCACCGTCTCGGCCTGCGCCGGTGCGGAGCGTTCCAGGGTCAGCGCGATCAGGACGGTGCGCTTGCCCTCGCGCAGGTCGTCGCCCGCGGGCTTGCCGGTCTCGGCCGGATCCCCGAAGACGCCCAGGACGTCGTCGCGTAGCTGGAAGGCGATGCCCAGCGGCATGCCGTACGCCGACAGTGCGGCCATCTCCCCGGATCCGGCCAGCGCCGCCCCGAGCTGCAGCGGCCGTTCGATGGTGTACTTGGCGGCCTTGAACCGGACCACCTGGAGGGCCGCCTCGACCATGGCCCGCGGATCGACGCCGCACCCTCGGGCCTGCCCGACCAGGTCGAGGTACTGCCCGCACATGACCTCGGTGCGCATGACGTCGAAGACGGGCCGTCCACGCCGCAGCGCGTCCTCCGGAAGGCCGCTGCCCTGGAACATCTCGTCGCTCCAGGTCAGGCACACGTCGCCGAGGAGGATCGCCGCGCCCGCGCCGAACGCCTCGGCCGAACCCCGCCACCCCGACGCGGCGTGCAGCGCCTCGAACCGGCGGTGCGCGGAGGGCTGACCGCGCCTCGTGTCGCTGCCGTCCATGACGTCGTCGTGGATCAGCGCGCTGGCCTGCAGGAGCTCGAGCGAGGCCGCCGCGGCGAAGATCTCCGGGCAGTCCCCGCCGCCGGAGCCGCGCCAGCCCCAGTAGCAGAACGCGGGACGCAGCCGCTTGCCACCCGCGAGCAGCGCGTCGAGCGCCGTCACCATGGGCACCAGATCGTCACCGAGAGTGCTCAGCATGGGGCGCTGCCGGTCGACGAAGGCATGCAGCGCCGCGTCGACCTCCTTACGTACGCGACTGGGGGCCATGAAGTCGAGACTAGTGGTCCTCGAGGCTCGCCCCGTTACGCTGGTCTGCATGACCTTCGCTCGCCCCACGATCCGGGAAGTGCTCGCCGCGGGCGAGCCGACGTTCTCGTTCGAGTTCTTTCCCCCCAAGACTGAGCAGGGCGCCCGCAATCTGTGGCAGGCGATCCGCCGCCTCGAGGTGCTGCGTCCCACGTTCGTCTCGGTGACGTACGGCGCCGGTGGCGGCACCCGCGACCGGACCGTCGAGATCGTCGAGCGGATCGCGATGGACACGACCCTCACCCCGGTCGCGCACTTCACGGCCGTGAACCACTCGATCCGTGAGCTGCGGCAGCTGATCGGCCGGTTCGCCGCCGTCGGCGTCCGGGACCTGCTGGCGCTGCGCGGCGACCCGCCCGGCGACCCGATGGGGGAGTGGGTCAAGCACCCCGAGGGCGTGGAGTACGCCGAGGACGTCGTCCGGCTGATCAAGTCGTCGGGCGACTTCAGCGTCGGGGTCGCCGCATTCCCGTACAAGCACCCGCGGTCGCAGGACATCGAGAGCGACACCCAGTACTTCGTGCGGAAGTGCCAGGCCGGCGCCGACTACGCGATCACGCAGATGTTCTTCCAGGCCGAGGACTACCTGCGGCTGCGCGACCGCGTCGCCGCGCGTGGCTGTGACGTGCCGATCATCCCGGGCATCATGCCGGTGACCCAGCTGAGCACGATCGAGCGGTCCGAGCAGCTGTCCGGTGCTCCGTTCCCGCGGGAGCTGGCCGAGCGGTTCGAGGCCGTCGGCGACGATCCGGAGGCGGTGCGCCGGCTCGGGATCGAGCACGCGGCGGAGCTGTGCCGGCGTCTGCTGGCCGAGGGCGCGCCGGGCATCCACTTCATCACGTTCAACAAGTCGACCGCGACCAGCGAGGTCTACTCGCGGCTGGAGGTCAGCGGAAGTCGTCGCCACCTGTCGGCCCTGTAAGCGCTGATCAGGCCACTAGTCAGGCCCACGCGACGGTTGGGCCGACGGTCGGGCGAACCGTCGGCCCGAACCTTTTTACGTTCCTTCCCGATGGAAATCCGTCGTCGACCAGGCCGCCGGCGACGACTCATTGCGCTCCGCCGTTTGGCCGTACCATGATCATCAAGCGTGCCAACAGAGCACGGCAACGAAACGGCAACGAAGAAGGAGCTCTCATGCCTGAGCAGAAGCGCCTGAGCCGCCAGGACATCAACAGGCTGCGGGATGACCTGACGGCGCAGGCGGGCAGGAAGCCGACGACGTCGGAGTGGAACGCCGGTCTGGCGGCGTTGCAGAGGGCCAAGAACGGCTCGAACAACGGCTGATCGGAAGCGGCCGTTACGGGCGCCCCCTCCAGGGGGGGCGCCTCTTCGGGTAACCGACAACGACCATGACAACTGCTCGTGTGCGGGTCAGCGGCCAGCGGGCGCGCGGCACCGCACGCCGCGGAGCCGGTTGATCAATTCACGTTCAACAAGTCGACCGCGACGCGTGCGGTCTACGACCGCCTGGAGCTCAGCGGGAGCCGCGCGCCCATGACCGCGTAGAGCGGGCCGCCGCCCGGAAACTGGAAAGCGGTGAGCAGGTCCGTCAGGCCGAGCGAGCGGTACAGGTTCCGGGCGGGCGTCTCGGAGTCCAGCGTGGAGAGCACGACGGTGCGCTCCGGCCGGTCCGCGCACAGCGTGGTGATCAGTCCACGGCCGAGCCCCTGGCCCTGACTGTCGGGATGGACGTGGAGTTCGGCGACCTCGAACGTGTCACTCATCCACGCGCGGGCGTGCTCCGGGCCGCCCACCTCGGCGAGCGCGGCGTGGACGACGTCGTGCCACCACTGACCGGGCTCGCCGTGGAAGCCGTACGCGAAACCGGCCACGTCGCGCCGGCGCCCGGCGACGAACGCCCGGAAGCCGGGGTACGCGGCGTGGCGCTCCATGATGGTGCGCCGGCCCGGCATCTGGTCGACGGGCGGCTCCATCGCCGCGGCGTACGTCGCCAGCATCGCGTCGAGCCTCCGGAAGAAGCCGCGCCGGTCGATCTCCCGTATCTGCGGGGTGGTCTCCCGCCGGGCTCCGAAAGCTGATTTCACGTAGCTCACTTTGGTAGATAAGGCGGGACTTTTGACAGTGCGTCGTAAATGTCCCACAGAATCTGGGCGGCCGCCTGTTTGAGCCGGCCGCGCTCCGTCTCCAGTTCACGCTGCCAGGTGCGCGCGGCGGGCCCCACCCAGGCGTCGCCGACCGTGCGGATCGGCGGGTCCAGCGCCGCCTCGAGCGAGTGGGCGCTCGCGTACGCGCGCTCGTACGCGGCGAACAGCTCGACGTACGCCGGATTCGGCTGCTGCGCCGGATCGCCCGGCGACGCGGCCGACGCCGTCGGCGGCCGTACGGTGGCCGGCGCGGGCGGATAAGCGCTCATGGACCCTCCTCCGCCGGAGGGGTGACCGGCGGCGCTGTGCTTCCGATTCGCTCGCTGCGCTCGGGCGTCGGATGGGCGGCGAGCGCTTGCAGCACCGTGGACCCGGGGTGGGCCGCGAGCGCCCGGTGTACGGCCTCGGAGTGGCGCGCGTGCAGCTCGGCCGCCGCCTCGGGGTCCGCCGCGGCGGGGCGGATCATCGCCTCGTGCGGAGGGTTCGGCGTTGGGATCCGGTGCCCCGGTGGGGCCGCGACCAGGTGCGCCAGGCCGATGTGCCCGAGGGCGACCTTCGCGCGCCGGTCGAGCCCGGCGTGCTCCAGCAGGCGGACCGCATCGTCGTGCACGCCCTTTCGGGTCGCCTCCTCGAGGAACTCGCGCAGCCACTTTTCGGACATCCGCAGGTGATGGCTGGCGAGGCCCAGCGACTCCCGGACCGTCGCCAGGCGCGCCTGGCGGCCGAGCGCGGCACCGATCAGGTCGGCCGCGCCGGCCGGGCCGAGGCGTGCGTAGAGACCCTTGACGTAGTCCGGGTCGTCGGCGTCGGCGGTCAGCCGCTTCCAGACGGCGACCGGGACCGGGCGCCCGGCCGCCGACGCCGCGTGGATCGCGGCGGCGTCGGCGGACCCCGCTCTGGTGGCGGCGTGCGCGTCGGGGAAATGGCCGACGGAGTGTCCCGCCCCGGCCGTCGTCGTACCGCCCGGGCGGCCGCCGAGGTGGCCGGCGCCGACCCGCGGCATGTCGGCGGCGCCCTTGCTCAGGTGGGCGATCGCGTAGCTCCGCCGCCGGCTGAGCATCCCCGGTTGGGCGCGGGCCCAGCTCTCCACAGCCGCCGCCTGATGCAGACCGGTGCGCGGGACGCTCGGGGGCAGCGCGGCGTTCGTGCGCAGCCAGGCGGTGATGGCGTTCGACGCACTCGTCATCTGCTGGATGAGCCGAGCCATCGCGGCGGTGTCGATGCCGACGAAATCCTTGTCGCGTGCCGCACTGGCGCGCAGACCGTCCTGTCCAGCCATGGGGCACCCGCTCCAGAGAGTGCGCTTGAGCCTCAGGTGACCGTTGTATCACCGCCTTTCGGCGGTTGTCCCCGGTGACGCGTGCACGATCGGGTCACGGACCGTCCAGGTCCGGTCACGGCGGGGCGATGGACGAGGGCTTCGGCACGGCGGCGATCAGTCGACGTCGGTGGGCGTGCCGCCGGTGAGGCGGAGCAACTCCTCGTACGAGGTGGGGAAGATGGTGTGCGGATGCCCGGCCGCCGCCCAGACGACGTCGTGCTTGGCCAGCCACGTGTCGACCAGGGTCCGGACCGGCTCCGGGTGCCCGAGGGGCGCCACCCCGCCGATGGGCTGTCCCGTCGCCGCCCGGACGAACTCCGGGTCCGCCCGCTTGATCTTCGCCGCGCCGATCCGCTGGGCCAGCGCGGTCGTGTCAACGCGGTGCGCGCCGCTGGTGAGTACGAGGAGGGGCTCGCCGTCGGCGGCGAAGATGAGGCTGTTGGCGATGGCGCCGACGTCGCAGCCGAGCTGGGCCGCGGCCGCGACCGCGGTGGGCGCGGCCTCGGGCAGTTCGCGGACCTCTCCGGTGGCGCCCAGTTCACGCAGGCGGGCGGCGACGTGTTCGACGTTGGGATGCATGGCAGCACCTTACGGCCCGGGGTGACGAGGGGGGTAAGGGGTTTCGAACTGCGGAGACACACCTATTCGAACACGTTGACGAATGGAGTCGTGGCCGCTTTACTGAGATGCATGCTCGAACCTGTGTTCGAGTGCGGCGTGGGACTCGCGGCCCGCGCCGAGGGGATCGTCTCGCGGGCAGCGCGATGCCGGGCGGGATGCGACGGCCGGGCGGGGCGAGGGGAAGCGCTTCGCCCGGCTCCCCCTGGGCCCTCGGGCCCGCCGAGCGGAAGGAGGCATGTCATGTCCGCAAGGTCGTCCACTGCCGTCCCACTGCATCCGACGCCCCGGCGCAGGCCCGCCGCATCGGCGATGTCACTCCTCCAGACAGCGCGCCGCGGGCTGATCGAGGCGGCCGAGTCGGCCGCCCCGGCGCTGCGCTACGTCGCGGCGCACCTCGCGGCGCTCCGCGCCGCCGCCGCCGTGCTCGCCGAGCGCGCCGACCCCGAATCCCGGACGCGCGGCAGGCCACGCAGCGTCTGGGTGCTGCTGCCCGAGGCCGAGCCGGCGCTGCGCGAGTGGGCGGCGTTCTTCGCCGCCGGCGCCGACAAGCGCGCCGCCGCGGAGGCCGGCCTGCCACGGGCGGTCACCGCGGACGAGGCCGACGAACTGCTGCACGACGCGGAGATCTTCGTGTCGCTCGTCGAGACCACCCTCGGCGTCCCGGGCCAGCCCATGCTGCCCGCCGCCGGCTGAGACCGTTCCAGAGACGGGCTCCGCACGCGGAGCCCCGGTCGACGCCCGCGGGGCCCGCCGCCGACCTCCCCCCGAAGCGGCGGGCCCCGCGCGGCGTCCCCACCCCGCGGCGCACATCGCGCGAGGCATCGAGGCGCGGTACGCCGCCCCAGGGCACCCGCCGGCACGGACGAGCGGAAAGCTCGGTGAAGGCGCCCCACCACAGTCGGGATACGACGTTCAACTCGGTTCGTCCCTGCGATTACCGAGCATTCGGTGCGCCATCCGGCCAGCCGCGTACGGATACCGTCGCCGCCCGTCGGGCCGCCGAGTCGCGGATGAGCGTCGCCGGACACGGTGGCTCACAATGCTCGGTGATCGTGGGCGCGGATCCGGTCGGATGCGGCATCTTGCCAGTGATCATGGATGGGGGACTCGCGTCGATGGTGGCAGGGCTGCCGCCTACGAGTGCTCAATGCCGACGATCAAGGGCGGGCCGTAGTCGACGCTTTCCAAGGTGTTCCGCAGGGTGGGTCGGCGCATGAAGAAACCCGCCCGGTGGGGTACCGGACGGGCTCCGTCACGACGCATCGGTCATGCGGCAGCCCGGAGGGGCCGCATGATCCGGGAGGTGGATCAGAACGCTTCGACCGCGCGGCGTGCCTCAGGGTCGAGGACGCCCCAGCCGATGAGTTCCTCTGTGAGCTCCGTCGGTGACTTGTCGTAGATCACCGCCAGCGAACGCAGATCCTCCTGCCGGATGGACAGGACCTTTCCGTTGTAGTCGCCCCGCTGGCTCTGGATCGTCGCGGCGTAACGGGCGAGGGGACCGGCCTTGTCCTTCGGAAGCTGCTGGAGTCGCTCGAGGTCGATCACGAGCTTGGGCGTCGGGCCCAGAGGGCTCGGCGCGGCTCCGCCCGGGAGCAACTCGGACACCGGCACGCCATAGAACTCGGCGAGCTCGGCCAGCTTCTGAACGGTGACGGCGCGGTCGCCCCGCTCGTACGAACCCACGACGACGGCCTTCCAGCGGCCACGGGATTTCTCCTCCACGCCGTGCAGGGACAGGCCCTGCTGGGTGCGGATGGCGCGAAGCCTCGCGCCGAGAGCCTTTGCGTATTCAGACGGCATCGTGCGGCCCCCAGGCTCACTTTCTCGTCGTCGATATGGCCCCGGGAGGGGGACCCGGACGGGTGGTTCCCGCCTGCCCCGAGACGGGTGTGCCGTGGGGCGCACTCTCAGCCGGCCGGGGGGCCGACTGCCCGAGGGGTCCATCTCCTGGGATGGTTACGGACAGTGACGGTAAAACGGGTAGCGCTCCAGGTCAAGCTGATTGGAAAAAAGCGGCGAAACAGTCGGCGTCCGCAGGGGCTCCGAAGAGGGGCTCGGAGGGCGCGAAAACCCTTGCGCACCGGGGCCTGCGGGGCCTGGCGACCACGCGTCGCACGGGTCGCCGACCGCCGGGTAAAAGCTTGCCATACCCGCGGCCGGGCGTCCGGCGGCTCGCTTGCGCAGCGTCGTCACCAGCGTAAACGTGCTGGTCCCGGTGTCAGGGGCAGAGTACCGGGGCTGCTAACGTGAGAGCGCCCGACGTCCTTTAAGACCCGTCCAGAGAGGCGGGAAAGGAGGTTATCGAGGTGAGTGCTGCCTCCGTGCCCGCGCACGGACCGTCACCCGATAGTGATGTGAGTCACAAGACCGTTCTCGAGGCCCCCGACATCCGGCGGGCGCTCACCCGGATCGCCCACGAGATCCTCGAACGCACCAAGGGCGGCCGCGACATCGTCCTGCTCGGGATCCCGACACGCGGGGTCACGCTGGCCGCCCGCCTGGCCGGGCGGATCGCCGAGGTCGAGGGCGAGCCCGTTCCGCAGGGTTCCCTCGACGTGACGATGTACCGCGACGATCTGCGCATGCGCCCCGCCCGCGCCCTCGGCCGCACCGAGCTCCCGCCCGAGGGGGTCGACGACCGCGTCGTCGTCCTGGTCGACGACGTCCTCTTCTCCGGCCGCACCGTACGGGCGGCCCTCGACGCGCTGAACGACCTCGGCCGCCCGCGCGCCGTGCAGCTCGCCACGCTGGTCGATCGCGGCCACCGCGAGCTGCCCATCCGCGCCGACTACGTCGGCAAGAACCTTCCGACCAGCACCCGCGAGAAGGTCAAGGTGCTGCTCGCCGAGACCGACGGCCGGGACGCCGTCGTGCTGGAGGTCCCCAAGTGAAGCGCCACCTGATCTCGGCGGCCGATCTCACCCGGGACGACGCGCTGCTCATCCTCGACACCGCCGAGGAGCTCTCGCGGATCGCCGACCGCCCCATCAAGAAGCTGCCCACGCTGCGTGGGCGCACCGTCGTCAACCTCTTCTTCGAGGACTCCACGCGGACGCGGATCTCGTTCGAGGCGGCCGCCAAGCGGCTGTCGGCGGACGTCATCAACTTCTCCGCCAAGGGCTCCAGCGTGTCCAAGGGGGAGAGCCTCAAGGACACCGCGCTCACCCTGGAGGCGATGGGCGCCGACGGCGTCGTCATCCGCCACAACGCCTCCGGCGCGCCGCACCGGCTCGCCGGCTGGGTGCGCGGCAGCGTCGTGAACGCCGGTGACGGCACGCACGAGCACCCGACCCAGGCGCTGCTCGACGCCTACACGATGCGGCGGCGGCTCGGCGACCTCGACGGGCGCCGGATCACGATCGTCGGCGACATCCTGCACAGCCGGGTGGCGCGTTCCAACGTGCTGCTGCTCAACACGCTCGGCGCGCAGGTCACGCTGGTCGCGCCGCCCACGCTGTTCCCGGTCTCGGTGGACACCTGGCCGTGCGAGGTCGCGTACGACTTCGACGCCGTGCTGCCCAAGAGCGACGTCGTGATGATGCTGCGGGTCCAGCAGGAGCGGATGAGCGCCGCGTACTTCCCGACCGTCCGCGAGTACAGCCGGCGGTACGGCCTGGACGCCCGCCGCCTGGCCGCCCTCCCGGACCACGCGATCGTCATGCACCCCGGTCCGATGAACCGCGGCGTCGAGATCGCCGCGGAGGTGGCCGACTCGCCGCGCTCGACCATCGTGGAGCAGGTCGCCAACGGCGTGACCGTCCGGATGGCCGTGCTGTACCTCCTCCTCGGCGGTTCGGAGCCGGCGATCGGCGGCGACGCGGCGCGGGCCGGCGCCGTCTCGCCCAACGGGGACGCGAAACGCGGCGGCGACGCATCGAGAAGGGAAGACGCGTGATGTACCTCATCAAGGGCGCGCGGATCCTCGGCGGAGCGCCCGCCGACATCCTGGTCCGCGACGGCGTCGTCGCCGAGGTCGGCTCCGGCCTGACGGCGCCGGACGCCACGGTGGTCGACGCGGACGGCCTCATCGCGCTGCCGGGCCTGGTCGACCTGCACACCCACCTCCGCGAGCCCGGCCGGGAGGACGCCGAGACGGTCGAGAGCGGCACCCGGGCCGCGGCGGTCGGCGGCTACACCGCCGTGCACGCCATGGCCAACACCGAGCCGGTGGCCGACACGGCCGGCGTCGTCGAGCAGGTCTGGCGGCTGGGCCGGGAGGCCGGCCACTGCGACGTCCACCCGGTCGGCGCCGTCACCCGCGGCCTGGAGGGCGAGCGCCTCGCCGAGCTGGGCGCGATGGCCGACTCGGCCGCGCGGGTCCGGGTGTTCTCCGACGACGGGCACTGCGTGTCCGACGCGGTGCTGATGCGCCGCGCGCTGGAGTACGTCAAGGCGTTCGACGGCGTGGTCGCCCAGCACGCCCAGGAGCCGCGGCTCACCGAGCAGGCGCAGATGAACGAGGGCGAGGTCTCCGGGCGGCTCGGCCTGGCCGGCTGGCCCGCCGTCGCCGAAGAGGCGATCATCTCCCGCGACTGCCTGCTCGCCGCGCACGTCGGGTCCCGGCTGCACGTCTGCCACGTCTCGACGGCGGGCTCGGTGGAGATCATCCGGTGGGCGAAGAGCAAGGGCTGGCGGGTCACCGCCGAGGTCACCCCGCACCACCTGCTGCTGACCGACGAGCTCGCCGAGACGTACGACCCCGTCTACAAGGTGAACCCGCCGCTGCGCACCAAGGCCGACGTCGAGGCGCTGCGCGAGGCGCTCGCCGACGGCACGATCGACTGCGTCGCCACCGACCACGCCCCGCACCCGGCCGAGGCCAAGGAGACCGAGTGGGCCCCGGCCGCGATGGGCATGATCGGGCTGGAGACGGCCCTGTCGGTGGTGCAGGAGGCCATGGTGGAGACCGGCCTGCTCGACTGGGCCGGCGTCGCGGACCGCATGTCGGTCCGCCCCGCGAGCATCGGCCGCCTGAGCGGCCAGGGCCGCCCGATCGAGGTCGGCGCCCCGGCGAACCTGACGCTGTACGACCCGGCCGTGCGCACGGCCGTCGACCCGACCGGATTCGTCTCGAAGAGCCGGAACACGCCGTTCGCCGGGCTCGAGCTGCCGGGCCGGGTGCGGGCGACGTTCCTGCGCGGCCGCCCCACCGTTCTGGAAGGGAAACCGAATTGAATCGCGCGACCAAACCGGCGCTGCTCGTCCTGGAGGACGGCCGGACCTTCCACGGCACCGCGTACGGCGCCGAGGGCGAGGCGTTCGGGGAGATCGTCTTCAACACCGGCATGACGGGCTACCAGGAGACGCTGACCGACCCGTCGTACCACCGGCAGATCGTCACGATGACCGCGCCGCACATCGGCAACACCGGCGTCAACGACGAGGACCCCGAGTCCGGCCGCGTCCAGGTCGCCGGGTACGTCGTCCGCGAGCCGTCCCGGGTCGTCTCGAACTGGCGGGCACGCCGCTCGCTCGACGACGAGCTGCGCGCGTACGGCGTCGTCGGCATCGCGATCAACGGCACCCGGGCGCTCACCCGCCATCTGCGGGACAAGGGCGCCATGCGGGCCGGGGTGAGCACCGTCGAGACCGACCCGCAGGCGCTCCTGAAGCGCGTGCTGGACAGCCCCGACATGATCGGCGCCGACCTGGCCCGCGTCGTGTCCACGCCCGAGCCGTACGTCGTGCGGCCCGAGGGCGAGGTGCGCCACCGGGTCGCGGCGATCGACCTGGGCATCAAGACGATGACGCCCCGGCGCATGGCCGAGCGCGGCTGCGAGGTGCACGTCCTGCCCGCGACCGTGACCGCCGAGGAGATCCTCGCCCTCGAACCGGACGGGGTCTTCTACAGCAACGGTCCGGGCGACCCCGCCGCCTGCGACTACGCGGTCGAGTCCCTGCGCGGGGTCCTCGACACCGGCACGCCGGTGTTCGGCATCTGCCTCGGCAACCAGATGCTGGGCCGCGCGCTCGGCCTGGGCACGTACAAGCTGCGCTTCGGCCACCGCGGCGTGAACCAGCCGGTGCAGGACCGTGCCGACGGCCGGGTGCACATCACCAGCCACAACCACGGCTTCGCGGTGGAGGCGCCCCTCGACGGCCCGTTCGACACGCCGTACGGTCGCGCCGAGGTCAGCCACGTGGACCTCAACGACGGCGTCGTCGAGGGGCTGCGGCTGCTCGACCGTCCCGCGTTCAGCGTGCAGTACCACCCGGAGGCGGCTCCGGGCCCGCACGACGCCACCGGCCTGTTCGACCGGTTCTGCGACCTCATGGACCGCCACTCATGACCGATGTCTCTGGCCACGAGGCGGACCACGCCTCCGACACCGCGTCCCACGGCCACGTGCCCGTCGACCCGAACGACGCCGTCGTACGGGCCCGGCCCCCGACACCGCTGGCCCTCATCCTCACCACCGTCGCCGCCGCCCTGACCGTGCTGGCCCTCGTGGCCGTCGCGGTCGCGTCCGGACAGGGAACCTGATGCCCCGCCGTACCGACCTGAAATCCGTCCTCGTCATCGGCTCGGGCCCGATCGTCATCGGCCAGGCCGCCGAGTTCGACTACTCCGGCACGCAGGCGTGCCGAATCCTCAAGTCCGAGGGCCTGCGCGTGGCCCTCGTCAACAGCAACCCCGCGACGATCATGACCGACCCGGAGATCGCCGACGCGACGTACGTCGAGCCGATCACCCCGGACACCGTCGAGAAGGTCATCGCCAAGGAGCGCCCCGACGCGCTGCTGCCCACGCTGGGCGGCCAGACCGCCCTCAACACCGCCGTGGCGCTGCACGAGTCCGGCGTCCTCGAGCGGTACGGCGTCGAGCTGATCGGCGCCAACGTCGACGCCATCCAGGCGGGGGAGAACCGCGAGCGGTTCAAGAAGATCGTCGCCGACATCGGCGCCGAGTCCGCGGCGAGCGTGATCTGCCACTCGATGGACGACTGCCTCGCCGCGGCCGGCACGCTCGGCTACCCGATGGTCGTGCGCCCGTCCTTCACGATGGGCGGCGCCGGGTCCGGCATGGCCTACGACGAGAAGGACCTGCGCCGCATCGCCGGCGCGGGCCTGGCCGCCAGCCCGACCAGCGAGGTGCTCCTGGAGGAGTCGATCCTCGGCTGGAAGGAGTTCGAGCTGGAGCTGATGCGCGACCGGCACGACAACGTCGTGGTCGTCTGCTCCATCGAGAACGTCGACCCGATGGGCGTGCACACCGGCGACTCGATCACCGTCGCGCCGGCCCTGACGCTCACCGACCGGGAGTACCAGCGGATGCGCGACGTCGCCATCGACGTCATCCGCGCCGTGGGCGTCGACACCGGCGGGTGCAACATCCAGTTCGCGGTCGACCCGCAGACGGGCCGCATGATCGTGATCGAGATGAACCCGCGCGTGTCGCGGTCCAGCGCGCTGGCGTCGAAGGCGACCGGCTTCCCGATCGCCAAGATCGCGGCGAAGCTCGCCGTCGGGTACACCCTCGACGAGATCCGCAACGACATCACCCGCGAGACGCCCGCCAGCTTCGAGCCGAGCCTCGACTACGTCGTGGTGAAGGCGCCGCGGTTCGCGTTCGAGAAGTTCCCCGCGGCCGACAAGACGCTCACGACCCACATGAAGTCGGTCGGCGAGGCCATGGCGATCGGCCGGTCCTTCCCCGAGGCGCTGCAGAAGGCCCTCAGGTCGCTGGAGAAGTCCGGCAGCTCCTTCTCCTGGGCCCCGAGCCCCGAGGCGCTCTCCGAGGACGAGCGGGCCGCGCGGAAGGCCGAGCTGATCGAGAGCGCCCGCCGGCCGCACGACGGGCGGCTGCGCGCCGTCCAACAGGCGATGCGCGTCGGGGCGACCGTCGAGGAGCTGTACGAGGCGACCCGGATCGACCCGTGGTTCCTCGACCGGATCGCGGCGCTCGACGAGGTCGCCGCCCCCCTCGCCGAGGACCAGCTCGACCCGGAGGCGCTGCGCGAGGCGAAGCGGCACGGCTTCTCCGACGAGCAGATCGCCGAGATCCGCGGCACCTCCGCCGAGGTCGTCCGCGAGCTGCGGCAGGCCCTGGGCATCCGGCCCGTCTACCTGACCGTCGACACCTGCGCCGCCGAGTTCGAGGCCCGCACGCCGTACCTCTACTCGACCTACGACGAGGAGACCGAGGTGCCCGTGGGCGACAAGCCCAAGGTGATCATCCTCGGCAGCGGCCCGAACCGCATCGGGCAGGGCATCGAGTTCGACTACAGCTGCGTGCACGCCTCGTTCACGCTGGCCGAGGCCGGCTACGAGACCGTCATGGTCAACTGCAACCCCGAGACCGTCTCGACCGACTACGACACCTCCGGCCGGCTGTACTTCGAGCCGCTCACCCTGGAGGACGTCCTGGAGGTCGTGCACGCCGAGCAGGAGACCGGCGAGGTCGCCGGCGTGATCGTGCAGCTCGGCGGGCAGACGCCGCTGGGGCTGGCGCAGAAGCTGAAGGACGCCGGGGTGCCGGTCGTCGGCACCTCGCCGGAGAGCATCCACCTCGCCGAGGAGCGCGGCGCGTTCGGGCAGGTCCTCGCCCGCGCGGACCTGCCCGCGCCCAAGCACGGCACCGCCACCACGTACGAGGAGGCGGCGGCGATCGCGGCCGAGATCGGCTACCCGGTGCTGGTCCGGCCGTCGTACGTCCTCGGCGGGCGCGGCATGGAGATCGTGTACGACGAGGACACGCTGAAGGGCTACATCGAGCGCGCCGGCGGCGGGCAGTGGAACCCCGAGCACCCCGTGCTCGTCGACCGGTTCCTCGACGAGGCCATCGAGATCGACGTCGACGCGCTGTACGACGGCGAGGAGCTCTACCTCGGCGGCGTCATGGAGCACATCGAGGAGGCCGGCATCCACTCCGGCGACTCCGCGTGCGCGCTGCCGCCGATCACGCTCGGCCACGAGGACATCGACCGCATCCGTACCTCCACCGAGGCCCTCGCCCGTGAGATCGGCGTGCGCGGCCTGATGAACGTCCAGTACGCCCTCTCGGCGGGCGTCCTGTACGTCCTGGAGGCCAACCCGCGCGCCTCCCGTACGGTGCCGTTCGTCTCCAAGGCCACCGCCGTGCCGCTGGCCAAGGCGGCGGCCCGCGTGATGATGGGCGAGAGCATCGCGCGGCTCCGCGCCGAGGGCGTGCTGCCCGCCACCGGCGACGGCGGGCGGCTCCCGCTCGACGCGCCGATCTCGGTCAAGGAGGCGGTGCTGCCGTTCGACCGCTTCCGCACCCCCGAGGGCGTCGGCGTCGACACCATCCTCGGCCCGGAGATGCGCTCCACCGGCGAGGTCATGGGCATCGACACGGTCTTCGGCACGGCGTACGCCAAGTCGCAGATCTCGGTGTACGGCTCGCTGCCCACCAAGGGCCGGGCGTTCGTCTCCGTCGCGAACCGCGACAAGCGAGCCATGATCTTCCCGGTCAAGCGGCTCGCGGACCTCGGATTCGAGATCCTGGCCACCGAGGGGACGGCGGAAGTCCTGCGGCGCAACGGCGTGCGTGCCAAGATCGTGCGTAAGCACAGCGCCGGCCCCGGGCCGGACGGCGAGCCGACGATCGTGCGGCGCATCCTCGACGGTGAGGTCGACCTCATCGTGAACACCCCGTTCGGCAGCCCGGGGCAGTCCGGGCCGCGCCTCGACGGGTACGAGATCCGCACCGCCGCGGTCCTGCGCGGCGTCCCCTGCCTCACCACGGTGCAGGCGCTCGGCGCGGCCGTCCAGGGCATCGAGGCGACCGCCGCGGGCGTCATCGGGGTCCGGTCGCTGCAGGAGCACGCCCAGCACCTCTGGGGTGGCGAGGAGGACAGTTGACCGACTCACCGGTCGCACCGGTACAGGTGCCCGGAACGGTCCTGACGATCCGGCGGACCGGGGCCTACCACGCGATGACGCTGGTGGCCCCGGGCATCGCCGAACGCTTCCGGCCGGGGCAGTTCGTCGCCCTGGCCGTCGGCGGCGATCGGTCGAGCATGCTGACGCGGCGGTGTTTCTTCGTCCGCGAGGTCAAGCCCGACTACGGCGGCACCGTCGAGATCGTCTTCGCGGTACGGGGCGCCGGCACCGAGTGGCTGGCCGCGCTCCGGCCGCGCGACATCCTCGACGTCGCCGGCCCGCTCGGCCGCCCCTTCCCGCTGCCGCGTCACCCCGTGCGCTGCGTCCTCATCGGAGAGGGGCAGTCGGGGGCGGTGCTCTTCCCCCTCGCCGCCGTGCTCCGCCAGCGCGACTGCGCCGTCCACTTCGTGCTGGGCGGCGCCGAGTCCGACCACGTCTACGGCACGCGCGCGGCGCGCCGCGTCGGCGAGTCGACGTCCGTCGTCACCGAGGACGGCTCGCTCGGTCACCGGGGCCGCCCCGAGGATCTCCTGGCGGCCGTGGTCGAGGAGGTCGGCGCCGAGGTGCTGTACGCCTGCGGCCCGACCGAGACGCTGCACGCGGTGTCCCGGATCGCCGTGCGCTACGACCTGCCCGTGCAGGTCGCGGTCGAGGAGCCCATGTCCTGCGGCGTCGGCGTCTGCCAGGCCTGCGTGCTCCCGGTCATCGACGACGAGGGCGTCACGCACATGGCGCGCTCGTGCGTGGAGGGCCCGGTGTTCCGCGGTGAGCGGGTGCGCTGGGACGACCTCGGCACGATCCCGTTCGACGCCTACGGCGCCCCCCGCTCGGTGCTCCCCGGAAGCCCGTCATGATCGATCTGGAGACCAGCCTCGGCGGCCTCACGCTGCCGAACCCGGTGCTGACCGCGGCCGGCTGCGGCGGGACCGGCCGCGAGCTGGGCCGCTTCTTCGACGTCGGCCGGCTCGGCGCGCTCGTGACGCCGTCCATCACCCCGCAGCCGCGCGCCGGCCGCCCCGCTCCCCGGCTCACCGAGACCCCCTCCGGCGTCCTGAACGCCGCCGGGCTGCAGGGCCCGGGGATCGAGACGTTCCTGCGGCACGACCTGCCCTGGCTCGCCGAGCGGGAGGCCCGCGTCGTCGTGTCGATCGCCGGTGGCAGCGTGGGGGAGTACGCCGAGGTGGCCCGTCGGCTCGGCGACGCGCCCGGCGTCGCGGCCGTGGAGATCAACCTCTCCTGCCCCAACGTCGAGGATCGCGGGTCGATGTTCGCGGCCCACCCGTCGGCCGCCGGCCGCCTCGTACGCGCGGTGCGCGCGAGCACGCCGCGCCGCCTCCCCGTGGTCGCCAAGCTGTCGGCCGATGTCACCGACATCGTCGGCGTCGCCATGGCGTGCGCCGACGCCGGAGCGGACGGCCTGTCGATGATCAACACGCTGCACGGCATGGCCATCGACACGACCACCCTCCGCCCCCGGCTCGCCGGCATCACCGGCGAGCTGTCCGGACCGGCGATCCGCCCCGTGGCGGTCCGCTGCGTCTACCAGGTGCACGCCGCCCTGCCGGAGGTGCCCATCATCGGGATCGGCGGGATCCGGACCGGCCTGGACGTCCTGGAGTTCGTCCTGGCGGGCGCCTCGGCCGTCGCCGTGGGCACGGCCACCCTGCACGACCCGTCGGCGTGTGTACGCATCCTGCGCGAGCTCGAGGGGGCGTTGAAGGAGCGCGGCATCGACCGGCTCGCCGACGTCGTGGGGCTCGCCCACAAACCGGCGGGGAGCCTCCACCGCCGCATCGACCCGAACGTCGGCCTGGCGGTCGCCGGGGACACCGCCGGCGTGGGCTCGACCGAGCCGATCGAACAGGAGACCACCCAGTGAACACCGCTCCCATCGCCGTCGCGCTCGACGCGGCGGACCTCGAGACCGCCGCGCGCTGGGCCGCGCTGGTCACTCCGCACGTCAGCACGGTCAAGGTCGGCCTGGAGCTCTACCTGCGCTACGGCCCCGACGTCGTCGCCAGCGTCCGCGGCGCCAGCGGCGTCCAGGTCTTCCTCGACCTGAAGCTGCACGACATCCCGGCGACCGTCGCGGGCGCCGCGCACGCGGTGTCCCGCCTCAAGCCGGCGTACCTCACCGTGCACGCCGGCGGCGGCGCCGCCATGATCCGCGCGGCCGTCGAGGCGGCCCCGCAGACCAAGATCGCGGCCGTCACGGTCCTCACGTCGCTGTCAGAGGCCGATCTGGACGCGCTGGGACTGGGCGGCTCGGCCTCCGACGTCGTGCGCCGCATGGCCGCTCTGGCGGTCGGAGCCGGCGCCCAGGCGCTGGTGTGCTCCCCCCGCGAGGTCGCGGACGTCCGGGCGGAGGTCGGGCCCGACATCACGCTCATCACGCCGGGCGTACGGCCCGCCGGCAGCGCGACGCAGGACCAGGCGCGGGTCGCCACCCCGGAGGAGGCCCTCGCGGCCGGAGCCGACCTTCTCGTCATCGGACGGCCCATCACCGGCGCCCCGGACCCGGGCGCCGCGGCGGCGGGCATCGCGGCGGCGCTCCGCCGCACCGGCGCCGCCTGACCGCTCCGACTCCGCCGGGCCGCACGCGTCCCGCGCCGGCCCTCCACGGGCCTTACGTGTGTGCGCCGGCCGTCCGCCATCCGGCCCTTCGGGGCCGCACATGGTCCGTGCCGACCCTTCGCGACCCGCACGTGGCCCGCGCCGACCCTCCGCGACCCGCACGTGGTCCGTGCCGGCGTTTCGTGGGCCGTAGGGGCTCGCGCCGGCCCTTCGCGGGTCGTACGCGGCCCGCGCCGGCCAACCGCCATCGGGCGGGGATCGCCCGGCCGTATGCGGGCCGCGCAGGGCCGGCGTACGGCCCCGGCGTTCCGAGGGGCACTCAGGTTTCGCACGCGGGCCGCACGGCGGCGTGCGTCCCGCCGGCGTCCGGGAAGCGTCAGGGAGCGCCGCGGCTCTCGTACGTCGGCTGTAGAGGCCGCCAGGTACCCCTGTGGGGCGCGGGGAGCGGTGTCGCGCTGTTCGGGCCCCACGCGTCCCCAGAGAGGCGCTGGGGGCCGGTATGGGCCACCCGGGGCCCGGCCGCCACGGGCAACGCGTCTCCGGGGGAGTGTTGGGGGCCGCTGTGGGCCGCCCGCCGCACGCGCCTCCAGGGGGCCGGTGTGGGCCGTCCGCCGTCCGGTGCCGTGGGCGGGGTCCGGCGGGTCGGAGGCGCGGGAGCGCGCCGTCCCGAACGGTGTGGGCGATCCGGGGGTGCCGGGCGGTCCGGGGGCGCTTGACTGACCCGTTTTCCGCTCGCAAGAAACGCCAGGCCGTCGTACGGTTCGGGGTGTAAGAACCCCCTACTTTCAATACAGTGAGTGATGAGGACACCTCATAGAGTGACATCGGTAACTTAAAACCGGGCTATATGGCCTTTCACGTTGCTTTATGGGCCCCGAACTCGCTAGGTTCCCAAGCCGTCCGACTCAATCGAGTGGAAACACGAGGTGACCCGGCGTGGCGCTTCCGCCCCTAACCCCTGAACAGCGCGCCGCAGCCCTGGAAAAGGCTGCAAAGGCTCGCAAAGAGCGTGCCGAGGTCAAAGACCGGCTCAAGCACGGGGGTACCTCCCTCGCTGAGGTTCTCAAGGATGGGCAGGCCGACGACGTCATCGGCAAGATGAAGGTGTCGGCTCTGCTGGAGTCCCTGCCTGGCGTCGGCAAGGTCCGTGCCAAGCAGATCATGGAGCGGCTCGGTATCGCCGAGTCCCGCCGCGTGCGGGGTCTCGGTGCCAACCAGCGCGCCGCTCTCGAGCGTGAGTTCGGCGGCGGTGGAAATCGCTGACCGAGCCGCGGACGGGCGCGGCGGGCAGACCGCCGCGGCCGGCTCCGCCATCCCCATGGCGGGCGGCTCCATCCCGTCCAGGCGCCTGACGGTCCTCTCCGGACCGTCCGGCGTCGGCAAGAGCACGGTCGTCGCCGAGATCCGGCGTGCCCACCCGGAGGTGTGGCTGTCGGTCTCGGTGACAACTCGTGCCCCTCGTCCTGGCGAGGTCCACGGTGTGCACTACTTCTTCGTCGACGGAGCCGAGTTCGATCGGCTCGTCGGCGAGGGGGAACTGCTCGAGTGGGCCGAGTTCGCGGGAAATCGGTACGGCACGCCGCGCCGCGCGGTGCTCGAGCACCTCGAAGCCGGCGTGCCGGTCCTGCTCGAGATCGACCTGCAGGGCGCCCGTCAGGTGCACACGGCCATGCCGGAGGCGCTGTTCGTGTTCCTCGCGCCGCCGTCCTGGGGCGAGCTGGTCCGCCGCCTGGTCGGCCGTGGCACGGAGCCCGCCGAGGTGATCGAACGCCGCCTCGAGGCCGCCCGCATCGAACTGGCGGCCGAGAAGGAGTTCGACGTCACGCTCGTCAACACGTCCGTCCGGGACGTCTGTGCCGAGCTGGTAGCCTTGCTGGCTGCACAACCACCGAACTCCGACTAGCGGAAGGCGCAGGAGTGGCATCGAATGCCCCTGGTGCCGAAGGCATCACCAACCCGCCGATCGACGACCTGCTGAAGATCGTCGACAGCAAGTACAGCCTTGTGATCATGGGGGCCAAGCGCGCCCGTCAGATCAACGCCTACTACGCCCAGCTCGGCGAGGGCCTCCTGGAGTACGTCGGTCCCCTGGTGGAGACCCAGGTTCAGGAGAAGCCGCTGTCGATCGCGCTGCGCGAGGTCCGCGAGGGCCTGCTTCACTCCGAGGCCATCGAAGGCGTCTGAGTTGTCCTCCGGCGGCCCCGGGGCGTGTCCCGCCCCCGACCCGCGCGCGTCCGCGGCGTCCCATCGACGCCGTGCCGTGCTCGGTGAAAGGGCCTGCCGGTGAGTGAGGTCGCGGCGCGGTCCGGGCGGCCCCGCGTGCTCCTCGGGGTGGGCGGCGGCATCGCCGCGTACAAGGTCTGCGAGCTGCTGCGGCGGCTGACCGAGTCCGGCCACGACGTCCGGGTGATCCCGACGCGTGACGCGCTGCGCTTCGTCGGCGAGCCGACGTGGGCGGCGCTGTCCGGCGAGCCGGTGACGACCGAGGTCTGGTCGGGCGTCGCCGAGGTGCCGCACGTCCGCCTCGGGCAGGGCGCCGACCTCGTCTTCGTCGCCCCGGCCACCGCCGACCTGCTGGCCCGGGCGGCGCACGGCCTCGCCGACGACCTGCTGACCAACACCCTGCTGACGGCCCGGTGCCCGGTCGTGTTCGCGCCCGCGATGCACACCGAGATGTGGGAACACCCCGCGACCCAGGCCAACGTCGCGACGCTGCGCTCGCGGGGCTGCGTCGTGATCGAGCCGGCCGTCGGGCGGCTGACCGGCGCCGACTCCGGCAAGGGGCGGCTGCCCGATCCGGACGCCCTGTTCGACGCCGCGCGCCTCGTCCTGGCGCGGCGGGACCTGCCGGCCGACCTCACCGGCCGCCACGTCGTCGTGTCGGCGGGCGGCACCCGGGAGCCCATCGACCCGGTGCGGTTCATCGGAAACCGCTCGTCCGGCCTGCAGGGGTACGCCCTGGCGCGGACCGCGCTCGCGCGCGGCGCCCGGGTCACGCTCGTCGCCGCGAACGTCGCGCTGCCGGACCCGGCGGGCGCCGACGTCCTGCGCGTCGGCTCGGCGCTCGAGCTGCGCGACGCGGTGCTCAAGGCGGCCGGCGAGGCCGACGCCGTGGTGATGGCCGCCGCGGTGGCCGACTTCCGGCCGGCCGGCTACCGCGACGTTAAGATCAAGAAAACGGACGAGGTCGAACCGGACCCGATCCGCCTGGTCAAGAACCCCGACGTCCTCGTCGAGCTCGTCACCGCGCGCCGCCCCGGACAGGTGATCGTCGGGTTCGCCGCCGAGACGAACGACGTGTTGCGCCACGGCCGGGAGAAGCTCGCCCGCAAGGGCTGTGACCTGCTGGTGGTCAACGAGGTGGGGGAGCGGCTGACGTTCGGCACCCCGGACAACGCCGCGGTGATCCTCTCGGCCGACGGCGGCTCCGTCGATGTGCCGCGCGGCTCGAAGGAGGCGCTCGCCGACGTCGTATGGGATCAGGTGGCCGGACGGCTAGAGTGAAGCCGCCGGTCCTCCGTACGCCTCAAGCGTCGCTCGACCGGCCCCGGCTAGACTTCGGCCACCGGAAATGACCACTCTGCTACGTCAGTCAGCAGCCGCTGCAAGGAGTACACCTACGTGTCTCGTCGCCTGTTCACCTCTGAATCCGTGACGGAAGGTCACCCCGACAAGATCGCCGACCAGATCAGCGACGCCGTCCTCGACGCGATGCTGAAGGACGACGCGCGCAGCCGCGTCGCCGTCGAAACGCTGATCACCACCGGTCAGGTTCACGTCGCGGGTGAGGTGACCACCGAGACGTACGTGGACATCCCCGGCGTCATCCGGGAGAAGATCCTTGAGATCGGCTACGACTCCTCCAGCAAGGGCTTCGACGGTCACTCCTGCGGCGTGTCCGTCTCCATCGGCGCCCAGTCGCCCGACATCGCGCAGGGTGTCGACGACGCGTACGAGACCCGTGAGGGCGAGGGTTCCGACGAGCTCGACCGGCAGGGCGCCGGCGACCAGGGCCTGATGTTCGGCTACGCCTGCCGCGAGACGCCCGAGCTGATGCCGCTGCCGATCACCCTCGCGCACCGGCTGGCCCAGCGCCTGTCCGCCGTCCGCAACAGCGGCGTGGTGCCCTACCTGCGCCCGGACGGCAAGACCCAGGTCACGATCGAGTACGACGGCGACCGCCCGGTCCGGCTCGACACGGTCGTCGTGTCCTCCCAGCACGCTCCCGACATCAGCCTCAGCGACCTGCTGAGCCCCGACGTCAAGGAGCACGTGGTCGACCCGATCCTCGCCGACCTGGACATCGACACCGAGGGCTACCGCCTGCTGGTCAACCCGACCGGCCGCTTCGAGATCGGCGGCCCGATGGGCGACGCGGGCCTCACCGGCCGGAAGATCATCATCGACACCTACGGCGGCATGGCCCGCCACGGCGGTGGCGCCTTCTCCGGCAAGGACCCCTCCAAGGTCGACCGCTCCGCCGCGTACGCCATGCGCTGGGTCGCCAAGAACGTCGTCGCCGCCGGTCTCGCCGACCGCTGCGAGGCCCAGGTCGCCTACGCCATCGGCAAGGCCCACCCGGTCGGCCTGTTCATCGAGACCTTCGGCACCGAGAAGCTCCCGATCGAGAAGATCCAGGAGGCCGTCCTCCAGGTCTTCGACCTCCGCCCGGCCGCGATCATCCGCGACCTCGACCTGCTGCGCCCGATCTACTCCCAGACCGCGGCGTACGGCCACTTCGGCCGCGAGGAGCCGGACTTCTCCTGGGAGCGCACGGACCGCGCCGACGCCCTGAAGTCGGCCGCGGGTCTCTGACCCGATCCGCTCCGTACGAGGCCGCCCCGGACGCCCGTCCGAGGCGGCCTCGCCGTTTCCCGGCCGGGGGACGTACGCGCTGGTCCACCGGCACGGAGCGAGGCCGTACCGGATGCTCGGGGAGGTCCTCGCCATGGCGGTGAAATGTGAGTTCTGGTCCCTTCCCGGGCCGCGGTTGCCGAGCGTTCGGTACGCCTTGGGCCCGGCCGGCGGGACGCCAGGCCGCCGGCGCCGGTGCCGCCCGCCTCATGCTCACCCACCTCTGGCCCGGAGCTTCGTCCGCGAGGCCGCGGCCGCGACGTTCTCCGGCCCGATCACGGTCGCCGCGACCGGGGTGGAGACGAGGCTCTGAAACTTTCGGTCACCGTCCGTGATGAGTCCGAAGCTTGAGAGCCGGTCCGGGCGGGGAGACCAGGACGTACGGACGGCTGGGCGCGCCGCCGTCGTGACCGGGTCGGGGGGCCGGATGAGTGAGCCGATCGTCTTTCCGTACGAGAATCCGGACTTCCTCGCCGATCCGTACCCCTTCTACCGCCGCCTCCGCGAGGGCGGCCCGGTCCGCCGGGTCGTCACCGTCCGCGGGCTGGAGGCCTGGCTGGTCACGCGGTACGAGGATGCCCGGGAGGCGCTCACGGACCCTCGTCTGAGCAGCGACCTTCGCCGCGCCACGGACCACCGGCTCCTGGAAATGCTGCCCGCCGCGGAGCGGGACGGCGCGATGCGGAGCATGATCCGCCTCGATCCGCCCGACCATACGCGGTTGCGCCGTCTGGTGTCGCAGGCGTTCACGGTCCGCCGGGTGGCGCAGCTCGAGCCACGGGTGCAGGAGATCGCGGATCGGCTGCTGGACGCGATCGTGCCGGCCGGGCGGGCGGACCTGATCGAGGAGTTCGCCCTGCCCCTGCCGGTCACGGTGATCAGCGAACTGCTCGGCGTGCCGCTGACGGACCGGGACCGCTTCCAGGAGTGGACGAACGTCATGCTCACCCAGCATCCCGACCGGCCCGACGTCGCGGCGGTGGACCGGGCGTGGCGGCAGATGTGGTCCTATCTGGAAGGGCTGCTGGCGGCGAAGCGGAGCGATCCCGCCGACGACCTGCTCGGCGCGTTGATCATCGCCACGGACCGGGACGAGCGCCTCGACCAGGGCGAGCTGGTCGCGATGGCCTTCCTGCTGCTGGTCGCGGGCTATGTCACCACGGTCAACCTGATCGGAAACGGGATCGCGGCACTGCTCGCCCACCCCGGTCAGCTCAAGCTCCTTCGGGACGATCCCGGTCTGCTCCCGGACGCCGTCGAGGAGTTCCTGCGCTGGGACGGACCGGTCGATCCAGGCATCCTACGCATCGCGGCGGAGGACCTCGAGATCGGCGGAGTGCGCGTTCCCCGGGGCGCGACCGTCATCATCGCGACCGCGATCGCCGACCGCGACCACGCCGAGTTCGACGACGCGGACCGCCTCGACGTCGGACGTCCGGCCGGCGCCCATCTGGGGTTCGGGCACGGCGTCCACTACTGCCTCGGCGCGCCGCTGGCCCGGCTGGAGGGGCGGATCGCCATCGGGACGGTGCTGCGCCGGCTCGGCGACCTCGCCCTCGCGGTGCCGTACGAGGAGCTGCCCCGGCACATCGGCGGCCTGCGCGGCCTGCGGCACCTGCCGGTGACGTTCACGGCGGTCTGATACCCGACCGGTAATTCATTCACTTATCGGAATATTCACGAATGATCTTGCGCTCTGGGGTAGTAGAGGCACATGTGACCCTTTAGCGGTCGCTGTGACGTTCCCCACCCCTGGAGGTCATCAGTGAACAGCAGCATCCCCGAACGCCGGAACCGGTCCGCCGGTCCCCGGCAGCATCTGGTCAGGTCGCACTCGCTGCGAGCCCTGGCCGTCGCCGCCCGGCTCGAACGGCATCACGTCCCGGAGGGACCGCCAGGCCGGACCCGCGTGGACGACGCCACTGAGGACGCCGGTCTCGCCTGTGCCGCGCCGGACTGTTAGACCCTAGGGACCGTGCGGGAGAGGCGGGCGGGAATGGTCACGGTCGAGGACGTGCGGCGCGTCGCGTCGGCGCTGCCGCGTACGGAAGAGCATCTGATCAGGGACCGTGTGAAGTTCCGCGTCGGGCGGATCGTCTACGTCGCTCTCTCCGCCGACGAGGAGTGGATGGGCTTCGCCTTCCCGAAGGAGGAGCGCGCCGCGCTCGTCGCCGGAGAGCCGGACAGGTTCCGCCTGCCCCGCCTCTCCGACCAACGCTTCAACTGGGTCGACGTGCGCCTGGCCGCGCTCGACGAGGACGAGATGCGCGAACTCGTCCAGGACGCCTGGCGCATGGTCGTGCCCAAACGCGTCGCCGCCGCACATCTCGGACCGAGCCCGGTCACCGGCGCCCCGCGCCGGTGACCGGAGCGCTCAGCCGTGGGTGAGGTGTTCACCGGTGAGGCGGAGCAGCGCGACGGCCCGCTCGGCGGCGAATCTCGGGCATCGCACGGCGGCCTCGTCCACCGCCATCCCCCTCTCCGCGCTCGGGTCGTGTAGCGCCCTCGCGAGTCGCGCCCAGTCCCTGGCCGCCACGTCGACTCCGGGGTGTCCGTCGGGATGCGGGCACGGCGCGGCGAGCGGGGCCTGATCCACCGACTCGAGCGCCCGGTGGTAGAGCTCGGCCGTCTCCGGGGGGATCGCCTTCCACGTCGCGTTCTGCACGGCGAAGCCGACGGTGAGCAACAGCGGCAGCCGCTCCTCCTCAGGGGCACCCTGGGCCAGCCGGTGGGCGGCCAGGACGCTCGCCTTCTCCGTCAGCCCGGGGGAGCCGCCGTACGCCGCGTCGCCGGCGTCGCGGGTCAGACGAGGGATGTCGGCCCGGCCGTCGGGCTTCAGATAGACGCGTTCCAGGGCGTCGATGTTCGGGGGACCGAACAGCTCATTCCGCCCTCCGCGGAGGGTCGCCAGCGTGCTCTCGGCGACGTCGCGGAGGAACCCGGGACAGGACCAGCGGGCGCGTTCTCCCGCGTCATCGGCGAAGTCCGTCCCGTAGTAGTCCGTCCACTCCTCCTCGTCGTAGAGCGGCAGGATCAAGGACACGATCGAGTCGGGGCTCTCGTCCGTCAGGTCGGGATGGCCCTCGCCTCCGGGGTGCGGGCAGGTGCCCGCCTCGTAGCCGGCCGCCGCCCGCTCCAGGGCCTCGATCATCGAGTCGACGACCGCGGGGTCGTCGATCCGCCCCGACACGGCGTACCAGGACGCCGCGTGCAGGGCGAGCAGGAGACCGGGGGCATCGTCGCGGCCCGGGTGTTCGCCGTCCTCCGTCCGGTCCCGCAGATCCCACGCCGCCACCTGCAGTACGGAGGCGGGATCGCAGTACGGATAGTCGCACACGATGCCGTCGAGGTCCCGGCACAGATCCGCGAAGTCGATCCGTTCGGCATCGGTCGTCGGGTTCACGGTCTCGGTCTTCTGCGCTGAATCCATGATCGGTGTGACGAACCCTCCGGATCAGGGGTTCCCGCCGGTTCGCGGCGGCGTCGGCGTCCGTGCGATCTGGTAGGACGGGGGAATGGCGAACGACGGCGGGGGGCTCGGGACCACTCCCCAGATCCCCGGGATGGACGGCCTGACGGCCGCCACCCCTGACGCGGGTGCGGCCGCCGGTCCGGGTGCGCGCGCCGGCCGCACGACGTCCGGGAAGGCGCCGGCGAAGGGCGTACGGCGGCCCGCGGAGACGCTGAAGGTCGCCAGGGTCGCCGTCGACGTCTCCCTGCCCCACCTGGACCGGCCGTTCGACTATCTGGTCCCCGCCAAGCTCGACGAGAAGGCGGTGCCGGGCTGCCGGGTACGCGTGCGGTTCGCCGGTCAGCTGGTCGACGGCTTCCTGCTCGACCGTGTCGAGGAGAGCGACCACGGTGGGCGGCTGTCCTTCCTCGACCGCGTGATCTCCCCCGAGCCCGTGCTGACGCCTGAGATCGCCGCGCTCGTCCGCGAGGTGGCCGACCGCTACGCCGGCACCCTCGCCGACGTCCTGCGCCTTGCCGTCCCGCCCCGGCACGCCCGCGTCGAAGCGGAGCGGAGACCCGGAGCGGCCGTGACCGTCAGCCTGGACGAGGACGAGGGGGCGACCGCGGGCACGGACGCCGGTGGCGCCGAACCCGGCACCGACCTGGACCGGGACCTCGCCGAGGCGCCGATCGGCGAGGCCGGCCGGCACGGGGACGCCGAGCCCGCCGAGGCGGAGGCGCACGCCGAGACCGCCGGGCCGGACGCCGAGGCCCCCGATCCGGTCACTGATGACACCGGCTCGGCCGCTGAGGCCCCCGGGCCGGGCGTCGAGGCGGCCGGCCCGGGCGCTGAGCCTGTCGGGCCGGACGCCGAGGGGGCTGGGGCGGCCGATGGCGGTCCCGGGCCGTGGGACGCCTACCGGGCGGGGCGGTCGTTCCTCGCCGCGCTGCGGGAGGGGCGCGCGCCTCGGGCGGTGTGGACCGCCCTGCCGGGGACCGACTGGACGGACGCGGTCGCCCGCGCCGCGCGGGCCACCCTGGACGGTGGGCGCGGGGTCCTCATCGTGGTCGCGGACGGCCGGGAGGTGGCGCGGGTCGACACGGCCCTCGAGGCCGTGCTGGGCCCGGACCGCCATGTCGCGCTCACCGCCGAACTCGGCCCGGCCGAGCGCTACCGCCGCTGGCTCGCCGTGCTGCGCGGCGAGGTGACCGCCGTCGTCGGGACGCGCGCCGCGATGTTCGCCCCGGTGCGCGACCTCGGTCTCGTCGTGCTCTGGGACGACGGCGACGACGTCCACGCCGAGCCGCACGCCCCCTACCCGCACGCCCGCGAGGTGCTCGCGCTGCGCGCCCACCGGGCCGGGGCCGGCGCGCTGATCGGCGGGTACACGCGCACGACCGACGCCACGCAGCTCGTGGAGACGGGCTGGGCGCATCCGCTCGTCCCCGACCGGGACCGGCTGCGGCGGTCGATGCCGCACGTCCGGCCCGCCGGTGACGACGCCGAACTCGCCCGCGACGAGGCCGCCCGCACCGCGCGGCTGCCGGCCCTGGCGTTCCGGGCGGCCCGGCAGGGACTGGAGAAGGGGCCGGTGCTCGTCCAGGTGCCGCGCCGCGGCTACGTCCCGGCCCTCGCCTGCGCCCGCTGCCGGGGACCGGCGCGCTGCCAGGAGTGCGAGGGGCCGCTGGCCCTGACCTCGGGGCACGCCGCGCCGTACTGCCGGTGGTGCGGTCGCATCGCCGGGGCGTGGCGCTGCCCGGAGTGCGGGAGCGGGCACGTACGGGCGGTCGTGGTGGGCGCCCGGCGCACCGCGGAGGAGCTGGGCCGCGCCTTCCCCGGCGTGCCGATCCGCACCTCGGGACGGGACGGCGTGCTCGCGACCGTGGGGGCCGAGCCCGCGCTGGTCGTCGCCACCCCCGGCGCGGAGCCGGCGCCCGCGGAGGGGTACGCGGCCGCGCTGCTGCTCGACGGCTGGGTGCTGCTCGGCCGCGCCGACCTGCGGGCCGGGGAGGAGACGCTGCGCCGGTGGACGAACGCCGCCGGCCTTGTCCGCCCCGGCGGGCCGGTCGTCGTGCTCGCCGACGGCGCGCTGGCCCCGGTGCAGGCGCTGCTCCGCTGGGACCCCGTGACGTTCGCCGAACGGGAGCTGGCCGAGCGCCGGGAGCTCGGCTTCCCGCCCGCCGTGCGCATGGCGTCCCTGACCGGCACGCCGCAGGCCGTTCGCGAGCTGGTGGAGGCCGCCGACCTGCCGCCGGACGCCGAGGTGCTGGGGCCGGTGGAGGTCGGCGACGGTCAGGAGCGCGCCCTGATCCGGGTGGACCGCGCCCGCGGCGCCGTGCTGGCCCGGTGCCTCAAGACCGCCCAGGCCGCCCGGAGCGCCCGCAAGACCACCGAGGTGGTCCGCGTACGGATCGACCCGCTGGAGCTCATCTGACCGTGCCCGGGGCCCCGGCGGGCTCCCGCGTGGTCCGGGGCGTTCAAGCGGCGCCTTGGCGGTCATCCGATCCTCCGTTCGTGGTCAGGCCGAGACGTCCGCAGGCGCCGGACGGGCCTCCACGATCTCTTCGGTGCCGGTGCCGGTGCCGGTGCCGGTGCGGGACCGGAGGCCGAAGGCCGTGATCACCACGGCGACGACCGCCGACGCGACGGGGACGAGCAGGGCGGCCCGGATGGCGTCGAGCGCCCCTCCGCGCGTCGTCGCCGTTCCGAGGGCGGCGACGTTCACGGCGGTGACCGCGGACAGCCCCACCGCCGTGCCGAACTGCATCGCGGTGTAGAGCAGCCCGCCGGCCAGACCGTGCTCCCGCTCGTCGACGCCCTCGGTGCCGGCCATGGTGAGGGGGCCGTACGTGAGGGAGAACGCCAGTCCGAGCAGCACCATGGTGGGGAGCATGGCCGCGTAGGTCCAGTCCAGCCGGACCGGCAGGAAGAGCGCGTAGCCGAGGGCGGCCAGCACCAGCCCGCCGAACAGCACGCGGACGTTGCCGAACCTGTTCACCAGCCGTGGTGTCACGGTCGGAGCCAGGACGGTGTCGACGCCGATGATCAGCATGGCCAGCCCGGTCTGCAGGGTGGTCCAGCCGCGCAGCTCCTGGAGGTAGAGGGTCGCCAGGAACTGGAAGCCGGCGAACGAGGCGAGGAAGAGCATCGCGCCCAGGTCGGCCCGGACGAGCGGACCCGAGCGCAGAATGCCCAGCCGGACCAATGGCGCGGCCGACCGTCGTTCGATCGCGACGAACACCGCCAGGAGCACCAGTCCGCCCGCGAAGGCCGTCAGCGTGCCGGTGAGCCCGGCCCCGGGATGCTCCAGCCGCACCACCCCGTAGACGAGCGACAGCATCGCGCCGGTGACCGTGAGCGCGCCGGCCAGGTCGAAGCCACGTACGGGACGCTCGTCCGGCTCGTCATCGCGCAGAAGGGGGATCGCCGCGCATAGGATCACCGCGGACAACGCCACCGGGGCGAAGAACACCCACCGCCAGCCGAGCGAGGTCAGCAGGCCACCGGCGACCAGGCCCAGCGAGAAACCGCCCGCGGCCGTCCCGGCGTACACGCCGAGGGCCCTGGTGCGCCGCGGCCCCTCGGGGAAGTTGGCGGTCACCAGCGCCAGGCCGGCGGGGGCCATGAACGCGGCCGCGACTCCGGTGACGAACCGGGTGAGGAGCAGGACCCAGCCCGTGGTGGCCAGGCCGCCCAGGCCGGAGAAGAGCAGGAAGACCGTCAGCCAGCACAGGAACATACGGCGGCGGCCCAGCAGGTCGGCGGTACGGCCGCCCAGGAGCATGAATCCGCCGTAGCCGAGCACGTAGGCGCTGACCACGCCGCTGAGCATCCCGGTGGACAGACCCAGGTCCGCCCGGATCGACGGCAACGCCACGTTGAGCATCGCCACGTCGATCCCTTCCAGGAAGATGGCGCCGGCCAGGACGAACAGCACGCTCCACGCGCGCGGGTCCATGCGGTCGTCGGATGGTGGCATGGATATTCCTCTCGAGAGCCACGGAACCGGCGTGGTTACTGAAGTGACAGCCGGTTCCCTCTTGTAACCGGCAACATCGTTGGTCACCATTGGGGACCGTGGAAGACGGCACTTCGAAGTCCCCCGGTTACTGCGGGGATACCGACGGCGACTACGACGTTCTGCAGTGGGACACCCGTGAGGACTGCGAGGTCCGGCAGATCCTCGACCGGATCGCCGACAAGTGGTCGCTGCTCGTCATCGCCCTGCTCGATCGGCGCAGCCTGCGCTTCACCGAGCTCCGGCGCATGATCGACGGCATCAGCCAGCGGATGCTGACCCGCACCCTGCGTCATCTGGAGCGCGACGGCCTGGTGAGCCGCACGGTGCATCCGACGGTTCCGCCGCGCGTCGACTACGAGCTGACGCCGCTCGGCGCGACCTTGCACACGACCATTCGCGCGCTGGTCACCTGGACCGAGGACCACCAGGGTCAGATCGCCGCGGCCCGTGCCGCGTTCGACCGTCGCGCGGCGGCCGAACAGGAGGCGGCGGTGCGGGAGGCCGCCGAGCGGGACGCCATCGCCCGTGACGTCCTGCCGGTCCGGCGATGACGGCCGGGCCGTCGGCATCGACGTTCGAGGGCACGACGCCGGCTTCGCTCACGGTGTCATCGATCACCGGGTCTCGTCCGTAGACTGGGTGCTTCAGCCCCAGAACGTCGAACGGAGCCGTACGTGGCAGTCAAGCCCATCCGCCTCTTCGGTGACCCGGTCCTGCGGACCCCGGCGGATCCGGTCAAGGACTTCGACAAGGAGCTCCGGACGTTGGTCAAGGACCTGTCCGACACGATGCTCGACGCGCCGGGCGCGGGGCTGGCCGCGCCCCAGCTCGGCGTCGGCCTGCGGGTCTTCACCTACTACGTCGACGACCAGCTCGGTCACGTCGTCAACCCCACCCTCGACCTGTCCGAGGAGCAGCAGGACGGCGACGAGGGCTGCCTGTCGCTGCCCGGCCTCGCCTTCCCGACCAAGCGCGCCTTCGGCGTCGTGGCCAAGGGCTTCAACATGTACGGCGAGCCGATCGTGCTGGAGGGCACCGACCTGCTGGCCCGCTGCGTGCAGCACGAGACCGACCACCTGGACGGCATCATCTTCATCGACCGGCTCGACCCGGAGCAGCGCAAGGCCGCGATGAAGGCGATCCGGGAGGCCGAGTGGTTCGGCGAGCCGAAGCCCATCGTGAAGGACTCCCCGCACCGTACGTTCGGCAAGGCCCTGTGAGCGCGGACGGAGACCGCTAGTGCGCCTGGTATTCGCCGGAACACCGGAGACCGCGGTGCCCGCCCTCGAGGCGCTGCTGGAGTCCCGCCACGAGGTCGTCGCGGTCGTCACCCGCCCGGACGCGCCCGCGGGGCGCGGGCGCCGGCTCACGCCGAGCCCGGTCGCGCAGCGGGCGGCCGAGGCGGGCGTCGAGGTGCTCAAGCCCGCGAAGGTGAAGGACCCGGAGTTCCTCGACCGGCTGCGGGACATCGCGCCGGACTGCTGCCCGGTCGTGGCGTACGGCGCGCTGATCCCGCGCTCGGCGCTGGACATCCCGCGGCACGGCTGGGTCAACCTGCACTTCTCGCTGCTGCCCGCCTGGCGGGGAGCGGCGCCCGTGCAGCACGCCGTGCTGCACGGCGACGACATCACCGGCGCGGCGACGTTCCAGATCGAGGCGGACCTCGACACCGGGCCGGTGTTCGGCGTCGTCACCGAGCCGATCCTGCCCGAGGACACCAGCGGCGACCTGCTGGGCCGGCTGGCGGGGACCGGCGCGCACCTGCTCGTCGCGACGATGGACGGCATCGAGGACGGCGCGCTGGAGCCCCGCCCGCAGCCCGTCGACGGCGTCTCGTACGCCGCCAAGCTGACCCCGGACGACGCCCGTGTCGACTGGTCCAAGCCCGCCCTGCACGTCGACCGGCTGCTGCGCGCCTGCACGCCCGCGCCCGGAGGCTGGACGACCTTCCGCGGCGAGCGGCTCAAGCTGGGCCCGGTGCGGCCCGCCCCGGACGCGGAGCCGCTCGCGCCCGGCCGGCTGCGGGTCACCAAGCGTGAGGTCCTCGCCGGGACCGGCACCCACCCGGTGCTGCTCGGGCAGGTCCAGCCGCAGGGCAAACAGCGCATGGACGCGGCCGCCTGGGCGCGCGGCGTCCACCCGACCGACGAGGACGAGCTGACCTGATGCCTCCCCGGCAACCCCGTCGCACGCCCGGCCAGGGCGGCCGGCCCAACCGTCCTGCGCAGCGGCGCCGCCCGCGCGACCCCGTGCGCCGCACCGCGTTCGACGTGCTGCAGGCCGTGGACGAGCGCGACGCCTACGCCAACCTGCTGCTGCCGTCCCTGCTGCGCGAGCGCGGCCTGACCGGCCGGGACGCCGCGCTGGCGACCGAGCTGACCTACGGCACGCTGCGGGGGCGCGGCACGTACGACGCGGTGCTCGACGTGTGCAGCGACCGGCCGGTGGCCAAGGTCGACCGGCCGCTGCTGAACGTCCTGCGGCTCGGCGTCCACCAGTTGCTGCGCACCCGCATCCCCGCGCACGCCGCCGTCGGAACGACCGTCGACCTGGCCCGTTCGGTGGCCGGTCCCGGCCAGGCCAAGTTCGCCAACGCGGTGCTGCGCAAGGTCTCCGCCCGCGACCTCGACACGTGGCTGGGGATCGTGGCGCCCGAGGACGAGACCGGGCGGCTCGCGGTCATGCACAGCCATCCGCGCTGGATCGTCAACGCGCTGCGCGACGCGGCCGGACCGGCGGAGGTCGAGGCGCTGCTGGCCGCCGACAACGAACGTCCCCGCGTCACCCTCGTGGCCCGCCCGGGCCGCGCGGTCGTCGCCGAGCTCGGCGGCGAGCCCGCCGCGTACTCCCCGTACGCCGCCTACCTCCCCGAAGGGGATCCCGGCTCCATCCCCGCGGTCGCCGAGGGCCGCGCCGCGGTCCAGGACGAGGCCAGCCAGCTCGTCGCCCTGGCCCTCGCCCGCGTCGCGATCGAGGGCCCGGACCGCCGCTGGCTCGACCTGTGCGCCGGACCGGGCGGCAAGGCCGGTCTGCTGTCGGGGCTGGCGGGGGAGCGCGGCGCGCACCTGCTCGCCTGCGACGTTCAGCCGCACCGCGCCCGGCTCGTCGCGAAGAGCGTCGACGCGGCGGGCGAGGTGGCGGTCGTGGACGGCACCCGGCCCGCCTGGCGGCCCGGTTCGTTCGACCGGGCGCTGGTCGACGCGCCGTGCACCGGCCTGGGCGCGCTGCGCCGCCGCCCGGAGGCCCGCTGGCGGCGTAGCCCGGAGGCGGTGGCCGAGCTCGGCCCGCTGCAGCGGCGGCTGCTCGCGTCGGCGCTGGAGTCCGTACGGCCCGGCGGCGTGGTCGCGTACGTCACCTGCTCGCCGCACCTGGCCGAGACCAGGGTCGTCGTCGACGACGTCCTGCGCGGCCGGGACGACGTGGAGCGGCTGGACGCGCCCGCGCACCTCAAGGAGGTGTCCGGCCTGGGCGACGGCCCGTACGCCCAGTTCTGGCCGCACCGGCACGGCACCGACGCGATGTTCCTCGCCCTCCTGCGCCGCCGCCCCTGACGGGCCGGGCGGTGCCCGACCGTCCTGAGTCGCCGGTGGCCTCCAGGGCGGCGGTCGACCGCCCTCAGTCGCCGTCGGCGGTCTCCCTGATCCGTTGCCGCGCGTGGGAGGGGTCGCCGGGGCGCGTGGACCCGGCGACCCTGAGCGGGGCTCAGACGGACGCGGGGACCGCCTCGCGGACGCGGGCGGTCAGCTCCGTCAGCACTTCGGTGGCACGGTCCAGGGCGGCCGCGATCCAGGGCAGGGTGAGCGGGTCGGGCGCGGCGAGAGCGGCGTCGCGCTGTTCGGGAGTGTCGCCGTACAGCAGGCTGCTCGCCACCCGGAGCCGCAAGGCCTCGGGCGGGTCGCCGAACGCGCTGCCGGGCAGCACGCCGACGCCGTGCTCCTCGAGGAGGAGGTCCGCCAGGTCGGCGGAGGTCTCGATCCCGAACCGCTCGCGCAGGTGGTCGCCGACCGGCCCGGCGAACTCCGGATAGGAGTAGAACCCGCCCTGCGGGGCAACCACGCGCGCTCCGGCCTCGGCGAACCGCTCCGCCATCGCGGTCGCCACGGCCGCGTGCAGGCGGCGGCTCGCCGTGACCCGGTCGGCGATCTCGGCCGGCTCGCCGAAGGCGTAGGCCGCCGCCTCCTGGACGGGGCCGGACGCGCTCGACCAGATCTCGCTGGCCACCCCGGCGAGCCGGTCGCGCAGGCCGCGCAGTTCCTCGGGCAGCCGGGCCACGCCGATCCGCCAGCCCCCGAGCGCCAGGCTCTTGCTCAGCGCCGTGGTCGTCACCGTGCGCTCCGGCGCGAACCGCGCCGGCGACGGGAAGTCGGCGCGCTGGTCGAACACCAGGTCCCGGTAGATCTCGTCGGCGATGATCACGAGGTCCAGCTCGCGGGCGACCTCGCAGAGCCGGCGGACGGTGTCCTCCGGGGCGAGTGTGCCCGTCGGGTTGTCGGGGAGCGTGAGAACGACGCTGCGGACGGCGTGACCGGCGGCCCTCGCCCGGGACACCGCGCCGGTCAGGAGCTCGGGGTCGGGAACGCCTCCCTTGCCGGGGCGGGTGGGGACGAAGATCGGCTCGGCGCCCATCAGGCGGGTCTGGGCGGCGTAGCTGACCCAGCTCGGCTGGGGGACGACGACGCTTCCGCCGATCGCCAGCAGGAGGGCGTACAAGAGGGGCTTGCTGCCGGGTCCGGCCACGACGAGGTCCGGATCGGCGGGCAGCCCCCGGCGGCGCCAGTACCCCGCGGCGGCGTCCCGCAGGGTGGCGCTGCCCGCGACGGGGCCGTAGGCGCCGCGCCCGGCCGCCGCGCCGAGCCGGCGTTCGAGCCCGGGGTGGACGTTCAGCCCGGCCTCCCCGAAGGCCAGGGGAAGAACTGGCAGACCGGCCCGTCGGCGGTGGTCGAGCGCTTCGTTGGCGGCGAGAGTCGCGGAGATTGCGACTGACATATCGGACGACTCCAAGGGAGCATTTGGACGGAAAAGTGGTCGTGCGCGGCGCCGTGCCCCTCAATCGTTCAGCTTTCCAGTGCATCACCACAAGCGAGGCTTTCCGCTGGTCTGCATAAGATGCGCTTATGCTGGACGTCCGGCGGCTCCGCCTGCTACGCGAGTTCGCCGAGCGCGGCAGCATCGCGGCCACCGCGAAGGCGCTGGGCTACACCGCGTCGGCCGTGTCACAGCAACTCGCCGTGCTCGAGCGGGAGGTCGGCGCGACGCTCCTCGACCGCACCGCGCGCAGCGCCGAGCTGACCGATGCCGGCCGACGGCTCGTCCGGCACGCCGAGCGCATCCTCCGGATGATCGAGTTCGCCGAGGCCGACATGGCCGAGCCCGAGCCCTCGGGGCACGTGGTCCTCACCGCGTTCCCGACCGCGGCCGTGGCGTTCGCGCCGGCGCTGGCGCACGGTCTGCGCCGGCATTCGGGCCTGACGTTCCAGCTCCGCCAGAGCGCCGGCGACGGCCTGCCGCAGGTGCGCTCCGGCGAGGTCGACGTCGCGCTGATCGACGACTGGACGGGCCGCCTGCCGACGCGCGGGGGCGGCAGCCTGCGGTTCACGCTCCTCATGCACGACCCGGTCGTCCTGGTCGTGCCGTCCGACCACTGGGCGGCCGACCCGGACGTCCGGCTAGACCTGCGGCGTCTCCGGGAGGAGCCGTGGATGGCGGCGCCGCCCGGCGAACCGTCGCGCGAGGCGTTCGACCGGCTCCTCACGGACGTCGGCGGCGCCCCGTCGATGCCGTGGGAGTTCGAGGGCCTCGGCACGATCCTCGGCCTCGTCGCCCGGGGCGTCGGCGTCGCCGCCATCCCCAGCCTCGCCCTCACTTTGGGCGTGCCGGGCATCGCGGTGCGCAGCCTGCCCCGGGCGATGACCCGCTACGTGTACGCCGTCGTGCGGACCGCGAGCGTGCGCCGCCCGTCCGTCGCGGTCACCGTCGAGGCCTTGAAGTCCGCCGCCGCCGACCTCGACGCCCGCCGCCCCGGCGCCCGCGCTCCCGAGGACGGGTGAGCGACGGCCGCCGGCGTGAACCGCGCCGCCCGCGCTCCCGAGGACGGATGAGCGACGGTCACCGGCGTGAACCGCGCCGCCCGCGGTCGGCGCGCGGACCGCCGTCTTTAAACTTGACGGCATCATGGCCGTGCAAATCGCTCCCAGCATCCTGTCCGCCGACTTCGCCCGCCTCGCCGACGAGGTCACGGCGGTGTCCAACGCCGACTGGATCCACGTCGACGTGATGGACAACCACTTCGTTCCCAACCTGACGCTCGGGCTGCCGGTCGTCGAGTCGCTGCTCAAGGTCACGCCCCTGCCGCTGGACTGCCACCTCATGATCGAGGACCCGGACCGGTGGGCGCCGGGCTACGCCGAGGCCGGCGCGGGCAGCGTGACCATCCACGCGGAGGCCGCGAGCGCCCCGATCCGCACGCTGCGGGCGATCCGTTCGGCGGGCGCCCGCGCGGGTCTCGCCCTGAACCCGGGCACCGCCGTCGAGTCGTACGCCGACCTGCTCCCCGAGATCGACATGATGCTCATGATGACGGTCGAGCCGGGCTTCGGCGGGCAGTCGTTCCTCGACATGGTGCTGCCGAAGGTGCGCCGCGCCCGTGACCTGATCAAGGGCCGGGACCTCGACGTCTGGCTGCAGGTCGACGGCGGCGTGGGCGCCGAGACGATCGAGCGCTGCGCCGAGGCGGGCGCGGACGTCTTCGTGGCGGGGTCGGCGGTCTACTCCGCCGACGACCCCGCCGAGGCCGTCCGCTCCCTGCGCGAGCGGGCGAGCGGCGCGTACGCCCCCTGACTCACGGCGTCTCGTAGATCGTCACGCCGTCGCCGTCCGCGCGGCCGCGCAGCCGGCCCTGGGTGACGAGCACCTCCAGGTGCGCCTGGGTCTCGGTCGTGGCCAGCATCTGGTTGAACAGGTCCAGATCGTCGAAGGCGCGGCCACGCCGGGTCCAGGTGAGCGCGCGCGCCGTCTCGTACGCCGTGCCGGAGCCGGCGGTGACCGCGGCCTCGCTCGCGTCGAGGCGCTCGGCGTGGTGCTCCAGCAGGGCGTCGACGCGGGCGTGCACGCTGTCGGTGACCGGCCCGTGGGCGGGCAGGAGCCGCAGGTCGGGCATCTCCCGGACGATCCGGAGGGAGTCGAGGTACGCCCCGAGCGGGGACGTGTCCGGCGCGCTCTCGAAGCCGATGGACGGCGTGATGTGCGGCAGGACGTGGTCCCCGGCGAACATCAGCCCGGCGTCGAGGTCGGCGAAGACGAGGTGCCCCCGCGTGTGGCCCGGCGTGGGGACGGCGAGGAGCTCGCGTTCGCCGAGCGGCACCGCGGTGCGGCCGTCGATCCAGTCGTCGGGCATCTCCCAGTCGAGCCGGTCCTGACCGCCCTCCTTCCAGGCGGCCTTCAGCCGCTCCACGAGCGGGCCCGCGCCGCAGGCGAGGAGCCGAGCGAGCTGCGGGGAGTCCTCCCGGCGCACCGGCCGGGTGAGGAGTTCGAGCGTGGGCCGCTCGCCGATGCCGAGGCTGACCCGCGTGCCGAACTCCCGGCGGACCGCGACCGCCTGCGTGTAGTGGTCGCGGTGGACGTGGGTGACGAGGAACCGGGTGATGTCCCCGAGGCCGTGGCCGAGCTCCTTCAGCGCCGCCTCCAGCTGCCGCCGGGACTCCTCCAGCGCCCAGCCGCCGTCGATCAGCACCAGGCCGTCCTCGCCGGTGATGGCGTAGACGTTGACGGCGCGCAGGCCGTCGCTCGGGAGCGGTAGCGGGATGCGGTGCACACCCGGCGCGACCTGGAACGCTCCAGGCTCGATCCACTCCGTCCGCTGCGTCATCGGCCCGCCCTCATCTCTCCAACCAGAACGACATTCGACCTATATGGAACCAGAGGCGCGAGAAGCGTTCGCGCGCCGACCCTGGTCGCGCTACCAAGCGAGCGCTTGCTTGTCCAGATGTGGACGCGTGTGCATCCTCACATGTGGCACGGAATGCCCGGCATGGCACACTGGTTGTGAGTCAGTGAAAGCGTGCTCCGGGGTCGGTGAAAGTCCGAACCGGCGGTGACAGTCCGCGACCCGGCCGAAACCATCGGCCGGTTGACCCGGTGGAACTCCGGGACCGACGGTTAAAGTCCGGATGGGAGGCAGCACGCGGCCGTGTCCTTCGGGGCATGGCCCCTGCGGCCTTGCCGCGCACCCGGAGCCTGATCAGGGAGGCCCGGGTGTTCGTTGATCCCGCGCAGGAGCGCGCGATGCGCCGGGCGCTGGCGCTCGCCGCCCGCGCCCGCGGTGAGACCAGCCCGAATCCCGTCGTCGGCTGCGTCGTCCTCGACGCCGCCGGACAGGTCGCGGGCGAGGGGTACCACGCCTACGCCGGCGGCCCGCACGCCGAGGTCGTCGCGCTCCGGGAGGCCGCCGGCCGCGCCGAGGGCGGCACCCTCCTCGTCACCCTCGAACCCTGCGATCACCAGGGCCGTACCGGCCCGTGCACCGAGGCCGTCATCGAGGCCGGTGTCCGGCGCGTCGTGTACGCGGTCGCCGACCCCCACCCCGTCGCGGGCGGCGGCGCCCGCCGGCTCGCCGAGGCGGGCGTCGAGGTGGAGGAGGGGCTGCTCGCCGCCGAGGCCGAACGGGTCAACGCCGAATGGCTCACCTGCACCCGGCTGGGCCGGCCGCACGTGACCTGGAAGTTCGCCGCCACGCTCGACGGCCGGTCGGCCGCCGCCGACGGCAGCAGCCAGTGGATCACCGGCCCCGAGGCCCGGCACGACGTCCACGAGCTCCGCGCGCGCTGCGACGCGATCGTCGCCGGCTCCGGCACGGTGCTCGCCGACGATCCCCGGCTCACCGTGCGCGGGGTCCACCGGCACGATCACCGGCTCACCCCGCGCCGGCCGCTGCGCGTCGTCGCCGACACCCGGGCGCGCACGCCGTTGACCAGCCGGGTCCTGGATGACGAGGCCCCGACCCTGATCGCCGTGGCCGAGGACACCGACGCCACCGCGCTGGAGGGCCGCGTCGCCGTCGTACGCCTGCCGCGCGACGACGGCGGCCTCGACCTGACCGCCCTGCTCGCCGAGCTGCGCGAGCGGCAGATCGTCTCCGTCCTCCTCGAAGGCGGCCCCACTCTCGCCGGCTCGTTCGTGGCCGCCGGCCTGGTCGACCGGGTCGTCGCCTACCTCGCCCCCCGGCTGCTCGGCGCGGGCCCGGCCGCCCTCGGCGACGCCGGTGTCGCCACGCTCGCCGCGGCCCACCACCTGGAGATCGACGACGTCACCCGGATCGGCACGGACCTGCGGATCACCGCGGTCAGGCCGGCCGTCGAAACCCCCACCCGGCCGGTAGCGGCCCGAAGGGAGACCTGAATGTTCACCGGAATCGTCGAGGAGCTGGGCGAGGTGATCGCGCTCGAACCGGCGGGGGACTCCGCCCGGCTCACGGTGCGCGGCCCTCTCGTCGTCTCCGACGCCACGCACGGCGCGTCCATCGCGGTCAACGGGGTCTGCCTCACCGTGACCGAATTCAAGGACGACGCGTTCACCGTCGACGTCATGAAGGAGACACTGGACCGGTCCAGCCTCGCCGCGCTGGAACCGGGCTCACCGGTCAACCTCGAGCGCCCCGTCCGGGCGGCCGACCGGCTCGGCGGCCACATCGTCCAGGGCCACGTCGACGGCGTCGGGCGGATCGTCTCCCGCGAGCCGGGCGAACGCTGGGAGGTCGTGACGGTCGAACTGCCGCAGCGGCTCGCCCGCTACGTCGTCGAGAAGGGCTCGATCACGGTCGACGGGGTCAGCCTGACCGTCGTCGAGGCGCGCGACGACGCCTTCACGATCGCGCTGATCCCCACGACGCTCGAACTGACCACGCTGGGCCGCAAGGGCCCCGGCGACCCGGTCAACCTCGAGGTCGACGTCGTCGCCAAGTACGTCGAGCGGCTCGTCACCGCGGGAGCGGTCAAGTGAGCTCCTGGACGCAGGCGGGGATCACCGTCCTCGGCGAGAAGGTCCTGTGGACCGACCTCGTGGGCAACGTCCTGTCCCTGGCCACGGTGTGGCTGGCGATGCGGCGCACGCTCTGGACGTGGCCGGTGCAGCTCACCGGCGCGGTCCTCCTGCTGGTCGCCTCGGTCAGCGCGCACGCGCCGGGCAACGCGCTCAAGCAGGTGATGTTCCTCATGCTCGCCTCGTACGGCTGGGCCCGGTGGCTGCGCGGCCTCCGCGAGAGCCGGGAGCTGCCGGTGCGCCCGGCCACCGGGCGGGAGCGCCTGGCACTCGTCGGGACGCTCGCGGTGGGCACCGTCGCGGTCGCGCTCCTGTTCGCGAACATCCCCTGGCTGCAGATCTCGTGGTCGCCGCTGGCCAACGCGTACATCTTCGTCGGCAGCGCGGTGGCGACGTACGCGCAGAGCCGGGCACTCGTCGACTTCTGGGTCATCTGGGTCCTCGTCGACCTGGTGGGCGTCCCCCTGGCGTTCAAGTCCGGGCTGTACGTCTCCGGCGCGGCGTACGGAATCTTCTTCATCCTCGTCCTGGCCGGTTTCCGTGACTGGCTGAAGCAGTACCGCCGGCAGCGGCGGCACACCGAGCCCAAGGTGGTGGCGGCATGAGTCTCGACAGCGTCGAGGAGGCGATCGCGGACATCGCGGCCGGCAAGGCCGTGCTCGTCGTCGACGACGCCGACCGGGAGAACGAGGGCGACATCATCTTCGCCGCCGCCAAGGCGACGCCGGAGCTGGTCGCCTTCACGATCCGGTACAGCAGCGGCGTGATCTGCGTGCCCATGGAGGGCCGGGACCTGGACCGGCTGCAGATCCCGCTGATGACGGCGCACAACCACGAGCGGATGCGCACGGCGTACACCGTGAGCGTCGACGCTCGCGACGGCGTCGACACCGGCATCTCCGCCGCCGACCGCGCCCACACGATCCGCGTGCTCGCCGACTCGGCGACCGAGCCGTACGAACTGGTCCGCCCCGGGCACATCTTCCCGCTGCGCTACCGCCAGGGCGGGGTGCTGCGGCGGCGCGGGCACACCGAGGCCGCCGTCGACCTGGCCCGGCTGGCCGGGCTCACCCCGGCCGGGGTGCTGGCCGAGGTCGTCAACGACGACGGCACGATGGCGCGGCTGCCGCAGCTGGAGATCTTCGCCAAGGAACACGACCTCAAGCTGATCTCGATCGAGCAGCTCGTGGAGTACCGCAAGCGCACCGAGCGGATGGTCGAGCGGGCCGCCGAGACCCGCATCCCGAACCGGTACGGCGAGTGGCGCGCGATCGGGTACGCCAGCCACCTGGACGACGGTGAGCACGTCGCCCTCGTGTACGGCGACCTGGGCGACGGCGAGGACGTCCTCGTACGGGCCCATTCCGAGTGCCTGACCGGCGACGTGCTGGGCTCGGAGCGCTGCGACTGCGGCACCCAGCTCGAGGCCGCGATGGGCGCGATCGCCGCCGAGGGGCGCGGCGTGGTGCTGTACCTCCGCGGCCACGAGGGCCGGGGCATCGGGCTGGTCGCCAAGCTGCGGGCGTACCAGCGGCAGGACGACGGCTCCGACACCGTCGACGCCAACCTCGAGCTCGGCCTGCCGGTGGACGCCCGGGAGTACGGCAACGCCGCGCAGATGCTGCTCGACCTGGGCGTCCGGTCCGTCCGGGTGCTGACCAACAACCCGGCCAAGGTCGCGGGGCTGGAGCGCTTCGGCGTCGAGGTGCGCGGGCGCATCGGGCTGCCCGTCCTCGTCACCGAGCACAACCGGCGCTACCTCGCCGCCAAGCGCGACCGGCTGGGCCATGAGATCGGAGATCTCGGATGAGCGGGCGGCTGATGAGCATCGCGCCTCTGGCAACTCCTCGGACTAAGGAAAGCGCATGAGTGGAATCGGACGCCCGGGGGAGACGTTCGTCGACGCCTCCGGGCTGCGGCTGGGGATCGTCTGCACCCGGTGGCACACGCGGATCACCGACCGGCTGCTGGAGCGGGCCGTCGCCACGGCCAAGGAGTGCCGGGTCGCCGATCCGGTCGTCGTACGGGTGGCCGGCGCGCTGGAGATCCCGGTCGTGGCCCAGCAGCTCGCCCGCGACAATGACGCGGTCGTCTGCCTGGGTGCGGTGATCCGCGGCGATACGCCCCATTTCGACTATGTCTGCGACTCCGTCACCGCGGGTTTGACGAGGGTTGCCCTGGATGAGGGCACCCCCGTCGGTAACGGCGTACTAACATGTGAGACGATCGACCAGGCATTGGACCGCTGCGGGCTGGACGACAGCCGCGAGGACAAAGGGATGGAGGCGACCGTGGCCGCACTCGATACGGCACTGACCCTGCGAGGTCTTCGGCACCACGGTCACGCGCGGCATGACGCGGAGCATCTGGGCTCCTGAGCGTCGACGCCGCGAAACCCATCTCTTTCGAAGAAAGGCCTGCTGAACCGTGCTGTCACTCGTGCTGCCCAAGGGCTCCCTGGAGAAGGCGACGTTCGAGCTGTTCGACGCCGCCGACCTGACCGTCCGCCGGGCCTCCGAGCGCGACTACCGCGCCTCCATCGACGACCCCCGGATCGACCGGGTCCGCGTCCTGCGCCCGCAGGAGATCCCGACGTACCTCGAACAGGGCCTGTTCGACCTCGGCATCACCGGGCGCGACTGGATCACCGAGACCGACTCCGACGTCGTCTCGCTCGGTGAGCTGAAGTACTCCAAGGCCACGTCCAACCCGGTGCGCGTCATCATGGCCGTGCCGAACGACGCGCCCTGGCAGACCGTCTCCGACCTGCCCGAGGGCGTGCGGATCTCCACTGAGTTCCCCGCCCTCACCGAGCGGTTCCTCGCCAAGCACGGCGTGAAGGCGCGGGTCGTGCCGTCGTACGGCGCGACCGAGGCGAAGGTCCCCGACATCGTCGACGTGATCGTCGACCTCACCGAGACCGGGTCGTCGCTGCGCAAGAACGGCCTGCGCATCCTCGACACCCTCCTGACCAGCTACACCGAGCTGGTCGCCAACCGCGAGGCGTACGAGGACGCCGAAAAGCGCGCGGCCATGGAGGACATCGCGCTGCTGCTGCAGGGCGCGATCCGGGCGCGCGGCAACGTCCTGCTCAAGCTGAACGTCGAGAACGGCGCGCTGCAGAGCGTCCTGGACATCATCCCGTCGATGTCGTCCCCCACGGTCACGCCGCTGGCCGGCGGCGAGATGCACGCGGTGGAGAGCGTCGTCGCCAAGCACGGCGTCAACACCCTGATCCCGGCGCTGAAGGCGGCGGGCGCCCGCGACATCCTCGAGATCCCGATCAGCAAGATCGTCGACTGATCCCGTAAGTCGACTGATTCCGTAAGGCGGCGGCACCCTCATGACCACGGCGACGTGGCGACCCCGGCGGGCCAGGATCGTCCCGTACGTCCTCGCGGCGGTGGTCATTCTCAGCATGATCGCTCTCGCCGTGGTCATGCCGGCGCCCTGGAGCCTCGGCGACCGGATCGGCCTGGTGGCGATCGGGCTGGCCGTCGCCGGGGTCCTGCACATCCTCGCCCGCAGCCGGGTGACCGCCGACGACGAGGGCCTCACGGTCGTCAACGGCCTGCTCACGCACGAGTACGAATGGGCCGAGCTGCTCGGCATCACGATGTCCGAGGGCGCGCCCTGGCCCACTCTCGACCTCGCCGACGGCTCGACCGCCCCCGTCATGGGCATCCAGGCCTCCGACGGCGAGCGCGCCAACCGGGCCCTCGCTGAGCTGGCCGCCCTGATCCACGAACGCGGCGAGGCCAAGAACCACTGAGCCCGTTCCCGGCCGCCCGGTGGGACGCCCCCCGCCGATGACGACCCGCCGGGATCGCCCGTTCGGTCAGCGGCGGATGAGGCCGAGGTCGGTCGCGGTGGCTACGGCGGCGGTACGGGAGTCGACACCGAGCTTGGCGTAGACGCGGGCCAGGTGGGATTTGACGGTGCCTTCGGTGAGGTGGAGCCGTCGGCCGATCGCCTGGTTGGACAGGCCGTCGGCGACGAGCGCGAGGACCTCGGTCTCGCGCCGGGTCAGCGCGGTCGCGGGGCTGCGCATCCTGTTCATCAGCCGGTCGGCGACGGCAGGAGCCAGCGTGGCACGGCCGGCCGCGGCGGTGCGCACGGCGGCCGCCAGTTCCTCGGGCGGGGCGTCCTTGAGGAGGTAACCGGTGGCCCCGGCCTCGATGGCGGCCAGCGTGTCGGCGTCGGTGTCGTAGGTGGTGACGATCACGACGCGGGGGGCTCCGGGGCGGGCGGTGATGGCGGCGGTGGCCTGGGCGCCCGTCATTCCCTCGCCGAACCGCAGGTCCATCAGGACGACGTCCACGTCGCCGGCGGCGGCGCGGAGGACGGCCTCCTCGGCGGTGGCGGCCTCGGCCACCACGGTGATGCCGGGCTCGGTCTCCAGCACGGCGCGCAACCCGGCCCGCACCACGGGGTGGTCGTCGGCCAGCAGCAGGCGGATGGGCGCATCGGTCACGGGCGGGCCTCGGATGCGGGGCACGCGGCCGGGATCAGAGAGGCGGTCACGGGGTGGTCCCGGGTACGGGGTCCGCGGCGACTCGAGTCAGGGGAAGCCGGGCGGCCAGAGCGGTGCCGTGACCGTGGGCGGACTCGATGGTCAGGGTGCCGTCGAGGGCGGCCATGCGGGAACGCATGGCCGCGAGTCCGAACCCGCCGTCGGCCGGGTCGGGGACCGGCGGCCGGTCGGGGTGGAAGCCGATCCCGTCGTCGACCACGTCCACGGTGACGTCGTCGTCGAGGTAGCTCAGGGTGACCTCGGCGGTGGTGGCGTGGGCGTGCTGGACGACGTTGGCCAGGGCGGACTGGGCCACGCGGAGCAGCGCGACCTCCTGCGCGGTCGGCATCGGCACCGGGTCACCGGAGAGGTGGAAGCACACGGCGAGCCGGTGGCGGGCGGAGATGGTGACGCACAGCCGCTCCAGCGCGCCGGCCAGGCTGGTGCCCTCCAGGGCGGGCGGGGTGAGGGCGGCGACGAAGCGGCGGGCCTCGGCGAGGTTGTCCACGGCGGCCTGACGGGCCTGGTCCACGTAGCGGGCGGCGGCATCGGGCCTGCCGGGCAGCGCGCGCTCGGTCGCGCGCAGCAGCAACTGGATGCTGGAAAAGCCCTGGGCGAGGGTGTCGTGGATCTCTCGGGCCAGGCGCTCGCGCTCGGCCAGCACCCCCGCGGTGTGCTGAGCGGCGGCGAGATCGGCGCGGGTGGTGGTGAGCTCCTCGATCAGCATCCGGCGCCGTTCGCCCTCCCGGTACAGGGCCTGATATCCCCACACCACCGCGACCGCCACCGCCGCGCCGAGGGTCGGGCCGATCGCGGCGGCGGGCGTGAAGGAGCCCTGATGGGCGGCGAAGGTCATGATCGCCGCGAGCGCGGTGGCGACCACCGCGACCAGGCCCGCGCCCCGGGGCAGCAGGTGAAGCTGGAGAAAGTACAGGGGAAAGGCCAACCACACTCCGTCGGCGGACAGGGCCAGCAGCACCAGCCACACCACGCCCACGGCGGCGAGCCACACGGCGGCGGCCCGGCGGGACCGGCCGACGCGGGGCAGCAGCGGACCCGCCGCGTACACCAGCCCGAGCAGCGCGGCCACCGCGACGGCGGCCACGGCGTACGACCCGCCTCCGGCCATGGTCCGGACGGCGGCGAGAGCCAGCAGGCCGGCGGTCAGCACGTGCAGGCACCAGGTCAGGGCCCGGACGGTGACGGTCAGGGCGGGGGCGGTGGTGTTCACGGTCCTTCCAGCCTAGAAGCCGAGCCTCGGCGGAGGCCTCCATCAAAAGTTAGAACCCATCCGCCACCGTTCGAACCGGGAGGTCGTGTCGTGGGCCGGATGTGCGGACCGGGGGCGACGGCGATGGTGGAGACGTACCGTTCCGCCGTCGAGAGGACAGGTCCAAGCCGTGTTCGTGGGCTGGAGAGATCTGCGGTTCGCCAAGGGGCGCTTCGCCCTGATGGGGACCGTCATCGTGCTGATCACCGTGCTCGTCGGGCTGCTGTCCGGGCTGACCGCCGGGCTGGGCCGGCAGAACGTCTCCGCGATCACCGGTCTGCGCGCCGACCGGATCGCGTTCAACGCGCCCAGCGGGGGAGCGGCCCTGTCGTACGCGAACTCCACCGTCACCGCGAGGCAGTGGCGCCAGTGGGCCGGCACCCCCGGCGTGACGGGCGCCGAACCACTGGGCATCACCGTCACCCGGGCCGTCGCCGGCGCCAAGACCGTCGGCGTCTCGGCCTTCGGCGTCCGGCCCGGCTCCGCGCTCGCGCCGGACGGTGCCGGGATCGGCGAGCACACGGCGGTGCTGTCCGCCTCCGCCGCCGACGACCTCGGCGTACGGCCCGGCGGCACCCTCACCCTCGCCGGGCGGGAACTGACGGTCGCCGCGATCCGGGGCGACGCCCACTTCAGCCACACCCCGGTCATCTGGACCAGCCTCGACGTCTGGCGAAGGACCGCCCCTCCCACCGGACCCGAAGGCCCGCCCGCCGGAGGTGCGGCGGTCGCAGGCCCGGCCGCTGACGGCCTGACCGCCGGAGGCCCGGCCGCTGACGGCCCGACCGCCACCGTCATCGCCCTGACCACGACCTCCCGCGCCGACGTGAAGGCCGCCGACAAGGCGGCGGGCACCAGGACGGTGTCCAAGGGCGCCTCGCTGTCCGCGATCGGTTCCTACACCTCCGAGAACGGTTCGCTGCAGTTGATGCGCGGCTTCCTGTTCGCCATCTCCGCGCTGGTCATCGGGGCGTTCTTCACCGTCTGGACCATTCAGCGAAGCGGCGACGTCGCCATCCTCAAGGCGCTGGGCGCCTCCACCGCCGGTCTCCTGCGTGACGCCCTCGGCCAGGCCATCGTCCTGCTGACCGGCGGCACCCTCGTCGGCACCGCCGTCGCCGTCGCCCTCGGCGCGCTCGTCGCGGGCTCGTCCGTGCCCTTCGTCCTCACCCTCGCCACCGTGCTCTTCCCCGCCGCCGTGATGATCCTCCTCGGCGCGATCGGGGCCGCCCTGTCCGTCCGCCGCATCACGTCCGTCGACCCGCTGACCGCCCTCGGGAGCGCCCGTTGAGCCTCACCCTGACCGACATCACCCTCACCTACCCCGACGGCGACGGTCGCGTCACCGCGCTCGACCACGTCGACCTGGAGGTGCCCGAGGGCGGTCTCACCGCGGTGGTCGGCCCCTCCGGCTCCGGCAAGTCCAGCCTGCTGGCCGTCGCCGCCACCCTCATCACACCCGACGCCGGCACCGTCGCCATCGACGGCACCGTCACCACCGGGATGACACGCGGCGAGCTGACCGCCCTACGCCGCGACAAGATCGGCATCGTCTTCCAGCAGCCGAACCTGCTGCCCTCCCTCACCGCCGCCGAACAACTCCAGGTCATGGCCCAGATCGACGGTCGCTCCCCGGCCAAGGCCCGGCCCAGGGCGATGGACCTGCTCGACGCGGTCGGTCTGGCCGAGCAGGCCGGTCGGCGTCCCCACCAGCTCTCCGGCGGCCAGCGCCAGCGGGTCAACATCGCCCGCGCCCTGATGAACGACCCCACCGTCCTCCTCGTCGACGAGCCCACCAGCGCCCTCGACCACGAACGCGGTGCCGCGATCATCGACCTGCTCACCCGCCTCACCCACCAGCGGGCCACCGCCACGGTCCTGGTCACCCACGACCGCACCCACCTCACCGCCGCGGACCGGATCGTCCGCGTCCACGACGGACGTCTCAGCTTCCCGGCATGAGCCGCTCAGCGTGGTCCGGTGATCCCCCTGCCTTTCGGGCCGGTCGTCACCACCACGTCACGGCCGGTCGGCGGCATCGACACTCACCTGCGCTCACCGAGGCTGGGACCGTAGCCCGTCGAGGATGAGCCGGGCGAGGTGTGCCGAGCGCTCGGGACTGGTCTCCGCGCCGGCGTGGCGGATCGCGGCGAAGGCGCCGGCGACCAGTGCCATCACCTCGTCAACGGTGACGTCGTCACGCACGATGCCGGAGGCGTGCGCGCGGCCGAGCAGGTCCGCGACATGGCGGGTGAGGTCCGCTGCGACGTTCGGCGCGGCGGTGCGCAAGTCGAACTCGGCGGCCGCGAGCGCGCTCTTGACCGCCGCGTTCTCGGCGCCGTTGGCCATCATCCGGGACAGCAGCGTGAACAGGGCCGTGGGGTCGTCCGTGGCGGCGAGCGCTTCCGCCTCCGCGACCAGCCGCTCGAGCTGATCGGTCGCGACGGCGAGATAGAGCGCCTCCTTGGTAGGGAAGTGCCGATGAACGGTGCCGGGACCGACATCTGCGCGGCGCGCGATCTCATCCAGCGAGACGCCGAGGCCTTCGGTCGCGAACAGGCGTTGCGCGGTGCGAAGCACCCGCTCGCGGTTGCGGCGCGCGTCGGCGCGCAGCCCACGGTCGCTCCCGGGAGCCGCCGGGACGGCCTTGTGAGGATGGCCGGACATGTCGATATCAGCATAACCGGGGCGGCGCACCGCTTATCATCGGAACCATAACCGGGGCGGCGCACCGGTTATGGGACCGCGCCGCTCACTGTGACCGGCCCCATCAGCCGTGAGGAGATCGCCGGTGACTACACGCGATGACGCCAGTGCCCTGATCCAGCGGATGCAGGAGTGCTTCAACACCCGGCGATTCGACCAGGCCGCCGACCTGCACACGCCTGGCTTCTTCAGCCATCCGCTCGGCACCACCGGATTTGCGGCGGGTAAGGACGCCTGGCGGATGCTCACCGCCCGGTTCCCCAGTATGCGTGTCGTCGCCCAGGACATCCTGGTCGACGGCGACAGGGCCGCCGTCCGCTCGACCGTCGAGGGGATCGAGACCCCGGACGGCGCGCAGCCCATGCTGTTCGAGATCTTCCGTTTCGACGACGGCCGGTTCGCGGAGATGTGGGGTGCCAGCACGGGATTCCCGCCCTCGATCAGTCCTGAGGACGTGCTCGGCCGACCCTGAGGGCTGCGCCGCCGGGGGCGTCAACGAGGTCAAGGCGGCGTGTGCCGAATGCTCGGCTAACCGGCCGTGAAAAGCGGCGAATCCCGCCTTTCCGCGCCTCCGATCCATTGGTCACCGAGCTTTTCGCGCCCGCATTGGCTGCCATCATCGCTGAAAGCGGGGTCGGCCAAAATGTCGGCGGCGCCTCCGAAGGCGCAACACCTGATGACGACGTTCGGCCCCCACTCCGTTTCGAGGAGTGGGGGCCGACGGGGATCGGGTGAGCCGCTACAGGGGGTGCTTCACGGCCTCCTGGAGCGCCTCGCGGTGGCCCAGCGCGACGTCGCCGGGCCGGTTGGCGTGGTGCAGCCCACGGTAGGACAGGTACAGGGCGGGGTTGATGTTCTTGTCGCGGGCGGCGACGATGACCTCCATCGCCTCCGCGTGCGACACCCCGTTCGCACCCAGGTAGATGTAGTCGCCGGCGAGCGGCGCGTACAGTTCGGGTCCGGTCACCGCGATCACCTCAAGGGTGTTCTCGTGGCTGCCGGCGTACTCGTGCACCCGGACGTACTGGTGCCCATCGACACCGTCCTTGAGCAGTTCGAGCGTCTTGGCGTGTGACCCGGTGGCACGGAACAGGGGGAGATAGCCCCATCCGAGGTCGTGGTTCTCGATGACGTCCTTCACCTGGTCGTGAGTGACGCCGGTGGCGACCCGACGGATGTCGACGTACGCATTACCGGCGCCCTTGCCGAGTTCCCGTTCGAGGGTGAGGATCTCGACCGACTCCGGGTGCGTCGCCACAGTCCGCATCCGGCGGTAGCGCATGAGGTCGAAGCCGCCGTCGACGATTTCGACCACCTGCGCGGTGGTGGCGACCTTCAGAACGGCGTCGCGGTCCAGCGGCGAGACCATCCCCAGACGGACGAGCTCGCGCAGCCGCGACGACATGATCAGGTCCTTGGGAGTCGGAACGCTCGGCGCCGGTGACGTGATGGTCTCGCTCATGGCAAGATCCCTTCGTTGTCTCTCGATTGTCGGTTTGTCGGAGATCGTCCCGGAAGTCGGGACGATCGCAACTCACCGGACGCCGAGCGACGCGCAATCCTTCTGCCGACCTCCCGCCACACGATCGACCGTGAGGGCGGTGCGTGCCGAATGCTCGGCTAATCGGCCGTGAGAAGTGGCGAATCCCGCCTTTCCGGACCTCTGGTCCATTGGTCACCGAGCTTTTCGCATCCGACGTGACGAATATCTGGACACGGAGCGTGATCATGTGCGTACGCTAGGGAGCGCTCCACTGTTACCGGGCGAATGGGACGCTTCCCATTTCGGGCGAAAGGGTACGGGTCGATGAGCGGAAACCGGATGACGGCACGAGTATTCGTCGCGAAGGAGCTTCGCCGCGCTCGCGAGGCGAAAGGGCTGAGCCGGGCGGCGGTGGGGAAGGCCCTCTTCGTCTCGGACTCCCTGGTCGCCGCGTGGGAGGTCCCGCGAATGCTGCCGAGGCCGGAGCATCTCGAACGCCTCATCCCGCTCCTCGGCACGAGCGACATCCTGACCCGCATCATCGACGAACTCGTCGCCGGCGAGGTCCCGCCCGAGTGGCTCGACAAGTGGCTGGTGGCCGAACGTCGGGCCACCTCGCTGCTGTCATTCCAGTCGACCGTGGTCCCGGGTCTGCTGCAGAACGAGGACTACGCCCGCGCGGTGCTGCGGGCACTTCCGCACGACATCGCCGACCTGGAGGACATGGTCAGCGCACGGCTGGACCGCCAGGCGATCCTTTCCCGGGAGGACTCGCCGCCCGTACTGGTCGCCGTCATCGCCGAAAGCGTGCTCGGCCAGAACGTCGGCGGCGCCAAGGTCATGGCCGACCAGCTCCTGCACCTGGCGGCCATGGCCAAGCGGGAGAACGTCATCGTCCAGATCGTCCCGGCGAGCGCCGAGGCGTGCGCCGGATTCACGGGTCCCTTCGCCATCGCGACCCTCGACGGCGGAGCCGAACTGGCCTACGTTGACAGTCAGCTCAGCGGAGAGGTGATCGGCAATCCCCACGACGTCGCGGCCCTGCGGCGAATGTTCGAGGTGTTCCGCGCGGACGCCCTCCCCAGGCGACAGTCGATCGAGTTGATCCGGAGGAAGTCGGAGCAATGGACGACCTGACGTGGCGGAAGCCGACTCGCAGCGGTTCGAACGGCGGCGACTGCGTGGAGCTGGCGGTGACGTGGCGAAAGGCCGCGCGGAGCACGGCCAACGGTGGCGACTGTGTCGAAGTGGCCGTGGTCGAGTGGGGCGGCGAGGGGGCGTCCGACCGCCCATGACGGTCCGGCGTCGTGGTGTGCTGATGGCTCGGCCGAACGGCGTCTGTGGATGGGCTGATCCCATTATTTCGAGGTAGCGAGCCGTTATCGACGAGCTTTTCGCTCAGTTGTCCCAATGCTTTCCGGCGAGTCGACGGTGCCGGTCGACTCGCCCTCGAACGTCACCATCACCGCGCGCCTCGGCGACGGCTAGGGCTTGTCCGGTGGATCACGTGGTGATCCACAGCAGTGCGGAGACCAGGGTGATGCCTGCCCGGTAGTGGCGGGCGAGCTTGTCGTATCGGGTGGCGATGCCGCGCCATTGCTTGAGGCGGTTGAAGCAGCGTTCGATGACGTTGCGGAGCCGGTAGATGCCCGGGTCGAACCCGCAGGGGCGGTGTCCGCGCCGTGTGCGGATCGCCTGCTGGTCGGATCGTTCGGGAATGGTGTGGGGGATTTGCCGGCCTCGAAGGTAGGTGCGGATCTTGTTGGTGGAGTAGCCCTTGTCGGCGATCAGCCGATCGGGCCGTATCCGGGGTCGTCCCGCGCCGGGCCGGGGGATGCGGATGGATTCGATGACCTGGACCAGGCGGGTGCAGTCGTTGATGTTGCCGGGCGTGATGCAGAACGCCAGGGGCAGACCGCGTCCGTCGCAGACCAGGTGGATCTTGGTGGTCAGTCCGCCGCGGGATCGCCCGAGCGCCTGGCGTGTCCGGTTCGTCCCTGCGTCATCCCCTTTTTGCGGGCTCCGGCCGCGTGCTGGTGTGCCCGCACGATGGTGGAGTCGACGCTGACGGTCCAATCCAGCCGGCCGACCGCATCGTCGTGGACCTGCAGATGGGCCAGGATCGCATCGAAGGTGCCGTCACCGGCCCACCGGCGATACCGCTCATAGACGGTTTTCCAGTTCCCATACCGCTCGGGCAGGTCCCGCCACGGCGCGCCGGTGGCCAGCTTCCACAACATCCCGTTCAGCACGGTGCGGTGATCCAGCCACCGCCCGCCGCGGGCCGGCTGGGCAGGCAGCAACGGCTCGATCCGCTGCCAGGCCGCATCGGTTAACTCATGTCGCCGGGCCATGACCCACCATCAAAGCCCGCCGCAAGATCGACCTCAGCCAAACGCCAAGATCCACCGGACAGGTCCTAGGCGGACAGCACCGTGACGCTCACCCCGTGATCCCGGAGACGGCCTGGCCCGTCCAGGCCTTCTTACCCGGGGGAGCCGTCAGTGCCGAGGATGTTCGTCGTCTCAGCGACGAACATCCTCGGCACTGACGATGCTGATCGCGGTCACGCCGCCAGGCCCGGCGCACCCGCCGAAGCGGTTCAGCCGGGGGTCAGATTCTGGAGGCCGATCACGCGCAGGAGCTCCAGCCGCTCGTAGGACTCGCTGCCCGGGCGGGCGGTGTAGACGACCAGCCGCTGGTCGTGCTCCGGGCTCAGCAGCACCTCGCAGTCCAGTTCCAGCAGGCCGACGACCGGGTGCAGGAAGCGCTTGACGTCGCTGCGGCGTACGGCGACGTGGTGGGCGTCCCACAGCGCCGAGAACTCCTCACTGCGGGCGCGGAGCCGGCGTACGAGCGCTGCCAGGCACGCGTCGTCCGGGCGGCGGGCGAGTGTGGCGCGCAGATCCGCCACCGCCGTGCGGGCGGCGCGGTCACGGTCATCGGCCGGGAAGAGTTCCCGTGCGGCGGGGTCCGTGAAGTAGCGCCAGACGACGTTGTGCTCCGCCTCGGGGCGGGCGGACGCGTCCCCGTGAAGCGCCCTGGCCATCGCGTTCTGCGCGAGGACGTCGCCGCGGTCGCTCACCACTCGGGCGGGGGTGTCGGTCAGCCGGTCGAGGACAAGGAGCAGGCCGGGGCGGACGTGCTCCGTGGTCGGCCGGTTGCGGGGAGGCTCCTCACCGGCCAGATGGAACAGGTGGTCTCGTTCGTCGTCGGTCAGCCGCAGCGCGCGGGCGACGGCGGCGAGCATCGGACGAGACGGGCGTGAGCCTCTGGCCTGCTCCAGCCGCGTGTAGTGGTCGGTGGACATGCCCGCCAGCTGCGCCACCTCCTCGCGGCGCAGTCCCGGGGTGCGGCGCCGTGCGCTCTGCGACAGTCCCACGTCGGCCGGGGCGAGCCGGGCGCGGCAGTGGCGCAGGAAGTCGGCGAGTTCGCTTCGGTCCACGCCTCCACCATGCCCTGTGACACCGGACGCAGCCAGGGACGGCCCGTCCCCGGATAAGGACGTCTCTTCCGCCGGCGCCCGTACCGCCGCAGGCTGGGAACCGGCTCGGCGGACCGGCGGCACCTGCGGGTTCGACGAGACGAGCACCGAAGAGCCGCCGCGTGGCACATGCGGCAGCCACACGACTGCCATATCCGCCTGGTGCGGATTCGCCGGCGTGGTAGCTCGTTCCGCTCCTTTCCGCGAAAAGAGGCATCTTCCGTATGCAGTACCGCACGCTCGGCCGGACCGGTATCAAGGTCAGTCCCTACGCGCTCGGCGCGTTGATGTTCGCGACGTCCGTCGGCAACCCCGACCCCGGCGACTCGGCCCGCATGATCCACAAGGCGCTGGACGCGGGGATCAACCTCATCGACACGGCCGACGCCTACCAGGACTCCGAAGAGATCGTCGGGAAGGCGCTCAAGGGGCGACGGGACGAGGTCGTCCTCGCGACCAAGGTGAGCCGTTCGATGGGTGACGACCCCAATCACCAGGGCGCCTCGCGGCGGTGGATCGTGACCGCGGTCGAGAACTCGCTGCGCCGCCTGCGGACCGACCACGTCGACCTCTACCAGATCCACCGGCCGGACCCCACCACGGACATCGAGGAGACGCTTTCCGCGCTCTCCGACCTGATCCACAGCGGGAAGGTCCGTGCGATCGGGACGTCTGGCATGCCGGCGTCCGACATCGTCGAAGCCCAGTGGGTCGCCGACCGGCGCGGTCTGGCACGGTTCCGCACGGAGCAGCCGCCGTACTCGCTGCTCAACCGCGGCATCGAACGCGAGGTGCTGCCGGTCGCCCAACGCCATGGGATGGGCATGCTGGTGTGGGGCCCGCTCGGGCAGGGACTGCTCACCGGGCGTGTCCGCAAGGGTGAGCCGAACGAACTCCGCCGCGCCGCCTTCGTCAAGCACGTCAACGACGAACGCCGTCTCGAAACCGTCGAGCGGTTCATCTCGCTGGCCGAGGAGGCCGGACTGCCGCTGACCCACCTCGCCATGGCGTTCGCGATCACTCATCCCGGCGTGACCAGCGCGATCGTCGGGCCGCGCACGATGAGCCACCTCGACGACCTTCTGGCCGGCATCGACGTGACGCTCACCGACGACGTCCTCGACCGGATCGACGAGATCGTCCCGCCGGGCACCGACGTCGGCACGCTCGACCAGGCGTACGTGCCGCCGGCCCTCCAGCAGGGGCGTCTCCGCCGCCGTCCTGCCGGCGAACGCGCCGCCGCCTGACGGACGGCCGTCGGTGCCGGGGATGTTCGTCGCTGAAACGACGAACGTCCCCGGCATCGATGACGCGGCGGAGCCGGAGCCTCAGTGGGCGGTCGAGCAGGCGTCGGCCAGGGGGAGTCGCGTCAGGCGGGCGCGTTCCTCGGCCACGATCTCCGCCCGTCGGTGCGCGCCCAGTCTCGTGTTCTGGACCTTGTCGTGCAGCTTGACGATGGCGTCCAGCAGCATCTCCGGCCGGGGCGGGCAGCCGGGCAGGTAGATGTCGACCGGCACGATGTGGTCGACGCCCTGGACGACGGCGTAGTTGTTGAACATGCCGCCCGACGAGGCGCACACGCCCATCGCGATGACCCACTTCGGCGCGGCCATCTGGTCGTACAACTGCCGCAGCACCGGCGCCATCTTCTGGCTCACCCGCCCGGCGACGACCATGAGGTCCGCCTGCCGGGGCGAGCCCGACGGGCGCTCCATGCCGAACCGCGAGAAGTCGTGCCGCGGGTCACCGACGGCCATCAGCTCCATGCCGCAGCAGGCCAGCCCGAACGTCATCGGCCACATCGACGACTTACGGGCCATGCCGGCCACCGCCTCGACGGTCGTGAGAAGGAAACCGCCGGGAATTTGCTCTTCGAGTCCCATAGCCCTTCCAGGCTGGCCGCGCCGGGAAGACCGATCAATGACGGATCGCGCCACGATCGTTAAGCGGGGCGACACAATGGGTGCATGGAGATGCGGGAGATCGAGGCGTTCCTGGATGTCGCCCGGGAGTTGCACTTCGGCCGGGCGGCGGCGCGGCTGGGCGTCTCCACGCCGCGCGTGAGCCAGGCGGTGCGCGCACTGGAGCGCCGGGTCGGCGGTCCGCTGTTCGAGCGCACCAGCAGGCGGGTCCGGCTGACACCGCTGGGCGAACACCTGCACGCCGAGCTCCGGCCCGCGTACGAGCGGATGGAGCGGGCGCTGCGGGAGGCGCGGCGCAGCGCGAGCACCGAGGTGCTCCGGGTCGGCGTCGCGACCAGCCTGCCCGACGCCGTGGTCGACGGGCCGATCCGGGCGTTCGGACGGGCCCGTCCGAACTGTGCCGTGGTGCGGTCCGCGCATCCCAACACCGACCCGGTCCGCTGGGGCGACGACTGGCCGGTGGACGTCTTCGTCGGCTGGCTGCCCGCCGATCTCGCGCTGGTCCAGGCCATGGGCTTCAGTGTCGGCCCGGCGTGGCTGCGCGAAGAACGCGCGGTGCTGGTGGCGGCCGGGCACCCGCTGGCCCGGCGCGTCGCCGTCGACGCCGAGGAGCTGACCGACCACGACATCCTGTATCCGAGCAACATGCCGGAGCAGGTCGCCGACCTGTGGATACCATCGGCCACCCCCGGCGGCGTCCCGTTCCGCCGGGTTCCCCGGCACACGTCCACGTCGCTGGAGGAGGCGATCGTCCTGGTCGCCGGGGGAGACGTGGTCCATCTGACGATCGCCGCCGTACGCCCGGACAACCCCCACGTCGTCACCGTGCCGGTGACCGGCCTGCCGCCGATGCTCTGCGCCCCGGTCTGGCCGGCCGGCACGGACAGCGCCGTGATCCGCGACTTCGCCCGGGTCACCGGGACGAGCGGAGCCCGATCGAGCTGACCGCTCCGCTCGGGACGCTCCGTCCCCGCGTCGGTCGGGGCCATCCCGGATGTCCGCGCCGGTGCCGTACGGAAGCGACCGACCGGTCCAGTGGAACGCGCGTCAAGTGGTCTATTTCCGTGAACCGGTGGCGGATTAGCGTCGGCGGCATGTCCACTCTCACGACCTTGATGCATCAGATTCCGCCCTTCCTCCCCGACGACGCCGAGGTGATGACCGCGACGATCGAGCTGCCGCCGGGCGACCCGGGTACGCCGCCGCACCGGCACTCGGGGCCGGTCTTCGGCTACCTGCTCGAAGGGGAGATGATGTTCGAACTCGAAGGCGAGCCCGAGCGGGTGATCCGCGCCGGTGAGGCGTTCTGGGAGCCCGGCGGCGACGTCATCCACTACCAGGCCGCCAACAACCTCACCGACGGATGGACGCGTTTCGTCGTCGTCATGATCGGCGTTCCCGGTGAGCCGATGCTGACCCCGGTCGACGAGGCCGAGCTCGAAGCGCGCCGCGACCGCCGCGCCCCGCGTCCGACCGCCGAAACGGGGGCCTGACCGTGCACGTCTTCCTGGCCGGCGCCACCGGTGTGCTCGGACGACGTGTCCTCCCTCGTCTCCGCGCCGCGGCCCACCAGGTCACCGCGCTGACCCGTACCGACGACGGCGCCGCCGCCATCCGTGCCGCGGGAGGCGTCCCCGTCATCGGGGACGTCTACGACCGGGAGGAGCTCGCACGCGTCCTCGGCAAGGCCGCGCCCGACACGGTGATGCACCAGCTCACCGACCTGCGCGAGGGCAGCAGCGACGCCAATGCCCGCATGCGCGAGACCGGCACGCGCAATCTGGTGGACGCGGCCCGCGCCGCGGGCGTCCGGCGCATCGTCGCGCAGAGCATCGCGTGGGCGTACGAGGGCGGCCCGGATCCGGCCGACGAGAGCACCCCGCTCGACCTGACCGCGGCCGCTCCGCGTAAGACGACCATCGAGGGCGTGGTGGCGCTGGAGAGCGCGGTGCGCGAGCTGCCCGAATGGGTGGTGCTGCGGTACGGGCTGCTCTACGGGCCCGGCACCTGGTACGCGCCCGGCGAGCTCATGGCCGGCAAGTCCCAGGCGGGCACGCTCGCCGCCGATGACGACGTCAGCAGCTTCGTCCACGTGGGGGACGCCACCACCGCCGCCGTCCAGGCCCTCGCCTGGCCGTCCGGCGCGACGGTCAACATCACCGACGACGAGCCCGCCCCCGCCCGCAAGTGGGTGCCCGTCTTCTGCGCGGCCGTCGGGGCTCCGCCGCCCGTGGACCGGCCCCCGGCTCCCCGGGCGCCCTGGGCGCGGGGAGCCGACAACCACTACGCGCGCAAGCACCTCGGCTGGGTACCGGAACACCCGTCGTGGCGCACCGGGTTCTTCACCTGACCTCGACGGCGTCGACGAGCTCGGCCAGCGTTTCCAACGCTCGTCGCCAGGCGTGCGGAGGAGGCGTGGCGTAGCCGAGTATGAGCGCGGCCTGCCGTCCGCCGACCGGCTCGTGCCAGTAGCCGGCGGTGTGCAGGCCGTGCAGGTGCAGCCCGGCGTAGCGGCCGGTGGCCACCAGCCGCCGCTCCTCCTCGACCGAGCCGACCGGCATCAGGGCGTGCAGACCCGCGGCCACCCCGTCCAGCGGGCGCGCGAGCCGTTCCGCGAGTTCCGCGCGCCGCCGCCGGTAGACCAGACGGACCCGCCGGATGTGCCGGTCGTAGTCGCCGCGCTCCAGCAGATCGGCGAAGGCGAGCTGGTCGATGGCGGGCACCGTCGCGCCGGTCTCCTCGACGGCCCTCAGCAGGGGCTCGCGTACCGCCGGCGGCACGACGAGCCAGCCGAGGCGCATCCCCGGGGCCAGCGACTTGCTGGCGCTCCCCGCGAAGACGACCCGGTCGGGGGCCAGCGCCTGCATCGCCCCGACCGGCTGCCGGCCGTAGCGGAACTCACCGTCGTAGTCGTCCTCGATCACGAAGCCGTCCCGCCGCCGTGCCCACTCGGTGAAGACGGCCCGGCGGTCCGGTGCCAGCACCACGCCGCGGGGATACTGGTGCGCCGGTGTGAGCAGCGCGGCCCCCACCTCCTCCGTCAGCCCCGCGGGGTCGGCGCCCTCGGCTCCGACCCTCAGCGGCACGATGTCCATCCCGGCCGCCCGCAGCAGCTCCCGATGCCGTGGCAGTCCCGGATCCTCCGTGGCCACGCACCGGACGCCCAGACTCCACAGCGCACGCCCCAACAGCGCCAGCCCGTGGGCGAACCCCACCGTCACCACCACCGAGTCGGCGCCGGCCCGCACCCCCCGCGTACGGGCGACGTAACCGGCGATCGCCGACCGCAGCGCCGGCAGCCCGCCGGGCTCCCCGTAGTCCCATGCCGCCGGGTCGGCCGACGCCGACACCCGCCGCACCGCCGAGGCCCACGCCGTACGCGGGAACGAACTGAGGTCCGGCCGTCCCGGCCGTAGATCGATCTCTGGACCGGGACGGCTCGCCCGCCGCTCGACCCGCGGTTCGACCTCCACCATCCCGACGTCGGCCACCCAGGTGCCCGACCCCGACGTTCCCGCCAGCCACCCCTCGGCCATCAACTGGCCGTAGACCTGAACGACCGTCCCTCGGGACACCCCGAGATCGGCCGCGAGACTCCGGCTCCCCGGCAGCCGGGTGCCGGCCGAAAGCCGCCCGGAGCGCACCGCCTCACGCAGCGCCGCTTCCAGGGCCCGCCCGACCCCGCTGCCGCATGGCACGTCCAGGTGCAGGTCAAGACCGAGCCCGCGCTCACCCATCCCAGCCTCCGTCCCAGGCCGCCGTCCTCCTGGCGATCACCGCCTATTCCATCCTGGCCACAGACCGGGGATCAGCGCGGGTATCCCGTCACCTGCCGGCGCGATGGGACGACGCGTCTCAGCCCACGCTCTGTCGGTCGGGCTCGATGAGCGCGACGACCCGCTCCTCGTCGCGCGAGTAGGGGCCGCCGATGTACTTCGTCGAGATCCGATCGATGATCTCCCAGGCGGCGTCGCCCTCCACCCATTCGACGACCCTGCCGCGGACGATGACCGGCTGGAACGGATTGTCGGCCGGCGTCAGGGAGAGCGCGACCCGCGGGTCGCGCCGCAGGTTGCGGGCCTTGCGGGAGTCCGGGCCGGTGAGGATCGCGACGTGGTCGCCTTCCGTGCCGACCCAGACGGGAACGGAGTGGGGAGCGCCGTCGGGAAGAACGCTGGCGAGGTGGGCGAGCGAGGTGCCGTCGAGCACGCGGCGTACGTCGAGGTTCAGCATCGTGGTCATCTCCTGGCGTGGGTTCTGCCGATGTCGTGGACGACGACCTCATCGCCGATCATCGCGAGGCCGTCGGTGATGAGGATCAGCGCTCGACCTCGTAGTGGAGGTGGGTGACGCCCGGGGCGGGCACCACCTCGACGAGGCGCAGCCGGACGTGCTCGGGCAGCTCCTGGAAGTAGGGACGGCCGGCGCCGAGCAGGACCGGCACCTGGTGGAGGACCAGCTCGTCCACCATCCCCGCCTTCAGGGCCTCGGTCACGACGCCGCCGCCCATGAGCGCGACGTCCTTGTCGCCGGCCGCCTCGCGGGCCGCCGCGACCGCCTCGCCGATCCCGGCCGTGACCAGTGTCTGGCGGTCGGTCATCTCCGGCGCCGGCCGGTGGCTGAGGACGAAGAGCGGGGCCGCCGGGTGCGGACTCCCGCCACCGAAGCGGTCGGAGTCCTCGTAGGTGTTGCGGCCGGCGACGACGGCGCCGACGCGACCGGCGAGGGCGTCGAAGACCCGGGCGCTGGGCTCGCTGAGCTTGAAACCGCCGAACACCCGGCTGGGGGTGTCGCCGTCGAAGTACCAGTCGAAGAGCATCCCTCCGTCACCGAGCCCTCGCCCGGGGCCGGGACCGCGACCGGTGACGTACCCGTCGGCCGAGACCGCCATCGCGCTGAAGACCTTGCTCATCTCCACCCCTTCCGAGTTCCTTCAAGAGACGCCACGACAGTAACAGGTGGAGTTCCGTAAGGGAACTCCAATCGTTAGACTGCTTCCATGCAACGCACGAACTTCGGGGAGATGGCCTGCTCCATCGCGCGCACCCTCGACGTGATCGGAGAGCCGTGGTCGCCGCTGATCCTGCGGGACGTGTGGGTCGGGGTGAGCCGGTTCGACCAGCTCCAGGCCGACCTGGGAATCTCGCGCAAGGTGCTGACCGAGCGGCTCAACCACCTCGTCGACCAGGGCGTGCTCGAGCGCCGTCCCTATGACAAACGGCCGCGCTACGAGTACCGCCTGACGGAGAAGGGCGCCGAACTCGTCGACCTGCTCATGGTCATGGTCGGGTGGGGGGACAAGTGGCTCGCGGGCGAGGCCGGCCCGCCGGTGCTCTACCGCCACCACGCGTGCGGTGAGATCAGCGGTGTCGACCTGCGCTGCGCCCACTGCGGCGAGCCGATGCACGCCGGCGACGTCGACCTGCTGCCGGGCCCCGGCGCTGCCGTGTGACCGAGGCGGCGTCCACAGACTCCAGCGTGGGTCGATGCCGCTGGTAGGCGGACCGGGGCGGTCGTCGGCGTGTCGTTACGATGATCGTCGTGGAGCATCGATACCTCGGGCACAGCGGCCTGAAGGTCAGCGAGATCATCTTCGGGAACTGGCTGACGCTGGACGGCCAGATCGCGGAGGACACGCAGGCGGCATGCGTCCGGGCGGCCCTGGACGCCGGCATCACGACGTTCGACACGGCCGACATCTACTCCCGGGGACATGCCGAGGAGGTGCTCGGCCGCGCGCTGGCCGGGATCCGCCGCGAGTCACTCGTGATCGCGACGAAGGTGTGCCTGCCGACCGGTCCGGGCCCGAACGACCGGGGGCTTTCTCGCAAGCACATCATGGAGAGCTGCCACGCATCCCTGCGGCGGCTCCGCACCGACTACGTCGATCTCTACCAGGCGCACCGCTTCGACGGGAACACTCCGCTCGAGGAGACCATCCGCGCGTTCGCCGATCTGGTGCGGCAGGGGAAGGCGCTCCACATCGGGGTGTCGGAGTGGACGGCCGCCCAGATCGAGAAGGGGCAGGAGCTCGCCCGCCCGCTGGGGGTGCCGCTGGTGTCCAACCAGCCGCAGTACTCCATGTTGTGGCGCGTCATCGAGCCGGAGGTCGTGCCCATGTGTGAGCGCCTCGGCCTGAGCCAGATCGTGTTCTCCCCGGTCGCCCAGGGCGTTCTCACCGGCAAGTACCTGCCCGGCCGCGAGGCCCCCGCGGGGTCGCGGGCCGATGACGCACAGGGTTCGCGCTTCGTCAGCCGCTACATGTCCGACACGGTGCTCGAACGGGTCCAGCGGCTGCGGCCGATCGCCGAGGAGGCCGGGCTCACGATGGCCCAGCTCGCCGTCGCCTGGGTCCTGCGGAACCCGAACGTCGCCGCGGCGATCATCGGTGCCTCGAGGCCCGAGCAGGTCGCCGAGAACGCCGCCGTCGGCGGGCGGCGTCTCGACGACTCGATCATGAAGCGGATCGACGAGGTGCTCGACGAACTCGTCGACCGCGATCCCGCCAAGACCGCGACGATGTTCGCCGTCATGCCGGCCTGGCGCCGCTGACCTCCGGTTCGGGCGAGGGGAGGGCGGAGCGCGGATCGACGCCGGCGATGTGCAGGCCGATCACGTACGCCGCGGTGGCCTCCAGGACGCCGGCCCGGTCGAGGTCCCCGGCGTCGGCCGGGACGCAGCCGAGATCGGTGATCAAGGTCCGTACCGCCGCCAGGGCGCCGGAGTCGTCGCCGCAGACGGGCACGGTCAGCGGGCGGCCGTCGACCCGGGGCGGCGTCATCCGCCACATCGCGTCGGGGCACAGGTTGAACGCCTTCACCACGTGGGCGCCGGTCGCGTCGGCGATCCGCCGGGCGACGGACGGCCCGGTGCCGGTGGCGAGCGTGACGCCCGGATGCACGATGCCGTTCACGCAGTCGATCACCGTCCGCCCGCGCAGGACGTCCCCGACCTGCCCGAGGACCTCTGCCACGCCCTCGTACGCCACCGCGAGCAGCGTCACGTCGCCGAAGGCGGCCGCCTCGCGCAGGCCGCCCGGGAGAGCGCCCGGTCCGATCTCCGCGGCGCGCTTCGCCGCCTTGTCCCGATCGCGCGCGCCGACGAGCACCTCGTGCCCCGCACGCGCCCACTGGGCGCCGAGCGCGCCCGCCATGTTCCCCGCTCCGAGGATTCCGATTCGCATGGGCGCGACACTAGGAGTTCCGATGGGCACCGATCGGTGCCCGGCCGATGCGGTAAGGACTTAGGGATGGACCGGGATCTCCTCGCCGACTGCCAGACGCGGCTGGCGTTCGACCTGCTGGCGAACACCTGGAACGCCGTCGTCATCTACGCGCTGCGCCACGGGCCCGGGCGGCCGGTCGAACTGCGCAAGGTGATCGGCGGCATCAGCGGCAAGGTCCTCACCGAGACACTGCGCCGGCTGGAGGACGACGGGCTGGTGACGCGGCGCGCGTACGCCGAGGCGCCGCCGCGGGTCGAGTACGAGCTGACCGAGGCTGGTCGCGGCCTGCTGGAGCCGATCGAGGCGTTCGGCCGCTGGACCGAGGAGTACGCCGACGCGGTGGTGGCGGCCCAGGAGCGCGCGGCCCAGGAGCGCGCGGCCGTCCGCCCACCGGAGGACGGCCGGCGGGCCGGCGACGCGAGCCGCCGGCCGGAGGACGCCGTACGGACCGGCGACGGGAACCGCCGGTCCGTGCCGGGCTCAGGGGCCTACCGGCCGCTGGTCACGCCGTAGTACTGCTCGTCCTGGACCTGCGGCTTGGCGGTCACGGTGAACGGCGAGGTGACCTTCGCCGTGACCGTGCCGTTCCGCGTCACCGAGACGCTGTTCGTGCCCGCCTTCAGGGGGAAGGTCTGGACGTGCAGACCCGCCGGCGCGCTGTACGTGTGGGCGGTGCCGCCGATCGTCGCGGTGACCGTCGCGGCGGCGGTCAGCATCGTGAGCACCTCGACCTGGTCGCGGGCGGGCGTGCTGCCCGAGCGCAGCGTCATGAGCTTGGTCTCGGCGAACGTCGGCTTGGCCGCCGCCGGCTGGACGCGGTGCGTGACGTACACGACGTCCTTGGTGATGGTCGGGTACTTCCCGGTCTTCAGCCGGGTGAGGTAGTACGACGACAGGTCGAGGTAGGTCCACCCGTGCTTCGCCGAGGGCGAGAGCTGCGCGCCTTCGGAGTAGTCGTTCCAGGTGGGGATCTGCACCCAGTCGGCGCCGTTGATCGCCGCGTTCCAGGTGACCCGCAGGTTCTCGGTGTTGCCGGCCTCGTCGTACTTGCCCTGGTTCGGCCGTTCGTCCTGGACCGAGACGGGCTGCATCCATTTCTTGCCGAGCTGGTGCGCCTTGGTGATGTTCGCGGCCAGGCTCGCGTTGGCGGCCGGGTTCCGGTTCCCCCAGTTGGAGAAGCCGTAGCTGATCGGGGCGAAGGCGCTCGCGTTCGAACCGAAGTTGAGGAAGCAGGGGACGAGGGCGACCTCGATGCCGTACTTGTCGCGCATGATGGTCATCCAGGACGACCACCACGCCGCGGTCCTGCCCTCGGCCTTGAACGGCGAGACGACGAGCCGCTTGTCGGCGAGGTGGTAGACGGCGGGCGACTTGGCGACGCTCGCGACGGCGGCCGCGAGCGTGGCGGCGTCCACGTTCGCGAGGCCGTTCATGTCGGGCATCAGGACGATCTTGAAGCCGGGGTCGACCTGCTCGGCCGCCTGGATGAGCAGCTTGACGCGGGCCCAGTTGGGGCTGGAGGAGCTGACCGACAGCAGGTCCACGGTGAAGCCGTCGAGACCGGCCGCGGCGGCGCGCCGGACCTCCGTCTTCATGTCCTCCAACTGCCAGTTTCCGCTGATCGGGGCACGGCCGATCGGCCGGTCCCGGAGCAGCCCGCCGTAGGCCGCGTGCTTGCCGCTCTCACCGGTCGGCGACAGGTAGTTCCTGGTGTAGTAGTCGCCCGCCGCGTCCTTGTTGTCCAGGGAGACGGGGTAGGGCGTGAAGTAGTGCGCGAAGACCTTGTGCCCGGAGGAGCGCAGGACGCTCTGGGCGGGCAACTGGAACGGGAGCGGCCCCGTGTTCGCCGCCGCGCCGGCCGCGGTCTGCGACGCCTGCTGCGCCGGCGAGCACGCGGTCGTGGCCATCCCCACCACCAGGAGCGCCGCCGCGGCGGTGCCCATCACCGGAGATCTCCAGCCCATCGAACGGCTCCTCGCCATGGTCGCTCTTTTCATGATCATCGGAGCGTAGTGTGCACCGTCCACAGATTCCGGCAGTTCCGACAAGACGGCTATTTCGGGTACGGTGCGCGATCTGGCGGGCGAAGTAGCCTTGAGGCGTGCCGCACCCCACGACGTTCCCGGCATCCGACCTCACCTCGCCGGCGGCCTTGAGCGAGGCCCTGAACCGGCATGCCTACCTCGCCGACGAGGGGCTCGCCACGGCCTGCTTCCTGAGCCTGCGCATGAGCCGCCCGCTGTTCCTGGAGGGCGAGGCCGGCGTCGGCAAGACCGAACTGGCCAAGACGCTCGCCACCGTGCTCGACGTCCCGCTCATCCGGCTCCAGTGCTACGAGGGCCTGGACGCCGCACAGGCGCTCTACGACTGGGACTTCCCGCGCCAGTTGCTGCACCTGCGCGCCGCCGAGGCCGCGGGTGTGACCGACGTGCAGCGGCTGGAGTCGGAGCTGTACGACCGGCGGTTCCTCGTCGCCCGGCCGCTGCTCCGGGCGCTGGAGACCTCCTCGGCGGAACGGCCGAGCGTGCTCCTGGTCGACGAGATCGACCGCGCCGACGACGAGTTCGAGGCGTTCCTGCTGGAGGTGCTGAGCGACTTCACGATCTCGATCCCCGAGCTGGGCACCGTACGGGCCGAGCGCCCGCCCGTCGTCATCGTCACCTCGAACCGTACGCGCGAGGTGCACGACGCGCTGAAGCGTCGCTGCCTCTACCACTGGCTGGAGCACCCGGGGTTCGACCGGGAGGTCGCGATCATCCGGCGGCGGCTGCCGGAGGCGTCCGAACGGCTCGTCCGCCAGGTCGCCGGCGCGGCCGCCCGGCTTCGCGGCCTCGACCTGCTGAAGACGCCCGGGGTCGCCGAGAGCCTCGACTGGACCGAGGCGCTGGTCGCCCTCGGCGCCCGTGAGCTCGATCCCGACATCGCGGCCGGCACGCTCGGCGCCGTCCTGAAGTACCGGGAGGACACCGAGCGCGTCGCCAAGGGCCTCGACGCGCTGCTCGACGGGTCCTGACGATGGGCGTGCCGCGCGACCTGGTCGAGACGCTGACCGGCTTCGCCCGTACGCTCCGCGCCGCCGGCGTGCCCGCCGACCCCGAGCGGCTTCAGGCGATGATCGGCGCGCTCGACCGCCTCGACGTGCGGAACCCGCGCGATGTCTACTGGGCCGGCCGTCTCACCCTGTGCGCCGACCCCGCGGACCTGCCGCGTTACGACCGGTGCTTCGCCGCGTACTTCTCCGGCGAGTCCGCCTCGGTGCGCCGCGTGTCCCGGTCGCCGGTCCTCACCGCCCGGCCCGCCGCCGGGTCCGAGGGGGAGGGGACCGAGGGGAGCGGCGACCCGAGCGTGACGGCCGCGAGCGCGGCCGAGGTCCTGCGCAGACGCGACGTCGCCCGGCTCAGCGCGGCCGAGCGGGAGGAGGTGCGGCGGCTCGTCGCGCTGCTCGACAACGTCTCGGCCCGCCGCCGCTCCCGGCGGTTCGCCCCGGCCCACCGGGGCCGTCTCGACCCGGGCCGGACGGTCCGCGCCATCCTCCGGCGCGGCGGGGAGATCTCCCGGCCGCACCACCGCGCGCACCGGACCCGCCCGCGCCGGGTGGTGCTCCTCATCGACGTCAGCGGGTCCATGAGCCCGTACGCCGACGTGCTCCTGCGGTTCGCGCACGCCGCCCTGCGCTGCGCACCGCGCAGCACCGAGGTGTTCACGGTCGGCACGCGGCTGACCCGGGTCACCCGGGAACTGCGGCACCGCGAACCCGACGCGGCGATGGCGGCGGTGTCGTCCGCGATCCCCGACTGGAGCGGCGGCACCCGGCTGGGCGAAGAGCTGAAGGAGTTCCTGGACCGGTTCGGTCAGCGGGGCATGGCGCGCGGCGCGGTCGTCGTGGTGGCCTCGGACGGCTGGGAACGCGGTGACGCTACGCTCTTGGGCGCGCAGATGGCGCGGCTGCGGCGGCTCGCCCACCGGGTGGTATGGGCCAACCCGCACAAGGCCCGGCCGGGGTACGAACCGCTCACGGCCGGGATGGCGGCGGCCCTGCCGCACGTCGACGACTTCGTGGCCGGGCACAGCCTGGCCGCCCTCGAGGAACTGGCGGGAGTGATCGGCGATGCGTGACGTCCTCGGCGAGGTCCGCCCCTGGTACGCGGCGGGGGAGACGTTCGGCCTGGCCACGGTCGTGGACACGTTCCGCAGCGCGCCGCGCCCGCCGGGCGCAGCCATGGCGGTGTCGGCCGCGGGCGAGGCCGTGGGCAGCGTGTCCGGCGGTTGTGTCGAGGGCGCGGTGTACGAGCTGGCGCGCGAGGTCATGGAGACGGGCCGGCCGGTGGTGCGGCGGTACGGCGTCAGCGACGACGACGCCTTCGCCGTCGGCCTGACCTGCGGCGGCATCCTCGACGTGCTGGTCGAGCCGGTCGGCCCGGCGACGTACCCGGAGTTCGCGGACGTCGCGGCGTCCATCGAACGGCACGAGCCGGTGGCGGTCGTGACGGTCGTCGACGGCCCTCGGGAGACCGGTGCCCGGCGGATCGTCTGGCCCGACCGCGTGGCGGGCTCGTTGGGGCTCGAACGGCTGGACGCCGCCGTGGACGACGACGCCCGCGGGATGCTCGCCCAGGGCCGCACCGGCATCCGCCGCTACGGGCCGGACGGCGAGCGACGCGGCGACGAACTGTCCGTCTTCGTGCACTCCTTCGCGCCCCCGCCGCGGATGCTGGTGTTCGGCGCGATCGACTTCGCCGCGGCGGTCGTCCGCGTCGGCAGGTTCCTCGGCTACCACGTGACCGTGTGCGACGCCCGTCCGGTCTTCGCCACCGCCAAGCGGTTCCCCGACGCGGACGAGGTGGTCGTCAAGTGGCCGCACCGGTTCCTGGCCGAGACGGAGGTGGACGAGCGCACGGCGATCTGCGTGCTCACCCACGACCCGAAGTTCGACGTGCCGCTCCTGGAAGTGGCGCTGCGCACCCCGGCGGGCTACATCGGCGCGATGGGCTCCCGGCGCACCCACGACGACCGGCTGAAGCGGCTGCGCGACGCCGGCGTGACCGAGGACGAGCTCGCGCGGCTGCGCTCGCCCATCGGCCTGGACATCGGCGCCCGTACTCCGGAGGAGACCGCGGTGTCGGTGGCGGCCGAGCTCATCCGGCTCCGCTGGGGCGGCACCGGGCGTCCCCTCAGCGAGACGGAGGGCCGGATCCACGGGGAGTGACCCCGCCGGGACCGGGCCGAGGGAATTCGCGGCGGTCGTGCCACCGCGAGGGATCCAGGGGGGCTGGCCCCACCGTCCAAGAGTCGGCCTGGCCCCACTGCGCGGGCGCGCGCCGGGGCCCAGACTCGGAAGAGTCCAGCCGAACGGGGAAGAAGGCCGATCATCATGTCGCAGAACGCCCGGAAGATCGTCATGCGCCGGTTCGTCGTCGCCGCGTTCATCGCCGCGGCGGTGGCCGGAGGGACGGCGGCGGCCCCGCACCACACCGGCCACGGCGTGCTGCCACCCGTCGCCGGCCACCGCTGACGGATCCGCCGGGCTCCCGATCAGCACGTGACCGGGACCACATCGATGGATACGCTCCCAAGGTGGGGATCAGACACGCGGGCGCCCCGGCCGGGCTGTTGCTGGCCGCCGGAGAGGGGCGCCGGCTCGGTACACCGAAGGCGCTCGTCGAGATCGGCGGGGTGCGGCTCGTCGACCGTGGGGTCCGCATGCTCCACGAGGCGGGCTGTACCCCGATCGTCGTCGTCACCGGCGCCGCCGCGATCGACGTGGCCGGCGCGGTCGTCGTCCACAATCCGGACTGGCCCACGGGCATGGGCTCGTCGCTGCGCGCCGGGCTGTCGGCGCTGGCGGCCGACTGCCCGGCCGTCGTCATCGCCCTGGTCGACCAGCCGCGGGTGACCGCGGCGGCCGTGCGCCGGCTCCGCGCGGCGTACGACTCGGGGGCGCGGGCGGCGGTCGCCACCTACGCGGGCCGGCCCCGGAACCCCGTCCTCATCGCGCACGAGCACTTCGCGGAGGCGGCGGCCGGCGCCTCCGGAGACGTCGGCGCCCGCGCCTTCCTGCGCGCCCATCCCGAGCTGGTCGCCACCGTGCCCTGTGACGACGTCGCCGCCCCCGACGACATCGACACCCCTGAGGATCTCGAGCGCCTGAGCCGGCCGTGAAGCGGGAGAGGAAGGCCGGAGCGTGAAGTTTCGACTGTCAACCGGCGGGCTGACTCGCGCGTCATACTGACGCGCGGGGACGTGTATACGGTCGGATTAGATCGCCGGGCCGGGGGCACCGGCTGGAGAGGTAAGCAGCCCGCTATGACGTCTGCCTGGCCGGAGGAACCCGGCTACCACTGGGTGACGCACAATGACAGTGCCGCCTCCCACCTGCTCAAGGCCGAGAACGCCCTGGCGCGCACGCCCCCGGACACGGCGGCGGCACAGGTCCACGCCACCCTCGCCCAGGCGGAGGCGACCCTCGTGGTCGTTCACACGCTGCGCGACATCATGGCCAAGATGCGCGAGCAGACCATGGCGATCGAGGACCTGCGGCAGCTCATGGGGGTCGACGACCGCGGTGAGGACCGGCTCGTCGACGACGGCGTGCCGCTGCCCCGCCCGGGCGCGGTGGTGGACCGGTAGGGCGCCCGCCCCGCCCGATCAGCCGATCAGGTCGCGGACGTCGTCGCGGTCGACGGCGCCGCAGTCGACCGCGTGCCGCAGCCGGGCGGTCAGCGCCGCGACCGCCGCCGGGTCGTCGACGGTGGCGTCGGCCTGCCCGGCACGGTGGGCACGCAGGCGGTCGAGGGTGTCGTCCAGGCCGTTCAGCAGGAACGCGTACACCGCGGCGTAGCGGCTCGGCAGCTGCGCGACATGCAGGTCGCAGCCCTGCTGGAAGCCGTGCATCAGGGAGTAGCGGACGAGCCCGGCGTGCAGTCGCCACGCCTTGTGCACGTCCTTGGTGTCCTCGCCGGCCGGGGCGATCTTCGTCGCGCCGTCCGACAGGCGGATGCCGGTGCCGGCGAGGGTCACCTGCATGACGTGGCGTGCGTGGTCGCAGGCCGGGTGGTCGAGCCGCTGCTCCGACGGGGGCAGCCCGCACGCGGCCGTGTAGTCGTGGACGCCGAACTGCGCCGAGATGAGCCGGTCACCGGCGGCGGACACGACCTCCGGGAGACGGGCGACCGACTGCGGGGTCTCGATCTGGATCTCGAGGCGCAGCAGCCCCTCCGGCAGGCCGATCTCCGCCTCGAAGCGGGCGAGGAAGTCGGTGAAGATCCGTACGTGCTCGGGTGTCACGATCTTGGGGAAGGTCACGACGAAGCCGCCCGGCAGCCGGCCGAGGCGCTCGGCCAGCCCGGTGAGGAAGCCGTCGAGGGTGCGCATGGCGCGACCGTGCCCGCCGTCCGCGAACGACTTGACCCGCAGCCCCCAGTAATAGGGGAGGGAACGCGTCTCGTACGCCTGGGCGACCGCCTCCACGGCGGCGGCGACGTGCCCGTCCTCCTCGGCGTCGTCGCGGACGCCGTAACCGTCCTCGAAGTCGATGCGCAGGTCCTCCACCGGTTCGCGGGTCAGCTTCGCGGCGACCCGCTCCCGTACGGTCTCGGCCAGGGCCGCGTCGATGCCGAAGGCGCCCGCCGCCGCGGCACCGTCCGCGACGTGCGTCTCGAGCAGCCGCAGCGCCTCTTTCCCCAGGTCGGCCGGGGTGGTGGCGGTGAACTGGTCGGCCGGGACGTACAGGGTGTGCACCGGGCGGCGCTGGTCCGGCAGGCCGGGGTGGTGGCGGTTGTACTCCGCGCGCGCCTCCTCCACCCGGGCGCTCAGGTCGTCGACGGAGGACAGGGTCAGCTTCATGCAGTTCCTTCCCATAGACACCGCGTCACACGTTACCGATCCGGGGCCGCCCGCCCGCGGTGATCGCCGACAGGCGGGCACCGGGGCCGGGGGAGACCTCCGGGGAGTGTGATCGCGGTCCGCGGCGGTCGGTTCGCGCGGATCGCCGGTCGGTGGCCGACGATGCCCCGGGTGTGATCGCCGCCCGCGGCGGTCGGTTCGCGTGGGCCGCCGGTCAGTGGCCGACGATGCCCCGGGTGTGATCGCCGCCCGCGGCGGTCGGTTCGCGTGGGCCGCCGGTCAGTGGCCGACGATCCCCCAGGAGCCGCCGAACTTCGCGCCCGGCTCGAGCGTGATCAGGTCCGTCCCGGTGACGAACGCGTTGGGCGGGCAGGTCATCGGCTCGGCGCCCACCCCCGCCCGGCGCATGTCCCCGGGCGCCGCGTCGGCGGTGTAGATCTCCAGCCACGGATGCGCCTCGTCGGTCCACAGCGCGACCGAGCGGGCCCCGTCCTCCAAGCGCACCCACGCGCGCCCGTCCGCGTCCCGGCGCAGCTCCGTGAACGGGTTGTCGATCTTCAGGTCGCCGAGACGCCGCCCGTCGCGGAGGTCGTACGCGGTGCCGGCGACGTCCCGGGCCGCCGGATCGGGGACGGCGCGCTCGTCGACCTCCAGGTACCGGTCGGCGGGGATCGTCAGGGCGCACTCGTCCAGCGGGCGGCCCAGCGTGAGATACGGGTGCGCGCCGTGCCCGTACGGGGCGGGCCGCGTGCCGGCGTTGTGCGCCGACAGGCGTACGGTCAGGCCCTGCTCGGCGTCGAGGGAGTAGTCCACGGTCAGGTTCAACCGGAACGGATAGCCGCCGTGACCGAGGAGCCGGTACGTGAGGAGCACCCGGTGCGCCTCGTGCTCGGCGACCGCCCACGCGCCCTCGCGCACGAGGCCGTGGATGGCGTTGTCGAGCGCGCGCTCGTTGATCGGCAACTGGTACGCCTCGCCGCCGAACTCATAGCGTCCCCGATCGATCCGGTTCGGCCACGGCGCCAGCAACTGTCCCGAGGCCGCGGGCGGCTGCTCGTCGGCGTCGTGCGTGAGGACCAGCGGCCGGCCGTCCCTCGACAGCGCGCGCAGCGAACCGCCCTGCTCGGTGACGACGGCGGCGTACGGGCCGGCGGCGATCTCGTACTGGTTCCCGGAAAGTGTCATGGGTCGATTGTGGCCGGTGGGAGGACGGCGCCGTTCCCCGGTCACGGCTGACCGGAGCGCGGGGGGAGGGATCGGCCGCCGCGGTCACGGCCGCTGAGCGCGAGGGCGGCGCGGCAGCCGGTCAGCAGGCCCCAGGCGACGTCGCTGCCCGAGGTGTGACCGATGTCGATGAGGCGGCGCGCGGCGGGCGCGACGGGTTCCTGGCCGGCGATGCCCCGCAGCACGGCGGCGGTCTCCACGCTCGCCTGCCCCCGCGCGGCGCACTGCAGCAGGGTCGCCGCCAGGGCGGTCGTGCGCTCGCACGCGTACGCGGTGACGGCGGCGCCGATCCAGTCGGCCAGCCGGACGGCCCGGCCCCCGCCGGGGACCGCCCCGCCCAGCAGGCGCAGCGCGAGCAGGAGGCCGGCCAGCGCGTCGTCGCCGCTCGGCGTCAACCCGGGGCCCAGACCGACGATCCGTTCCGCCGCGTCGACGGCGTGGGCGAGGTCGCCCGCCGCGCAACTGTCGGCGAGAACGTCCGGCACCGGATGCCCGCTCAGCCCCCAGGGCCCGGCGAGCTCACCGAGCGCGCGGGCCCCGTGCGCCAGCCGGGCGAGCGACAGCGGACCGAGCACCGGAGTGGGATCCCACCAGCGGCGGATCCGCACGCGGAGCCGGGCGGCGACCTCCACGCCGCCGTCACCGATGAACGCCACGTCTCCCTCGCGGACGCCGCGGAACGGCTCCTGCCGTGCCGGCGCGGCCAGGACCACGGCGTTCGGCGGCCGGACGGCGTCCGTGGTGACGAGCGCGACGACGACCGGCTCGGCGGGCCCGTCCACCCTCAGGTACGTCGTGGCGGGGAACACCGCGACCGCGCGGGCGGCGCGCCGGGGACCGCCGAGCACGGCACGGACACCGAGGCTGGCGGCGCCGGGCAGGCTCAGGGCCGGGGCGGTGCGCGGGCCGCGTCGCCGCCCCGCGGTGGTGGACGGCCTCACCCGGACCTCCCGCGGCGCGATGGGTCGGATCGCCCCCGCCGGCCCGCACGGCGCGGACCGTCAGGTTCGGTCGCGGGGCCCCGGCCGGGGTGTCATGGTCGTGAACGTAAACCGCTCCGAGCCATGGCCGTATGGATAATCCTGCCAAGGATGCTTGCCAGCGTTCGTGTTTCTCGTCATCGTGTGATCGTTACTCGGGGGTCACTTCGGCAGATTGGGCGGCCATGTCGTCTTCTTGCGGATCTCGTCCTCCGGCTCTGCGTCCCGCCGGCTCCGGCACGCCGGCGTACGGACTGTCCGTTGAAGAGGTTCTGGAGCTGTCGACTCTGGCGGGCGCCCGGCTCGTCGCCGGGGCGGGCGGCCTCGACCGTGTCGTGCAGCGCCTCAACGTCATGGAGGTCCCCGACGTCCTCGCCTGCGTCAAGCCGCACGAGCTGCTGCTGACCACCGGCTATCCGCTGCGCCACCGTCCCGAGACCCTCGGCCGGCTGGTCGCCGACCTGGACGCCTGCGGCCTGACGGCCCTCGCCGTCAAACCGGGCCGCTATCTCGACCGCCTGCCGGACGAGATGCTCCAGCAGGCCGACCGGCTCGACTTCCCGCTGATCCGGCTGCCCGAGGACGCCGGGTTCGACGACATCCTCAACCAGGTCCTGACCGGCGTCCTCAACCGGCAGGCCGCGGTCCTGGCACGCGGGGAGGAGGTCCACCGCGCCCTCATCCAGATCGTGCTGTGCGGCGGCGGCCTGCAGGAGGTGACCGACGAGGTCGCCACCCTCCTGGACGCCGCCGTCGCCGTCCTGGACGGCGACGGCCGCCGGCTCGCGGCCTCCGGCGACGAGGCGCTCCTGGCCCGGCTGCAGAGCGCGCTGACGGACGTCCCGCCGGCCGTGGAGGGCGAGGTGCCCATGCCGGAGGTCCTCCCGGACGTGCCGCCGGCCGACGTCGCTCCGGTGTGGCCCACCGACGCCGCGCCGGGAGAGCCCGCGCCCGATCCCGCCGGGCCGGTGACGTGTGACGACGACCCCGGGACCGGGCCGATCTCGGTGCCCGTCGTCGCGGGCGGGTTCACCTACGGGCGGATGGCGGTGGCCGGGGTGGCGGCGGCCGACGTCGGGATCCTCGAACGCGTGGCCACCGTCGTCGCCCTCGTCATCACCAAGCAGCAGGCCGTGTCGGCCGTGGAGAGCAAGTACCGCGCCGACTTCCTGCGTGACGTCCTCACCGGCCGGTCCGGCGCCGACGAGCACGTCATCGCGCACAGCGCGAGTTTCGGCTGGGACCTCGGCCGGTCCGCCACCGTGGTCGTCGCCGCCCTCGACCGTGGACCGGCGCGCGGTCCCGAGGAGCGCGTCCTCCAGGACCGGCTCGTGGCCGCGTGGACCTCGGCGGTCCGGCGCCGGGACCGCAACGCCGCGGTGGCCGGATTCTCGGGCGAGGTCGTCGCGGTCGTCGCCGCCGACGCCTGCGACGTGCCGGCGCTGGCCAAGGACGCCGCCGCCGTGTTCGCCGACCAGGACCGGACGTTCTCCACCGGGGTGAGCCGGGTGGCGCAGCAGCCCGGCGACCTGCCGTCCGCGTACGACCAGGCGATCAGGGCGGTACGCGTCGGGCGGCAGATGAACGGCGACGGAGCGGTCGTGCACTTCGACGAGCTCGGCGTCTTCCGGCTGCTCAGCCTGGTCGAGGACACCGCCGAGCTGCACGCCTTCGTCCGGGAGACCCTCGGCGAACTTGCCGGTGACCAGGACCCCGAGGCCGTCGACCTGCGGCGCACCCTGCAGGTGCTGCTGGAGACCAACCTCAACGTCGCGGAGACCGCCCGCCGGCTGCACTTCCACTACAACACGCTCCGTTACCGCATCGGTAAACTGGAGCGCCTGCTGGGTCCGTTCACCGACGACGCCCATCTCCGCCTCAACCTCACGCTCGCGCTGCACGTCCTGCGCATGCGGGGAATCTGAGGCCCGACCGCCCGCGCGCGGGTCGGGCAGGCACCGGCTCCACGAGCGCGGGCGGGCCACTACGCCATGCCCGCGCGGCGACCCCCCCGGGAGGACCCCATGGCGATCGGCTGGAAACTGCACGGTGACGGGCGCACACCCGCGCCGGGCGAGGTCGTCGGACCGGACGAGCGCCTGTCCTGGGGCCGCACCGTCGGAATCGGCGCCCAGCACGTCGTCGCCATGTTCGGCGCGACGTTCGTGTTCCCCGTCGTGATGGGGCTGGACCCGAACCTCGCGATCATGATGTCCGGGATCGCGACCATCCTGTTCCTGCTGGTCTCCGCCGGGAAGGTGCCGAGCTACCTCGGCAGCAGCGCCTCCTTCGTCGGCGCCGTCGCGGCCATCCGCGCGGCCGGCGGGAGCACCGCCCAGGTGACCGGCGCGATCCTCGTCGCCGGTGCGGCGCTCGCCGTCGTCGGCCTGGTCATCCACGTCCTCGGCGCCCAGGTCATCCACCGGATCTTCCCGCCCGTGGTCACCGGCGCGGTCGTCATGCTGATCGGCTTCAACCTCGCCCCGGTCGTCGCCGACGTCTACTGGCCGCAGGACCAGTGGGTCGCGCTCGCCACCCTGGCCGTCGTCGTCCTGTGCGCCGTCGTGCTGCGCGGCTTCTGGTCGCGGATCGCGGTCCTCATCGGCCTGGTCTTCGGCTTCGTCCTGTCGTGGCTCCTCGACCGGACCGCGGGCCGGATCACCGCCCCCGACGGCAGCGGCAAGGTCACCACCCACTTCCGCGTCGACCTGAGCGGCGTCAAGACGGCGGACTGGTTCGGCCTCCCGCACTTCCACGCCCCCGATTTCAAGACCTCGGCCATCCTCGTCGCGCTGCCCCCGGTGATCGCCTTGATCGCGGAGAACACCGGCCACGTCAAGGCCGTCGCCGCGATGACCGGCGCCGACCTCGACCCGTATCTCGGCCGCGCCATCGCCGCGGACGGCGCCACCACCGTGCTGGCGACCGCCGTCGGCGGCGCACCGACCACGACGTACGCCGAGAACATCGGCGTCATGGCCGCCACGCGCATCTACTCGACCGCCGCCTACTACGTCGCCGCGATCGTCGCGGTCCTGGTCGGCCTGTGCCCGAAGTTCGGCGCGCTGGTGGCCGCCACCCCCGGCGGCGTCCTCGGCGGCATCACGGTCGTGCTGTACGGCATGATCGGCCTGCTCGGGGCGAAGATCTGGATCGAGAACCGCGTCGACTTCGGCGACCCGGTCAACCTCGTCCCCGTCGCCGCCGGCCTCATTCTGGCCATCGGCAACGTGACCCTGAAGATCACCAGCGACTTCCCGCTGCAGGGCATCGCGCTCGGCACCGTCGCCGTCCTGCTCGGCTACCACGTCCTCAACGCCGTCCAGCGCACCCCGCGCGACACCGGCGCGGGCGTCATCGCGCCCGGCGAGCGCGACGTCGTCCCCGGCGCCCCGGAGCGCCGCCCCGAGACCGACGAAGACGCACGGTGATCCGGTAAGGGCCTGGTGGATGGTCACGAAATGCCCACGCGACCCGAGCCGCCCGGCTTCGCCCGGCGCTCCACGGCGGCCCGCGACGCCCGCCCCCGGGCGGCGCGTGCCACGCTCGGTAGGGTCGGGCGGGTCAGGGTCGTCCGGGGATCGGAGCAGGCGAGATGTCGGTCATCGACAAGGTGGCGTGGGTCAGGGTCGAGGATGGCAGGGTCCTCAGCACGCGTTCGCGTGGCAAGGACGCCTACTACTTTCCCGGCGGCAAGCGGGAGGCGGGGGAGAGCGACATGCAGACCCTGGCCCGCGAGGTCCGGGAAGAGCTCACCGTCTCGATCGTCCCCGAGACGGTGGCGCCCCTGGGCACGTACGAGGCGCAGGCGCACGGCCATCGGGACGGCGTGACGGTGCGGATGACCTGCTATATCGGCGACTATCACGGCACTCTCGAGCCCAGTAGCGAGATCGAGGAGGTCGTCTGGCTCTCCTACGCCGACCGTGACCGGGTGTCCCCGGTCGATCAGCTCATCTTCGACGACCTGCGGGCGTCCGGTCACCTCCGCTGAGCGCCTGCGATACCGCCTCCCGCCCTTCCGGGGTCCCGGGCCGCTCGTGCGACGGTAGTGAATTCGCTCACTGGCGTTCACTGCGCCGTAGGGGCAGCGATCGCCAGGGATCAGGGCCCGGGGGCTCAGTGGCCGAGGTGCTTCTCGAACCAGTGGTCGGCGTACGGCCCGTTGTTGTACGGCTCGATCTCCCGGTATCCCTGGGCGGCGTACAGGGCGCGGGCCTCGACCAGGTCGCGGCGGGTGTCGAGGCGCATCGTGCGCGCGCCGAGCCGGAGCGCCGCGTCCTCGGCCGCCGCCAGCAGCGCGCGGCCGCCGCCGGTGCGCCGCCCGGCCGGGATGACGTACAGCCGGGTCAGCTCCGCGACGCCGGGGGAGATCAGCCGCAGGCCGACGCAGCCGGACGGCACCCCGGCGTACCGCCCCACCAGGAAGCAGGCGAGGTCGTCGCTGGGATCCTCGGCCATCGCGGCGTCGACCTCGGCCTCGGTGGCCGGCCTGCCGTAGTAGCGCGAGGCGACGTCGGTGAAATAGGTCCGCAGCAGCCCCGCCGTCTCGACCGGTTCGGGGCCGATCGCCCAGGTCGCTTCAGTGATCACCGGCACACCGTACTGAGCTGCGGCGAATGACCGAACCCCATTATTCGGACCAGGGCGACTCCAGGATGGTCGTCACGAAGTCGCCGCGGGTGAAACCGGGCACGTAGTGGGCCAGGACGTCGGCCTTGACGTTGCCGAAGGTCGTCTCGGGGCGCGGCGCGACACCCTCGGTGAAGGCCCGGAGGATGCGCCGCTTGAAATCCGGCCTCGGATGCAGCGCGACGACCGCCGCCCGGTCGGCGTCGCTGATGGAGTCGTAGCCGATGCCCAGCACGTCGTACTCGACGCCGGCGGTGACCAGGGCGACCTCCGGCTCCAGGTACTCGGGGATGCCGGGTGTGGTGTGCAGGGCGATGGCCGTCCAGACCCGCCGGACGCTGTCCTCGGGCACACCGTGTCGCCGCAGGAAACGACGGGCCTCGTCGGCGCCGTCCACCTCGAACCGCCGCCCGCTGCCGCGGTGCGCCTCGCCCAGGCCCACGTCGTGGAACATCGCGCCGATGTAGAGCAGCTCCGGATCCCAGCTCAGGCCGCGCGCCCGGCCCTGGAGACTGCCGAACCAGTACACCCGCCGCGAGTGGTGGTAGATCAGCTCGTCCGTGACGTCGCGGATCAACTCGGTGGCCTCGGCGGCCAGCTTCGTGTCCGGCACGGTGACACCGGCCGCCGACCGTTCGGAGATCGTCATCGAACACCCCCCGGGAACGCGAGTCCTGCCCCAGAGAGTGTTCCCGGTGCGAGCGGAGTCACTAGAGTGAATCTCGGGCCGTGACTGGCGCTGAGGTGGAGCACCACCGGGGAGCGGCCCGCTCGATCGTGCCGTGCGCCTGGGCCGCCCTCACGCAGACCGTTCAGGAGCAGCCCGTGACCCAGACGCACACCGCCCGTCTCATGGACGGCGCGGGCCCGGCCCGCCGCATCGTCGAGCGCAGCGCCGCCAGGGCCGCGCAGATCACCCGGGAGACCGGCACGCCGCCGTGCCTGGCGACCGTGCTGGTCGGCGACGACCCCGCGTCCGTGACCTACGTCCGCATGAAGCGCGCCCGCTGCGAGAAGGCCGGCATCGCCTCGCGGCACGTGGGACTGCCGGCCACCACCACGACGGCGGAGCTGGTCGACGCCGTCACCGCCCTGTCGCAGGACCCTGGAGTGCACGGCATCCTGCTCCAGCATCCGGTCGGACCGCACATCGACGAGCGCGCCGCCTTCGAGGCCATCGCGCCGGGGAAGGACGTCGACGGGCTCACGCTGCACTCGTTCGGCGCGATGAGCTTCGGGCTGCCGGGCTTCGCGTCCTGCACGCCCGGCGGCATCATGCGGCTGCTGGAGGAGTACGACGTCGAGCTCACGGGCCGGCACGCCGTCGTGGTCGGCCGGAGCGCCATCCTCGGCAGGCCCGTGGGGATGATGCTGCTGGCCGGCGACGCCACGGTCACGTACTGCCACTCGCGCACGGCCGACCTGGCGTCGATCGTGCGGCAGGCCGACATCCTGGTCGCCGCCGTCGGCCGGCCGCGGTTCATCCGCGGCGAGGACGTCAAGCCCGGCGCCGTCGTGATCGACGCCGGCTACAACCCCGGCAACGTCGGTGACGTGGACTTCGAGACCGCCCTCACCCGCGCGAGCCTCATCACGCCGGTCCCCGGCGGTGTGGGCCCCATGACCATCGCCGTCCTGCTCGAACAGACCGTGCAGGCCGCGGCCCGCCAACTGGGCCTGGAATCCGACGAGAAAGCCGGATGAATTCCCCTGCGCGGCTCCGGTGCGTCCCGATGTTCGCGGGCGTTCGGCGTGGTTTTGCCGTCCGTTATGAGGTCCCAAGATGTCGGCGAGGATCCGGCCGTGATCTTCGGCGCTCAGAGTGCGATCAGCCGCTCGACGCGGCGCATGGTCTGGCGCGGCTCATGTAGGCGCGGACCTCGCTGAGACGGCGGCGCCTACGGGCGATCGCTCATGCTCGGCCAGGATCTGCGGCGGAGGTTCGGCGCGCTCTTCATGGAGCGCGCCGATACCTTTTTCGGCACATTTCGGCAGAATGGCAAGGCCCGAGGTGAGGCACAAGTTCGACGGCCTCCCCGGTGCGATCACGACCTTTTGATCATCCGCGTCGGTAATGGCGCATGGGGCGCGTCCTGATCCCTGGTGTCCTGTGCGTTTTATGCGCAGCGGACGCCGGTGACCATGCCGTGGCCGCAGGGGCGGTGACGTGCGGTCGGGGTTTGGCGGAGCGGGGCGGCGGGTCTCAACGCGCGTGGACCGCGGCGTGGTCGTCGGCTCGATCGGCCGCCCCGTCGGAGCAGTGGATCCGCAGGTCAGCTGCGATGTTCGCCATCTTCAGCGGTCGGGGGACGAGGTGACCGCGCTCACATGAGCAAAGTATTACGCACATGTTGCGCCCTTGTGAACGCCGCGCCTACGGTCTGGTGCCCAGAAACGGACCTGGAGGGCAGAATGCGAAGGATCTCCCTTGTTGGGGCGGTTGCGGCGATCGCCGTGGCCGCGACGGCGTGTTCGGTGTCGACGCAGCCGGGCGGTACCTCGGCCGCGGACACCAAGAAGAGCGGCCAGTTGGTCATCGGCTTCAGCGAGGTCACCCAGCAGTCCCCCTTCTACGTACAGCTCAAGAACGGCGCCCAGCAGGCCGCGGCCAAGGCCGGGGCGAAGCTGCTCTTCGCCGACGCGAACGGCGACGTCACGAAGCAGAACAACGACATCCAGGACCTGATCACCCGCGGCGTGAACGTCCTGCTGGTGAACCCGGTCGATCCGAAGGGCGTCGCCCCCGGCCTCGCCGCGGCGAAGGCGGCGAACATCCCGGTCATCACCGTGGACCGCCCAGTGCCCTCCGGCGCGCTCTCCCACGTCGGCCGGGACAACGTGAAGATGGGCCAGATCGTGGGCGAGCGGGTCGCCAAGGCGCTCGGGCCCGCCGGCGGCAAGGTCATCGAGATCCAGGGCGACGCCGGTGGCGCGGTGGCCCGGGACCGCCGGGACGGCTTCCACAAGGGGGTGGCGTCCAACCCGAAGATCAAGATCGTCGAGGGGCCGTACTGCGACTACATCAGGTCCAAGGCGGTCACCGCGATGCAGGACCTCCTGCAGGCGAACCCCGACGTGAAGGCCGTGTACGCCCACAACGACGACATGGCGCTCGGGGTCCTGCAGGTGCTGCGCGAGAACAAGCGCACCGACGTCAAGGTCGCCGGGGTCGACGGGCTGATGGAGGCGGTCAAGCAGATCCCGAACGGGCAGTACGTCGCCACCGCGCTCAACGACCCGATCCATGAGGGCGAACTGGCCGTGCAGACCGCGGCAAAGGCGCACGACGGCGGGCAGGCGCCCTCCTACGTCGACGCCGGCACGGCCCTCGTCGATCCGTCGAACGCCGCCGGACTCGCCGGCGCCACCGTCTTCGCCCGGTCCTCCTCGTGACCCGGGACAGATCCACAGAAAGGAACGTTCGTGCCTGAGACCATGCGTGCGGCCGTCCTCCACGCGCCCGGCGACATCCGCGTCGAGGAGGTGCCCAGGCCGGAGCCGGGGCCGGGGGAGGCGCTGGTCAAGGTGGCGGCCTGCGGGGTGTGCGGTTCCGACATCGCCCGCATGCTGAGCGCCGGCGCCCACCGGATGCCGATCATCTGCGGACACGAGTTCGCCGGCGTCGTCGTCGCGACCGGTCCCGGCGCGGACGGGGTGGCCGAGGGCGACCTAGTGTCCGTGCCTCCGCTGATCCCCTGCTTCGCCTGCGACCCCTGCCGGCAGGGGAAGTTCAGCCTCTGCGCCGACTACGACTACTTCGGCAGCAGGCGGGACGGCGCCTACGCGGAGTACGTCACGGTGCCGTCGTCGAACCTCTTCCGTGTCGACGACCGGGTGGCCCCGGAGGCGGCCGCGATGATCGACCCGGCCGCCATCGCCCTGCACGCGATCTGGCGGACCCGGCTCGGCATCGGCCAGCGGGTCGCCGTGATCGGGGCCGGGCCGATCGGCCTGTTCGCGGTGCAGTGGGCGCGGCTGGCGGGTGCCTCCGAGGTGCTGGCGGTCGACGTGAACGACCAGAAGGTCGCGATGGCGCGCGAGGCCGGGGCGGGCCAGACCGCGACCGGCGCGGAGGAGGCGCGTGACCTCGCGGGCGACGGCTACCACGTCGTCATCGAATCGGCCGGCAACCCGGCGACCGTGGACCTGGCGGCCGCGCTGTGCGCCCGGCACGGTGAGGCGGCCTTCATCGGGATCCCCCACGCCCCGGTGGAGTTCGCCAAATCGACCTTCAACACCTTCCTCCGCCGCGAGATCAGCCTCCACGGCGCGTGGAACTCCTTCTCCGCGCCGTTCCCCGGCGACGAATGGCGGGCGACGGCCGACGCCATGGCGGCCGGATCCCTGCGCTGGAAGTTCATGATCACGCACGAGCTCGGTCTCGACGCGCTCCCGGAGACGATGCGCCGGCTCGGCGAACGCTCGATCTTCAGCTCGAAGGTGCTGTTCCGGCCGGGGGAGGAGACATGACCGCGCTGCTGGCGATCGACCTCGGGACGGAGGGGGCCCGCGTCGCCGTGTTCGACGCGGACGGGCGGGTCCTGGGCACCGGAGAGCACGGGTACCCGACGCGGTACCCGCGACCGGGCTGGGCCGAACAGGACCCCGACGAGTGGTGGCGCGCCATCGTCGTCGCCGCTCGTACGGCGCTGACGACGGCGGGCGACCCGGAGGTGACGGGCGTCGGGTTGGCGACGACCGCCTCGACGGTCGTCGTGCTCGACGAGGCGGGACGCCCGCTCCGTCCGGCGATCCTGTGGATGGACTCCCGGGCCGGTGCCGAATCCGACCTGACGGCGGAGAGCGGCCATGAGGTGCTGCGTTACGCCGGCGGGGCCGACGCCGTGGAGTGGCTGGTCCCGAAGGCGATGTGGCTGGCGCGCAACGAGCCGGAGACGTACCGCTCCGCCGCCCGCATCGTCGAGGCGGTCGACTACCTGACCTGGCGGTTGACCGGCACGTGGACCGGCTCGCGGATGAACGCCTGCTGCAAGGCCAATCACGTCGCGCGCGGCGAGGGGTATCCGGCCGGGCTGTACGACCTGCTCGGCGTGCCGGATCTGGCGAAGAAGCTGCCGCCCGTCGTGCTGCCGGTGGGCGCGCCCGCGGGTGAGGTGACCCGCGGGGCGTCGGCGGAGCTCGGGCTGCGGGGCCGTCCGGTCGTCGCCGTCGGCGGCATCGACGCGCACATGTCCCTGCTGGCGACAGGAGGCCTGTCGCCGGGCCGCCTGTCGATGGTCTGCGGCACGTCCAACGCCTTCGTCGCCGAGATTGAGGAACCGGTGTTCACCCCCGCCATCTGGGGTCCGTACCCGGACGCCCTCCGCGACGGCTTCTGGCTCGTCGAAGGGGGACAGGTATCGGCCGGCGCCGTGCTGCGCTGGGTGTGCGAGGACATCCTCGGCGGAACGCGCGAGCGGCTGCCGGAACTCCTCGCCGAGGCGGAGCGGGTCCGTCCCGGCGAGCACGGGCTGGTCGTCCTCGACTACTTTATGGGCAACCGGACGCCGCTGCGCGACCCCCGGCTGCGCGGCGCCGTTCTCGGGCTGACGCTGGGCACCACACCGGCGCAGCTGTACCGCGCGGCCGTGGAAGGTGTCGCGTACGGGACGCGTCAGGTCCTGGACTCCTTCCTGGACGCCGGGGTGCCGGTCGAGGACATCTATGTCTCCGGCGGCATTCGCCGCAACCCGCTGTGGCTGCGCGTCACCGCGGACGTGCTGGGCCGGCCGCTGCGGTTGGTGGCCGGTGACAACCTGACGCTGCGCGCCTGCGCGGTCATCGCCGCGGCCGTCACCGACGAGCATCCGGACCTGGCCGCCGCGGCGGCGGCGTTCACGCCGGTGACCACGCTCGTCGAGCCGTCCCCCGCGGACGCCTACGACGAGGGCTACGCGCTGTACCGGCAGGCCACGGAGGCGACCCGGGACCTGGCCCACGCCCTGAGCGGGGGACGGCGATGACCGCCGAGGAACCGGAGTACGAGCACCAACTGCTGCGCGTCGCCGAGATGTACTACGAAGGCGACCTGACGCAGGAGCAGATCGGCCGCGCGCTGCACCTGACCCGCTGGAAGGTCGGGCGCATGCTCGCCGAGGCCCGCGCCGCCGGCATCGTGCGGATCCAGATCGTCCACCCGCGGCATCGCCGGCACGCGCTGGAACGCGCCCTGACCCAGCGCTATGGCCTGCGGGACGCGGTCGTCGTCCCCGCCGACGACACCGCGGACGACGTCGAACTGCGCGACCGGGTGGCGTCCGCGGCGGCGCAGTACCTCGCCGACCTGCGCCCCGCGCCCCGCACCCTCGGCGTCTCATGGGGCCGTACGCTCGACGCGGTCGCCGGCCACATCCCCTCCGGCTGGGCACGGGGCGTGCACGTCGTCCAGGTCAACGGAGGGCTGAGCCGCTCGCGCAGGCCGACGTCGGCGTCCGACATGGCCAGCCGCATCGCCCATCACGGCGGTGGCACCGTCACCTTGCTGCCCGTCCCGGCCATCGTCGAGCAGGACGCGACCCGTGCGGCGCTGGAGAGCGAACGGTCAGTGGCCGACGTGCTGAAACTCGCCCGGCACTGCGGCGCCTACCTGTTCAGCCCCGGCGCGCTGACGCATGACTCGGTGCTCGTGGAGTCCGGCTACCTCACCTCCGCCGACGTCGACGCACTCGCCGCGGCCGGGAGCGTCGGCGACGTCGTCGGCCGGTTCATCGACACGGACGGCCAGGTCGTCCGCGAGGACCTCGATCGCCGCACCCTCGGCGTGGCGCTGGAGGACCTGCGCGCCGGCACCTCGTCGATCGCCGTGGCCGCCGGCGCCGCCAAGCACCGGGTCTGCCACGCGATCGTCGCGAGCGGCATCTGCAACGTCCTCGTCACCGACCATCGCACCGCCGACCACCTGCTGGAGGCCGCATGAGTGAGCGGAGCGAGCGAATCATGAGCGCAGCCTCTCTGGTCGCTCCGCCGACGGAGGAGGCCGCATGAGTGAGCGGAGCGAGCGAATCATGAGCGCAGCCTCTCTGGTCGCTCCGCCGACGGAGGAGGCCGCATGACACCTCTCCTGGAGATGAAGGGCGTCGTCAAGCGCTTCCCCGGCACGGTCGCCTGCGCCGGCGCCGACCTGTCCGTCCACGCGGGCGAGGTCCACTGCCTGCTCGGTGAGAACGGCGCCGGCAAGAGCACCCTGATGAAGATCCTCGCCGGTTCGTACCGGCCGGACGAGGGTGAGATCCTCCTCGACGGCCGGCCGCTGCGTCTGGCCGGTCCGCACGAGGGCATCACCGCCGGGATCAGCGTCATCTACCAGGAACTGGACCTCGCGCCCGACCTCACGGTCGCGCAGAACCTGTTCCTGGGGCGGGCGCCGGCCAGTGGTCCGTTCGTCCGGCGCCGGCGGCGGTCCGCGCTGGCCGCCGAGTTCATCGAGCGGGTCGGCGGGTCGTTCTCACCGGACGCGCGGGTGCGCGACCTGCCCATCGCCGCCCAGCAGCTCACCGCCATCGCGAAGGCGCTGACCTGTGACGCCAAGGTGATCGTCATGGACGAGCCGTCGGCGACCCTCGGCGCGGAGGAGCTCAAGGTCGTCTTCTCCGTCATCCGGGACCTGGTGGCCGAGGGCCGGGCGGTGATCTACATCTCCCACCGGCTCGACGAGGTGTCCGAGATCGGCGACCGGGCGACGGTCATGCGCGACGGACGCAGCGTCGCCGTCTTCGACCTGGCGACGACCGGCCACGACGAACTGGTCGCGGCGATGATCGGGCAGGCGCGCGACCTCGTGCGCCGTGCGGACCGGCCCGTGCCCGGCGGCGATCCGCTGCTGACCATCGACCGCGTCCGGATCGGCGGCCTCCTCGACGTCGCCGGAATCGACGTACGGCCCGGGGAGATCGTCGGGCTCGCCGGGCTCGGCGGCGCCGGGCGGACGACGCTGCTGAGCGCGCTGTTCGGCGCCGTCCGCGGCGAGGTCAGCGCCCGGCTGGGCGGCCGTCCCCTGCCGGTCGCGGGCCCGCGTACCGCCGTGCGGCAGGGACTCGCCCTGGTACCGGAGAACCGCAAGGAGGAGGGGCTCCTCCTCGGTCTGTCCGTCGCCCGGAACGCCGCCATCTCTGCGCTGGGCTGGACGATGCCGCGCTCCCGAGGCCGGCGGATGACCGCTCCGATCCTCGGCGATCTCGGGGTCAAGCACGCCTCGCCCGAACAGCCGGTCGGCCAGTTGTCCGGCGGGAACCAGCAGAAGGTGGTCCTCGCCAAGTGGATCACACGCGGTGTACGGGTGCTGCTGCTGGACGAGCCCACCCGCGGCCTGGACATCGGCGCCAAGGCCGACCTGTACCGCCAGGTGCGCCGCCTCGCCGACGACGGCGTCGCCGTCCTGCTCGCCAGCAGCGAGCTGAGCGAGCTCACCGCGCACGCCGACACGATCTGGGTGCTGCACGAGGGGCGGAACGTCGCCCGCTTCGATCCGCGGACCACCCCCGAGGCCGACATCGCGCAAACCGTCATCACTGGGAGCCACACATGACCGAGCGAAGCGAGGGCTCATGACCCAGACCGCGCCTGAGACCAGGCTCACGTGGACCGGCGCCCTCACCCGCCGGCGGGGGCTCGACCTGATCCGCGGCTCGAATCTCCTGCTCGTCTTCCTGCTGTTGTGCGTCGTGGCGTCGTTGCTGGCGCCGGAGTTCCTCACCACGCGCAACATCTCCAACCTTCTCCAGCAGTCCAGCCTCACCGGCATCGTCGCGGTCGGCATGACGATGGTCATCCTCACCGCCGGCATCGACCTGTCGGTGGGCAGCACCGCCGCGTTCGCCGGGATGCTCGTCGCCGTCCTGATCGCGCACGGCGTGAATCCCGTCCTCGCCCTGCTGGCGACCCTCGTCGCCGGCGCGGTCGCCGGCCTGCTCATGGGCGGCCTGTCGGCGTACCTGTCCCTGCCCAGTTTCATGACCACCCTCGCCGGGCTGACGAGCATCCGGGGCCTGACCTACCTGCTCACCGGGGGCACCCCGGCCGGCGGGAACCTCCCGCAGGGCTTCCGTCTTCTCGGCGGCGGTTTCATCGGCTACGTCCCGATCGTCGGCCTGATCTTCATCGGCGTCACGATCGTCGCCGGGCTGGTGCTGCGCGCGACGACCTTCGGCGAGTACGTCTACGCGGTCGGCAGCAATCGCGAGGCGGCGCGCCTGTCCGGACTGCCCGTCCGCGCGGTCACCGCCGCCGTCTTCGTGATCAGCGGCCTGCTCGCCGCGCTCGCCGGAATCCTCCTGACCTCGCGCCTGACCATCGGCCAGCCGACGGCGTTCAACGGCCTCGAACTCGACGCGATCGCGGCGGTCGTCCTCGGCGGCACTAACCTGTTCGGCGGGCGCGGCGGCGTGTTCGGCACCTTCATCGCGGTGCTGTTGCTGTCCGTCCTGCACAACCTGTTCAATCTTCTGGGGTTGAGCTCGTTCTTCCAGATGGTCGTCACCGGCGTCATCCTGGTGGCGGCGCTCATCCTCAACCGGCTACTCGAGCACAGGGGGAACCGTGCCTGACCTGGCTACCTTCGCGGACACGGCCATGTCGCCGGCCGAGCTCCGCGGCTTCCTGCACGGTCTGCCGGCGGTGGACCAAGTGGGAGCGGAGGAGCGGGCCGCGCGCCTGGCGACCCGTTCGATCAAGAAGGCGGCGAAGGCGTACGCGATCGACCTGGCGATCTCGATGGTCGACCTGACGACGCTCGAGGGCGCGGACACCCCCGGCAAGGTGCGGGCGCTGTGCGCCAAGGCCGCCCATCCGGACCCGGCCGACGCGAGCGTGCCGAAGGTCGCGGCGGTCTGCGTCTACTCCGACCTCGTCGGCGAGGCGGTGCGCGCGCTGGACGGCACGGGGATCGGGGTCGCGAGCGTCGCGACGGCGTTCCCGTCGGGGCGGGCCCCGCTCGACGCCAAGCTCGCCGACACCCGCCGGGCGATCGACGACGGCGCCACCGAGATCGACATGGTGATCGACCGCGGCGCGTTCCTCGCGGGCGACCTCGGGAAGGTGTACGACGAGATCGTCGCGGTCAAGGCCGAGTGCGGCGACGTGCACCTGAAGGTCATCCTGGAGACCGGCGAACTGGTCACCTACGACAACGTACGGCGGGCGTCGTGGCTGGCGATGCTGGCCGGCGCCGACTTCATCAAGACCAGCACGGGCAAGGTGAGCCCGGCCGCCACACTGCCGGTCACCCTGGTGATGCTGGAGGCCGTGCGCGACTTCCGGGCGGCGACGGGCCGCCAGGTGGGCGTCAAACCGGCCGGCGGCATCCGCACGACCAAGGACGCGATCAAGTACCTCGTGCTCGTGAACGAGACGGCCGGGCCGGACTGGCTGACGCCCGACTGGTTCCGGCTCGGCGCGTCCAGCCTGCTCAACGACCTGCTGATGCAGCGCCGCAAGCTCACGACCGGCGTGTACGGCGGTCCCGACTACTTCACGATGGACTGAGCGGATGAGTTTCGAGTACGCCCCCGCGCCGGAGTCACGGGACATCGTCGACATCAAGCCGTCGTACGGCCTGTTCGTCGACGGTGAGTTCGTCGAGGCGAAGAACACCTTCAAGACCATCGACCCGGCCACCGAGGAGACCCTGGCCGAGGTCGCCGAGGCCGGCGCCGACGACGTCGACCGCGCCGTCGCGGCGGCCCGCCGCGCGTACGACACGGTGTGGGGCCCGATGCCGGGCGCCGAACGGGCGAAGTACCTCTTCCGGATCGCGCGGCTGATCCAGGAACGGTCGCGCGAGCTGGCCGTCCTGGAGTCCATCGACAACGGCAAGCCGATCCGCGAGTCGCGGGACGTCGACCTGCCCCTGGTCGCCGCGCACTTCTTCTACTACGCGGGCTGGGCCGACAAGCTCCCGCACGCCGGGTTCGGCCCCGACCCGAGGCCGCTGGGCGTCGCCGGCCAGGTCATCCCCTGGAACTTCCCGCTGCTGATGCTGGCGTGGAAGGTCGCGCCGGCGCTGGCCTGCGGCAACACCGTCGTCCTGAAGCCGGCCGAGACGACTCCGCTGACGGCGCTGGCGTTCGCCGAGATCTGCGCGCAGGCGGAGCTGCCGCCCGGCGTCGTGAACATCCTCACCGGGGCGGGGGAGACGGGCCGCGCGCTGGTCGAGCACCCCGGGATCGACAAGGTCGCCTTCACCGGGTCGACCGAGGTCGGCCGGCAGATCGCCCGTTCGGTCGCCGGGACGGACAAGAGGCTCACGCTGGAGCTGGGCGGCAAGGCGGCCAACATCGTCTTCGACGACGCGCCGCTCGACCAGGCCGTCGAGGGCATCGTCAACGGCATCTTCTTCAACCAGGGCCACGTGTGCTGCGCCGGTTCGCGGCTGCTCGTGCAGGAGTCGGTCGTCGACGGGCTGCTCGACCGGCTGAAGGCGCGGATGGCGACGCTGCGGGTCGGCGACCCGCTGGACAAGAACACCGACGTCGGCGCGATCAACTCGGCGGCCCAGCTGGCGAAGATCCGCGAACTGTCCGACAGTGGTGAGGCGGAGGGCGCGACCCGCTGGTCGCCGCCGTGCGAGCTGCCCGAGCGGGGGTTCTGGTTCGCGCCGACCGTGTTCACCGGCGTCGCGGCCTCGCACCGGATCGCCCGCGAGGAGATCTTCGGCCCGGTCCTGTCGGTGCTGACGTTCCGTACGCCGGCCGAGGCGGTCGAGAAGGCGAACAACACGCCGTACGGCCTGTCGGCGGGCATCTGGACCGACAAGGGGTCGCGCATTCTGTGGATGGCCGAGCGGCTCCGGGCCGGGGTCGTCTGGGCGAACACCTTCAACAAGTTCGATCCCGCCTCGCCCTTCGGCGGGTACAAGGAGTCCGGTTTCGGGCGCGAGGGCGGACGGCACGGGCTGGAGGCCTACCTTCGATGAGCGAGCGGTTGAGTGTTCGCAAGACCTACAAGCTGTTCATCGGGGGCGCGTTCCCCCGGTCGGAGTCCGGCAGGACCGTCATCGTGAACGACGCCAAGGGAAAGTTCCTGGCCAACGCCGCGCGGGCCTCGCGCAAGGACGTCCGGGACGCGGTCGTGGCCGCGCGCAAGGCCCAGGCCGGCTGGGCGGGCCGGACCGGCTACAACCGCGGCCAGATCCTCTACCGCGTCGCGGAGATGCTGGAAGGGCGCCGCGGCCAGTTCGCCGAGGAGCTGCGCGGCGCCGGCCTCGGCAAGACGGCCGCCGCCGCTGAGGTCGACGCGGCGATCGACCGCTGGGTCTGGTACGCCGGGTGGGCCGACAAGATCGCGCAGGTGACGGGGTCGGCCAACCCCGTCTCCGGGCCGTTCTTCAACTTCTCCACGCCCGAGCCCACCGGCGTGGTGGGCGTCGTCGCGCCGGACTCGCCGCTGCTCGGGCTCGTGTCGGTGATCGCGCCGGTGATCGCGACCGGCAACACGGCGGTCGTCGTCGCCTCGGAGCCCGCACCGCTCCCGGCGATCACCCTCGCCGAGGTCCTCGCCACCTCCGACGTGCCGGGCGGCGTCGTCAACCTCCTCACCGGGCACCGCGCCGAGCTGGCCCCCTGGCTCGCCTCCCACCAGGACGTCAACGCGATCGACCTGGCCGGCGCGCCGGACGACCTGGCGGCCGACTGCGCGCGGGCGGCGGCGGACAACCTCAAGCGGGTGCACCGCCCGGTCACCGACGACTGGACCGCCGACCCCGGTACCGCCCGGATGACCGCGTTCCTGGAGACCAAGACCGTCTGGCACCCCGTCGGCGTCTGAGTCCGCAGGACGATCTTTTCGGTGGAACAGGGATGGTGCCCGCGGCGCGACTGCGCCGCGGGCACCATCGTTTCGGCTAGCGCCGCGTCGTACAACCTTGTTCGTGTAATCGGGTCGCTTTCAGCGGGCACCGCGACTTGGTCGGCGGCGCCAACATCGCCCACCGAACTCCGGTGGGGGACACATCACCACCGGTAAGCAGAACCCGTTCCCGGTGGTGATCACGCACCGTCGAGCCGGACGGCACCTCCCCGGTGCTGGACGGTCCCGGCGTGACCCCCGACGACGCCCCCATCACGGCACCGCACAAGGGTCCCCTGGCCGGCCGAGGCCCGCCCCACCACCCGGTGGGGAGCGCTCGCCCCCAAGGCGAGGATCAACCAACGCGGTCATCCCGCCGACCACCGTTGCTTGACACGGCACTAGCTCAGCGAGTCGGCCTAGTTGTGCTGCCAGCGGTCCTTCGGGGTCGGCCCGGAGGGATCGTCCGGGTCCTCGTCGGCCGCGGCGATCGTCTCCCAGAAGGCGGCGTGCGCCTGCTCGTGCAGGATCCCGTAGGACAGCATGCGCTCGCGGGAGACGGTGCCGGCGTCGTCCGGGTCGAGCGCGGCGCGCCGCTGCTCGTACGTCTTCATGAGCCGCCGATGCTGGCGCGCCTGCGTGCGCGCGAGGCTCACCAGGTCGGCGGGGTCGCCGAGGTCGGCGAAGGCCAGCCGGAGCTGGGCGGGGTCACGGAACTCGGCCTGGGGGAGCTCCGGGGCCGACAGCCATTCCCGTAGCGTCCTCTCCCCCGCGGGGGTGAGGTGGAAGAAGCGGCGGCGCCTGCCGCCCTCCTCGGTCTCCTCGGTCAGCAGGCCCAGCTCCGCCAGGCGGGGCGGGTCGCGGTAGAGCTGCGCGTGCGGGATGGGCCAGAACGGCGCGATGCTCTCCTCGACGCGCGCCTTCAGCTCGTACGGGGTCATCGGGCCGTGGCGGGCGATCAGGCCGAGCACGACGTACGCCGACATGCTCAACTCCACGTGCGCCTCCCGTTGACACCATCTCACTGAGACCTTACTTTCGTCTCATTGCAACCGTATCACTGAGACTATTGAGGTGCTCATGTACGTCCACCCCGGACTCGCGGACGTCCTCGCCGCGCTGCCGGACCGCCCGGCCGACCCCTACGCCGACATCGAGGCCACCCGTGTGAGTTTCGCGGCGCTGATGGCCCCGCGGATGGGCCCGGACCCCCGCGTCACCGTGGACCGCGCGGTCATCCCCGGACCGGACGGCGACACGATCGACCTGCACGTCATCCGGCCGTCCGACGCCGCCGAGGACGAGGTGCTGCCCGGCATCCTCTACATCCACGGCGGCGGCTTCGCCTACGGCGAGCTGGACGGCCCGAGCCCGATGGCACGGGACGCCTGTGCCGAAACGCGCGCCGTCGTCGTCGACGCGCATTACCGGCTGGCTCCGGAGCACCGGTTCCCCGCCGGGGTCGAGGACTGCTACGCGGCGCTGCGCTGGATGGCGGACGGCGCCGCGGGGCTCGGCGTCGACCCGGATCGGATCGCCGTCGCGGGCGCGTCGGCGGGCGCCTGCCTGAGCGCGGCCATGACCCTCATGGCGCGGGACCGGCAGGGGCCGTCCATCGCCTACCAGTGCCTGCTGATCCCGCTGCTCGACGACCGGTCCACGACCGCGTCCCGGCGGAACATCACCGACCGGAGGATCATCAACGGCCCGGGTATCACCCGTACCTGGGACAACTACCTCGGCCCGGACCGGGAGGGGGCCGCGCCGTACGCCGCGCCGGCGCGGGCGGAGGACCTGCGCGGCCTGCCGCCGGCGTACGTCCTCACCTGCGGGCTGGACCCGCTCCGTGACGAGGGCGTGGACTACGCCCGGCGGCTGATCGAGGCGGACGTGCCGGTCGAGCTGCACCACGTGCCCGGGGCCTGGCACTTCTTCGAGGCGTTCGCGCCGGAGAGCGCGGTCGCCAGGTCGACGACCGCGCACTGGCTCCGGGCGCTGCGCGCCGCCCTGCACCCCTGACCGGGGGACTACTGGAAGAACTCGGCCGGCAGGTGATCCCGCACCGCGGCGGGACGGAAACCCTGCTTGTGGATGGTGCGGAGCATCTTCTTGAAGTCGGCGGTCATGTTCGGGTTGAAGTGCACGAGCATGATGTCCCCCGGGTGCAGACGGCCGGGGACCTGGTAGGCGATCTTGCCGTTGCTGACCACCTCGCGCCAGAAGAAGATCGCCTTCATCCCGCAGTCCCGGGCGGCGCGCAGCGTGTCATGGTCGGTGGACCCGTACGGCGCGCGGAACAGCGTCGGGCGCGCGCCGTACTGCGTGGTGTAGATGCCCGCCGCGTCGCAGATCTCCTGCTTCTGTCGCTTGTACGACAGCCGGGGCATGTACGGGTGCGTCATCGTGTGATCCTCGATCAGCGCGCCCGCCTGCTGCAGCTCGCGGAAGTACCCGTAGTTCTTCTTCACCGCCAGGTTCTCGAGGAAGAGCGTCACCGGGATCCGCTCGTCGCGGATCAGCCGGACGAAGTCGGCGTCCTTCTCCCAGCCGTCGTCGATGGTGATGAAGACGACCTTGTCCTGGACCGGGATGCGGCTGATCACCGGGGGCAGGCCGTCCCGCGATCGGGGGATCGCCGAGGGCGTAGTCGCGGTGGGCGATCCGCTCGGCGAGCCGCTCGGGTTCGCCGACGGCGAGGATGACGCGGGCGGAGTCACCGGAGCCGACGACGGGGGCCCGTGGCCGGGGGTCAGGCTCGGTTCGGAGCCGCCCGGCCCCCGTGAGGCGACCGGCGCCGCCGATCTGGAGTGCGGGGTGCCCTGGTGACAGGCCGTCAGTCCGCCCGCGGTGAGCACGGCGAGGGCGGCCGCGGTCAGAGCGCGCAGCTGTGGGCGCATCGGATCTCCCCTCGAAGCGGCGGTACGACGGTTACGAGGCTGTCCGGATTCGGCCGGTGATCAACCTGTTCCTGCCGAATTGTGGGCGTGGGATCGCTCACCCCGCCGCCTCTCCGCCCTGGGAGCGGGGCAGGTAGTTCGCCAGCGCCGCGGGGCGCAGCCCCGCCTGCCGGATCCAGGTGAGCAGGCGCTCGAAGTCGCCGGCCAGGCCGCGGCGGAAGTGCATCAGGATGATGTCGCCGGGCCGCAGGTCCGAGCCCCCGTCCATGCGCGCCAGCTTCCCGGACAGGCCGTTGTAGAACTCCACCGACCAGATGACGACCGACTTCATGCCGCAGTCCCGGGCCGCGGTACGGGTGACCTGGTCGTACGATCCGCCGGGCGGCCGGAAGATCTGCGGCCGCCGCCCGTACTGCCGGGCGTCGATGTCGGCCGAGTCGCAGATCTGCCGGTGCTGTGCCGCCGCGGACAGCCGGCGCATGTCGTTGTACGGCGCGGCATGGTCCATCGTGTGGTCCTCGATCGGCGCGCCGGCGTGCTGCAGCGCCCAGAAGTACTCGTAGCCGGTGCGGGCCGCCTGGTCGGTGAGGAAGACCATGATGGGGACCCGCTGGGTCCGGACGATGTCGACGAAGCGGGTGTCGTGCTCCCAGCCGTCATCGATGGTGATGAAGACGACCTTGTCGTTCGTCTGGATCCGGTCGACCACCGGCGGCAGGCCGTCCCCGCGCCGCTCGTAGGACACCTGCCAGGTGCCGGGCTTCGGAGCGGGCCACCGCGGCGGCGCCATGACCTGCGCCATCGCGGGAGGACCCGCCGCGTGCGCGGGAGAGCCCTCCACCCGGCCGCGGATGTCGGGCCACGCGCCGGAGGTCACTCCGAGCACCGCCGCGAGCAGGCACGACGCGATCAACCCTTTTTCACGCATCCAACCCAGCTTCCCCTCAGTGGATCTTAAGTATCCGCATAGGGGTTGATGCCCGGAAGTGGTGGCCAGGTTCGGGCAATCCGCCGTCACTTTTGGACGACGAGGGGATGGAGAGGGGGACTCAGCCCGCGCCCAGGGCGCGTAGCAGCGTGCCGCTCAGCGCGGTCACCGTCGCGTCCGGCACCGGCTTGGCGTCGGGGCCCTCGGCGAAGTACCGGAAGAAGGCCTGCTGGAAACAGGCGCCGGCCAGCAGGGCGGCGGCCGCGTCGAGGTTGGCGTCGGCGGCGATGCGCCCCAGGTCGCGTTCGGCGCGCAGGTGGTCGGCCAACCGCCGGACCAGGTGCTCCGGTCCGGCGCCGTACCTGCGGAGCGACTCGCGCTGGGCGGCCATCAACCGTGGATCTCCCAGCAGGGAGCCGAGCATGGGCAGGGCCTCGAGGTAGAAGTCCACGGTGGCCCGCGTCAGCGCCGCGACGGTCTCCGCGACGCTTCCGACGCCGGGACGGACGTCCACGCGGGCGACCCCGGGCATCCGTTCGCGCAGGACCGCGAGCATCAGCTCCGTCTTGTCGGCGAAGTGCTTGTAGAGCGCGGCCTCGGACAGGCCGGCCGCCTTCGCGATCTCCTTGGTGGTGGTGCGCGCGATGCCGCGTTCGCGCATCAGGCCGGCGGCGGCGTCGAGGATGCGATCCCGGGTCGTCACGGTCCCCCTTGGTGGTCGGGCGTTCCTCCATTATGGTGGTTAGTGAGCACTCACTAACCACAAAGGGGCGACAAGCCATGAAGCTCACGATCTTCGGCGCGTCCGGAAGGACCGGCACCCATCTGGTCCGGCAGGCACTGGAACGCGGCCACCAGGTGACGGCGGTGGTGCGGGATCCGGCGCGGCTCGACGTCCCCGCCCACGAGCGCCTGCACGTCGTCACGGCCGACGTGATGGACCCGGCGGCCATCACGACCGCCGTCGGCGAGGCCGACGCCGTCGTCTCCGCGCTCGGGCATCGGGACACCGGCCCGACGACCGTGTGCCAGGACGGCGCCCGCAGCATCATCGAGGCGATGGCCAAGACCGGCGCCCGCCGCTTCCTCATGGTCAGCGCCGCGGGCATGGTCACGGACCCCGGCGACGGCCCCCTCACGCGTTACGTCGCCAAGCCGATCCTGCAGCGGCTCCTGCGGCACGGTTTCGCCGACATGGGCCGGGCGGAGGAGGCGGTCCGCGGCAGCGACCTGGACTGGACGATCGTCCGGCCGCCGCGGCTCATCGACAAGAAGGGCACCGGGCGGTACCGCACCGGGATCGACCGCAGCGTCCGGGGCGGAGTGCAGATCTCCCGCGCCGACCTCGCCACCGGCATCCTCACCCTCATCTCCGAGGACTCGTCGGTGCGCCGGCACGTCTGGATCGCGGATTGACCCCGGACGGCCGACGGCCTCGACCTCATGACGGCCGACGGCCCCGCCGCCGAGGGTTCGGCGACGGGGCCGTCGGACGGGCCTCCGCGGGAACGGTCAGCCGACGCCGAGCAGGTCGACGACGAAGATCAGCGTCTCGCCCGGCTTGATCGCGCGGCCCGCGCCGCGGTTGCCGTAGCCCAGGTGCGGGGGGATGACGAGCTTGCGGCGGCCGCCGACCCGCATGCCGGCGACGCCCTGGTCCCAGCCCGCGATGACGCGGCCGGCTCCGAGCGGGAAGTTGAAGGCCTCACCGCGGTTCCACGAGGCGTCGAACTCCTCGCCGGTCGAGTGCGCCACGCCGACGTAGTGCACCGAGACGGTCGAACCGGGGGTGGCCTCGGCGCCGTCGCCGACCGTGATGTCGGTGATCTGCAGGTCGGCGGGCGGCTCGCCCTCGGGGAAGTCGATCTCGGGTCGCTCAAGCGCCATGGGGATGTCTCTCATTGTCGGTGATAACGAGTGTCCAAGCGTAGCCACCCGGGGACCGGTGTGCGGCAGGTGGAATGCGTGCCCCTCCGGGCTCGTTGCCATCCGTTGTGAACGTTGAGATCTTCTCGGATGTCGTATGCCCCTGGTGTTACCTGGGCCGGGCGCGGTTCGCGGCCGCCGCCCGTGACTTCGGCGGCGAGGTGAACGTGACCTGGCGGCCGTACCAGCTCGACCCCGGAGCCTCGGGCGGCGGGCTGATGAACGACAGCCTCGCCGAGAAGTTCGGCGGCGTCGACCGCGTCGCCGAGGCGCACGCCCGGATGCGGGAGCTGATGGCGGCCGAGGACCTGCCGTACGCGCCGGAGAAGGCGCTGAGCGCCAACACCCGCGACGCGCACCGGGTGATCGCGCTCGCCGCCGAGGCGGGCGTGCAGGACGCCGTCGTGGGCCGGCTCTTCCGGGCCCACCACGCCGAGGGCCGGGACCTGAACGACCACGGGACGCTCGCCGAACTGGCCGCCGAGGCCGGGCTGGCGGGCGTGGCGGAGCGCCTCGCGGCGGGCGAGGGCGACGCGGCGGTCACCGCGCAGCTCGAGGTGGCGCGGACGATCGGCGTCACCGGTGTCCCGTTCTTCGTGTTCGAGGGCGCCTGGGCGGTGTCCGGGGCGCAGTCGCGGGAGTTCTTCGGCAGCGCACTCGCCGAGGTCGCGGCCAAGGCCGGCTGACCCACCGGGCGGCACGGGCGGGTCCGCTGGGACTGAGGGGAACGCTGGGTCGGTTCCAGGTCATATAAACCGCTTGACCTGGTAAAACGCTTTGGGATCCCGAATCGCGAGCGGATACATTCCGACATACGGTCACATCCGATCCCCCCGGGAGACCTCTGTTGGAGCCGCAGGCACTTCGCCGCAGCCTGTCGCTGCGCGACCTCATCGTCTACGGACTGCTGTTCATCGGCCCGCTCGCGCCGGTGGGCGTCTTCGGCGTCCTCGACGCCAAGAGCTCCGGGGCGGTCGCCCTCGTCTACCTGGTGGCGACGATCGCCATGGGCTTCACCGCCCTGTCGTACGCCCAGATGTCGCGCCGGGTCCCGAACGCCGGCTCGGTGTTCGCCTACGCCAGCGCGGGGCTCGGCCGGCCGGCCGGTCTGCTGGCGGGCTGGATGGCGATGCTGGACTACCTGCTGATCCCCGCGGTGGCGTACCTGTTCTGCGGGATCGCCCTGCACTCGCAGATTCCCTCGGTGCCCGCCTGGGTCTTCACCGCGGTCGCGTTCGTGGCGACGACCGCGTTCAACCTGGCCGGCGTGCGCGTCGCGGCGCGGGTCGGGTTCGTCGTGCTCGTGATCGAGATCCTGCTCCTGGCGGTCTTCGTCGTCGCCGCCGTCGTCGTCCTGATCATGCACGGGCCCGCCCGGCCGTGGACGTCGCCGTTCGGCGGCACCGGCGGGATGACCGCGAGCGCCGTCATGGGCGCCGTCTCGGTCGCCGTGCTGTCCTTCCTCGGCTTCGACGGGATCGCCTCCTTCGCCGAGGAGAACACCGGGGACGAGCGCCAGGTCGGGCGCGCGGTGCTGTTCTGCCTCGCCCTCGCCGGACTCCTCTTCGTCGTGCAGACGTACCTGGCCGGGCTGCTCACGCCGGTGAGCCCGCAGCACCTCGCGTCGGCGCCCGCCGAGCAGGGCACGGCGTTCTACAAGATGACCGACGTCGCCTTCGGCTCCTGGCTCCACCTGGCGTTCGTCGTCGTCAAGGGCGTCGGGCCGGCGTTCTCCGCGATGTCCGCGGTGGCGGCCGCCTCCCGGCTGATGTACGGGATGGCCCGCGACCACGGCCTGCCCAAGGCGCTCGCCACCGTGGACGAGCGGTCCCGCGTGCCCCGGGCCGCCCTCCTCACGACGGCCGGCGTCGCGGCCGTCGTGTCGATCTGGGCGGCCTGGTTGTCCAACGGCCTCGACGTTCTCGTGTCCATCGTGAACATCGGCGCCCTCGTGGCCTTCACCCTGCTGCACGCCTCGGTGGTCGGCTACTTCGTCGTACGGCGCCGGAGCCGCGCGTGGCTGCCGCACCTGCTCGTCCCGGCCGCGGGCGCCGCCGTCTCGGTCTGGATCATCGTGTCGGCGACGACCATGGCGAAGATCGTCGGCGGAGCCTGGCTCCTGGCCGGGCTCGTCCTGGTCGCCCTGCAGTACCGCCGCGGCCGCCGGGCGCCCGGCGGGGCCGCCCCGGAGACGGTGCCCGGCGAGGCCCCGACCCGGCGCTCGCGGTGAGGTGACCCGGCGTCATCCGCCGACCCGGCGTCATCCGCCGACCCGGCGTCATCCGCCGACCCGGCGTCATCCGCCGAGTCGGCGTTCGCCGCCGATGAGGCGGTCCCGATGAGGCGGACCCTCAGCCGAACAGGTCGGGACGCCGGTGTTCCAGCGCCGGGAGGGTCTTGCGCACGTGCTCGGTGATCAGGTCGTCGAGCTCCACCACCCGCACGCCCGGGAACGGCCCCAGGTCGGTCTGGACCGTGCCCATCGGGTCCACCAGCAGACTGCGCCCCACCCCGATCGCGCCGCCCGGCGCCTGCGGCGGATCCGGGGCCTTGTCGACGGCGACCGTCCAGGTGGTGTTCTCGATGGCCCGGGCGCGGATGAGCGTGACCCAGTGCTCCTCCTTGAAGTTGCCCTGGGCCCAGGAGGCGATCACCGCGAGGAGGTCGGCGCCCTGATCGACGAGCGCCCTGGCCAGCTCGGGGAAGCGGAGGTCGTAGCAGGTGATCAGGCCGATCCGCGTCCCGGCCAGCTCGACGACCGTCGGCGTGTCCCCGGGCGCGATCAGCTCCGACTCCCGGAACCCGAACGCGTCGAACAGGTGGATCTTCCGGTAGGCGCCGGCCGCCCGGCCGTCGGCGTCGATCGCGACGGCGGTGTTGTACACCCGGCCGTCCGGCGCCGGCTCGAAGACCCCCACGATCACGGCCGTACGGTGCCTGCGCGCCGCCTCGGCCAGCGTGGTCACCCAGGGGCCGTCGAGGGGCTCGGCCGCCGCGGCCATGGCCCGGCCGAACCGCACCTGCGTCGCCTCCGGGAAGATCGCCAGATCGGCTTCCGAGGCGATGGCGAGCGCCTCCAGGACATGCTCCAGGTTGTCCTTGGGGTCGTCGCCGACCGGGATCTGACACAGAGCGATCCGCATCGGGGCCTCCTCATCTGTTGTGCGGCGTGGAGACCCTGGCCTTCAGGCCAGGGAGGAATGCCGTTCTCCTCTGATTGTCGGTGGTGGTGGTTAGTGTGCGGGCATGCGGTTCCGGCTTACGCCCACGCCCGCTCAAGAGCAGGCGCTGCTGGAACACTGCTCGCACGCCCGATATGTGTGGAATCTCGCGGTCGAACAACACCAGCACTGGCGACCGGGCCGGGCGTCCGCGCCGGGTTACGCGGAGCAGTGCCGCCAGCTGACCGAGGCGAGACGAGAGTCCGCTTGGCTGGCGGCAGGATCCCACACGGTGCAGCAGCAAGCGCTGCGGGACTTCACCCAGGCCATGGCGAACTTCTTCGCCAGGACCCATCGGCGGCCGACCTGGCGTAAGGCCGGTGTGCATGAGGGGTTCCGGATCGTCGGTAAACGCGGCAACCACTGGGACGTGCGCCGCCTGTCCCGCAAGGTCGGCCAGGTGTGGATCCCGAAGGTCGGCTGGGTGCGGTTCCGCTGGTCCCGCAAGGTCCCCGATGCGGCCAAGTCCTTTCGGATCAACCGGGATCGGGCGGGCCGCTGGCATGTCGCGTTCGCAGTGATTCCGCCGCCCGTAGATGGGCCGGGAACGGGCGAGGTCATTGGTATCGATCGTGGCGTGGCCGTCTCGGCCGCCCTGTCCACCGGCGAGAACCTGGTGGTCCCCGGCCTCCGCGAAACCGAGACCACACGCCTGCAACGTCTGCAGCGCGGGCTCGCACGCGCCAAACCGGGATCCAACCGCCGTGCTCGGGTCAAGACGGCGATCGCCCGGATCAAGGCGCGCCAGACCGACCGGCGCAAAGACTGGGTGGAAAAGACCTCCACCACTCTGGCACGCCGCTACGACCTCATCCGGGTTGAAAACCTGAAGATCCGCAGCATGGTCCGCTCCGCACGCGGCACCTTCACCGCGCCGGGCACGAACGTACGGGCCAAGGCCGGACTCAACCGGTCCATCCACGAGGCCGGCTGGGGTCTGCTGGTGATCCGCCTGGAGGACAAGGCACCTGGCCGAGTGGAGAAGGTCAACCCTGCGTACACGTCTCAGATCTGTCATGCCTGTGGGCAGTGCGCTGCGGAGAGCCGTGAGAGCCAAGCGGTTTTTCGTTGTCGCGCCTGTGGGCATGTCGATCACGCGGATGGGAACGCGGCCAAGAACATCAGAGACATCGCGGCAGGACGTGTCGTGACAGCGCGGGGAGCCCTCCAGCCGTTGGGCGGGGCCGTGAACCGCGAACCTCAACCTGTTCTCACCTCCGGGTAGGGAGCGGGTTGGAATAGAATCCCGCGCCTTTTCAGGTGGGGGAGGACGTCAATACGCTGACCCGGTGACCCTTGAGAACGATCCGCTCGTCGCCCGGATGCAGGGCTTCGGCACCACCGTGTTCGCGGAGATGACGGCGCTGGCGATCCGCACCGGGGCGATCAACCTCGGCCAGGGCTTCCCTGACACCGACGGCCCCGCCAAGCTGCTGGAGACCGCGGTCGAGGCCATCATGGGCGGCGCGAACCAGTACCCGCCCGGCCCCGGGCTGCCGGAGCTGCGGGAGGCCGTCGCCGCACAGCGCGCGGACCGGTACGCCCTGACCTATGACCCGGCCGACGAGGTCCTGGTCACGGTCGGCGCGACCGAGGCGATCTCGGCGGTGCTGCTCGCCCTCGTGGAGACGGGAGAGGAGGTCGTCGTGTTCGAGCCCTACTACGACTCGTACGCGGCGATCATCGCGCTGGCCGGCGGCGTACGCCGGCCGGTCACCCTGCGGCCCGACGGCGGGCGGTTCACGTTCGACCCGGCCGAGCTGCGCGCCGCCGTCACGCCGCGCACCCGGGTGCTGCTCCTCAACTCCCCGCACAACCCGACCGGCACGGTGTTCACCCGCGAGGAACTCGAGGTCGTCGCGGACGTCTGCCGCGAACACGACCTCATCGCCGTCACCGACGAGGTCTACGAGTACCTGACCTACGACGACCCGGCCGCGCACGTGCCGCTCGCGACCCTGCCCGGCATGCGCGAGCGCACGGTGGCGATCTCGTCCGCGGGCAAGACCTTCTCCGTCACCGGCTGGAAGATCGGCTGGATCACCGCGCCGCCGCGGTTCGTACGGGCGGTGCAGACGGTCAAGCAGTTCCTGACCTTCACCGCCAGCGCCCCGTACCAGCGCGCGGTCGCGTACGCGCTGCGCGAGGAACAGGAGTGGGTGGAGGACCTGCGCGCGTCGCTGCGGGCCAAACGCGACCGGCTCAGCGACGGGCTGGCCGCCGCCGGGCTCACGACGTTCCGGCCGCAGGGCACCTACTTCGCGCAGGTCGACGTGCGCCCGCTCGGCTTCGGCGACGGGCGGGAGTTCGTCACCGCCCTGCACGAGCGCGCCGGCATCGTCGCCATTCCGACGCAGGTGTTCTACGACTCCGACGCCGGTGACCCGTACGTCCGGTTCGCCTTCTGCAAGCGCGACGAGGTGATCGACGAGGCCGTCGAGCGCCTCCACGACCTCTAGACGGCCGCGCGCGGGTGCTCGGATACGCTGGACTGCCGTGTCCGAACACCGCATCCCGCAGCCGCAGTTCCCCGACGACGACGGGCGGACCCCCGCCGAGGTCGAGCGGGCGCTGAGCGACTACGCCCAGGGACGGGCGGGGGAGCGGGCCGTGCTCGCGGCGCTCGCCGGCACCCGCCTGCTCGTGCCGGTCGTCGCGGTGCTGACCGAGGACGAGACCGTCGACGGCCTGCGGCGCGAGAAGGAGAGCGAGATGGCTCTGCCCACTCTCGTCGGAGCGGACGGCCGGCGGGCCGTGCTCGCCTTCACCTCCACCGAGAGCCTCGCCCGCTGGCGCCCGGACGCCCGGCCCGTCGCGGTGCACGCCCGGGAGGCGTGTCAGGCCGCCGTCGGCGAGTCCGCCGACGCGCTCGTCGTCGACGTGGCGGGGCCCGTCCCGTACGCCATCGAGGGCGCTCGGCTGCACGTCCTCGCGAACGGCGGCGCGATCACCGCTCCGCACGAGGACCCCGACGTTCTCGTGGCCGTGCACGCGGCGGTCGACGGCCTGCCCGGAATCACCGGCGTGCGTGTGGAGCCCGGCGAGCGGGCCGAGCTCGCCGTACGCCTCCGGCTGGCCGAGGGCGCCGGCGCGCAGGACGTACGGGCCGCCGCGGACCGCCTCGCCGAACACCTCCGCGGCCACGTCGCCGGAGGCGTCGAGATCGGCGTCGTCCCCGGCTAGGCGTGCCGTCCGGAACGAGCGGTGACGCGGGCGGTCGGAGTTCGGCCCTCGATGCCGGTGACAGGCCTTAGATTGCCAGCGTGACCAACCCCGACTGGGCCGAGCCGGTGATCCGGCGGCGGCTCGCCGTCGTCTCGGCCGCCGCGGTCGTCCTCGCGCTCGTGGCGTGGCGGGTCGGTCCGGCCCCCGACCTTCCGGCGTTCGGCTACCTCGCGGTGGTGGGCGTCGCGCTGACGTTCATCGACGTCGCGCTCAAGCGGCTGCCCGATCCGGTGACGCTCCCGTCGTACGCGGCCGGCCTGCTGCTGCTCGGCCTCGCGGCCCTCTTCACCGACCGGGGCGGGGCGCGGTTCACGCACGCGCTGCTCGGCATGGCGGCGCTGTTCGTCCTGTACGCGCTGCAGTGGCTCGTCGCGCCGAACCAGATCGGCCTGGGCGACGTGAAGCTGGCGGGCGTGCTGGGGCTCTACCTGGGCTGGCTCGGTCTTCCGGCGTGGGTGGCCGGGGTGTGCGCCGGGTACGTCCTCGCGGCGGTGTGGTCGGTCGCGCTGCTGGCGAGCCGCCGGGCCACGCTGCGGACCCAGATCCCGTACGGGCCGTTCATGCTGGCCGGAGTCCTCGCCGCGGTGCTGGCGTACGGCTGAGACCGCCGGAACCCTTCCCGCACCTTTGCCGTCTCGCGACCTCACCGGCCGCCCCGGAGGGGTATCCCGATCCCCGTGCGCATGCCGCGCGCTTACCCGCCTTAAATCGGGCTCGATCGGATGAGGGGCGACAATTGACTTCTCGCAGGTGGATCGCCGTGCTGACCGCCGGTTCGGCCGGGGTGCTGACGGCCGCGATCTCGTGGCCGCCGGAACCGGCGGCCGCTCTCCCCGGCGGGCGGGCGCACCGGGGAGGCGTTCCGCGCGTCCAGCCGTCGCCGAGCGCGAGCAGCACGCCGAACGACGGGATCAACGTCACCATCGGTCCGGACGACGACGACCGCGACCGGAACCGTGACCGGTTCCGTCGCCGGCCGTTCCGGACCCGCCGCCATCTGGAGTTCACCGGCGCGATCGGCTGGCCCGAGCTCGCGATGGGCTGCTGGTTCGACCCCGACTTCGAGGGCGCGGACGAGGACGGCCGCCGCGTCGTGTGCATCGATTTCGCCGTCCGGCCGCCCGGCAACGCGCCCACCCGGGTCCGCGGCCGCCGCTTCTTCTTCATCCACCACCGCCGATTCCACGACCGGCGCTCCAACTGACCCGCCAGGCGCACGGCCGACGCGGAGCGGCGACGGCCTGGGGCGGCCGTCAGGAGGACGCGGGAACGGGACGGCGGTCCCGGCCGGGGCGGCGGCCCCGCACGGTCGCGTGGACGGTGAGCCCGAGCCCGGCCAGGACGGGGAGGATCCCGGCCCAGGGAAGGTGCGCCAGCGAGAGGCCGCCGGCGAGCGCTCGCCCGCCGAGCCAGGACCCGGACGCGATCCCGAGGTTGACCGCCGAGGCGCCGACCGCGGTGATCAGCGTGGGCGCCGACGGCGCGGCGGCGAACGCCCGTTCCTGCAGCAGCGGGATGAGCGTCCCCATGAGGACTCCGAGGACGAGGACGCCGGCCACGGCGCCCGGCCGGGTCCCGTCGATCAGCGCGAAGACGGCGAGGACGGCCGCCAGGGCGGCGAGCGCCGCGCACAGGCCCGCCCACGGGGACCGATCGGTCAGCCGCCCGCCGAGGACGTTCCCGAGGAGACCCGCGCCGCCCAGCACGGCCAGCAGCACGCTGACCGCCGCCGGACCGAAACCGCTCACCCGGCCCAGCAGCGGAGTGATGTAGGTATAGACGGCGAACACCCCGGCCTGGGACAAGACCATGATCCCGATGACCGTCAGGACTCGCAGGTCCCGGAGCGCTCCGAGCTCGGAGCGGGACGGACCGGCCGTCTCGTCGGCCGGCACGGAGGTGACCGCGGCGACCGCGAGGAGCGTGAGCGTCCCGATCGCGGCGATCGCCCAGAAGGTGGCCCGCCAGCCTTGGGTCTGCCCGATCCAGGTCCCCAGCGGCGCGCCCAGCACGGCCGCGAGGTTCCACCCGGCGGAGACGACCGCGATCGCCAGGCCCCGGCGCCCCTCCGGCACCATGCCGACGGCCAGCACCATCGTGACGGCGAACGACGTGCTGTGCGTCAGCGCGACGATCACTCGCGCCGCCAGGAGCATCCCGAACCCGGAGGCCAGGGCGGCGAGCACGTTGGCCGCCACGAAGACGGCGAGCAGCGCGAGCAGCAGCGGCCGGCGGGGGATCCGGAGGGTGAGCGCCGTCACGACGGGCCCGCCGACGGTCACCACGAGGGCGTACCAGGACACCAGCGAACCGGCGGTCGGCAGCGGCACCCGGAGGTCGGCCGCGAGGTCCGGCAGCAGGCCCACCATCACGTACTCCGCCGTGCCGACGACGAACACGCAGCAGGTCAGCACGGCCAGTGCGGCCCGGTCGCCCCACGAGAACGACGGCTTGGTCGAGGACATGAGCCGCACGCTAGGGCTTCACATCGATGTGAAGGTCAACCCGTCTCGCGCCGCTCTCCGACAGGAAACGCTCATCGCGTATCGTGATGGATCTTTGACTCAGTGAGTTCCACAGGGGTGGCCATGCGACCGGAGGGGCCGGCGGCCGACCGCGGATCCGCCGTGCGCTCATACGAGCTTCCCGACGCGAGCGTCGGCGGAAACGGTCTGCGGCCCGAAGCGGCTCACGCGTCGTGGGCCGACATCCGGGCGCTCGCGTGCGGGGGGCCGGAGCCGACCGGTCTCGAGGCGGGCTCGTCTCAGGCTGCGGACACTTGCGCGTAGCCTTCCGTGAGGATGAAAGGATTCACTTCATGCTGCGCTGGCTGACCGCGGGGGAGTCTCATGGCCCGGCCCTCGTCGCGATCATGGAAGGGCTGCCCGCCGGAGTGCGCGTGACCTCGGACGACATCGCCGAGGCGCTGCGCCGTCGCCGGCTCGGGCATGGGCGGGGCGCCCGCATGAAGTTCGAGCAGGACAAGGTGACGGTCGTCGGTGGGATCCGGCACGGCCGTACGCAGGGCGGTCCGGTGGCGATCGAGGTCGCCAACACGGAGTGGCCGAAGTGGGAGACGGTCATGTCGGCCGATCCCGTCGACCCGGACGAACTGGCCGCCCAGGCCCGCAACGCTCCGCTGTCCCGGCCCCGGCCCGGCCACGCCGACCTGGCGGGCATGCAGAAGTACGGCTTCGACGACGCCCGGCCGATCCTCGAGCGGGCGAGCGCCCGCGAGACGGCCGCGCGGGTCGCGATCGGCGAGGTGGCCAAGGCGTTCCTGGCCCAGGTCGCGGACGCCCGGATCGTCAGCCACGTCGTGGCGCTGGGCGAGGTCAGCACGCCGGACGGCGTGGTGCCCGGCCCGGACGACCTCGAGCGGATCGACGCGGACCCGGTGCGCTGCGCCGACCCGGAGACGAGCGCCGCGATGGTCGCCCACATCGACGAGCTCCGCAAGGCCGGTGACACGCTCGGTGGCGTCGTGGAGGTCGTCGCCTACGGCCTGCCGCCCGGCCTCGGCAGTCACGTGCACTGGGACCGGCGGCTCGACGCCCGCCTCGCCGGTGCCCTGATGGGCATTCAGGCGATCAAGGGCGTTGAGGTCGGCGACGGGTTCACGACCGCGCGCCGCCCGGGTTCCCAGGCGCACGACGAGATCGAGAAGACGCCGGAGGGGATCCGGCGGCGCACCTCCCGCGCCGGGGGCATCGAGGGCGGCATGACGACCGGCGACCCGGTCCGGGTACGGGCCGCGATGAAGCCGATCTCGACCGTGCCGCGCGCGCTGGACACGGTCGACGTGACGACCGGCGAGCCGGCCAAGGCGATCAACCAGCGCAGCGACGTGACCGCGGTCCCCGCCGCGGGGGTCGTCGCGGAGGCCATGGTGGCGCTGGTGCTGGCCGAGGCCGTGGTCGAGAAGTTCGGCGGCGACTCCGTCGAGGAGACCGCACGTAATCTGCAGGGCTACCTCTCAACTCTGGTGATCAAGTGAATTCCAAGGTCGTCGTCATCGGTCCGCCCGGCTCCGGCAAGACCACCGTGGGCCTGCTCGTCGCCGAGCGCCTCGGCGTCCCGTTCCGCGACACCGACCACGACGTCGAGGCCACGGCCGGCAAGCCGATCGGGGAGATCTTCGTCGACGACGGTGAGGAGCGCTTCCGCGCCCTCGAGCGCGCGGCCGTGCGTGAGGCCCTCGAGACCCATGACGGCGTCATCGCCCTCGGCGGCGGCGCCATCCTGGACCCGGCCACCCAGGAGGACCTCGCCGGGCACCGGGTCGTCTACCTCGAGGTGGGCCTGTCGGACGCGGTCAAGCGGGTCGGGCTGGCGTCGGCGCGGCCGCTGCTCGTGCTCAACCCGCGCAGCCAGTTCCGCAAGCTGATGGAGGAGCGCCGGCCCATCTACGAGCGCCTCGCCGCGCTCCGGGTGGCCACGGACGGCAGGGAGCCGGGCGAGATCGCCGAAGAGATCGTCAAGGGACTGTCGTGACCCACGTCCACGTCGGAGGCGACGCGCCGTACGAGGTCGTCATCGGTACCGGGGTGCTCGGCGGGCTTCCGGCGCTGGTCGGCGAGGCCAGGACGGTGGCCGTCGTGCACGCCGAGAGCCTGCCGGAGATCGCCCGTCCGGTGTGCGGGGCGCTCGCCGAGGCCGGCTACGACGTCCACGCCCTCCCCGTCCCCGACGGCGAGGCCGGCAAGGACGTCGCCGTGCTGGCCCGGCTCTGGTCCGACTTCGCCCGGCTCGGCATGACCCGCACCGACGTGGTGGTCGGCGTCGGCGGCGGCGCGACCACCGACCTGGCCGGGTTCGCCGCCGCGACCTGGCTCCGGGGCGTCAAGGCCGTGCTGCTGCCCACGACGCTGCTGGCCATGGTGGACGCCGCGGTCGGTGGCAAGACCGCGATCGACATCCCCGAGGGCAAGAACCTCGTCGGCGCCTTCCACCCGCCCGCCGGAGTCCTGTGCGATCTGACGACGCTCGTCACGATGCCGCGCGCGGACTACGTCGCCGGGCTGGCCGAGGTGATCAAGGCCGGGTTCATCGCCGACCCGAGGATCCTGGAGCTGGTCGAGGACGACCCGGAGGCCGCGGGCCGGCCGGACGGGCCGCACACCCTGGAGCTCATCGAGCGGGCCATCGCCGTCAAGGCGCGGGTCGTGTCGGAGGACCTGAAGGAGAGCGGCCTGCGCGAGATCCTGAACTACGGCCACACGCTGGGCCACGCGATCGAGAAGGTCGAGGCGTACCGCTTCCGGCACGGCGACGCGGTCGCGATCGGCATGGTGTACGCCGCCGAGCTGGCCCGCCTGGCGGGCCGCCTCGGCGACGCGGACGTCGACCGGCACCGGGAGATCCTCACCGGCGTCGGCCTGCCCACCTCGTACTCGCCCGACGTGTGGCCGTCGCTGCGCGAAGCGATGCGCGTCGACAAGAAGGCGCGCGGCGCGCGGCTGCGCTTCGTCGTCCTCGACGGCATCGCCGAGCCGGGCCGCCTGGAGGACCCGGACGAAGACCTGCTCGTACGGGCGTACGAGCGGGTGACCCGATGAGCGACGGCGCGCGAGAGGACAGGCGGTCGATGAGTGAGGTCTTCGTCCTGAACGGGCCGAACCTCGGCAGGCTGGGCAGCCGCGAACCCGACGTGTACGGCGCCGCGGACTTCGACGCCCTGACGGCGCTGTGCCGGGACACCGCCCGGCGGCTGGGCCTGCACGCCGAGGTGCGCCAGACCGACGACGAGGCCGAGCTGATCTCCTGGCTGCACGAGGCCGCCGACGGCAGGATCCCGGTCGTGCTCAACCCGGCCGCGTTCACGCACTACTCGTACGCGGTGCGGGACGCCATCGCCCAGCGCACCGCCCCGCTGATCGAGGTGCACCTGTCCAACCCGGCGGCCCGCGAGGAGTTCCGCCACAACTCGGTCGTCGCGGGGGTGGCCACCGGCACGGTCGCCGGCTTCGGCTTCCTGTCGTACGTGCTGGCGCTGCAGGCGATCGCCGAGCTCCTCGCGGAGAGCGAGGACTGACACCCGGGGTGCCGCCGGCGGCCTTCGTACGGTAAGACTGAGTCAGATTCGGTTACTCGGCGGTTCAGGTCAGGATTGGGGTGCGGCGACATGCGCATCGGGATGTCCCTCAACTACGCGGGCGGTTTCACGGAGACCGTCGACGAACTGGCGGACTATGAGAAGGCCGGCCTCGACATCGTGTTCGTGCCGGAGGCGTACAGCTTCGACGCGGTGAGCCAGATGGGGTTCATCGCGGCGCGGACCGAGCGCCTGCAGATCGCCTCGGGCATCCTCCAGCTCTACTCGCGGACCCCGACGCTCACCGCGATGACGGCGGCCGGCCTGGACTACGTCTCCGGCGGGCGGTTCGTGCTCGGCCTCGGCGCGTCGGGCCCGCAGGTCATCGAGGGCTGGCACGGCGTCCCGTACACCGCGCCGATCGGGCGGACCCGGGAGATCATCGAGATCTGCCGCATGGTGTGGCGCCGCGAACGCGTCGTCTATGACGGCAAGTACTACAAGCTCCCCCTTCCCGCCGAGGAGGGTACCGGGCTCGGCAAGCCGCTCAAGCTCATCAACCACCCGGTCCGCGAGCGCATCCCGATCTTCATCGCGTCCCTCGGCCCGAAGAACGTCGAGATGACCGCCGAGCTCGCCGAGGGCTGGGAGCCGATCTTCTACGTCCCGGAGAAGGCCGGTGACGTCTGGGGCGACGCGCTCGCCCGCGGCAAGGCCAAGCGCGACCCCTCGCTCGGCGAGCTGGACATCGTCGCGCAGGCGTTCCTGGCGATCGGCGACGACGTCGAGGGCCTGCTCGACCTCGGCCGGCCGATGGCGGCGCTGTACATCGGCGGCATGGGCGCCAAGGGCCGCAACTTCTACAACGACCTGGCCCGGCGCTACGGCTACGAGAAGGAGGCCGAGGAGATCCAGGACCTCTACCTCGCGGGCAAGAAGGACGAGGCCGCCGCCAAGGTCCCGTACGAGCTGCTGCAGAAGACCTCCCTGATCGGCTCGGAGGGCTTCGTCCGCGACCGCCTCGCGGCGCTGAAGGAGTCCGGCGTCACGACGCTCAACGTCGCGCCGATGGCCGGTGACCACGCGTCCCGCGTCAAGCTGATCGAACGGGTGCGCGAGCTGACCGCGTCCGTCTGACGGCACGGGCGGGCGTGGGCGTCTGAGGGCGCGGGCGTGGCGGGTCCGGGCGCGCGCGGGGCTGGGCGGCGTCGTGCGGCGGCGCCGAGCGTAGAGTTCGGGGCATGCCGGAGATCCACGAGGCCCGCCGCGCGCGGCTGGCCGAGCTCGTCGCCGCCCGTGACGCGGAGGCGGCCCTCATCACCCGCCTGGTCAACGTGCGCTACCTGACCGGGCTGGCCAGTTCCAACGCCGCGCTGCTCGTACGCGCCGACGGGACCGCCGTGCTGGCGACCGACGGCCGGTACGCCGGCACGGCCGCCCGGGTCTGCCCGGAGCTGGAGTGCGTCGTCGACCGGGCCACCGCGGGGGCGCTGACCGCGCGGGCGGCGGGCCGGCTGGCGTTCGAGGCGCACGCCGTCACGGTGGAGGCGCACGACGAGCTGGCGGCCGAGCCGGGCGCGCCGGAGCTGGTCCCCCTCGGCCACGCCGTGGAAGAGCTGCGGATGGTCAAGGACGAGGCGGAGATCGCCCTGCTCAGGGAGGCCTGCGCCATCACCGACCAGGCCTTCGACGCGGTGCTGCCGACGATCCGGCCCGGCGTCACCGAACGCGCGATCGCGATCGCGCTCGACCGGGCCATGATCGACCTCGGCGCCGAGCAGCCGGCGTTCGCGACGATCGTCGCGAGCGGCCCGAACGGCGCCATCCCGCACCACGTCCCCTCCGGCCGTGTGATCGAGCACGGCGACCTGGTCACCATGGACTTCGGTGCCCTCCAGGGCGGTTACCACGCCGACATGACCCGCACGATCGCGGTCGGCGCGGCCGGCGCCTGGGAGCGTGAGATCTACGACCTCGTCGCCGCCGCCCAGGCCGCGGGTCTCGCGGCGGCGCGCCCGGACGCGGTGACCAAGGAGGTCGACGCCGCGGCCCGCGGGGTGATCGAGGCGGCGGGACACGGCGACGAATTCCCGCACGGGCTCGGCCACGGCGTCGGCCTCGAGATCCACGAGGCACCGCTCATGGGGTATGACAAGACCGGTAAACTGACGGATCGAGTTCCCATCACCGTCGAGCCCGGCGTCTACGTCGCCGGTCGCGGCGGAGTCCGCATCGAGGACACGCTCGTGGTCCGTGCGGACGGTCCGGAGCTGCTCACCAAGACCACCAAGGACCTGCTCGTCAGCTAGACGCGGCAGACCGCCGAAGCGGGAGAACGACACACAGTGGCGACGACGAACGACCTCAAGAACGGCATGACGCTGAACCTCGACGGCCAGCTGTGGACCGTTCAGGAGTTCCAGCACGTCAAGCCTGGTAAGGGCGGCGCGTTCGTCCGCACCAAGCTCAAGAACGTCCTGTCCGGCAAGGTCGTCGACAAGACCTTCAACGCCGGCACCAAGGTCGACGTGGCCAACGTCGACAAGCGCGAGATGCAGTACCTCTACCGCGAGGGCGAGGACTTCGTCTTCATGGACACCGAGACCTACGACCAGCCCCACATCCCGGCCTCGACGGTCGGTGACGCGGCGGACTACCTCCTGCCGGAGCAGAACGCCGTGATCGCCTTCAACGAGGGCACGCCGCTCTACATCGAGCTGCCCGCCGCCGTGGTGCTCGAGGTGACCGAGACCGAGCCCGGCCTGCAGGGCGACCGCTCCACCGGCGGCACCAAGCCCGCGACGGTCGAGACCGGTGCGACGATCAACGTCCCGCTGTTCATCACGACCGGCGAGAAGATCAAGGTCGACACCCGCTCGGGCGACTACCTGGGTCGTGCCTGATCCGTGGCGGCACGGAGCAAGGCGCGCAGACGCGCCCTGGAGATCCTCTACGAGGCCGAGGTCCGCGGTGAGTCGCCGGTCGAGGTCCTCGACCGGCGCACCCGGCAGTCGGAGCACCGGCTCGCCGAGCAGGACTTCGTCGAGCGACTCGTCGAGGGAGTCGCCGCGCACCGCGAGCGCCTCGACGAGCTGATCGCGACGTACGCCGTCGGCTGGACGCTCGACCGGATGCCCATCGTCGACCGCAACATCCTGCGTCTCGGCGGATACGAGCTGCTGTGGAGCGAGGACGTGCCCGACGGGGTCGCCGTCAGCGAGGCGGTGGCCCTCGCGACCGACCTGTCCACCGACGAGTCGCCCCGGTTCGTCAACGGCCTGCTGTCGCGGCTGTTGGAGCTGAAACCGTCCCTGTCCCTCTAGACGGGGCCACGCGGGACCGGCCGGCACCGGGAGGTGCCGGCCGGATGTCTCCCCGCCCGAAGCCGGGGGGCGAACGGGTCCGTGCGTATCCGCGCGCCCGCGCCCATCCCTCCTGACCGCGCCCGCCGACCGAGGACGCTCAGCCGGTGGACAGGCCCTAGGGTGGGGAGAACACAGAGCCGGGAGGGGGCAAGCCGTGACCGATCGTCCGCGCTCGCGGTCGACGCGCACCGCCGTCGTGTGGGAGATCCTGCGCGACGTCCTCGACGAGACCGCCAAGGAGTCGGGCCGTGACCGGCTCGACGTCGTCGACGCGGGCGGTGGCACCGGCGGGCTGGCCGTGCCGCTCGCCGAGCTCGGGCACCGGGTGACGGTGGTCGACGCCAGCCCGGACGCCCTCGCCGGCCTCGAACGGCGCGCGGCCGAGGCCGGCGTCACGGTCCGCGCCGCGCAGGGCGATGCCGACGGCCTGCCCGACGTCGTCGGCCCCGACAGCGCGGACCTCGTCATCTGCCACAGCGTGCTGGAGTACGTCGACGACCCGGCCACGGCGCTGGCCGCCATCGCCCGCACAGTCCGGCCCGGCGGAGCGGTCAGCGTGCTGGCCGCCAACCAGGTCGCCGCGGTGCTCCACCGGGCGCTCGCCGGGCACTTCGAGGACGCCCGCCGCGTGCTGTCCAGCGCCCAGGGCCGCTGGGGGGACCGCGACCCGGTGCCGCGCCGGTTCACCTCCGGGATGCTGGCCGAGCTGATCGAGGCGGCGGGCCTGCGGGCGGGGCCGGTGCACGGCGTCCGGGTGTTCGCCGACCTGGTGCCCAGCGGCATCATCGACGGTGAGCGCGGGGCCGCCGACGAGCTCGTCGCCCTCGAGCGGGCCGTCTCCATGCACCCCGTCCTGAAGGACGTCGCCACCCAACTCCACGCCCTGGCCTACCGGCGCCGGTCCTAGGACCATGAACGGCGACCAGTGAGCGACCGATGAGCAGGAAACAGCAGCTGCACCGGCCCGGGCCACAGCCCGGCCCGCCGGGGGACGACACCGGCTGCACGGTCCTGCACGTGGACATGGACGCCTTCTTCGTGAGCGTCGAGCTGCTGGAGCATCCGGAGCTGCGCGGCCGTCCCGTCGTGGTCGGCGGGGCGGGGCCGCGCGGCGTCGTGTCCGCCGCGTCGTACGAGGCGCGGGCCTTCGGGGTGCACTCGGCGATGCCGATGAGCCGGGCCCGGCGACTCTGCCCGCAGGCGGTCGTGCTGCCGCCCCGCCACGACAGGTACGCCGCCGCGTCGGCGGGCGTCATGGAGATCTTCCGGTCGATCACGCCGCTGGTGGAGCCGCTCGCGCTCGACGAGGCGTTCCTCGACGTGGCGGGGGCGCGGCGCCGGCTCGGCCGGCCCGCGGAGATCGGCCGGATGATCCGGGAGCAGGTCCACGAGCAGCAGGGCATCACCTGCTCGGTCGGGGTCGCGAGCACGAAGTTCGTGGCCAAGCTCGCGTCGACCAGGTGCAAACCGGACGGTCTCCTGGTCGTGCCCGCGGACGGGGTGGTCGACTTCCTGCATCCGCTGCCGGTCGCGGCCCTGTGGGGGGTGGGAGAGCGGACCGAGGAGTCCCTCCTGCGCCTGGGCCTGCGCACGGTCGGAGACCTCGCGCGGACGCCGGTCGACACCCTGCGGCGCGAGGTCGGCGAGGCGGTCGGCCGCCACCTGCACGACCTGGCCTGGGGTCGGGACCCGCGGCCGGTGACGGCGAGCGTGCCGGACAAGAGCATCGGCGCGGAGGAGACCTTCGACCACGACATCGCCGACCCGGAGGCGATCCGGCGCGAGCTGCTGCGGCTGTCCGACCGGGTGGGCGCGCGGCTGCGGGGGAGCGGCCAGGCGGGCCGCACCGTGGCGGTCAAGCTCCGCCGGCCGGACTTCACCACCCTGACCCGCGCCCGTACGCTCGCGGACGCGACGGACGTGGCCCGGGAGATCTACGCGACCGCGTGCGCGCTGTACGAGGCGTCCGGGTTGCAGGGGGCCCCGCTGCGGCTGGTGGGCGTGCGGGTCGAGAATCTGGTGCCGGCCGGCACGACCCCCCGGCAGCTGGCCCTGGGCGAGCCGGAGGTCGGCTGGCGCCAGGCGGAGGCGGCCATGGACCTGGCGGCGCGCCGGTTCGGCGCGGGTGCCGTACGCCCCGCCGCCCTGGTCCGCGCGGACCGCGAAAGTGATGCTCGCCACGGTCGAGAGGCCGAAGATGAGGTATGAGGCGGATGTGATCAGTGTGACCACGGCGAGTGATCAGGGGCGATGACTTGACGATCCTCCTGTCCACAGTCGAACGTTTTCTTTCCCCCGGTCGTCAGGGCTCGTATTCTGGGCATATCACCGATAGCCATGTCCCCGTCCGGCGTGGGATTCCCCTTCGTGGGGCTGTCTTTGGGAGGCGCCGTGCCGCTCTCTGACCACGAGCAGCGCATGCTCGACCAGATCGAGCGCGCGCTGTACGCCGAGGATCCGAAGTTCGCTTCGGCGGTCCGCTCGACCGATCCACAGGTGCATTACAGGCGCAGGATCTGGAAGGCCGCGATCGGCTCCGCGCTGGGCCTTTTCGTGGTGCTGGCAGGCGTGATCGTGAACACCATGCCGATCAGCATCGTGATCAGCGTGGCGGGGTTCCTGCTCATGGTCACCTGCTGCGCGTGGGGGCTGGCCGGCTGGAAGCGGATGAACGGAGTGGCCGATCCGGCGCCGCGCAGGCGGGGCAGGCGGCAGAAGGCGGCCGGCGGCGGGTTCATGGAGCGCCTCGAGGAGCGCTGGCGCCGCCGCCACGGAGAGCTTTAGCGTCCGAAGACCCACGCCACCGCCCGGCAGGCCGCCGGGCGGTGACGCGCTTCCGGCCTCCTCCGGCCGCCGGGTGGACACACCGGCGGGTGGACACACCGGCGGGTGGACGCGCCGGTTGGCTCCGTTCGGCGTTCAGCCGGCGGAGTGGCGTCGCCGGCGCAGGGCGAGGGAGTCGATCCGGTCGAACGCGTCGAGCGCCCGGCCGCCCACGCCGCGCAGGAACACCGCCGAGGAAGGCGGCAGTACCCGGGCCCGCAACCGGCGGCGCCGGCCCGCCGCGGCGGCGAAGGCGGCCCGTACCGAGCACGCGTCACCGCGCAGCCCCGTGCCGGGACCGGGCGCCGGCGCGTACCTGGCGAGCTCCTCGGCCCGTACGAGCCGGGCCAGCGCCTCGGCGGCCGGCTCGTCCAGCGGCCGCGCCTCGATGAGCCGCCGGGCCGCGGCGCGCGGGCTGTCGCCGGCCCGCCACGGGAGGCCGAAGTCCGCCGCGGCGACCCGTAGTTCGTCCCAGGCCGCATGCGCCACGTCGGCCTCGGTGGCCCCGCGAGCCCAGCGGCGGACTCGGGCCAGGCGGTGCAGTGCCGCGGGCAGCGCGGCGAGCAGGACGACGGCCAGCAGCGTAAGCAGCGGGCCGACCGGCAGGCCGTCGCGGTGCGTCGGGGCCAGCGGACCGGCCGAACCGCTCCGGTCCATCGGGTCGGCGCGGCGGTGCGGGACCGACCCGGAGCCGGTGGCCGAGCGGCCGCCCGACGTCTCTCCCGCCGAGGGGAGCCGGCCCGTCGAACCCGCGGCCGGCGCGCCGGGGAGCAGTTGCGGGCTCGTGTACTCCGGCACGGTCGCGCTGCCCTGGCCCGTCCCGCCCGCCGGGGTCGGCTCGAACCGGAGCCAGCCGATTCCGGAGAAGTAGAGCTCGGGCCAGGCGTGCGTGTCCTTGGTCCGCACCGCCCAGCTGCCGTCCGCCCGCCGCTCACCGGCCGTGTAGCCCATGGCGACGCGCGCGGGGATGCCGACGATCCGGGCCAGCAGCGCCATCGACGCCGCGAACTGCTCGCAGTACCCGGTCTTGCTGACGAACAGGAAGTCGCGGAGCGCCCCGACATTGCGCGGGGAGGGCGCGTCGAGGCTGTAGGTGAAGTTGCCGGGCTTCGTGAACCACTGCTGCAGCTTGACGGCCCGTTCGTACGGCGTCGACGCCGTCGTGGTCAGCCTGCGCGCCAGGGCGGCGACGTCGGCCGGGACCGTCGCCGGTACGGGCAAGTACCGCGACACGACCTCGGCGGGGAGCGGCGCGACGGCCTCGAGCTGCTGGTACGTGGGCGTGGGACGGACGCTCGACACCGTGTAGGCCCGGCCGCCCGCCGACTCGTGCGGCGAGAAGATCATCAACGTGGGGGCGTCGACCCGCCAGTCGCCCTTGATCGACACCTTGGTCGGCGGGTAGGGGGTCGGCAGGACGGTCATCCCGCGCACGTGCGAGTCGACGTAGATCCTGGTGGTCACGGGATGGAGGAGGGAGGCGTCCAGCTCCAGGCCCGGCGCCGAGGGCAGGGTCTTGCCGTCGACGCGCGCGTTCTTGTCCCCGTGGATGGCGGAGTACGTCCATCCGTCGCCGTCGAACCGGTCCAGCGAGTACATCCGCAGGTACTCGGGGGAGGAGCCGTCGTCGGACGTGCGGTAGGTGAGGACGACGGCGTCGTCCGCGCGTACGAGCTGCCGTTTCAGGCTGACCAGCGGATCCGGGGTCGTCACCGTGGTGAGCCCGGTGCCGCCGCCGCCGGCCTCGGGCAGCCAGTGCGGATCGATGTCGGGCACCGCGAGGGGGACCACGACCGCCAGGGCGACGGCGGTCAGCCCGATCCGCCGCCCTGTCACGGCCAGCGGACTCGAGTCGGGGCGGTCGTCCCGGGACGCCTCGCCCGACCAGTACCGCGTGAACACCGGACGGCCCCAGCCGGAGAGGCGGTCACGGGCGTCGGCCACGAGGAGCACGAGATATCCGGCCGCGCCCGGCAGGAAGAGCAGCCAGCCGGCGCTCTCCTGCCGGAACCGCGACGGGAGGGCGTACATCGCCAGCAGGGGCAGGCCGGCCGGGGCGGCGCGGCGCAGACGCACGGCGAGCAGGTCGACCAGGATCGCGATCAGCCCGATGCCGCCGGTGCTCAGCAGCTCCACCCCCGGCAGCATCGGCACGGGCGGGGCGTAGCGGAACGAGTCCTGCCAGCCGTCGCGGGCCAGGTCCGCCAGGTAGGACACCGACCCGGGGGTCGGGACCACCCCGAGCAGCGCGTCACCGGACGCGAACAGCACGTTGAGGTAGCACAGCAGCGCGATCGCGGCGATCAGCAGACAGGCCGGGACGGGCAGGCGGAAGCGTCGGGTCGACGCGCCCGCCCCGCCCACGGTGAGCACCGCGCCCAGCCCGCTGCCGAACCACCCGGCCGTCTTGAACAGCGGGTACAGCGCGACCGAGGCGAGCAGCGTGGCCGCGCAGGCCGCGATCGTCAGACGTATCCTCATCGCGCCTCCGTCCGGTCGGGCCGTCCGCGCCGTTCCCCGCCGTCGGGCCAGGCCGTCCGCAGCGCGGCGGCCGAGGCCACGGGAAGGACCCGCCACCCCGCCGCGCGCAGGATCCGGGTGACCTCCGGGTCCGCGCTCTCCTCCCCGATGATCACCGCGACGCGGGCGGCGGTCCCGTGCCCGGCCCCGGTGACCTCCCGGGCGTCCTCGGGGGTGAGCCGCCCGAACACTCCGACGATCAAACCGTCGCCTTTGTTCGCCGTCTCGCGGACGGCCGCCAGGCCCGGCCGCAGCGACCGGCCCCGCGACGTGCGGACGACGGCGAGGAGGTCGAGGAGCGCACCCTCGAACGTCGCGGACGGGGCGAGCGCCACGCCCTCATCCGTGACGTACCGCAGGCCGAGCCCCTCCCGGCCGAGCCGCAGCCCGATCGAGGCCGCCGCGGACACCGCGTGCTCGAACGACGCGCCCGGACCGTCCCCCCAGTGCGCCGTCCTCCGCGTGTCCAGGAAGAGGGTGCCGCTCGTCTGCCACTGCTGTTCCTCACGGCGCACCATCAGCTCGCCGCGGCGCGCCGTCGACCGCCAGTGCACCCGCCGCAGGTCGTCGCCGTGCCGGTACTCGCGCGGCGTCACGTCGTCCTCCCCGGCGCCGGCCACCATGCGTGCCCGGCTCTCACCGCCGCCCGTCCACGAGCCGGTCGGCCGGCCCGCCGGGAGGGGCACGATCGCCGGGGTGACCGTGATGACGTCGGCGGCCGTGAACGACCGCGCGAGCTCCACCAGCCCGAACGGGTCCGCCAGGCGCACGGTCAGCGGCCCGACGCGGTACTGGCCGCGGACGTCCGCCCGTACCCGGTAGGCCATCTCCCGGGCGCCGCCCGGCTCGATCCGGTCGATGACGAACCGCGCGCGACCGCCCAGCGTGTACGGCACCTGGTCCTCGACGAGGAGGATCCCGGTGGGCAGCCGCGAGACGTTCTCCAGCAGGACGTTCACCTGCGCCTCACCACCGGCGGGGAAGCGGGTGGGGTTCGCCCGGCGCGAGCAGGTCAGGCGGTAGCGGGTCCGCGAGACCACCAGCACGGACAGCAGCGGCAGGGCAAGGATGAGCAGGCCGGCGCGGAGGAGGTCCCGCTCGCCCAGGACGAACGAGCACACGATCGCGGTGGCCCCCGCCGCGATGAACGACCGGCCCCGCGTGGTCAGCGCGTGGAGCGTCCCCGCCATGTCAGCGCCGGTGATCGGGGACCGGAACGCGTTCGATCAGCTCGGCGACGATCTGCGCGGGCGACCGGCGCTGGACCTGTGCCTCGGCCGTCGGCAGGAGCCGGTGCGCGAGCACCGGGACGGCGAGACGCTGTAGATCGTCGGGGAGGACGTACTCCCGGTCGTCCAGGGCCGCGTAGGCGCGGGCGGCCCGGACGAGCTGGAGGGTCGCCCGCGGTGAGGCGCCGAGGCGCAGCTCCGGATGGTCCCGGGTGGCGGTGACGAGGGCGATGGCGTACCCGCGCAGCGCGGGCGCGATGTGCACCTCGCGGACGACCTCGATCATCGCCCGTACGTCGCCGTCCTGGGCGACGGGCTGCAGCCGGTCCAGCGGGGAGGGCCCGCCGTGCACGTCGAGCATCTCCAGCTCCGCGGCCGGCTCCGGGTAGCCCATCGCGATCCGGGCGGTGAACCGGTCACGCTGTGCTTCGGGGAGCGGATAGGTCCCCTCCATCTCGACCGGGTTCTGCGTCGCGATCACCATGAACGGGGCGTCCAGCGGATACGTGTGGCCGTCGACGGTGACCTGGCGCTCCTCCATGCACTCCAGCAGCGCGGACTGCGTCTTCGGCGACGCCCGGTTGATCTCGTCGCCCACCACGATGTTCGCGAACACCGGACCCGGCTTGAACTCGAACTCCCGGCGCTCCTGGTTGTAGGCGCTGACCCCGGTGATGTCGCTCGGCAGCAGGTCGGGGGTGAACTGCACCCGCCGCACCGAGCAGTCGATCGACTTGGCGAGCGCCTTGGCCAGCATCGTCTTGCCGACGCCGGGGACGTCCTCGATGAGGAGGTGACCCTCGGCGAGCAGGACGGTCAGCGCGAGGCGTACGACATCGGGCTTGCCCTCGATGACGGACTCGATGGCTCCGAGGATCTTGCTCGAGATCTGGGCCAGCCCGTCCAGTCCCCGGCCGATGTCGCCGTGCGTGCTTACTGACACTTACCCCTCCTCGGGCCACCCGGGCGGCGGGCGCCGCATCGCCCGGCCGCCGTGGATGGACGCTCCCACCCGATATGTCGTACTGACAGTACGTCGTCGGGCCCTGCCGCGGCGATGGCTGCGGCCCGACGCGCGGCGATGTCCCGGTCGCGGCGCAGGGCGCCCCGGCGGCGGCCTCCCGGCCCGGCCGACGCGGTCCGCGGCCGGACGGCGACGGGTCGTGACCCCGGCGGTCCTCCACTTTCCCCCACGCGCCCCACCCGCCCCTCCGGCCGGGGCCGTCCGGCGACCCTGACCGACGCGCCGGGCGGCTCTGACGGGGTGTGTGGCACCCCACGAAGGCGCCCTCTTCTGACCTGGCCGTACGCGTGGCGAGATGCCGTGTGACCGGTGTTTTGGTCGTTGACCGTGGGGGAGAGTGGAGTACAGTGGGGCGCCGTGGGGGAGGGCAATCGACCCCGCGAAGCGGGAGGTGGGGGCCGATGTTCCTCGGCACTCACTCACCGCGCCTGGACGACAAGGGACGACTGTTCCTGCCGGCGAAGTACCGCGAGGAGCTGTCAGGGGGATTGGTGATCACGAAGGGCCAGGAACGCTGCCTCTACGTCTTCCCTGAGGCCGAGTTCCAGCGCATCACCGAGGCGCTTCGCACCGCACCGGTCACCGCCAAGGCAGTGCGGGACTACAGCCGGGTCTTCTTCGCCAGCGCTTCGGACGAGGTCCCCGACAAGCAGGGCCGGATCACCATTCCGCAGGCGCTGCGGCGCTACGCGGGCCTGACCCGCGACTGCGCCGTCATCGGTGCCAACACGCGCTTGGAGATCTGGGACGCGACCGCCTGGGAGACCTACCTGGCCGACCAGGAGCAGCAGTTCTCCGATCTGTCGGAGGAGGTGCTGCCCGGGATTCTTTGACGCACCATCGCCGGTGATCGGATCCGTTCGGCGAGGTCTCCACCCGCTCCCAGCTGGCGCACCTTCCCCGGTGCCAGATGGCCGTTGCACATCTTCCTCACGGAGCAGCGGATGGGGACCTGGCCGGACGAAATCCCGATCGGGGGCCGGCGTAAAGCCATTGAGCGGTGAGCCGCCGAGCAGGAGGGGTGGCGTCTTCCACGGGGCAGACGGCCACACCGGCCGCCTTTATCGTTCCTGAACGATTCTTCCTCAGGGGTGACGGGCGTCAGCGAGCGCGGTCTCAGCGCTGTCCGCGAGCAGTGGCGTCCTGAGGGGGTTTCATGCACGGCGACGACGAGCGCGAGGAGGGGCCGCGCGCGCAGGGCCATGTTCCGGTCATGCTGGACCGGATACTGGCGCTGCTCGCCCCGGCCTTGACGGCGCCCTCCGATGAGGACGCGATCTACGTCGACGCCACCCTGGGCCTCGCCGGGCACGCCACCGCCGTCCTCGCCGCGTACCCGCGGGCGCGGCTCATCGGGCTGGACCGCGACACGACCGCGCTCGAGCGGTCCCGGCGCCGCCTGGAGCCGTACGCCGGTCGGTTCACGCTCGTGCACGCCGTCTACGACGAGATCCCGCAGGTCCTGGCGGACCTGGGCGTTCCCCGGATCCACGCGATCCTCTTCGACCTGGGCGTCTCGTCCCCGCAGCTCGACGAGGCCGAGCGCGGCTTCGCCTACTCCTACGACGCACCGCTCGACATGCGGATGGACCGCACCCAGCGGCTCACCGCCGAAGAGGTGGTCAACACCTATTCGGTCGCCGACCTGACGCGCATCCTGCGTGACTACGGCGAGGAGCGGTTCGCGCGGCGCGTCGCCGAGGCGATCGTCCGTGAGCGGGGGCGCGCCCCGCTCACGTCGACGGCTCGCCTCGTCGACGTCGTCCGCGGCGCCATCCCCGCCGCCTCGCGCCGCACGGGCGGCCATCCGGGCAAGCGCACCTTCCAGGCGCTGCGCATGGAGGTGAACGGCGAGCTGGCCGCCCTCGAGCGCGCGGTGCCCGCCGCGCTCGACGCCCTGGCCGTCGGCGGGCGCATCGCCGTCCTGTCCTACCACTCGCTGGAGGACCGGATCGTCAAGCGGGCGCTGGCCGCGCGCACCACCGACACCACCCCACCCGACCTGCCGGTCCCGCTGCCCGAGCTGCAGCCCCGGTTCCGCCTCCTCACCCGGGGGGCGGAGCAACCGGCCGACGAGGAGACCACGACCAACCCCCGAGCCGCCTCGGCACGCCTGCGCGCCGCCGAGCGGATCCGGGAGGAGCGACGTCCGCGAGGCATCGGCGCGATGCCCCTCGGTGAGCAGCCGCCGAGCGGGCGGAGTGGAGCAGGAGGCATCGCATGACCATCACGACTCCGCCGCCGGAGACCCGGCGTCGCCGTCGGCGCGGGGACGCGCCCATCCGGGCGGGCGATGCCGGGAAGGACACCGCGAAGAAGGACACGCCCGCGACCGGCCGGGGAGCCGCCGCGGCCGAGAAGCCGGCCAAGCCGACGTCGCGGGACCGGACGACCGCGAAGCCGGCGCCGCGCGACAGGACCGAGGCGGCGTCGGGGGGCAAGGCGGCCAAGGTCACGCCGCGCGGCAGGACCGACGGGAGGTCCCGGGCCAAGGACCGGACCGAGGCCGCGCCCGCCGGCACGCGGACGCGCGCCGCGACGGGCGGGAAGACCACGGGCAGGTCGGCGGGCACCGCGGCGAAGACCGCGAGCAGGTCGGCGGGCACGACGGCGGCCGAGACCGCCGGCACGCGGACGGCGGCCAAGAGGCCGGCGGCCCGGCCCGAGCGGACGGGTGCGACGCCGGCCCGGACGCCGGCGACCTC